>WHTK01000003.1 GCA_009377745.1 Dehalococcoidia bacterium
CTCCCATCGCCGCGTGCTCTGGGTGCCGCGACACGGCGGCGTCGATGGTGGCGCCCTGCCGAAGCGCGGCCAGACTCTCTTCAAAGGCGTCCTCGTAGTCGATTTTCATAGCCTGCTACCGCCGAGATGCCGCTTTAGCGCCGCCAGGGCCCGGTGCTGCATCACCTTCACGGCGCCGACGCTGCGGCCCAGCGCCGCGGCCGTCTCCGCCAGGGAGCAATCGTCAAAGAAGCGCAGGGCGATGACCTCCTGCTGCTCCCGCGTCAGCAGCCGCAGCACCTGAGCCAGGTCGGCGCTGCGCTCGATGGCCGGCGCCCAGCCCGTGGCGATGATCTCGACGCCATCGAGCGAGGTCTGGGGATGGCGGCGGCGCCTTTCGAGGTGGTCCGCGGTGATGTTGCGGGCGATGCGGTAGAGCCAGGCGGCGATGGGAGCGCCGGTGGGACGGTAGCGGGCGATGGCCTGAGCGGCCGCGGCGAACACCTCGGAGGCGATCTCCTCGGCGAGGCTGGGGTCGCCGGTCCTGACGTAGGCGAAGTTGTACATCCTGCGATGGTGTTGCTGAAAAAGCTCCTGCCAGGCGTCCGGCTCAAGCGCGATCAGCCGCTCGACGGCGCCGGCCGTCGCGGCTAAATCCCTCGCGGGCGACTGCTGAGCCTCAGATCGCAACACCCGTCCTTCTGCATGCTAGATCGGTAGCGGACGCCGAAAGGTTACGCGCGAGGGCGCAATCGGCGCTAGATTTGGCGTCCGCAGGCTAAGCCACGGCCGCTTCGGCGCCGATCATTCTCAAGGCTCATGGCCGCATATCTCAAAACCGCGTCCAACTCGTTAGCAAGAAAGTGGCCTCATGCAGTCAAGACTCCGCCGTCCGTTTCTCTTCGCCTTTGCCGCCCTGACCCTGAGCCTGACGTTGGCGTTGCCGTCGCAAGCGCAGCAGCCGGAAAGCGTCGAGATCCAGCTGCTGTCGATCTCCGGCTGGCGCGGCCAGATCGAGCCGGTCGCGGTGGCGGGTCAGGGCAACGTTGGTGGGGCTGCCGTTATCGAGTCGTACTGGCAGGCGGACCGAGCCGGCAACCCTAACACCCTGGCGCTGGGAGCCGGCAACTCCTTCGGCACCTCGCCGCCGATCTCGAACCTGTTCCAGGACGAGCCCGCTATTCTAGCGCTCAACCGTCTCGGCCTGGACGCCGACACGCTGGGCAATGACAACTTCGATGGCGGCATCGCCTACCTGCAGCGCCTGGTGACCATGGCGCAGTTCCCCTTCGTCGCCGCCAACCTGGAGAACGTCGATGCGAACCTGATCGGCGTCGCGCCATACCGGATCTTCGAGACGGGCGGTGTCAGCATTGCCGTTATCGGCGTGACGGACCCGGAAGCGCCGAGCCTGGTCTTCCCCGGCAACTTCGGCAGCATCACGGTGACGGCCCCGGCTGTCGCTGCCAACTACGCGCGTGACGCCGCGGCGCGCGAGGGCGCGCAGGTCTTCGTGCTGCTGACCGACCTGAGTCTGGACTCGGTTGAGGATGGAGTTGCCTCCGGCGCGCTGGCAGACCTCGCGGACCGGGTTACGGGCTTCGACGTCATCCTGGGCGGCCACTCTGACATCCAGTACAGCGGCACCGTCAACGGGGCGCTGGTGGTTGAGGCGCGCAGCGAGGGCCTTTCTTACGCCCGTACCAGCCTGACGGTCAGCGCCGCCGGCGAGGTTACGGACGCCGGGACCGAGTTTGTCGTGCCGCTGGCAACGGCCGTCACGCCGGACGCGGAGCTTACGGCTCTCGTGGCATCTTATCGCGACCGGCTCGCGGAGCAACTCTCCCACGTGGTGGCAAACGCCGGCGGGGCCATCCCGCTGCGCGACGCCTGCGGCCAGGCCGAGGCCCGCAGCTGTGAGTCGCTGGCTGCCGGCGTCCTGGCCGATGCCATGCGTCTGGTCTACGGCAGCGACTTCGCCATCGTCAACGCCGGCGGTGTCCGCGCCGACATCACCTGTCCCGCGCAGGACGACCCGGCGGACTTCTGCCCCGCCGCATCGCCGCGGCCCTTCCCGATTACGGCCGGCCAGATCGAGGCGGTGCTGCCCTTCGGCAATCTAGCCGCCACAGCGGAGGTCACGGGCGCCGAGCTCAGGGCAATGCTGGAGAACGGCGTTTCGGCCATGCCGGCGTTGGACGGGCGGTTTCCCCAGGTCTCCGGCCTTTGCTTCCGCTACGACATCGCCCGCCCGGCAGGAGAGCGCGTCCTTGATGCCGTGCGGCAGGCTGCCGATGGCGCTTGCAGCGGCGCGGCCATCGACCTGAGCGCGGCGGCGACCTACACGCTGACGGCCAATGACTTCATGGCGGCCGGCGGCGATGGCTATGCAAGGCTGACGCACGGGCTGCTGCTGCGCGAGCCGCTGGACGTGGTGTTGACGCGCCACCTCAGCAGCGCGGAAGGCATTATGCCGGTGCTGGAGGGCCGCATCGTCTGCGTTAGTAGCGGTGGTGTGGCGTGTCCGGTGAGCGTTGGCGCGCCCGCGGCTGTCTTTGGCTCGCCGGTGCGCATCTCGCCGCCCAGCACCGGCGATGGAGGCCTCGCGGAGTAGGCCGAACCTTTTACGGCCCGTCCTCCGCGTATCACTTTGAGGCCAAGCCTTGCAGTTTCATCACATTCGGCATTGCTCAGGTAAGGCTTGAATTCGAGATGGAGCCGCGGCGGATTACAGGCGCATCTACGGCGGTTAAGGTTCGGCTTGTCATTCCTCTAGAGGCGGGCGCATAATCGCAGCGCTCATGGACTGAGCCAACATACCCGCGCCCTGCGAAGCATGGATCGCTTTTGGGCGTGGTTCAGGAGCTGAGTGTCGATGCGTTGCTCGCGCCAGTCCGCAGCCGGATATTTGACTCGCCCCACGATGACGAGATCAGTGCAGCCGCGCCGCTTTAAGTCTTTCGTAAGCGAGGTTGGGCTCTCGTGACCGCCGCGAGAGAGCCGGGCTCGGTCGACCCGGGCGTCAAGATTGAGGACGCCGACCAGCGCCTCGCGGACTGGGTAGGCTCTGTGCTTACGGACGTCGCGGTCTCCTTCGACCCACCCCAGGCTGAGGCAGAGGGCAGGGGCGTGAGCCTCTATCTCTATGAAGTGCGGCCGGAGGCGCCGCTGCGCAGCCGCACTCCGCCACTGCAGGCCTCGCTGCGCTACCTGGTCACGGCCTGGGCGCCGACTCAGCCCGAGGCGCATACGCTGCTGGGTGAGCTGATCTTCGCCGCCCTGGACCACCACGAGATGGAGCTGGAGGCGGAGTCCTTTCCGGCTGAGGCCTGGGCGACGTTCGGGGTTGCGGTGCGGCCGTCGTTCGTGCTGCGGGTGCCGTTGCGCCGCGAGCGTCAGGAGCAGCCGTCGAAGCTGGTGCGCCAGCGACTCGTGGTGCAGACGGCGGCGCTCGTGCCGTTGCGGGGCGTCGTCCTGGGGCCGGAAGACATTCCGCTGGCCGGGGCACGCATCGAGATCGCGTCGCTCAACCTTTCGACCGCCACGGATGGACGGGGGAGATTCGTCTTCCCGTCCGTGCCGGGTGGAGCCAATCCAACGACCTTGAGAGTTATCGCCAAGGGCAAGGAGCTGACGCTGGCCGCGCGTGCGGCCTCGGACGAGCCTCTTGTCATCCGGTTCGGACCGCTGGAGGACTGACATGGTAATGACCTTTAACGCGCCGGGAATCTACGTTATAGAGGAATCCGGCGGCGCACGGCCAATCCAGGCCGTGGGCACCAGCACGGCAGGCTTCGTCGGGGTGGCGCCGAAGGCGGACGCGCATCTGAACGAGGCGTTCGCCTGCAACAACTGGACGCAGTTCCGGCGCGAATTCATCGTTGATGCGACCGAGAGCACACCGCTATCGCATGCCGTCTGGGGGTTCTTCCTCAACGGCGGCCGGCGCTGCTTCATCGTCAACGTGGGCCCCAGCGGACTGGTCGATGGCGGCGGGCGAGGCAGGACGGGGCTGCAGCTGCTGGCCGCGATCGACGAGATCGCGATCGTGGCGGCGCCGGGCTACACCGATGCCGCTTCCTACGAAGCGATCCTGGCGCACTGCGAGCTGCTGAAAGACAGGGTGGCAATCCTGGACCCGCCGCTCGAAGTGCCGGACATCCTGGCGCTGACCCGGGCGGGCACGGCGGCAACGCGCCGCAGCCGTAGCGCGGAGGAGGCTTCCGGCGAGTCGACGGAGGGGGTAGGCGGGCCGGGTCTGCGGCCGAGGCAATCGGACGGCGGCTACGGGACGTTCTACTTCCCCTGGATCACGGTGCGAGACCCGCTCAACAACGAGCTGGTGGAGATCGCCCCCTCGGGCCACCTGGCCGGTGTCTGGGCGCGCACGGATGCCACCCGCGGCGTCCACAAGGCGCCGGCCAACGAGGCGGTCCGTGGCGCGCTCAACCTCAGCTATCGCGTCACGCGGGAGGAGCAGGCCGAGCTCAACGTGGTCGGCGTCAACTGCATCCGTCTCTTCACCAGGGAGGGCATTCGAGTCTGGGGGGCGCGCACGCTGGCCGATGGCAGCAGCGAGTGGCGCTACCTGAGCGTGCGACGCCTGTTCAACATGATCGAGGAGTCGATTGGCGACAGCACGAGCTGGATCGTCTTTGAGCCAAACGACCGGACGCTGTGGCGGAACATCCGCCGCGACATCGGCGCATTCCTGACGCGTCTGTGGCGGGACGGGGCACTGATGGGCCGCACGGCGGACGAGGCCTTCTTTGTCAAGTGCGATGAGGAGACCAACCCAACCGAGGTTATCGATGCCGGCCAGGTGGTGACGCTGATCGGCGTCGCGCCGGTAAAGCCGGCCGAGTTCATCATCTTCCGGATAACGCAGACCTCTGCCGGCACTGAGGTGGAGCAGACGGGAGCAGGAAATGGCTGAAGTTGCCGACACCACACCCAACCCGCCATCAGGCGCGCAGCCCGGCGTCTTCAACGACCCGTACCGGGAATATATGTTCAAGCTCGAGATCATGGGCGTGACCGAGGGCCACTTCATCGAGTGCAAGGGCTTCGAGGTCGCGGTGCATCCGATCCGCTATCGCGAGGGCGGCGAGCATGAGGTCGTCCATGCCATACCGGGGCGAGTCGAGTACAGCGACGTGACGCTGCGCTATGGGCTTACCGAGTCGCGACAGCTGTGGGATTGGTTCTCCGGGGCGGTGAAGGGCGCCGTCGAGCGCAAAAACGTCTCAATCGCGATGGTGCCAAGCAACGGCGCCGGCGAGGGTCCGCGCTGGAATCTCTACAACGCCTGGCCCAGCCGTTGGAAGGCCGCGCCCCTGGACGCAATGGCCAAAGAGGTCGCCATCGAGAGCGTGACTATCGTCTTTGAGCGAATGGACAGGGCCTAGAGCCGAGATGGCATCGCCTCTGCGTAAGCGGCTGCTGCTGGTGGTCGCCGGGTCCCTGGAGCGCCTCGCGGTGGTCGCGCGCCGGACCGCCGGCGACGCGCCATCCCCGCGCGTCCCTCGGCCACCTGAGGACGATGCGGATCTGGCTGTCCGCGGGCAAAGCGCCGGCCCGCGGGCCCACTGGCTCGCCAAGGTGCGGCAGCACGCGCCCTGGCTGCTGGACGCCGACGAGCAGGTCGCGGAGATGCAGCCAACGGCTCCTCAGCGAGCAACGCCGCCGAGCGCCGCGCCTCCGGCGAACGCACGGCCGGTGGTATCGCCGCCGCCGGATGAGACTGTACGAGCGCCATGGACGCCTTATGCGCCTGTACAAGTACCCGTACCGGAACATGATGAGCAGCGACCAGCCGAACTCGCCGTGGACGCTATGCCCGAGGCAGCGGCCGGAGCGCGGGGTGAGTCGCCACTGCCGGCTCAGTCAGCAGAGGCTCCGCCGGCCCGTCCTGCCGCGACGCCGCTCCCGGGCGGGGAGACGCCGCGCCGGCTGCGCCTTTATCCCGCGACCCGGCCAGAAACTATCGAGACGCCTCGTCCGGCTGAGGCTGAGTCCGAGCCGGAGAGGGCGATGCCTGAGCGTGTGGTACCCACGGCGCTGTCCGACCCGGCTTCGGCTTCCGCATCCCAGGGCCGGGCCGTTGACGGACGATTGACGCCGGATGAGCTTGCCGGTCAGGCGCCCGCGCCGCCGCGGTGGGAGATAGACCCGGCAGCGCTCCGGTGGCAAGTCTATGAGGCTGCAACGCCAGAGCAGGCGACTTTCGCCCGTGCGCCGCAGCTCCCACGCGACCAGGGCGCCGCGACTTCGCCTCAGGCCGCGCCGGAGCTGCGATTGCCCACTGACGCGTGGCCATCGCGGTCCCGCCGCCGCTCCTCCACTGACGCACCTGCTTTGGCCGTGGCGGAGGAGGACCCGTGGCCGGATTTGTCCTTCGCGGACGAAGCCGAGGATGACGAACTAATCGACATAACCAGCGAGATGGCGCATCTTCGCGCCCTCGATATTGAGCAGCAGGGCCGCTGATGGAGCGCGTAGTCTTTCTGGTCGAAGAGAGCGGCGAGCGCATAGCGTGTCTGCTCAACCCGGAGACGTTCGTCGTCCGGCGGCGGGCCGGCGTCCGAACGCGACGCGGCGCCGTGGGGCAACTCAGCGGCTCGGCGATGGCGGATGACCCCCTGATTTACACCGGCGGCGGTAGCACCGAGCTTGAGCTGGACCTGCTGTTCGACGTGAGCCTGATGCCGGCCGGCGCCAGTGTCACGACCGAGGATGTGCGCGACCTGACGGGGCCGCTGACCGGCCTGGCCGAGAACCTGGTCGATAACGATGGCTACTGCAAGCCGCCGCTGGTTCGCTTCATCTGGAGCCGCTTCTGGAACCTGGCCGGCGTCATCACCGCCGTCGCCGAGCGGCTTGAGGACTTTACGCCCGAAGGCGCTCCGCGGCGCTCCTGGGTGCGGCTGCGGCTGGTACGGGTCGCGGATGGGCCGCCGGAGCCGGTGCCGGTGCTGCAGCCGGCGTTCCCGGATGACATGCCGGCGGTGCTGGAGCCCGTGGAGCCGGAGGCGCTGGCATGATGCCGGGCCGCGGCTACGAGGTCAGCGGCCAGGAGCGCCTGGATGAGATCGCCTACCGCTTTTACGGCGACCCCGGCCTCTGGCGCCTGATCGCCCGGGCCAACAATATCGCCGACCCGCTCCGGCTGCAGCCCGGTCAGGTCATCTGGATACCGGCGGCTCCCGGACGGAGACAGCCATGACGGCCATCATCCCCGTCCCGCGAGTCGTCATTGAAGCGGAAGGGGCGGCGCTGAGCGACTTCCTCTCGCGGACGCTCTCGGCCCTGAGAGTGCAGCAGCGGCTATCGCAGCCGGCGCTCTGCGAGCTGACGTTTACGGAGCTGCGCGGGCCGCTGGATGTCGCCGCCGAGCTGAAGCCGGGGACGGCGCTGCGGGTGCTCGTCAACGGCCAGGACGCGCCGCTGTTCGATGGGCAGGTAACGGCGCTCGAGTACCTCTACAGCGCCGACAACGAGCGTCTGCTGCGCGTGCGCGCCTACGACCTGCTGCACCAGCTGCGCAAACGCCAGACCGTGCGCGCCCACGTCCAGGTCACGGTCAGCGACCTGGCGTCGGAGTTGGTCGCCGACACGGGCCTCAGCGTGAAGGCCGAGGTAGACGGGCCGATGTGGCCGCACCTGGTGCAGCACCGCCAATCGGATTTCGAGCTGCTCGTGGCCGCCACCGAGCGGTGCGGTCTTTTTCTGACCGTGCGCGAGGACAGCCTGCATCTGATAACGCTGGAGGGCATCGGTGATGCCGTATCGCTGATGCTGGGGCAGAACCTGATCGAGGCGCGGGTTGAGGTCAACGGCGACTCCGCCTGCCGCGAGGTCAATGCATCCAGTTGGGACCCGGCGCTGGTGAAGCCGCACACGGGTAGCGCCGGATCGCCGCGCGTCGGCCGCGATATAGGCATCGAGGTTGCGCCGGACAGCGTCGGCGGCAGCGGTTCGCGCGAGCTGGTGGACGAGTCGGCGCCGGACGACTCGCACGCCGAAGCGCTGGCGCAGGCGGAGCTCGACCTGCGCGTGGCGCGGGAGGTGACCTTCCACGGCCTGGCCAACGGCAACACGGGGCTGCGGGCGGGCACGCCGGTGGAGGTTGAGGGGCTGGCGGACGAGCTCAACGGGACGTACGTCCTGACGTCCGTGACGCACACGTTTGACAGCCGCAGCGGCTTCGTCTCCCAGCTTTCGACCGAGCCGCCAGCGCCGGCGCCGCGCCCCCACGCTGCCGTCGCGACGATCGGCATCGTCACGCGGGTCGACGACCCGGAGGAGCTGGGCCGCGTGTGTGTTGCGCTGCCGACCTACGGCGATGTGGAGACGCCCTGGCTGGGGGTCGTCTTGCCGGCTGCCGGCCCGAGCAAGGGGCTGATCGCGTTGCCGGATGTCGATGACCAGGTGGTCGTGCTGTCGCTGGACGGCGACCCCGGTCGCGGCTTCGTGCTCGGCGGCGTTTACGGCTCCACCACGCCACCAGACACCGGCGTCGAGGGCAGCGCCGTCAAGCGCTACACTTTCACGACGCCGGGCGGCCAGCTCCTGCGGCTGGATGACGAGGGCAACCTGCTGCGGCTGGAGACCAGCTCCGGCAACTTCCTGGAGTTCACGCCGCGCGGCATGCGGCTGCATGCGGCCAGCGCCCTTACCATCGAGGCGCCGGGGCAGCGCATCCGTATCCGCGGCCAGGCTATCGATTTTGAAAGGGCTTAGATGCAGCTTCTGACCGAAGACGCCGTGCTTCGTTGTCCCCACGCCGCGCGCGTCGGCATTGTGCCGACGCAGACGCTGGTGCGGATCAACGGTCGCCAGGTACTGGTGAACGACGACCCGGAGAACCGGCCGATCACGATGTGCCCAAACTTCACGCTGAGCGGCATCAAACCCTGCAACAAGAGCCTGCGCGTCGAGCAGGGCTATTCGATGCTGCTGCGGATCGATGGGCGGGCGATCTGCCTGGATAGCGTCACCGGGCTAACGGACGGCACGCCGCCGGCCACGCACAAGTACATCGTCCTCGGCTCCGGCCAGGACCTGGTGGCCTCGGCGCTATGAACGACCGCTCTTACACCGGTTTCCGCTTCCTGCATCCCGATATCGATGCGCCCGGCCGCGAGGCGGGCTTGCAGATCACTTCGGCCGGGCAGATGGCGCTGATCGGTGGCGACCCGGCGGTGCGCCAGGCGATCCTGCTACTGCTCTCGACCGTGCCCGGCGAGCGTGTCATGCGGCCCGAGTACGGTTGCGACCTGCACAAGCTGATCTTCGCCCGCAACGACGATACGACGGCCGGCCTCGCGATCCACTACGTGCGTCAGGCGATCCAGCGCTGGGAGCCCCGCGTCGATATCGTCCGGGTGGACGCCCGGCGGGACCCGGAAGGCGACGCCGGGCGGCTGAACGTCAGCGTGGCCTACCGAGTACGCGCCACCGGGCGCGCCGACGCGCTGCAGGTCTCAGTCGACCTCCAGAGGGGCTTCTGATGCCGCTGCAGTCGCCGAACCTGGACGACCGGAACTTTGCGCAACTGGTCGAGGAGGCAAAGGCGCGTATTCGTGCCACGGCGCCGGAGTGGACGGACATGTCGGCCAGCGACCCCGGCATTGTCCTGCTGGAGCTGTTCGCCTACCTGACGGAGTCGCTGATCTACCGGCTCAACCGGCTGCCGGACAAGGCCTACACGGAGTTCCTCAACCTGATCGGCGTGCAGCTCTATCCGCCGGCCGCATCACGCGTGACGCTGGTGTTCAGCCGCGCCCGCGCCGGTGAGGCCGTCGAGATCCCGCGCGGCACCCGCGTCACCGTCAGCCGCGCCGCCTCCGGCGAGGAGCCGCCCGTCTTCTCCACCGTGCAGGCCGCGACCCTGCCGGCCGGCGATACGAGCATCGAGGTTACGGCGTACAACTGCGACCTCGTCATCGCCGAGCAGGCGGACCAAGGCAGCGGCCGCCCCGGGCAGCAGATCGCCGCCAAGCGGCCACCGCTGATCGCGCCGACGGGCGATGAGCTCGACCTGGTGCTGGGGGTCGAGGCGGAAGCCGGCGAGCTGGGAGAGCGCGTACCGGCCATCCGTCACGAGACCAAGACCTACCGCGTCTGGCGGGAGGTCAGCCGCTTCGCCAACCTGGGCGACGACCGCCACGCTTACGTTGTCGACCGTGTGACCGGTACGATCAGCTTCGGACCGTCGGCCCATCCGGAGCCGGAGGGCACGGATTCAGAAGCTCTACCGTCCTCGCCGCTGGCAGAGGTACCCCTGGCCGGACGCGAGATACGGCTCTGGTACCGGCGCGGCGGCGGCGCTTCCGGCAACGTGCCGGCAGGCGCGCTGACGACGCTGAAGGACCCGATCGCGGGGCTGGAGGTCACAAACCCAGAGCCGGCCGTGGGCGGCCGCGAAGCCGAGACGCTGGAGAACGCGCTGGTGCGCGGGCCGCAGAGCCTCTTCCGCCTGGAGCGCGCGGTTACGGGCCGTGATTACGAGATGCTGGCCCTGGCGGCCTCCCGCGCAGTGATGCGGGCGCGGGCGTTCACGACGTCGGTGATCTGGGCGCACGCCAATCCCGGCACCGTGGAGCTGCTGCTGGTGCCGCACCTGCCGGAGAACCAGCGACCCGGCGGCCGGGTTACGGCCGAAGCGCTGAAGGAGCAGGAAGTCGAAGAGGTGCGGGCGCAGATCGAAAGCCTGCTCGATGTCAGGCATCCGCTGGGCGCTACGCTGCGGGTAAACTGGGCACGCTACAAGACCGTCCGCGTCGGCGCCCGCATCGTGGTGCGGCGCGAGGAGGACATCGCGGCGCTGCGGCAGCGCGTCGTCGAGCGGCTGCAGCTGACGATCAACCCGCTGCCGACGCGCTTCAACGCTGCGGGCTGGTCCTTCGGACAGGCTCTGCGCGCCTCCAACGTCTACGAGATCGCCCTCTGGGAGCCGGGCGTGCGCTGGGTCGATAACGTGCGGCTGCTGGTCGAAAAGGTGCCGGACAGCGGCGTCGAATCGATCGCGGCGGACGCCTTTCAGGCCGACACCTGGTTCGCTGGCAGCGCCGAGACGCTGTTCCGGTCGCTGAACGATGGCGCCGGCTGGGAGCCCGCGGGCGAGTTCCCCGGCGAGAAGATCGAAGTGGTGCGCACCCACCCGGACCGGGCCGGCTTCATCGCCGCTGTTACACGGCTGCCGGATGATGGCGGCACCCAGCTGCACATCTCGCGAGACTGCGGCGAAACCTGGGAGGCATCGTCTCGCGGTCTGGCCGTGTATGACGTGGCCTGGGCGCTGCGTGACGGCAACCCGATCCTGTATATCGCCGCTGACAACGGCCTTTATGAGCTATCGATGACGCCGGAGAGCTCGCCGGTCCAGGCCCTGGTGGATGAGTCAGACCAGACGCGGGGTTTCTATGCCGTGACCGCGTTCAACGACTCCGAGGGCGACCTCACGGTCGCGGTGGCATCGACGGAGACGGGCGGCGTTTATTTGTCGAGCTCCGGCGGACGCGTGCCTTATCGCAACATCGGCCTCAGCGGGCAGGACATCCGGGTGTTGGCCGTCCAGCACGATAACGTGCGGCGCCATCTCTGGGCCGGCGCCGCCGCGCCCGGTGGCGACGCTCCCGGCAGCGGCTGCTTTCACATCGAAGTGACGCGGGCGCGGGAGGTGACCAGCCAATCGAGCTGGAACGCGCGCGGGCAGGGCTGGTCAGGCGGCAGCTGTCGCGCCATCGGCTTCGTGGGGAGGATGCTCTACGCGGCCTCCCACCACGCCGGAGTATTGCGACTCGATTCCAGCAGCGCCACGCCGGCCTGGGAGCCACCGGAGGTGACCTGCGGCCTGCCGCTGCGTGACCGCGCTCAGTTCCTCTTCCAGCCCGTCGATACCGTGGCGGCGACCGGTGATTTGATCATGGCGGGCGGCCTGGAGGGAGTCTTTACCAGCCGCAATGGCGGCGCCACTTATGAGCGCGCCTCCAGTAAGGAGTACCGCGAAGCCGTGACGCTGCCGAATACCTGGCTGTTCTGCTCCGGTGAGCACGAGATCAACGTCGTCAGTGAAGACGAGGTGCGGCAGGATGAAGAGCGCGGAAATTGACCGGCTGCTGCCGGGCGTCTTCCAGCAGACGCTGGAGGACGAGCATGGGCCCCTGCGCGCCCTGCTCGGCGTCATGGAGGCGCTGCACCAGCCGGTCGAGGACGTCCTCGGCTCGGTCGATGCGGTCTTCGATGCCTACCGGACGCCGGAGAGCTTCGTTGCCTACCTTTCCGGTTGGCTGGACCTCGACTACCTGCTGGCCGAAGGCTCCGGCCCCGGTAAGACCTACGAGCTACCAAGCGGCTCCGCCAACCTGCGCGAGCTGATCGCGGCGGGAGCGGAGCTGATGCGCTGGCGCGGCACCAAGCCGGGTTTGATCTCCTTCCTGGAGACCGCGACCGGCGCCAGCGGCTTCAGCATCGATGACCAGACGCCGGGGCCGGACGGCCTGCCGAGGCCCTTCCATATCCGCGTCGATATTCCGGCCGCGGCGGAGCCCTACCGGGCGCTCGCCGATGTCATCGTGCGGGCGGAGCGGCCGGCCCATATTACGTACGAGCTGAGCCCGCCTGCCGAGGCGGCAGCCCCCGCGGGAGGTGATGCCAATCCAGGCTAGTCTCAGGTCTCAACCTTGGCTAGGAACGGAAAGCCCGCGCCCTTGTCCGGATGGCGAGGGCGGGCACGCACGGATGCGGGGTGAGAGGAGACAAATCATGTCCAGTCCGTCTATACCTACCGGTTTCATCCCTAACTGGGTGGGCTTTGGCCTGGCAATAGCCGCCGGAGTCGCCTGCATCATCGTCGGAGCGATGCAGCCCTACGCGGGCCTGATCGCGATCGGCGCAGCGGCCGTGATCAGCTCGATCATCGCCTGGGTTTCGGGCGCGAAGTCCACGCCCTCGGTCAACCCGTTCAAGAAGAGCTTTGGCGCCACGATCAAGGAGATCGAGATGATCCCCTGGCTGATCATCTTCGGCCTCTTCGTGGTCGCCGTACTCATAGCGATCCTCACCGCGTAGCAGGTCAGGACGATGAAGACTCAATCGGCATTTATCGGCGCGCTGGTGGCTGCCGCGGTTGTCATCGCGGTGGTGGCGGCGACCGGCTTCCCCATCGCGGCGTTCGGCGTTTTCGCGGGCCTCGCCATCGTTGGCTACATCGTCGGGCGGCTCACGGCCGACTCGGCGGCCGGCGACGCCACGCGGGGCGTGCTTATCGGTATGAACAGCGGGCTTAATGTCACGCTGGCTTTCGTGGTTGGCCGGGAGATCTTCGGCGAGGACACGCCAGCTGGAGTTGTCGCAGCGGTAATCGGGGCGATGAACTTCCTGACCGTGTTCCCGGTGATCTCGAACAGCGAGGTGTTTCAGGGCTTCCTGGGTTGGTTTAACTGGTTCATGCCGATGTCCTGGCTGGTGGTGGCGCTGGGTCTGGGCTTCTTCCTGGTCAGCGTCCTCGGACACCTGATCCTCTACCCGGGGCCGAAGTGGCAAGTCTTCCGGATTATCGGTTTGCACGCCGACTGGAAGACGGGCACCTGGTTCATGCACGGCGGCTGGGTGAGCAACGCCAACCCCATCGACACGGCCTTCAACATGGGCAACTTCTCCTTCGTGGACCAGCATTCATCGCAGCTGCACATGGAGCACGAGGCGGGGCATACGCTGAACCTGGCCGCATTCGGCAGCGTCTTCCACTTTGTCGGCGCGCTGGATGAGAACGTCTTCGGCGGCGGCGCTTCCGCTTACTCGGAGCGCTTCGCTGAGAGCAATGTCCCCGCTACCGGCCACGGCGACATTATCCCGATGTGGATCTGAGGCGCCTATGATCAATCCAGCCAACCCCTTCGTGATCACGGCAGCGGCCAGCAGCGTGGCCCTCGACTCGAGCCGCAAGGCTGTCACCGCGTTTACGGTCAGCAACTCGCTGGGCCGAGCGGTGACGGCGCGCGCGAGGGTCCAGTACGACAAGCCGGACGCGGCGGCCTGGATAACACTGACGGGGGACGCCGAAGTGCCCTTCGCGGTGAGCCAGTCGCACCAGTACAACATCGAGATCGTTGTGCCGCCGGACGCCGCGCCGGGCGCCTACTCCTTCCGGCTCGACGTGGTCGGGGTGGAGAACCCGGACGAGATGGCGTCGCAGGGGCCGTCCGTGAGCGTGGAGGTACCGGCTCCCGTCGCAGCCGCGAAAGGGGGACTGCCGTCGTGGTGGTGGATCCCGGTCGCCGCCATCGTGGCGCTGCTGGTCGGTGGCGTCCTGGCCTTCGTCCTGCTGCGCGGCGGCGGGGATGAAGAGCCGTCGGCGCCGGCACGGCCGCAGATCCGGATCGGCTCGACGGGACCCGCTGTCGTGGAGCTGCAGAACCGGCTGCAGGAGCTGGGGTTCATGCTGGAGGCCGATGGCATGTTTGGTCCGGTGACGCAGCAGCGTGTGCGGACGTTTCAACAGGTGAACGGCCTACAGGTTGATGGCATCGTCGGGCCGGAAACATGGGCGGCGCTCGATGCCGCGGAGCCATAGGGCTAGAATGAGCGGGCGTAGCGCGATCTGCCGGCTGAAATCGCGGGCCGGCTAAGTCTGCATAGAAATAGGAGACCTCCCGCATGGTCGGCTCAGACGAGGCCAGGTCCAGCCCCTTCGCCGTCACGGCTGCCGCCAACAGTGTCCGCCTGGACGACAAGCAGTCGGCCGTGACGACCTTCACGGTCTCCAACGCCAGCGGCCGCACTCTGACCGGCCGCGCCCAACTCCGCACCGACCAGCCGGCGGCGCTGCCCTGGCTAAGCGTGGTGGGCGAGCCGGAGCGCGTTTTCCCGCCCAACGAGGCGGTCCAGTACAGCGTCAACATTGCCGTGCCGCCGGGGTCACCGGCCGGGGCCTATAGCTTCAGCCTGGATATGATCGGCGTGGAGAACCCGGACGAGATGTTCTCGATGGGGCCGCCGGTGTCCATCGAGGTCAAGCAGGTCGAAGTAGTCAAGAAGGAACTGCCATCGTGGTGGTGGATGCCGGTGGCCGCGGGCGTGGTGCTGCTGATCGGCGGCGTGCTGGCGTTCGTCGTCCTGCGCGGCGATGACGCTCCGAGAGAGCCGGTCAGCGGGACGATTACTTTAGCCACATCCAGCGTTGTCGACCTGGACAGCAACAGCGCGCTCGGCGACCCGAGCGACAGCGACGACCTGCAGTACCTGGAGGCGGGAACTACGCATGTCGTCGTGGGGATTAACCGGGCGCGGATAGCGGCTTCCGGCGCGGGCATCACACCGGAGCAATGTCTGGAAGCGGCGAGCAACCAGGACCTCGATATTGGTTTCGTACGCATCCAGGGGACCACGACTATTTGCGTGGCAACCGGCGAGAGCGGCGCTTCCGTGGTGCAGGCGGCGCTCGTGAATCAGGGTGGTGGCGGTGGCCGTCCTGCCACCTTCACTCGCAGCGCCAACGAGGGCGTGAGGGCTCTGATCGCGGAGCTTGGCCTCGATCCCCGCGTCACCACGCCGCTGCCAACGACCACGGACGTCCGCGTCGCCTATAACACGCAGCCGCGATAGCCAAGGATGAGCCTCAAGACCTTCGTCATCGTCGTGGCCGTGCTGGTTGTGCTGTTCGTGTTCGGGCTGGCGGGACAGGCGTGCGGCGGCATCAGCAGCGGCGCCGGCTTCGTCGGCAGCATCGATAGCGTCCTCGGCGCGCCTCATCTCAAGACGGATGACGTCGATGTCGTTGTTGGCGGCCAGAACTGCATCCAGGGCGATGCGCTGGTGATCAGCCGCGTCCAGCCCTGCACTTACGAGCTCAAGAGCTGGCTCGACCGGCGGCTGGTGGCAGCCGCGGGAGTGACGCAAGGGGTGCGCATCGAAGTGCGCCAGCGCGAGCTTGTTACGTCGAAGGCCACCTTCCCGCCGGATGACGAGATCCGCGCCTTCATCGAGCGCAAACGCAGCCTGCTGGTCAAGAAGGAGACGTCGGTGTTCACGGTGGTCTGCATTGACCTGCCGGCGCCGCCGGTGATCAACGAATGCCGGCTGCCTTTGAACTGAGCTTTACGCCACCTTGAGGCTACGGACGATCGCCATGATGGCGCCGACGAGGACGATGATCGCCCAGATCAGGGCGATGATGCCGACGATGATGGCGGCGATAGAGTCTGTGATGCTGACCAGGAAGCCGGGCGGGAAGCCGTGCAGGAAGCTGATGATGATATTCGCCACCAGCGAGCTGAGGACGATCAGCACCAACCCCTTGCTGAGCAGGAAGCCCTGGTTGGCCGCGATGAGGAAGCCGACGAAACCCAGCTTGAGGAGCATAAGCAAGCCCAGCGTCACTGCCGCGCCCTCGACATCGAAGAAGCCGAAGATCGCCAGGTAGGCGATGGTGCCGAAGGGCGCCGCGAGGAAGAGCCCGACCATGAGGAAGAGCAGCAGCAAGGCCAGCAGGATCAGGACGATGGTCATTAGGATCAGCAGGCAGGAACCCACGCAGGAGACCAGGGCCTGGACGCGCGCGTGGACCGACTCCGGGAAGTAGAGGCCGGTTGCCATGAGCACGACGGTGAGGAGGAGGATGCCGTCCAGCAGCGCCAGGTAGCGGATCGCCAGGCCGGGGCGCGCGCGGTCCGTGAGCGGCCCGGCCTCGTCCAGGGCGGCGTTGCGGTCGGAGCCGCTGACCTCGACGCCGGCCTCGTCGATGGCGCTGCTCAGCTCGGAGCGCACCGCCTGCACGTCGCCGAGGAGGCTGCCGATGCCGAGCTCGACCAGCACGCAGCAGGCGATGAGGCCCAGGGCAACGAAGAAGAACGGCTTGCGGAGCGTGCTCATCCGGCGGGCGAGGAGAACATGCGCGGGAGCCTAGAGCTTGCCAGTCTTGAGGAAGAGGACCGCGGCCCGCGCCCCCAGCGGCGGCAACGCGATGCAGGCGGGCACGACGACGACGAAGAAGAGGAGCACCGCCGCCACATCGCCGATGATCGACAGGATCAGGATTGAGACGGCCATGAGGGCGGGGAAGATGACGGCGTGGCCGAGCGCTGTCGGCAGGGCCCAGTCATAGCCGCGATTGCGGAGGTTGTACCAGACGCCCAGCGCCGAGCCCAGCCACGGCCCCGGCAGACTTATCAGAATCACGACCACGAACCCCGTGAGCAGGCTATCGAGGTCGCCGCCGAGGATGGCGACCGTGAGGCCAATGACGACGCCGAGGATGATCCCGGCCGACGCGCCGGCCAGCATGCCGATCAGCGCGCCGGCAATCGCCGCGACGTAGCCGCGTTTGAGTTCGGGCTTCACGGTACCGCTGCCGGCCGGGTTGCTGAAGGTGACCGTGGGTCCCTGAGTAAAGACCTCGTCCGGGTTGGCGACGCCGACCATGTCGAGGCGGAAGCGGCGCTGGGCGCCGGGCGTGCCGGGGGGCAGTTGGATCTGGACCACGCACTGGTGGGTTACCTGGACGGGGAAGTCGCGTTCCGGCTCACCGGCGATCGTCAGCCAGGCAGCCTCGACGCCTTCGAGGCCGGCGATGAGGGCACGGCCGCGAAGAGGCGCGGCGCTGATGTTGGTAATCGAGAACTGGACATCGCCGCGTCCGTTAGCGTCGAGGGCGATGGCGCCGGAAGGCGCTGTGATCGAAAACGGGCTCGCCATCAAGGCCTCCGAAAGCAATCCGGGAGCGACTCGACCGTCGCTCTTATAGCGCCCCGCAACGCTAACTGTATCCTAAACCAGGATCAGGCTTCGCGGCAGCCCGGACGGCAGCTGGAATCGCGCCAATAATAGCCGCGAAGGCGCTGCCTGCCAACCGGTGCAGACGCCCCGAACCTGTGCAAGAATTGGACGCGCGACCAGCCCCGTGGCCACCACTTCCACGTCCGGTGGGCACTGCCTGGCGCAAGAACGGAGACCACGTGACCCAGCCCGCCCCCGTCAGCAGCCCCTTCGCTATAACCGCCGCCAGCAATAGCGTCCGTCTCGACGCTGCCCGCAAAGCCCAGACCGCCTTCACCGTGACCAACGCCAGCGGGCGCACCTTGACCGGTCGAGCGATCCTGCAACCCGTCGCCGCCGATGCCGCGGGCTGGTTCAGCCTTGCCGGTCCCGCCGAGCGTCCTTTCGCGCCGAATGAGGTCTTCCAGTACAGCGTCAACATCAGCGCGCCGCCCGACGCCATGGCCGGTCCGCAAGTCTTCACGCTCAACATGGTGGACGTGGCCAATCCGGACGAATTCTTCTCCTCAGGCCCGCCGGTCACGGTCGAAGTGCCGGAGGCGGCGCCTGGAGTGAAGCCGTTCAATTGGGCGATACCGATCGCCCTAATCGTCGCGGTTGTGACGATTGGCGCCGTGCTGGCGTACGTCCTGCTGCGCTCGCCCAACTCCGGGATCAGCGGCGAGGTCAGCGTCGTCAACAGCGACCTGGTAGATCTCGACACGGAGGCCGGCAAGTCCGACCTGACCTTCGGCGCCCTGCTGTCCGGGGCCTTCCTGACGCCCACCAGCGCCGAGTTTCAGGACATCGAGCGGCGGGCGGGACAGATCGACTTCTGGTACCTGGTTGCCACCAACACCTTCGCCTTCAACGAGACCACGGGCCGCGTCCACGATGGCGGCGGCCTGAGCTACGGCGACGACAACACCCAGTTCGTCCTGATCGACGATACCAACCTGGTCTATGCGACGGGCAGCCGCGTCATCGACCTTCGCGGCGCTAAGCCCTCGCTGGAGGCGTGCCGCGATACTCAGAACTCACCCGAGCGCGAGGCCGTGACCCAGCTGACGGGCGCCAACGTCGCGTTCTGCTTGCAGACCTCGGAGGGGCGGCGATCCTTCGTCGAGCTGACCCTGGGGTCAAATCCGCGGACCGACCCGGCGATTATCAGGTGGACGACGCGCTAGGGTGTCAGGCCAGGACCCGAGACCGAACCCCTGGCTGATAGAGTGAGCCAGCGTTTAACGGCAGCATCCCCTCGGAGGAGATCATGATCACGGCAGACGGCTGGCTGGACTGGGCCGCCCGCGCTCCCGGCCCGCTCGACAAGTGCTATACGGCCGTCAATCGCGGTATCGGCTACGTGCCGCACTCGGCCGTCGGTTTCTACGGCGGCTGGGCGTCGCGGCTCTTCTCCGGCGAGCGCCGTGCCGATGGCCGCTATACGGCCTACGCGGCGGCGAGCGTGCACGGCTGGGTCGCCTACGATGGCAGCGTCACGCAGCATTACCCGCTCAGCGCCAGCTGCTGGGCCAGCGGTAGCGAGTATCCAAACACGAACTTCATCGCCTTTGAGAACGAGGGCGGCTTTGATCCCGAGGACGAGCTACTGACGCCGGCCCAGGTCCAGGCCAACGCCAGGATCATCCGCGAGCTTGCCGCCTGGCGCGGATGGCCGGAAATCCGCCGTCCCCACGACGACGGCGACACGGCCGCGAGGCTCTACGAGCACCACGAGTGCGTGCGCTGGGGCTCCGCGCCCACGGCCTGTCCCTCCCGCCGCATTCCCTGGGACAGCATTCTCGCGGCGCTTGGCGAGGGGACATCGCCGGCTCCGGCGCCCCAGCCGGCTCCGGGCCGCACAGTCATCGTCCACCTGGAGACGGGCGTCGACGCCGTGATGGACATCGATGAGTACGCGCAGGGCGTCCTGCCGTATGAGATGGGCTCCGGCTGGCCGGTGGAGGCGCTGAAGGCACAGGCAGTCGCGGCCAAGAGCTACGCGCTGGCGGCCGGAGCGGTGTTTAGCGACACGCGCTCTCAGGTCTACGGGCCGCTGCGCTACCCGGACACGGACGCGGCCGTCGAAGCGGTGCGCGGGGTTTATCTGGCCAAAGAGGGCCAGATCGTAATGCCGTTCTACTTCGGCCACTGCAACGGCCGCACGCGCTCGCCCGCCCAGGCCGGCTGGAACGCGGCTTCGAACCGGCCCTATCTCAAGGGGGTCGAGTGCGCCTGCGGCAACACGGCCTACTTCGGCCACGGCATCGGTATGTGCCAGCGCGGGGCGCAGACGATGGCCCTCCAGGGCTCAAGCTTCGACGAAATCCTGCGCCACTTCTATACAGGCATCGAGATACTGGGTCTGGACTCCGGCTCCGGGCCGATCCTTACGCCGGCCAACGCGACCGTCTACGTGGTGGTTGAGGGCGATACACTGCTCAGCATCGCGGTGCGCTTCGGCCTGGACTGGGGCGCGATCTACACGCCCAACCGCCACCTGATCAGCGACCCCAACGTCTTGCCCGTGGGCTGCCAGCTGGTTATCCCGCGGCCCGCCACCGAGGAGGGCCAGCCAGACGTCTACGTTGTCCAGCCGGGCGATACTCTCTTCGCGCTCTCGCGGCGCTGGGGTTGCGGGGTGGATGACATCGCGGCGGCCAATGGACTCGGCAGCGAGACGCTGATCCGGGTGGGACAGCGCCTGCGGAAGCCCTGACGCGGCCGGTACTGGCTAAATGGTCCCTAACCTGTCTCGGTTCAGCCAACGGTGCCGTTGGCTTCCTGTCCCTGAGACTTGAAGTCGTCCCAGGTGCGCATACCGCGCCACTCCCAGCGTCGCGCCGCGCTATCGACGCCGCGGTAGATGTTGTGGTCGAAGCGGTTGTTGCCGCCCCACATCATCTCGGGTTGGAAGTCAGCGGCCGCGCCGCTCACGCCCTCACCAGTGAGGTAAGTAATCGTGTTGTGGTGGACGTGGTTGTTCTGGGTAAGGTGCGGTCCGAACTTGCCGTTACCCCGGTTCTGCTGGATCAAGACGATGCCATCGCCGTTGCCGACCTCTACCGTGTTCTGGTATATCTCCACGTTGCTTGAGCCGGCGATCGTAATCTGGCCGCCCCAGAGCCAGGCGCTGAACCCGTAGCCGTTGCCCTTCACGACATTGTTGCGGATGACGGCGGCGTAGCTGATCTCGTGGAATATGCCCATCCGCTCGTTGTTGATGACCGTGTTGCCTTCGTAGAGGGTGTTGATGTTGTCAATGTCCGTCCAGAGACCGGGCCCTTTGTTGTCGTGGACGAAGTTGCCACGCACGACCAGACCATCGGTCAGGACAAACTTTGTGCCGCCCGCTTCCCAGCCAGCGACGACGTTGCGGGTGTTGTTAAAGGCGATCTCATTGTTCTCAATGAGGATGCCGGAGCCTTCGCCGCCGGTCAGGCCAATCTGCCCGTTGTGGTGGATGTTGTTTGAGACGACCTGCATCCCGGGAGCGAGCCTGATGCCGCCGCCGTAGTTGTTGCGGATCTCGTTGCCTTCGATGCGCCAGCCGGAGCTCAGGGCGCCGTTGGGCGCCGCCCTGCCGTGGATCGCACCTTGCTGCACCGGGTTCATATACCGCTCGACCACGAGCCCGCGGATCGTGACATCGCGAGCGCTGCCGTGGAAGGCGTAAAGGCTAACATTCTCGCCATCGAGAATTGCCCCCGGCTCGCCGATGAAGCTCTGGCCAGCCTTGGGGACAACCGACTGGCGGATGTGGACGCCGGCCCTGATGATGAACGTCGCTCCCTCCGGGTTCGCCGACACCGCCGCCTGGATGTTATCGCCAGGGTTGATTACTAGCTCGCTGCGTGCCTGCGCGGTGGTTGCCGGTGGGATCGTAGATGGTGGGGGTGTCGCGGACGGTCGCGCCGGAGGCCGTGGTGTCGCGGTGGGGCCGGGTGTTGCCGCTTGAGCCGACGGTGTGACGCTAGGCGCGACCGGCGGCTCGTCCAGCTGAGGTGTCCAGACCGGCAAAACGAAGGTGGGCGCGGAAGCAATTTCGTCGCGCAGCTCGTCCGGTGGGACGTCGGCGCCATTTGGCATCATGAAGATGATGGCCAGGACTACGAGAGCTGTACCACCGATGGGCAGGAGGAGGCGCCGGATCCGCCCGTGAGCCATCCAACGCCAACACGAGCCAGGCAAGCTAAGAAGGTGCTTCATGCAAGGACTTAAATATGATACCGGTCAAACCCGCGGGAAACGCGGTTCTGGTGACGATAGGCCGCGTTTGTAATGTCTCGCTAACGATTCCAGGACGACGCCGCCCCGCGCAGCCGTTACACTAAGAGGCCATGGGCGCAGTTGGTCAGCTGATCGCCAACCTCGACGTTGAGGACACGGGGCGTGCCCTTCATCAGCAAATCCGAGACCTCTACCCGCTCTGTCGCAGCATCACGGGCGAAGGCCTGCGCGAGACGCTGCGCTGGATCCAGCGGTCGATACCGCTCGAAGTCCGTGAGGTAGCGACGGGCACCCAGGTCCTCGATTGGACGGTGCCGCGCGAGTGGAGCATACGAGACGCATATATAGCGGATGCCGCCGGTAACCGCGTCGTCGATTTCAAGCGCCACAACCTCCACGTCGTCAACTACAGCGCCCCAATATCCGCGCGTATGAGCCTGGACGAGCTACGCCCCCATCTCTACACGCTACCGGACCGGCCCGGCTGGATCCCCTATCGCACTTCTTACTACGACGAATCCTGGGGGTTCTGTCTGAGCCACAACCAACTCCTCGCCCTGCCCGACGGCGAATACGACGTCTGCATCGACTCCACTCTGGCCGACGGCCATCTTTCCTACGGCGAATACGTCATCGCGGGTGAGAGCGCGGAGGAGATCCTGGTCTCGACGCACGTCTGTCACCCGTCGCTTGCCAACGACAACCTCTCCGGCACAGTCGTTGCCACTCGGCTGGCGGAGCTGCTGTCGCGAGATCGGCATCGATACACGTTCCGCTTTCTGTTCATCCCGGGGACGATCGGTTCGATAACCTGGCTGGCTCTCAACAAGCCGCTGCTGGGCAACATCAGGCACGGCCTGGTCCTGGCCGGCGCGGGCGATGCGGGACCGCTGAGCTACAAACGCAGCCGCCGCGGAAACGCCGGGATTGACCGCGCCGTGGAGCATGTCCTCAGGCAGCGAGGTAACGAATACCTGATCCGCGACTTCGAGCCGTACGGCTACGATGAGCGTCAGTATTGCTCCCCCGGCTTCAACCTGCCCGTAGGTAACGTTTCGCGGACCCCGTTTGGCCAGTACCCCGAATACCACACCTCGGCGGACGACCCAGACTTCGTCAAGGCCGACGCCCTGGCCGATTCGCTCGCCTTCTGCTTGGAGATACTCCACGTACTGGAGAGCAACGGTCGCCACTTCAACCTGATGCCGGAAGGGGAGCCGCAGCTCGGCCGGCGCGGGCTCTACGGCCCGATAGGCGGCGCGACCGAGGCCCGCACCTTCCAGATGGCAATGCTCTGGGCCCTGAATCTCTCCGACGGGTCGCACTCGCTGCTCGATATCGCGGAGCGCGCAGGCATGCCCTTCGGCGTGATCTATGACGCTGCCGAGGCACTCACAGAGCATGGATTGCTGAAGCCGTTGCCGCCTGATCAGGATGCCTGATGGGGCCGGGACGTCTCGAGGGCGAGGTCGCAATCATAACGGGAGGTGGGCGTGGCTTCGGCAAGGCGATTGCCGAGCGGTTTGCGACCGAGGGTGCGGCAGTAGCCATCACGCAGCGCTCCAGTGACCAGCTGGCGCAGACCGCCGCTGCCATAATCGCCAGCGGTGGCGAAGCCCTGGCGGTTGCTGGTGACGTGACCGACGTGGCGCGTGTTGAGGCTGTCATCGAGGAAGCAGAAAGCCGGTTCGGCCGCGTCAGCCTGCTGGTGAACGCCGCGGGTGTGGCCGGGCCCTTTGGCCCCTTGTGGGAAGTCGCTCCGGACGACTGGTGGCGCACGCAGGAGATCCATGTCCGGGGCACATTCCTGTTCGCCGGCGCGGTCATGCGACGTATGGTGCGCGGAGGTGGCGGCCGGATAATCAGCCTCGTGAGTAACGCCGGGACGCGGGTAAGTACCAACGACTCCGGTTACAGTCTGGCCAAGGCAAGCCAGATCCGGCTCATGGAGCTGGCGGCCCAGGAGGGTCGGCCGCATGGCGTAGTGACGTTCGCCGTGCACCCGGGCACTGTCGCCACCGAGCTGACTGATTTGATCATTTCCTCGGGGGAGGCACAACAATGGCTGCCGAACCTCGTCGCGCACCTCGACCGGGTCCGGGAATCGTCCGACGCCGATGCAGGGCTCGCCCGCTGTGCCGCGATGTGTGTCGAGCTTGCTTCCGGGAACTACGATGCCCTGTCCGGGCGCTATCTCGAAGCGGGCTGGGACCTCGATGCGCTGGCGAAGGAAGCGAAGGGCTCTTCGGGTGCCTGAGAGAGCGCAGGCCGGGCAGGTGACAGCTAAGAGCTGAGTTATGCCACCCCGGGGCTACGCGTCACCACCTTGTGGAGACTACGCCCGTGTCACTCCCGCGGTGCGCCGCTAAACACGATCTCGATCTCGCGGTCAATGCGCAGGTCGGTTTGGAGGCTCGCGCCCGAAGCCGGGTTGCCGTCGAGCGAGATCGAGGTTAGCCGGACGCCCTTGTCGAAGACGGCGTGGACGTCGAGCGGGACGGCGTCCGTGCCGGCCTGCTTCTGCACATACAGGTTGTAGTGATAGAGGCCGTCTTCGCCCTGCTGTGCGACGCCCGGCGTCTCGTAGAGGAACTGGACGCTCGCCGTTGCGCCCGGCAGGACCGGGAAGAAACGCCCGAAGACGCGTCTCCCGAGTTCGAGGTCGACCTGCTCCGGCCCGACGCTGCGGCCCTGGAGGCGCACATCAAGCAGCCGCGCCTGCTCATGGACGTAGAGACGCAGATAGCAGCCGTAGACGCCGTCCAGCATCAGCGTCTGGACAAGCCGTGGATCGCGGCCGATCCGCCACTCAGGAAGCGGGTTCATGATCGTGTAGGTAAGCAGAGAGCGGACGCTGCCGTCTGAGAAGAGCTGCAGGTCGAGCCGGGCGCGGGTCTGGAGGATCAGGTTTAGCTTTGTGCTGTTCACGCTCGAATCGGCGATTAGGAGGGCGTCGCCATCGGTCTTGGTAAGGGCGCCATCGAAGCTGTAGCCGCGGGCGAGCGACTGGAGATTGGCGTCATTGAAGTTGAGCTGCAAATGGCGTTCGCGGCCCATCCTGTCGAGCAGGCTCAGCAGGTCCACCCATTGGTCCTTGGGTGACGTAAAGATAAGCGTCAAGACAGCGCGCGCCAGATGGGAGAGGAAGGCCTTGCGGGGTGTCCCCGGCACGTAGTCCTCATCCCGCGTCTGCTCCAGGGTGACCTCCTCCACGTTCTCCGCCGTGACGGTCACGCCGTAGTCTGGCACCGAGACGGGGCCGAGCAGCTCCAGGAGCGCCCGCACAAACTTGAGGTCGATAGCGATGATGCCATCCGTGGGCGGGGCGCCTCCCTTGGCTACAAAGCCGGCGGCTAGACGGGCGGTGGTTGGGAAGTCCGGGTACCAGCCTGCCTCGCCGAGGCCCCAGGAGTAGTCGTACTTGAGGTAGTTCTTGAGGGGCGCGGGCGGCTCGATGTACTCGTGGGTCTGGCTCTGCCAGCGGTCGAAGAGGGTGCCGAAATACTCCAGGTCCATCGAGACCAGGCGGCCGCCATCGAAAGTTACAATGCCGTAGCTGGAGATTAGGCCGCCGGACGGGAACAGCTCCGTGTTGTTCTGGGGCAATACCAGATAGCGCCTGGGCCCAGCTTGACCGAGCAGCTCGGGCAGAAGCCCGATGGCGCGATTATAGCCATCGACGAGCGCCTCCAGTCTGGCGAGGGCGGTATCAAGGTCTGTCGTGGCGCGGTCGAGCGGACCGTAGAGGCCTCCCGGCACCTGCCGGCGAATCGACTGCAGCCTCTGCAACCCCGCCTCGACTTCTGCCATGGCGGGTTCCTGGCCCTTCAGGAAGCCGATCGCTTCTTCGATGGAGGTGCGGCCCGGGTCGCGCTCGTAGCGGGCGAAGGCCAGAGCCACGTCTGTCGCCTGCACGCCGGTCCTGGCGGACTCCTCCGCTGCCGCGACGAGCAACTTCAAGCCATCGACCTGATCTCCGGCCACGGGCAACAGGGACCCAAGCGTGATTAGCGGATCGGTGCGGACGAAGGCGCGGGCGGCGCCGAGCCGTTCAGCGGCGCGGACGAGGCGCTCGCGCTTTACCAGGATGCCGTCCTCGGAGTCCTCCAGCTCTGTGATGTCCAGCTCGTCCCTTATCGAGAGCAGGATGTCCTTGCTTTCCGAGACGTCCCGATAAAAGCCGTACGCCCTGTAAGCCTCGATCGCCAGCAGGACGAGCGCGAGCAGGATGAGGACGAACGCGACGTGGCTTTTGAGGAGACGCGGTTTTGGGTTCAGCACGGGCTACGGCCGCGCGCCGATAGCGCATCGAGTGTCACAGTTGCTTTGCGAGATCCGGCTGAGCCTGCAACAGCAGCGCGCCGAGGCACTGGAGCAGGAATTCGCTGAGCAGTCCTTGCTCCGCCATAGCGCGAAGCTCGGGCAGAGTGGCGGCGTAGTAGCCGCCGGCGATCTCGGGTTGCCCCGTTAGCCGCACGGTCTGGATGCGATTCCTTTTCTCGAAGAACATGCCGGGGTCCTGAGCCACGCTGAAGGAGTCCTCACCTACAAGCGCCGCGTAGGGGATGTCTTCGCCGCGCAATCGTTCGACACCGGCCTGGACGGTGGTGGTGACCAAGATGCGGCCGGGAGTGTCGCTACCCGGCTCCTCTTTGGCCTGGACGAGAAACTTCAGCTCGTGCTCGGCGTCCTGCCAGTAGACGAGGGCGATCTCAGCGTGTGGTTTGGCGATGGGATGGATGAGGAAGAGAGACGGCCAGGACCGGCGAGGGCTCTTTGCCTGGACAAGGATGCCCTCGTGACCGGCAGCGGGGTTCCAGAAGTGGGCGCTCTCCTGCCGCCAGCCGGTGCCATCGAGAGACTCCTGGCGTCTCAAGGACTCGATGCCCTTCTCGCGCCGTTGGGTCGCCAGCCACTGTTGCATCCCTGTCACCGCGCCGGACCTCCGGATTCCATGGACTGCCATGCCAGGCGTTTGTAATGCCGGTAACGTACTCGCAAGGCAGGATTGCCTGTATTATGAGCGATACAGCCTCGCCGTAACGTCTCTCAGGCAGGATTGCCGGGTAATATGAGAGAAACGGCTTCGAGCGCGTGGGAAAGGACTCCTTTGTGCGTCTCGCCTTTGTCTTGACCTTCGCCCTGATCAGCCTGAGCCTGAGCTATATTCCACAGGCGAACGCCCAGTACGGGCCTTCTCGCGGCCGCCTGGTCTGTGAGCTGAACGGCCAGGTTACGGGCAATAGTGTCCAGATAACTACGACGCTTCAGGACACGGACGGCGATGGGGTCTCCGGCCAGAACATCAACTTCACGGTGCTGGGCGGCTCCGGCGGCCAACTCGACCCGCCGTCCGACGTCACGGGCAATAACGGCGAGGCAAGCGTCACGCTGTTCACGGATGGGCCCGGGCAACTCATTGTGCGTGCGACGACCAACAACCAGGTCGCCTGTGATATGACCGTCCTCACCCAGGAGGTCGCGGGCGTGGTCGAGGTTGCCCCGGTAGCCGAAGTTGCAGAGGTCTCCAACATATTCACGCCGCCGATCGTCGGCGATGCGGGTCTCAAGCCCTCCCAATAGCCGAGCTGATTCAGCGACAGCCGGAGCGTAAAGATCGTGGATCGGCGCGCTGCTGAGGTGCGCCCGCGGCTAAGATTCTATTTCGTCTGGAGATAGAGTGACGCTGGGAAGTGCCCCGGCGAATCGCGAAAGACGCGCCTGCCTTCCATCAAGCCGTCCCTATGGGGAGCCGGCTGGTACTCGGGGAACACCTCTTTCAGAGCCTCGGGCCGTTCGTAGTGAAGCTGGCTCATGCAGAAGAGGATGTCGACCTTCTCGTTGAAGGCCAGGTAGGCGCGGACCAGCGCCGGCTCGCTCCAGTGGTAGAGCGTTTGCAGGGTGTCCGGTTGGTAATCGAAAGGGAAGGCGATGTCATGGATGTGAATCGTTACCCCGGGTGGTAGGCGCGGCAGAACCTCCAGATAGAGGAAGTTGACGTCGCTGCCCGGCTTGACGATGTGCGAGGAGTCGATGAAGAGGAAATCGCCGGGACCGAGGCTGATGAAGGGGGCGAGGCCTACCTCCTGGACGGGGCTGGCGATCAACTCCACGGAGTCGAGGGCCCGCAGGGCGGCCGAAGGGTAGGGCTCAATCGAGGTGATCTTGCCGGCCCCGTTCCGCTCCAGCGCTTTGTGCATGCAGAAGGTTGAGACGCCGCTCCCCACCTCCACAATCCTGCCCGGCTTCAGGGCGCGGATCACGCCGTGCAGCGCCTGAGCCTCGATGTAGCCATATCCGGGGCCGAAGTGATGCTCGACTGCCTCTCGGAAGGCGGTGTTGCCGGCGTACTCGTCGCGGAATGGGGCGCAAAGGCTGGCCATCGCCTGCACCTGAGCGTCGAGATCGATGCGAAGGCCCGGCATTTCGGACTTTTGCGCCCAGACGGAGCGGGTCCGCTCCAGATCAGGCAGCTTAACGACGGGCGAGTAATAGTTGGAGGGTACGATATCGACGCCGATACGCTGAGCCAGCTTGTGAGCGCCGATAATCGCATGCTTCAGACGATCGGAGACGGATGGCATGCCCGCGGATTATACCAGACCGGGTTCGAGTGTAATCCCCGGACGTGACCGTCCCTGGGTCACGTCCGGGGCGGGCCTCGGTTTAGTGCAGCGCAGCGCCGGCGATTTCTTGCCCCTGATTACGGAAGCCATCCCAATTGCGCATGCCCTTCCATTCCCAGTAGATGCGGGAGGGATCGGCCACCTTGTAGGTGTTGTGGTCGAAGCGGTTGCCGCCGTTGAACATGGCGTCCGCCTGGTAGTCCGCGGCCGCGCCACTCATGCCGCGCGTCCCCAGATACACGATCTGGTTGTGATGGACGTAGTTGCCGGTGGTCAGGTGCGGGCCGTGGGCGCCGGAGCCGCGGTTCTGCTGCACCAGACCGATGCCGTTACCGTAGCTGGCCGACACTTCGACCTTGTTGTTGTAGATCTCAACATTGCGCGACCCGGCGACCAGGATCTGGGCGCCCCAGAGCCAGGCAGACTGATCTGACCCGTTCAGCCGCGACACGTTGTTCTTGATCACGGCGTCATAGCTGATCTCGTGGAAGATGCCTATGCCTTCATTGCTGAAGACCGTATTGTCGTCATACGTGGTGTGGATGTTGTCGATGTCCGTCCAGAGGCCCGGACCTTTGTTGTGATGGACGCTGTTGCCGCGGACGACGAGCCTTGTGGTGAGGACGAACTTTGTGCCACCGGCCTCCCAGCCGGAGTTGAAGCCGGCGGTGTTGTTGTAAGCGATCTCATTGCCTTCGATGAGGACGTCCGCGCCCTCACCGGCGATGCCGATCTGGCCGTTGTGGTGGATGTTGTTGTTGATGGCCTTCATCTGGGAGCCGGTGCGCAGGCCGGCGCCGTGATTGAAGCGGATATCGTTGTCCTGCACGACCCAGCCACTGCTTAGAGCGCCGTTTGTCCCGTCCTTGGCCTGAATAGCGCCATGCTGAGCCGGGTTCGCGTATTTTTCGATGACGAGGCCACGGATCGTGACGTTCTTTGCCTTACCGACGAAGGCGTGGCGCGTGACGCTCGCCTCCACCTTGTGGCCCGTTGGGTTATCGGCCATGTAGATCCTGTCCTTGGCGTAATCGAAGTACCATTCTCCGGCGGAAAGGCCGCTCAGGCTCGTTACCTGCCACAGCGGTTGATCATCGATGAAAAGGCCCTCCGGGTACATACAACCCGTGTAGCCGGAGACACAGGCGCCGTGCGTCTGGCCCTGCTGCGTCTGGCCGGTTGCCACCCAGTAGCTGCCCGACCTTGTAAACGAGACCAGCTTGGCGCCACTGAGGACCGCGCCGGACTCGCCCACAAAGCTCTGTCCGTCCTTGGGTGTCACCTGCTGCAGCCGATGGACGCCGGGCTTGAGGACAAATGTGGCGCCTGTAGGATTCGCGTTGACGGCCGACTGAATGTTAGCGCCAGGCTGAATGACCACGCCGGACGTTGATGGCGGGGCGGGCGACGGAGATGGGGTGGGTGTTGGGCTGGGGCTCGGCTTGGGAGCCGGGCTGGGCGGCGGAGTGGGGGTCGGGCTTGGCTTAGGGGCGGGAGGTTGGACCGGTGGCGTCGTACCACCCACTCTGGTGCCATCGTCGATCGTCGAGAAATCGGCCACCCAGTAGTAGTCGTAGCGTGAAGGGCCGAAGTAGGCGCGCGCGATGCCGATCTGGCGGTAAGACTTGCTCAGCATTGCGCCCCTGGCGCTGCTGGAGCTCCCCCAGCTGTTAAAGACCTGCGTAGCGCTGCTCCAGCTTGTGCTTGCCCCGATAATCTCGGCGGTGAGCGCATTGGATGGCAGGCCGCAGTCCTGCATCCGTGTCCGCGAAGATCGCTTCAGTGAGTCCTTATGGGAGAAGTAGTTCCTGCGGGACATATCGTTGGCCAGCCAGGATGCCGAGCGGTGGAGGTTGGCGGAGATGGTGAGCGCCGGGGCGCCAGTCTGTGCCCGATAGCTGTTGATGAGGCTGAGCAGCTCCTCCTCCTCGTCGTCGAAATTGAGGTATACATCGCAGTTGTTGAGGGCGTAGGCAGTATCAAAGCCGCCGCGACTAACGGTGCTTGAAGCGAGCATGATGATTGCGAGGCTGAGGGCACCGAGGGCACGGGGGAGCGCAGATCTGGGCATGAATCACCTTTGTCCAGTGGTCTAGGGCGGGGTAAGCGGGTGAAATATTGGGGACAGGCTGTTCGCCTGGCAGGTTACATTTGAGACAGAGCCCCTTTGGCGAGGAGGCCGATCCGCAGCGATCCAGGCGAAAGCCGGCCAAAGGGCAAACCGTGACGAAAAACCTGAGCTAAGATTTGGCCCAATGAGATTACAATTCCCTGCATTACAAATGAAGAGTCGTCATGGTAGACGGCACTCTTTAGGGTAAAAACATTACAGAATCAGGGTCTGCCCTGACCGTTACAAGGGGAACCGGGGATTCTCTTTGCAATATGAAGAGCGACAGCGCTATAGCGCTGTCGCTCTTCAAGCCTGCGAAGCGCCTCGGCGCTAGGTGTAAGACATGACTTTCTCTGTGCTCAACACCTGCTGCTCGATCCACTCATAGGTGCGGCCCAACCCCTCCTCAAGCGAGATCTTAGGTTCCCAATTGAGGACCTCGCGCAGCAGCGTGTTGTCGGAGTTGCGGCCGCGGACCCCCTCCGGCCCGACGACGTGCTTCTTGGCGACTTCCAGGCCGGCGATTCCGCCGATGATGTCCGCGAGCTCGTTGATACTGATCATCCGGTCCTGACCGAGATTGATCGGTTCTTGCCAGGCGGATTGCATCAGCAGCACGAGGCCCGTAATGCAGTCGTCGATGTAGCAGAAGGACCGCGTCTGCTCGCCATCGCCCCAGATCTCGATTTCGGAGTTGGCGGCTCGCTTTGCCACGGCGATCTTGCGGCAAAGGGCGGCCGGGGCCTTCTCGCGTCCACCATCCCAGGTGCCCAAGGGGCCGAAGATGTTGTGGAACCGGACGATGCGGGTGTCCATGCCGTAGTCCTGGCGGTAGTGCATACAGAGCCGCTCCGTGACCAGCTTCTCCCAGCCGTAGGCATCCTGCGGCTGGGCAGGGTAGGCGTCCGCTTCCTTGAGGGGCGCAACGTCTGTGCCTTCCTGGAGGTACTCCGGGTAAATACAGGCTGACGACGTGTAGAGCAGCTTGCCCACGCCCTTCTGACGGGCGGCCTCCAGCGTGTGAAGATTGATCAAGGCGTTGTTGTGGAGAATTTCGGCATGGTGGGCGGAGATGAAGCCCATGCCGCCCATATCGGCCGCTAGCGCCCACACCTCGTCCATTCCGTCTGCCGCCGTCAGGTTGTTCTCCCAGACACGCAGGTCAAGCTGGAGGAACTCGTCGGCGCGGGTGTCTTGAAACTGCGGCAGCTTGATGTCCACACCGCGGACGAAGTAGCCGTCGTCTTTGAGACGGTTGACGAGATGGTGGCCGATGAAGCCACCGGCGCCCGTTACAAGTGCACGTCTTGCGGTCATATGGATTAGTCTCCTCGAAATTCTGTTTTGTTGGTTGCGGGGGTTTATTTAGTAGGCGCCGTCACCTGTGAGGACAGCGGGGATGGTCTTGAGAAGAATCCTGGCGTCCATGAGGAATGAACGCTTCTCCGCGTACTCGAGATCGAGGCGGAGCATTTCTTCAAAGGAGAGGTTGCTGCGCCCGCTGACCTGCCACAGACCGGTAAGCCCGGGCCGGACGCTGGCGCGAAGCTCCATCTGTTCCTTCAGGCCTTCGATCTCCCAGCCGAGGAGAGGGCGCGGCCCAACGAGACTCATATCGCCCCGGACTACATTCATTAGTTGCGGCAGCTCATCCAGGCTGTAGCGGCGCAGGATGCGGCCGCTGCGCGTAATGCGCGGGTCGACGTTGCGCTTCTGGAGCGGGCCAAAGCCGGCCTCACGAAGCACCTCCGCCGGGATCTTGTCACTGCCTTCGCGCATGGTCCGGAACTTCAGCATCGTGAAGGGAGACATGTCTCTGCCGGGCCGCTGCTGGCGGAAGAGGATTGTGCCGGGCGAGTCAAGGCGGATAAATAGCGCGATAGCGGCCATGATCGGCGACAGGGCGGCGAGCAGGAAGCCGGCCCCGCAGATGTCCACGATCCTTTTCACGGCATCCTGCAGCGGCTTTGGACGGGTGGGTTGACGCAGGAGAATGATCTCTTCCATCGCTGTCTCGCTACTCATCTGAGAAAGCGCCTATCGTCTCTTCGAGACCGCTGCGAAGGCTTCTATGTGGTTCCCAGCCGAAACGCTCCCGCACGCGTGTGATGTCAGGACAGCGCCGGTATGGGTCGTCCACGGCTGCCGGTAGGAAGTCGTACTTCGCCTCGACACCGAGCAGCGACGCGACGGTCTCCGCCAGCTCGATCATAGTAACCTCTTCCGGGTTGCCGAGGTTGAACACCTCCCCGTTAGCGCTGGAGTCCTGAGCGACCTTCAATAGACCATCGACAAGGTCCGAGACGAAGCAGAAGGAGCGCGTCTGCTGGCCCGTCCCCTGAATCGGGAACGGCTTGCCGCTCAACCCGGCGCCGATGAATGCCGGGATCACGCGGCCATCCAGCGGGTCCATGCGCGGGCCGTAGGTATTGAAAATCCGCACGATGCCGACGTTGGCCCCGCGCGTCCGCATCGCCATGGCGAGCGCCTCGCCGAAGCGCTTTCCCTCGTCATAGCAGGATCTCTCGCCGATTGGATTGACGTTGCCCCAGTACGACTCGGTTTGAGGGTGCTCCAGGGGATCGCCGTAGACCTCTGAGGTGGAGGCGAAGAGGAGCCGCGCATCGGCCTCGATGGCGCGTTCCAGCAGCCGTAATGTCCCCAATGAGTTGGCGAGGAGGGTTTCGACCGGCTTGGCCCTGTACTGAACGGGGCTGGCAGGCGACGCCAGGTGGAGCACGAAATCGGCCTCGAAGGGCGGCGGGGCCGTGACGTCTGCCTGGACGAATCGGAAGTTAGGCCGGCCGGTCAGGTGGGCAACGTTGCGCTCGCGGCCGGTCAGGAGGTTGTCAAGGCAAAGGACCTCGTGCCCCTGCGCCACCAGCGTCGTGCAAACGTGGCTGCCGATGAAGCCGGCGCCACCGGCGACAACGAAACGCGTTGTCACGGCTGGCTGACGCTCGCGTGGAACTGGCCTTCGTGAGTGATCGGCCGGCCCATACCCTGATAGATGCCGCCGACGGCCTCGACATGCTCCCGCTTGAGAATGTTGCGGCCGTCATAAACATAGCGTCCCGGCATGCTGGCGAGTACTTCGGCGAAGTCGACCTGAGTGAACTCGGGCCAATCCGTCAGGACAGCAAGGGCATCGGCGCCCTTGACCGCATCAATGGCATCTTCGGAGAGCAGGACAGCGTCCTCCAGGTCACCGTCGGTGACCTGTGATGGGTCGTAGGCCTGAATCCGCGCGCCCTCGTTCTGGAGCAGCCGGATCACATCGAGCGCCGGTGACTCGCGCAGGTCCTCGCTGCCGCCCTTGAACGTGATGCCCCAAACGGCGATAGTCCGGCCCTCCAGGGTGCCCAACGCCTGGCGCAGGCACTGGACGGCGTGCCGGCGCTGGCCAAGGTTTATTTCCTGGACGGAGGAGAGCAAGCGCATTGAGATGCCGGCCGAATCGCCCGTGTAACAGAGCGCGGCGACGTCCTTCGGGAGGCAGCTGCCGCCATAGCCGATGCCGGGCTTGAAGAAGTGCTGGCCAATCCTGGGGTCCATGCCGGCCCCCGTCACGATGGGGTCGACGTCCAGATTGAGCGCCTCGCAGAGACGGGCGATCTCGTTGACGAACGAGACGCGCGTCGCCAGATAAGCGTTCGATACGTACTTGATCATCTCGGCGGAGCGCAGGTCCGTCATGACCAGGGGAGCATCGATGCCCTCGTAGAGCTGGGCGACGGCCTGGGCGTTCACCTCGGAGTCGGCCCCAATCACGATCCGATCAGGGTGGAAGAAGTCGTAGACCGCGCTGCCTTCGCGGAGAAACTCGGGGTTGGCGACTATGCCGGAGTGGCCGTTGTCCTGGGTGATGAAGGTGCTGAGGATGGCATCGATCCTCTCCCCCGTACCGATGGGAGAGGTGCTCTTATTGATGATGATGGGCTGGCGGCCCCTCGTCGCAAGCTCTTCGCCCAGGGCGGCCGCGGCCATGCGGACGTAGCGAATGTCCGGCGCGCCGGTGGCAGTGGGCGGCGTGTTCACGCAAAGGAAGACGAACTTTGCCTCGCGCAGCGCGTCCGTGTAGGAAGTTGTGAAGGTCAGCCTGCCTTCAGCAAGCATCTGGGAGGTGAGTTCGGGAAGGCCGCGTTCGAGGAAGGGGACCGAGCCACGCGATAGCTGTTGGACGAGGTCAGGATTCTTATCGATACCGACGACCTGATGGCCAAGGCTCGCCATACCGGCGGCCGTGACCAGACCAACGTGGCCGCAGCCTACAACGGCAATGGAGGATGGAGGGCAAGCCTGCATTTCCTCACGGTTCATGGATAGGATCAAGAACAGTGAACCGCGCAGGCAGAGTGGGGGAATAACCTACTTGAACAGCAAAGCTTCATCGGGGACCGCCTCCTTGCATCCGGACTGCCGATAGAAACGGACTTAACCCGGCTCCCAGCGCTTATAGTTCGTCAACTTTATCGATGTTCATCTGTCAAAATTGATGCAAGCCCTGTTTTGGCATTGCGAAGGTGTAACGGAACCGGCCGCAGGCGTGCCGGGACTCTCTACGGGCGACGAGAATGTAACTTGTGACGGACACGGGCCTACCGGCTGGGCATGCCCTTGCGGGGCCCAACCGGCCCAGGGCATATTTGACCTCCCAGGTAACGATCCGTACAGTCAGAACGATCCTACAGTCAAGGAGAGACGATGGAGTTCAGAGATTACGTCGGCTTTCTTAGCCGCCGCTGGCTGCTTTTGCTGCTCATCCCCGCGACCGCGCTCATCGTGACGTATCTGTGGTCGCGACAGCTGACGCCGATATATGAGTCCACGGCAACGGTGCTGCTGGTAAACCAGGTCCAACCGGATGCGGTGACGTCCCAGGTCAATGACCTGCTAATCGACGAACGGCTCATTCAGACTTACGTTGAGCTGATCGAGCGCCGTCCCGTCCTCGCTGCTGTGGTGCAGGAGCTTTCTTTGCCCATGACAGCAGAGGAGCTGGCAGAGCAAATATCGGTGGCGAATGACGTGCAAACGCAGATCATCCGCATTACTGCGCATGACAGTAACGCCTCCCTGGCGGCGGACATGGCCAACACGACGACGGCTGTATTCATCGAGCAAACGGAGACTGACATTGGCCGGCCCGGGACCGTGCGCGTTGCCGAGCCGGCGGTGGCCGCAAGGACGCCCGTCGAGCCGAATCTGCCCTTGAATCTGATCCTTGCCGGCTTCGTCAGTTTGATTGTCAGTATCGGCCTGGGGCTTGTCCTGAACTACCTCGATAGCACAGCCAGAAGCCCGGAAGACGTCCAGGCCGCGTCCGGTCTACCTCTACTCGGCATGGTTTATCGCGTCCGCCTGCGGCCGCGGCAGGGGATGGAGGACTTCGGATTATGGGCGCTCGCGGAGGACTATCGCGGCCTGCGCGCGAAGCTCGATTCGGCGCGGCAGCACTCGGGCCTCAAGTCCTTACTGATCGTGAGCGAGAATGCAGGTGAGGGGCGCTCGATTACAGCGGCGAACCTGGCGTTGTCCCTCGCCCAGGCTGGCGAGAATGTGGTCCTGGTGGACGCTGATTTGAGACGGCCTCACCTGCACGAGCTCTTCCAGGTACCAAACGCGGCCGGGCTCGCCGCCGTACTCAATGGACTCACCGGCTTCACGGAAGCGCTGGAGACCACACGCTTTGAGAACCTGATGTTGTTGCCGGCGGGCACGCCGCAGCCGAACCAGGCGGAGAAGCTCTCCTCCAGAATGATGGCGGAGCTGATAGAGCACCTGACGGGCTCGGGCGACATTATCATCTTTGATTCGCCGCCGATGTCCGCCTTCGCCGACGCGAGCATCCTCGCCGCAAAGGTGGACGCTTCAATTCTGGTCGTCGAATCGCGCCGGACCAGGGCGAGCGAGATCCGCCAGTCGGTCGAGAGATTGAGCGGGGCCAAGGGTGGCATTATCGGCGTTGTGGTCAACAAGGTACGCGGCCGTCGCGACGGGAGGCCCTATCAGCATTGGCGCCAGAGCAGCCGCGGCACGGACGCCCAGACGCCGGCGCGGGCGCCGGCCACGCGCCGTTTTCGAAGGAATGAATCACGCGCCGTTGGCTCCCCCCAGGAAGAGAAACTCTGACGCGTCGCAAAGGGCGCGGCCGGCCTGCCAATCTCTCGGGTCGAGGGGAATCTCGGCGTTACAAAGGCCGGCGCTACCCGTCAAACATATCGTTTCAAGGCCGCCACGCTCCTTAATCCCAGCCGAAGAGAGACGATAACTATTCATGGGCGAAAAGGAGCACAAGACGCTGACGCCACGAGAAGACGAGCTCCTAGCGATGGCGAGCAATCTGGTCCAGATGGCCCGCGCACTGGAGCGCGAAATTAAGGCCACGCTAGCAGGCGAACAGGAGACCCGGCCGGCGGCACCACGGCCCCGCACACCTTCCTAGGCCGGCATAAGTACCGATTCGTGAATTAAGAGCTGGAAGCCGCCGAAGCCTCCCTAGCTCCGATGCTCGAACAAATACTGCGTCCGGCTGTAAATCCGCTCCTCCAGCTGGTTCACCACCTCACCGACCACGGCGCCCGCCATCATCGTGGAGACCAGGTCACGTAGACCCCGCTTCGGGTGCAGCCACACCGGCTTGCGCGGCGCATCCCCCAGCTCGGCAGCCAGGTCGATGGCGCGCTCCAGGTCCCCAAGCTCATCGACCAGCCCCAGGCCGATAGCCTTACGCGCCGTGTACACCTCGCCGGTGGCCAGCGCCCGTACCTGCGCCCGGTCCATCTTGCGGCCGGCCGCCACCGAGTCGAGGAACTGGTCGTAGAGGTCCTCTACCAGCTCCAGCTCCTTCTTCTCTTCCTCCTCGGTCGGCTCGCGGAACATGCTGCCCATGTCCTTGAGCCGGTCAGACTTGGTCACGTGCATATTGACGCCGATCTTGCTCAGCGCTTCGTACACCAGCGGCCGCGAGGAGATCACGCCGATCGAACCGACCAGCGCACTCGGGATCGCGATGATCCGGTTGGCAGGGCAGCTCAGCAGGTACGCCCCGGAAGCGCCAAGTCCGCGGATGAACGCGACCACCGGCTTCCGCTTCGCCAGCGAGCTCACGGCGATGTGCAGATAATTCGACCCCGTCGCCGACCCGCCCGGCGAGTCGATATCGAGCACCACGGCCCGGATCCGGTCGTTGTCCTCAATGCTCCGGAGCAGCTTCACGAATTCCGGCGGCTTCAATCGGGGGCCGATGGCCCCCTCCATCTCGATGACGGCGATCTGCTGTAGGGTGCGTGCCTTTAGTCCTGCTACCAACATCTGAACCTCACTCGGATCGAGTGTACACGCCCCTTTTGCACTGACAACACTGCCGTCTTGCCACCTTGGCCTGTCGTTGCGAGGCAGGAAGGATCTCGCCCAGGCCATCCCGGGTCTCTTGGCCCAAACCTGGTTCAAAACTCTTAGGGCCCCTGTCGTTGCGAGTCATCGGCGTTAGCCTTTGATCGCCCCCGTACCGCGCACCACGTGTATCGAAGAGATAGTGCCGTACCGCAAAGCTGCGGGAACTCTTGTTACTTGTTACCTGAAGCTTGTTACTCGCCACAAAAGGAGAAGCGCCCGGGGCCGAGGACGGGCGCTTCTCAATCTGGTGTGGCAGTCAGCGGGTGCATGTCTGGAACTCGTCCAGAGCGGCTGCCTTCCTCATGAGAATCGGCGTCTGGCCTGAAAATCCGTAGCCCGCAGTCTGAGGCCCACATTCGATGCCTGTGGTAAATTACGCTTGTCTCAGGAGTCCGCGGACGAAGGAGAAGCCCCTATGGAAGCCCGCGTCTACAACGATCTGGCGATCTTCAGCGGACGCGCCCACCCCGAGCTCGCCCGTAACATCGCCTCCCACCTCGAGATGCCCCTCGGCGCCTGCGATATCTTCGAGTTCAGCAACGAGAACGTCTTCGTCCAGATCAAAGAGAACGTGCGCAGCCGCGATGTTTTCTTGGTGCAGTCGCTCTGCTCGCCGGTCAATACCAGCGTCATGGAGCTATTGATCATGATCGACGCCTTCCGCCGCGCTTCTGCGGGCAGGATCACGGCGGTCATCCCCTACTACGCCTACGGCCGCAGCGACAAGAAGGACCAGCCGCGCATCCCGATCACCGCCCGTCTCCTTGCCAACCTGATCGAGACCGCGGGCGCCGACCGCGTCCTCACCATCGATCTGCACGCCGGCCAGATCCAGGGTTTCTTCAACATCCCCGTGGACGAAATGACTGCGATCTACCATGTGGGGCGTTATTTTCAACAGCGCGATCTGACAAACATGACGCTTCTCGCGACAGATGTAGGCGACGCCAAGCGCGCCCGCAATGTCTCCCGGCTTTTGAATTCCCCTCTAGCGATCGTCGACAAAGAACGCCTGGGTAACGAAGAGCGTGTGGTCGCGCAAGCCTTAATCGGTGAGGTCGAGGGCCGTGACGTTCTGATCATGGACGACGAGATTGACACGGGCGGCACGATTATGGCTTCTGCCAACATTGCTTTCGACCGAGGTGCCAAGAGTGTCACTGTCGCCTGTATCCACCCAATTCTTTCTGGCAAGGCGGTCCAGCGCATCTGCAACAGCGACATCGACGAGCTGGTGGTGACGGATACGATCCCGTTGCCGCCGGCCAAGCAGCACGAGAAGATCACCGTCCTTTCGGTGGCGCCGCTCCTCGGCGAGGCCATAACCCGCATCAACACCGGCCGCTCCGTCGGTGAGCTCTTCCAGTAGCAGGGCCGCATCGGGATTTAGTCCCGCCATCGCCACCAACGCCCTTAGCCTGTCAGCCGAGGCGGGATCTTGCCTCCGGGTCGAAGGGCGGATGCCTCTCGTGAGACGAAGCTCGTCCGTTTCCGCGCGCCTCAGCCCTAAACCCAACCCCATCGCAGCCGATAAAAATTCGTAGACCAGACAACGTCAAGGAGCTGCTCGCAGCGATCCCGGAAGGGGAGCCAGAGGATGAATGAGTACATGACAGACCAGACCCCGGAAAGCGTGGCTCCCAGCGAGCCCGCGACCTACGCCGCCATTGCCGACCGCATCGCCGAGAACATGGCCATCGCCGCCCTTCGCGTCGGCGATGCGGCCCAGGACCTCGTTGCCCTCATGAACAGCCTCGTGGCTGCCGGCAAGGAGCTCGAGTCCGCGCTCTCGATCCAGCGCGAGCTCGGGGCCGCCTCCCTCAAGGCCGTCGAGCAGGCCCGCGAAGCCGCCCAGGCCGCCACGACGGCTGCCACCGACGCCCATGAGTCGAAGAGCTCTGCCGGCGTCCTCCTCAACCAGATGGAAGTCGAATACGGCACCGTCTCCGGTCTTGTCGGCAACCTCCAGGAGCGCATCGCCGCCCTGTCCATCCTCGGCGCGCCCCTGCCCAACCGCAACGGCCACTCCGAGGCCGAGCCGTCCGGCCCCGCGACAAGCGAGGGCGCGGAGGCAGAGGCCCAACCTGACGCCGAAGCCGCGCCGGACCCGGACAACGTCACGGAGTTCCGCGCCGCTTCCTAGACCCGCGTTCATGCCGCGGCGTTTGCCCGCGGTGCGCCAAGAAGCACGGCCGGTGGGAGAATCCCACCGGCCGCTCGCTATTCCCGACGCTCCGGGCTACTTTGTTACACGTTACCTGTTACTTTTTACTCGCGGTGACTACTGGCTGAAGGAGCGAGGACCGCCGCCGCCCCGTGCGCCTGAAGACGACTCACCGTTGGCGCCGTCCTCCTTCGGGCAATCCTCCCGGTTGCGTTCCCCTTCCGAGTCGCCCCCCGGCGCCTGCTGGGGCGTAGCCGGCTCCGTCGCCGATGGCGTTGGTTCCACCGGCGGCGTCTGCGCGCTCACCATCGAGCTCGTGATCAAGAACGCCCCCAGGAGCAGCAGCGCTCCCACCATCGCCGAAACCGCGGCGAGCTTCATAGTCCTGACTTGGTCATCCACCCAACCTCCCATCAAATTTCATCGCGTCCAGGCCTGAACACCCCTGATGTTAGACATGCCCTCGCCCCGGCTGTGTTGTGAAAGCCCTAAATCTCCGTAAACCCCGCCGCTTTGTAACGCCCTTCCGCCTCTCGCACCCTGTCATTCCGAGGCACGAGGAATCTACCCTTCGCGTAAGGCGGGCCGCTCAGGCGGGAGGTACGCAGCACCCGAGCCTGGAATGCTGTGTCGCTGAGGCGGGAGGTAGGCGGCACCCCAGCCTGGAAGGCTGGGGCATAAGGGAGATGCTTCGCCGCATTCACCTCAGAGCATGGTCGCTGCTATCGCCCTCGTCCCCATTCGTTGACCAAACCCCATCCCGGTCATTCCGAGGCACGAGGAATCTACCCCCTCGGCAACCATCCGCCTTTGCCACCCGTCAATAGGCCCCACTCCCGGCTTCAACGGACACCTCCTATAGCATCCTGAGTCTGTCGAAGGACGGGCACTCTCTCAACCGCAACTTGGCGTAGGGCACCGGCCGTGGGCCCTGCGATGGCTCAGTTGGTGTAACCAGCGTGAGGGACGATGGATCATCGAGCATGCCGAGCGCAGTGTTGAGGAGAGTGGGTGCTCGATCGGTGAAAGCTAGCCCCGCCGCCCCAGATTGCCACGCCTCGCTATCGCGATGGCTCGCAATGACAGCGTGTCGCCATCCGCTTATCCGCTTCGATCCCCTGACGAACCTCCAACCTCTAACTCCCAGCCACCCCGTTTCTTGGCTCCGCCGCATCAGACGCGGCATAATGGAAGTGACATGACCTCCTTCCTCGGCAAGATCTTCACCAACGCCAACGACCGCGAGGTCAAAAAGCTCTATCCCATCGTCGATGAGGTCAACGAGTTCGAAGCCGAAACTCAGGCCCTAGACGACGATGCTCTTCGCGCCAAGACGGCCGAGTTCCGCGACCGCTACGAGGCCGGCGAGACGCTGGACGACCTCCTGCCCGAGGCCTTCGCCGTCGTCCGCGAAGCGATCCGCCGCCGCATCGACCAGCGCGCCTTCGATGTCCAGCTACTTGGCTCCGCCGTCCTCCATCAGGGCAAGATCGCCGAGCTCAAGACCGGTGAAGGTAAGACCCTCGTCGCTTCCGTCGCCATGTACCTCAACGCCCTCGATGGCCGCGGCGTCCACCTGATCACCGTCAACGATTACCTGGCCAAGCGCGACGCCCAGTGGTACGGCCGCGTCCTTGCCTGGCTCGGCCTCAGCGTGGGCGTGCTCCAGCACGACTCCTCGTTCCTGGTCTCTTACGAGCCCGTCAACGAAGAGGACGCCGGCTCTGAGTACATGACTCCCTGCACCCGTCGCGACGCCTACGCCGCCGGCATCACCTACGGTACCAACCACGAATTCGGCTTCGACTACCTGCGCGACAACATGGCCACCGACAAGCTCAACCAGGTCCAGCGCGAGCGTCACTTCGCCATCGTCGACGAGGTCGACAACATCCTCATCGACGAAGCCCGCACGCCCCTGATCATCAGCGGCCATGCCCAGGACGATGTCTCGATCTACCCTCGCTTCGCCGCCCTCGTCCCCCGGCTCCAGCGCGACTACGACTTCACGGTCGATGAGAAGCTGCGCTCCGTCTCGCTTACCGAGAGCGGTGTCGACAAGATCGAGAAAGCCCTTAAGATCGACAACATCTACTCGGCGGAGAACTTTCGCCTCACCCGCTACATGGAGGCAGCCCTCAAGGCCAACATCCTCTACCACCGCGACCGTGAGTATGTGGTCAAGGATGGCGAGGTCGTGATCGTCGATGACTTCACCGGCCGCCTCATGTTCGGCCGCCGCTGGTCGGACGGTCTCCACCAGGCCGTAGAGGCCAAGGAAGGCGTCAAGATTCAGCAGGAGTCGATCACCTACGCCACCATCACCCTGCAGAACTACTTCCGCATGTACGACAAGCTCGCCGGCATGACCGGTACCGCCGTCACCGAAGCCGAAGAGTTCGACAAGATTTACAAGCTGGACGTGGTCGTCATCCCGCCTAACCGCCCCACGATCCGCGAGGACGACGATGACTACGTCTACCGCAGCCTCAAGGGCAAGTTCGAATCCGTCGCCCGCGAAGTCGAGGAGATGCATGCGACCGGCCAACCCGTGCTCGTCGGCACCGTCTCCATCGAGAGCTCGGAGTACCTCTCGGACATCCTCAAGCGCCGCGGCGTCAAGCATCAGGTCCTCAACGCCAAGTTCCACGAGCAAGAAGCCGGCATCGTCGCCGAGGCAGGCCGCAAGGCCGCCGTTACTATCGCGACCAACATGGCCGGCCGTGGCACCGACATCATTCTCGGCGGCAACCCGGAGAACCGTGATCGCGCCGAGTGGGAGGCCGAGCACGCCGAAGTGGTCGAGCTGGGCGGCCTCCACATCATCGGCACCGAGCGCCACGAGTCCCGCCGCATCGATAACCAGCTGCGTGGCCGCTCCGGCCGTCAGGGCGACCCCGGCAGCTCCCGCTTCTTCGTCAGCTTTGAGGACGACCTCATGCGCCGGTTCGCGCCGGACTGGCTGCCCGGCATGCTCGCCAAGCTCGGCATGGACGAGGACATGCCGATCGAGTCCGGCTGGGTGACCAAAGCCCTCGAAAACGCCCAGACCAAGGTCGAGGGCCACAACTTCGACATCCGCAAACACGTCGTCGATTACGACGATGTCATGAACGTCCACCGCGACGTCATCTACACCGAGCGCACCAAGGTCCTCGAAGGCGCCGACATGCGCGACAACGTCTTCGGCATGGTCGAAGATGAGCTGCGCAGCCTCATCGCCGCCCACCTTCCCGGCCGCAACGAAGAAGCCTGGGACCTCGAACTCCTGCTGGAGGAAGTGCAGGCCATCTGCCCGCTGCCCGAGGAGATCACCGCCGAGTCCCTCAGCCTCCGCTCCGCCGACGAGATCGAAGCCCTGATCCTCGATGAGGCCGAAGCCGCTTACGACCTCAAGGAAGAGCAGGCGAGCGCCGAGAACATGCGCCTGCTCGAGCGGCTGCTCCTGCTCCAGTTCATCGACCGTCTCTGGGTGGAGCACCTAACCGCCATGGACGAGATGCGACAGGGCATCGGCCTCCAGGCCTACGGTCAGCAGGACCCCCTCGTCTCTTACAAACGCGAAGCCCACGACATGTGGGGTCAGTTGCTCGGCAACATCCAGCAGTCCATAGCCCGCGCGATCTACCACGTCAGCCTGGCCGAGACGCCCCAGCGCCCCTCCCGCGAAGCAATGGCCGCCGCCCGCGCCGCTCAGACCCAGACCCTCCGCGAGAACCGCAGCGACCAGGCCGCCGTCCCGGCCGCCCGCGTCAACGGCCGCAAAGTCGGCCGCAACGACCCCTGCTGGTGCGGCTCGGGCAAGAAATTCAAACGCTGCCACGGCCTCGCCGCCTAGTCGCAGCTCACTACCAGCCTTAGCGCGAGCTGCTGTCGCTTCCCGCGTCTAACGTGCTCGCAACCATCGAAAATCTGCCCTTGCTCGAAGGGGTGGCCATGAGATGCGCCGGCGAGACCCCAGCCTGAAGACTGGGGCATGAGGAATCCCTGGAGCTGCATTGTTTGGAATTAGGTTACGTTGACTTTGATGGGGGGCGTTTCTATTCTGGCTTGCGTGGCTAAGACGGCGGTACGAAGAAGAAATGGCTCTGCGCCGGGTCCGGGACGGAGCCGGATCGATGCGTTGCTGGTGGAGCGCGGGCTGGTCGAGAGCCGGCAGCAGGCGCAGGCGGTGCTGATGGCCGGGTCGATCCGGGTCGATGGCGCGACGGTGACGAAGCCGGGCAGCCTGGTTGCGCCCTCGGCGGCGATTGAGGTGTTGCGGCGGCCGGCCTTCGTCAGCCGCGGCGGCGAGAAGCTGGAGCACGCGCTGACGGCGTTCGGTCTCGATGTCGAAGGGATGACCTGCGTGGACGCGGGCGCCTCGACCGGCGGGTTTACGGACTGCCTGCTGCAACGCGGCGCGCGGCGGGTCTACGCCGTCGATGTGGGCTACGGAGTGCTGGATTACAAGCTGAGGCAGGACGAGCGCGTGGTGGTGATGGAGCGCACGAACGCGCGCGACCTCTCGCCGTTGCCGGAGGCCTGCGACCTGGCGACCTTCGACGTGGCGTTCATCGGGGTTGAGAAGGTGATACCGGCCGTGACGAGGTCGCTGAGGCCGGGCGCGCACCTCGTCGTGCTGGTCAAGCCGCAGTTTCAGGGCCGGCGCGAAGAGGTGGGCAAGAAGGGCGTGGTCAAGGACCCGCTGACCCACGCGGCGGTCATCGGACGGCTGGTGGCGTGGACGGCAACGAACGGGCTGCGGCTGCAGGACCTGACGGCGTCGCCGATCCTGGGTCCGGCCGGCAACAAAGAGTTCTTCCTGCACCTGCGTCTGGAAAGCGCGCCCGGCGCGTGATCCGGGCGGTGCTGTTCGACGTGGATGGGGTACTGCTGGACTCGAAGCGGGCGAACGTGGCGTTCTATCGGGCGCTGATGCGCCGTTTCGGCTACGAGGGCTATTCCGACGCCGAGCTGGAGCGCGGCCACTCGCTGACGCTACTGGAAGCGATCGCGTCCCTGACGGGCGAGCCGGAGGAGCGAGTGCGGCAGATCTGGGAGGTGGCGCGACGGCTGGAAGACTACCCCTTCGACCTGCTGATCCTGCCCGCCGGATGTGAAGCAGCGCTGACTTCGCTGGCGCAGCAGTACCGGCTGGGCATCGTTACGGGGCGCATCCGTGACGGAGTCGAGCACTTCTTCGACTTCTCGGGGCTGCGGGACAGGTTCAGCGTGGCGGTGGCGTACGAGGACTATTCGAGGCCGAAGCCGGACGCTGAGCCGCTGCTGAAGGCCTGCGAGCGGCTGGGGGTGGCGGCGCGCGAGACGGTCTACGTTGGCGACGCGCCGGCCGACTACCTCTGCGCCCGGGCGGCAGGGACGGGGTTCATCGCCTACGGGGACGCGATTGAGGACGCGCCTCGGGTAGCGCGCAGCTTCGCCGAGATTGAGCCGCTGCTCAAGGCCCTCGACGATGACTGAAACCAGGGCGCCGGTCGTGAAGCGCGTCGCGCTTAGCTACAACCCGCAGTCCGAGGGCGCGAGCGAGCTTGCGGGGGCGCTACGAGACGATATCCAGTCGCGCGGGCTGGAAGCGTGGATCACGGACGACGACGCTGAGGCTTCGGCGTTCATGCCCAGCGACCTCGTCATCTGCCTGGGCGGCGACGGCAGCGTGCTGCGCTGCGCCCGCCTCCTGATCGGCTGCGAGACGGTGATCCTGGGCGTGAACATGGGGCGGCTTGGCTTCCTGACGGAGATGGACGGCTCGGAGGTGCGGCAGCGGCTGGATGAGGTGCTTAGCGGCAGCGGGCGCATCGAAGAGCGGACGATGCTACGGGCCTATCTGGCGCGGACGGGCGAGACGCTGCACGGCCTGAACGAAGCGGCGGTCGGCCGGGCGACGCTGAGCCGGGCGATCCAGCTTGCAATCGACGTGGACGGGGCGCGGATCGCGGACTACCGCTGCGACGGCGTGATCGTGGCCTCGGCGACGGGCAGCACGGCCTACGCGCTGTCGGTGGGCGGGCCGATTTTGTATCCGGAGTCACGGGACCTGGTAATCGTGCCGGTGGCGCCTCATCTGGCGGCCCAGCACGCGGTGGTCCTGCCGGGAGACGAGACGGTGCACATCACGCTGGAGCCGGGGCAGCAGGCCGTGCTGAGCGTCGATGGCGAGGCGGACTTGCAGTTGGAAGAAGGCGACTCGGTGGTGGTGGGACGCAGCGAGCACAAGGCGCGCTTCCTGCGACTGCAGCCGGGGACGGACTTTTACAAGCGGATGGCGGCACAGTTGGGCTGGCACCGGCCGGGCGGGAATGCGCAGCCCCTCCCTACGACCCCACCCCGGGCATACGGGCATACTGGCATACAGGCAGGGGAGCCCGCCAAGTGACGCGGACGCTTACGGTGGTGAAGGCGGAGATCGGCGATGCGCAGGCAATCCACGATCTGGTGAACCTCTATGCGCAGCGCGGCGACATGCTGCCGCGGACGATGGGCGAGGTGTACGAGAACCTGCGCGACTTCTACGTAGCCCGGGACCCTTCGACGAGCTCAGGACAAGGTGATTTTCTCGGTTGTGTGGCGCTGCACATCGTCTGGTCGGATTTGGCGGAGGTGAAGTCGCTGGCGGTGCCGGAAGTGGCGCAGTCGCGGGGGTTGGGGTCGCTGCTGGTGAATGCGTGTGTGGATGAGGCAAGGCGCATCGGCCTGGAGCGGGTGTTCGCGCTGACCTACCGGCCTGCGTTCTTCGAGCGGCTGGGCTTCGTGCAGGCGGACGTGATGACGCTGCCGCGCAAGGTCTGGAACGAGTGCTATCGCTGCCCGAAGTTCCCGAGCTGCAACGAGATCGCGCTGGTGCGGGAGCTGTGACCTCGCGACCTCTCCCCCCAGCCCCCTCTCCGCTGGCGGCGAGGGGGAGTTTGCGGTTGGGAGGGCGTTCAGAGGATGAATGGTGGATCAGGAGTCGAATCTTAGCCGAGGTTGCTTCGCTTCGATCGCAAGGGCAGAGACGGGCGCCGGTTCTGAAAAAGATAGGTTTGGCGACACCCCAGCCTGGAAGGCTGGGGCATGAGGATCGAGACGGGGCTCCTGGACTTAGGCGGTCGATTAAGGGAGGATAAATGACTTCGGAGAAGGTGTTTCCGGTTTTGATCAGCAGTCGTGATGTCTATGCGGGGCGGGTGATTAAGCTGCGCGTGGACGAGATTGAGGTCAAGCCGGGCCTGAACGTGCGGCGCGAGGTGATCGAGCATCCTGGGGCGGTGGTGATCGTGCCGGTGGACGACGAGGGCCGGGTGCTATGGATCAGGCAGCATCGCTACGCGGCGGGGCGGGAGCTGCTGGAGCTGCCCGCCGGGACGCTGGAGCCGGATGAGGCGCCGGAAGCGACGGCGCGCAGGGAGCTGGTGGAGGAGACGGGCTTCGCGGCGGCGGAATGGCAGAGGCTGGGCGGCTTCTACAGCGCGCCCGGATTCTGCGGCGAGTACCTGCACGCCTATCTGGCGATGGCCCTGACGCCGGAGAGCGCCGACGGCGACGAGGACGAGGACATCACACTAGAGCCGCTGAGCGTCGAGGAGTCGCTGGCGCGGATCGACGCCGGGGAAGTCGAGGACGCGAAGTCGCTGGCTTCGATCTTGCTGTTCCTGCGGCATCGATGACCGAGGCGTGCCTCTTCTGCGAGATCTTGGCGGGGAAGAAGCCGGCCAGCGTCGTCTACGAAGACGAGGGCGTCCTCGCGTTCCTGGACCTGCGACAGGTGACGCGCGGCCACAGCCTGGTGATCCCGAAGCGCCACGTTCGCGACATCTTCGAGCTGGATGATGAGACCGGCTGCGCCCTGTTCGCGGCGCTGAGCCGGCTGGCGAAGGCAACGAACGCGGCGCTGAAGCCGGACGGCATGTCGATCTGGCAATCGAACGTGCAGCCGTGGCAGGAGGTGCTGCACCTGCACTTCCACATCATGCCGCGCCACCACGGCGACAACATCCTGAGGATCTATCCCCAACTGCCGGGCACGACGTCACGAGCAGAGCTGGACGAGCAGGCGGCGCTTATCCGTGACGCGCTGTCTGGCGTAAGCTAGGGCGCGATGACTACATATGCGGACGTGGTGGCGGCGGTGCTGGCTGAGGCCGGCGTCGAGTACATATTTGGCGTGCCGGGAAGTCTGAGCTCGGTGGAGCTGATCGAAGCGGCGCGTAAGCGGGACATCCGCTACGTGCTCTGCAGCAACGAATCGAGCGCGGCCGTGATGGCCGGCGTCTACGCGATCATGCGCAATCGGCCGGGCGTCGTCTCCACGGGCGTGGGGCCGGGGGCGGTGGCGGCGGTGCATGGCGTCGCGAGCTGCCACCTGGAGCGAGCGCCGATCCTTGTCCTGACGGACCGCTACGGCGACACCGAGTTCCGGCGGCTGCCACGCCAACGTCTGGACCATGACCAGCTTTATAAGCCAATAACCAAGGGCACTTTCAAGCTGGCGACGGACTCGGCGGCGGTGACGATGCAGAGGGCGATCGATCTGGCGATGTCGGGGCGGCCGGGGCCTGTGCACGTCGACCTGCCGTACGACGTGATGCTGGCGGAGCCGCCGGAGTCGGACTTTGCAGCCTCGAATGGCAGCCGGCGTTACGTCGCCAGCGCCGGGCTGGACCATCCCGGGTTGCGGGCGGCGGCCGAAGCTATCGACGCGGCGCAGAGACCGGCCGTGATCGTCGGGTTGCAGGTGAACCGGGCCGGCTCGGGCGCGGAGAAGGCGTTCGTCGAGTTCGCCGAGAAGCTGGGCGCTCCGGTTTTCGGGGCGGTATCGGCGAAAGGGACGCTGCCGGAGCAGCACCCGCTCTCGGTGGGGACGTTCCGCGGCGCGCCGGCGGAGCGAGCGCTGCTGGACCAGTCGGACCTGATCGTCCTGGTCGGCTATGACGTGGTGGAGCTATTCGCTCCGGGGGTTTGGAACTACCCGCAGCCGGTGGTGATGCTGGACGAGGTGCCGCACCTGGACGGGATGATCCGGCCGCAGATCGAGGTTGTCGCCGGGCTGGAGGACAGCCTCAAGGCGCTGACGCAGATCGTGCCGGCGGCATCGAAGTGGAACAAAGAGGACATCGAGGCCTACAAGCAGCAGCGGGCGCGGGCGTTGCATCCCAAGGGCGAGGGCCTGATGCCGGGCGCGGTGATCCGGCTGGCGCGGGAGCGCCTGGAAGACAACGGCATCATGACCGTCGACGCGGGGTCACATAAGGTGCTGGCGACCGACATCTGGGAGACGCGGCGGCCACGTGGCTACCTGAGCTCCAGCGGCCTGGGGACGATGGCGGTGGCGCTGCCGGCGGCGATCGCGGCCAAGATTGTCGAGCCGGAGACGCAGGTCGTCTGCCTGACCGGCGATGGCGGCTTCCTGATGCGGGCGGGCGACCTGGAGACGGCGGTGCGCGAGGGCACACCGATCGTCGTGGTGGTGTTCAATGATCGCTACCTGAACTTGATCAAGATCCAGCAGGACCGTCGCGGCTTCCAGCGTGAGGGCACGGCGTTCGCGGACATCGACTTGTCGGCGGTGGCGCGCGGCTTCGGGTTCGAGGCGCTACGGGTCGATAGCGAGGCGGCGCTGGATACGGCGCTGGAGCAGGCGTTTGCCTCGGGGCGGCCGTGGCTAATCGAGGCGATGATCAATCCCGAGGGGTACGTGTAGCGGCCGAACCTCGGAAGGCGTCTGGGCCATCTCTCAGTGAGGCTGTGTATTGGATTTCGGGCGTGTGATCACCCTCACCCTACCCTCTCCCTCCGAGGGAGAGGGACCGTTAGGCTCGTATAAGAGCGTGTTGTGAGCGGATGCAAGCATGAGAGCGGCGTTTTAAGTGAATTGTGATGGATGAGATAACGACTTACATCGATTCGCTGGAGGAGCCGCGGCGGGGGCAAATGCGCCGCATGCACGAGGCGATCGTCAGGGCGGCGCCGCAGATCGACATGAAGCTGTGGGATTACAGCGGCAAGCTGATCGGTTACGGGACTTATCACTACAAGAACAAGACGACCGAGGGGGATTGGTTCAGCCTGGGTCTAGCGAATCGGAAGAGCTACATCTCGCGCTACTCAATGGGGCTTCGGGACGGCAAACACCTGGTCGAGGTGTACGCGCAGCGGCTGCCGGGCGTGAAGACGGGCAGCAGCTGCCTCAATATCACAAAGCCGGAGCAGGTCAGCGATGGGCTGATTGAAGAGCTGGCGCGCGAGACGTACGAGCTTTTCAAGGAGCAACTTGCGCCCAGGTAGGGCAGCGCCTCCCCTTGAGGCCACATGACGTTAATCAAAGACCGGGATACAGCTTAAGCAGCGTCAAAGGTTGCCACGCCCCGGCTGCGGGCCGATGGCTCGCAACGACGGTAGGAGCCTCGATCCTCTTTTCCCGGCTCTCGGTGGCTCGCAATGACAGGCGCTAGGCGAGGACGGGGACGGGCGCGCGGCGGCGAGGGGCTTTGAGCACGGCAAAGATGACGGCGCCGATGACCCACATGACGGCGAAGATCCAGAGCACGATCGAGTAGCTGCCGGTCTGGTCCCAGATGATGCCGGCCAGCAGCGGCGTGGTCATCTGGCCCCAGCCGTAGAAGAAGCTCATCGAGCCGCGGATCGTGGCGAACTGACTGCGGCCGAAGTAATCGCCGATCATGGCCCAGTTGAGGGCCGGATTGCTCTCTACCCAGGCGAAGACGATGAGGAAGACGAAGAGCGCCAGGTAGCCGTGGGTGTAGTTGAGAAAGACTAGGCTGACAGCGCCGACGCCGAGGGTGACTGAAAGCAGCGTCGCCTTGGAGTAGCGGTCGCCGATGCTGCCCATGAAGATGCGCAGCGGCACGCTGATCAGCGCGAAGACGCCAAGCAGGCCGGCGGCGGTAGTCTCGTTAACGTCTTTCCAGACCATGATGGCGACGAAGTGGACCGTGATGGCGCTGCCAATGGTGATGCGCATGGTCGTCGCCAGGAGGAACCACCAGAAGGTCGAGGTGCGCATCGCCTCTTTGACCGTGAAGTCCTGGCCGGCGGCTGGACGGACGATGGTAGTCGCGCCGGCGTCTGTTGGCAACGGCGGTGGGGCGTCATCGCCGTCCGGGAGGAGTCCCACGGACTCGGGGGAGCGGCGGACGATGAGCAGGACGGGCGAGAGCAGGACGAGGATGCCGGCGCCGGCGAAGACAGCAGCCGTGCGCCAACCGAGCAGGGCGACGGCGACGCCGAGGAGCGGCGCGATGATCGCGCCACCCAGCGGGAAAGCGGAGGTGGCGAGGGCCATGGCGACGCTGCGGCGGCGGATGAACCAGCTGTTGACGAGCGCCAGGGTGGCGTGGCTGAAGCCGCAGTTGAAGCCGAGCGAGATGACGCAGAGGTAGATCAGCAAGACGGCGATATAGGAATCCGCCGTCGCGAGCAGGAAGTAGCCGGCGGCCATGACCGTGGCTCCGATAGCGATCATGCGCCGCGCCGCCGAAGCGGTCGATGAGGTAGCCGGCGAGGGGGCCTTCGATGGCGCCCTCGGCGCGGGAGAGGGAGAAGATCAGGGAGGCGGAGGCTGAGCTGATGCCGAGGGAATCACGCAGGGGCAGGAAGAAGACGCTGAAGCCATAGGAGAAGATGCCGCCGCCGAGGGCGTTGACCATCATGGCGCCGGCGAGGACCTTCCAGCCGTAGAAGACGGTGGACCGGGCGCGCCAGGCGCGGGCCGGGCTGAACTCCAACTAGGCGTCCGCTCGCATGCTGGTCGGAGTATAGGAGGCGGTGGGGGTTGGGGCGAGGTGGGCCATAAGCTAGGGGAGGCATTGCGCCCGGCGGATACAAGAAAGGGCCGGTCGCAAGACCGGCCCTTCGTGTTTCTGTGGCTACGGGGCTATTCAGCCCAGATGCAGAGGGTGTTGGCGTTGTAGACGACGCGGTTGCCGATATCGATCTTCTTTGCTTCTTCCAGGACGAGCTCTTTGACCTTGGCGCGATCGGCTTCACTCATGCTGTCCAGCCGCTTACGAAGGGGCGCGGCTACGTCTGTGACAAAGGACCAGTAGTGTTCGGGGCCATCGAACTCGTAGGGGAAGGCACGGCCTTCGATCTCCCATCTTTCGAAGCCGGCGCCCTGGAGGAGTTGAGCCAGCTCTGCCTGGTCGCAGAGGCGGAAGATGCCGGGCGCCTTGGGGTCAGGCGGCGGGCCGGGCGCGACCTGATTCATGATGCCTATGACCTGCGAAAGCCACTTGTTCTCTTCGGGCTTGTCCCAGACCACAAAGGAAAGGCGGCCACCGCGCTTCAGCACCCGCTTGGCCTCTGAGAAGGCCTTTGGCAAATCCGGGCAGAACATGAAGCCAAAGCGGGAGGTAACGGCATCGTAGGTGCCGGGCTCGTAGTTGAGGTCTTCCATGTCGCCGAGGACGGGCTCGACGTTGTCGAGGCCGTTGCGCTTGGCCTTGCGGGCGACGACGGCGATCATGTCGGGGGCGATGTCGAGGGCGGTGACCATGCCGCCGGGCTTGATGTGCTTGGCGGCCGTGATTGCGGGCTGGCCGCTACCGGAGGCGAGATCGAGGACGGTCTTGCCCGGGGCGAGCTTGGCGCCCTGGCAGATCCACTCGTTAATGTGCTGTGAGGAGTCGGAGAGGAATTGGTCCCATTTGTCCCAGGCGTCGGCGACTGAGTTCCAGTCGGCGCGCTGCATTTCCTTGATCTCGTCGTCGGTCGGCACGCGATTCTCCTTTTCAGTCCAGGGCGGCGGGGTCTAGGCAGTGACCTTGGTGCGAGGCAGGAAGTCCGGGCGCTGCGCCTCGAAGGCGGAAATGTCGGCTTCGTGCTGAAGAGTGAGGCTGATATCGTCGAGGCCGTTGAGCAGGCAGTGCTTCACGAAGGGGTCGACATCAAAATTGAGCGACCAGGACTCACCGGCGACGGAGACGCTCTGGGACTCGAGGTCGACGATGACCTGAGTGTTGGGGTTGGCCTCGGCGCGCTTGAGGAGGATATCGACCTCGTCCTGAGGCAGGGGGACGAGGAGCAGGCCGATCTTGGCGCAGTTGTTGCGGAAGATATCGGCGAAGGAGGGGGCGATGACGGCGCGAAAGCCGTAGTCCTGCAGGGCCCAGGGCGCGTGCTCACGCGAGGAGCCGCAGCCGAAGTTGGGGCCTGAGATCAGGACCTGGGCGCCGGCATAGCGCGGGTCATTGAGGACAAACGACTCGTCCTTGCGCCAGCTATCGAAGAGGAAGCGGCCGAAGCCGGTGCGCTCGACCAGCTTGAGGTACTTGGCCGGGATGATCTGGTCGGTATCGACGTCGGCGCGGTTGAGGGGGAGAGCCACTCCCTGGATGCGAGTTACGGGGTCCATCTAGTTGCGCCTCCAGCCGCGAATATCGACGAAGTGGCCGTTGATGGCGGCGGCGGCGGCCATCTGCGGGCTAACGAGATGGGTGCGGCCGCCGGGGCCCTGCCGGCCTTCGAAGTTGCGGTTCGAGGTCGAGGCGCAGCGCTCGCCGGCGAGGAGGAAGTCTGGGTTCATGCCGAGGCACATCGAGCAGCCGGCGTCGCGCCACTCAAAGCCGGCTTCGAGGAAGATCTGGTCGAGGCCTTCGGCTTCGGCCTGAGCCTTAACGAGGCCGGAGCCGGGTACGACCATGGCGCTAACCTTGGGCGAGACCTTGTAGCCGCGGACGACCGAGGCGGCGGAGCGCAGGTCTTCGATGCGGGAGTTGGTGCAGGAGCCGATGAAGACGCGGTCAAGGCTGATGTCCTCGATGGCCGTGTTGGGCTGGAGGTCCATGTAGCGCAGGGAGCGCCAGCCAAGCTCGCGGGCTCCGGGGTCGGCAAAGCTGTCCGGGTCCGGGACGTGGCCGGTGACGTTAACGCTCTGGGCAGGTGTGGTGCCCCAGGTAACGCTGGGCTCAATGTCCTCGGCGCGGAGGCTGACAGTCTTGTCGAATTTGGCCGCGTCATCGGTGGGAAGGGAGCGCCAGTAGTCGAGGGCGCGCTCCCAGTCCTGGCCCTTGGGGGCGAAGGGACGGCCTTCGAGGTAAGCAAAGGTCTTATCGTCCGGCGCGACCAGGCCGGCGCGGGCGCCACCCTCGATCGACATATTGCAGACCGTCATGCGGCCCTCCATCGAGAGGGAGCGGATGGTGTCGCCGCGGTACTCGATGACATGGCCGATGCCGCCGGAGACGCCGATGGTGCGGATGATCGAGAGGATGACGTCCTTGGCGACCACGCCCTGAGCCAGCTCTCCGTTGACCTCGACGGCCATCGTCTTGGGGCGCGCCTGGGGCAGCGTCTGAGTGGCGAGGACGTGTTCGACCTCCGAGGTGCCGATGCCGATGGCGAGAGCGCCGAGAGCGCCGTGGGTCGCCGTGTGGCTATCGCCGCAGACGATGGTGAGGCCGGGCTGCGTCAAGCCCTGCTCCGGGCCGATGACGTGGACGATGCCCTGCCGGACATCGTTGACGCCGAAGTAGGTCAGGTCGAACTGACCGACGTTGGCATCGAGGACATCGACCTGCTGGATCGAAAGAGGGTCGGGCCAGGGCTTGTCGCGGTCAGCGGTGGGGACGTTGTGGTCGGCGGTCGCGATCGTGAGGTCGGGTCGGCGGACCTTGCGGCCGGCCATGCGTAGGGCCTCGAACGCCTGCGCGGAGGTCACCTCATGGACGAGGTGGAGATCGACATAGAGAAGATCGGGCTGGCCGGCCTCGCTATGGACGACATGGGCATCCCAGATCTTTTCAGATAGGGTTTTGGGGTCAGACATTAGTCCTGCTCTCCAGATAGTCGCGGGGCCTTCGGCAGCTTATACCGCGGCGGCAAGATCGTCCAGACAGACGAACCGAATATCGTTCAGTCTGCGCCATTCGCCGTCGTTGCCCACGATGGCCTCGCACTCAGTTTCGATGGCGGTCGCGATGATTATAGCGTCCGCCAGGGCTAGACGCTTGCCGTTGGTATAGGAGCCGGCGCGTAGCTGAGCCGCGCGTCGGCCAATACGGCGATCGACGCCGGCGACGTAGATACCGTTCTCAGACAGGAGATCACCGACACGCTCAACGGCCGCGGCATTGCCATCCCTGTAGGGACGGACAAGAAGCTCCGCCTCCGTAATCGCCGAGACGATGAAGGCAGCCTCTCCCTTCTGCACCCGCTGAAAAAGCGGCAGCAGGAGGGAGAAGTAAGGCTCCAAGGCAGAGAGAAAGTAGATGTAGGCGTTCGTGTCCAGCAGAAGCTGACGGCTACCGCTGAGGATCAGGTTTGTGACCAGCCCACGCCCCCTCTATGGCCTCGTCACGATCTGGATCATCACGCAGGTCACGGATACCAGCGTCAATCTCCTCACGCGTGGCGCCGTAAACGCCCACCAGACTACCAGCATGGTAGCTAACCCAATCCCGCGGACGAGCCCGCAGGACCAGACGCCCACCCTCACGAGTGATAGCCAGACGGTCCCCGGCGGTCAGACCCAGCTCACGCAGGAGGTGAGCCGGCAGCGTGATTTGGTTTTTTGTGCTTATGGTAGTCATGGCCACCTCATCCTGGCGGTCCGTGAAATAGAGCGCAGCCGCCTCTGATACTTTACGTTGAGGAGAATGCTTTGTCAAGTCAGTCATTGCTTTACCTTATGGATTTACTCTTACCGATGCGTCCTCGGGGCGCTGGACGCTGAGAGCGCGGTTGATCGCTTGGAGGACCGCCTTCGCGGCCGCCACAATAATATCCGTATCGGCGCCTCGGCCCGTGTAGGTGCGGCCATCGCAGGAGATGCGGACGATGACCTCGCCCTGAGCATCGATTCCCTCGGTCACGCTCTTGACGGAGAACTCCGTCAGCTCGTTCTCGATGCCGACGAGCGCGTTGATCGCCTGGTATGCGGCATCGACCGGGCCGGTGCCGGTCGAGGTGTGGACGAGCGTGCGGCCGTCCGGGGTAGCGAGACGCACGGTGGCCGTAGGGACGAGATTGTTGCCGGTCGAGACCTGGATGAGGTCGAGCTTGAAGCTCTCGTCATCGGCGCGGCGCTCCTCGCCGACGATCGACTCGATGTCGCGGTCATCGATCTCGGGCTTCTTGTCGGCCAGATCCTTGAAGGCGGCGAAAGCGCGCTCGAACTCCTCGTCGGTCAGCTCGTAGCCCAGGTCGTCGAGACGGGCCTTGAAGCCGTGGCGGCCGGAGAGCTTGCCGAGGACGATCTCGCTGCCCGAAGGCCAGCCGATCTCATGAGCGTCCATGATCTCGTAGGTCTCGCGCATCTTGAGGATGCCGTCCTGATGGATGCCGGACTGATGGCGAAAGGCGTTGGCGCCCACGATCGCCTTGTTGGGCTGGACCGGCATACCCGTAAGGTCTGAGACCAGGCGCGACGTCCGATAGAGCTCCCGCGTCTTGATGTTTGTGCCGAGTTTGAAGAAATCGCCGCGAGTTGAGATGGCCATTGCGACCTCTTCCAGGGAGGCGTTGCCGGCGCGCTCGCCGATGCCGTTGATGCAGGTCTCGATCTGGCGGGCGCCGGCGCGGACGGCCGAGAGGCTGTTGGCAACAGCAAGACCGAGGTCATTGTGGCAGTGGACCGAGATCGTCGCCTTGTGGATATTCTTCACGTTTTCGAGGACGCCGTGGATAAAGGCGCTGAACTCCTCCGGCGTCGTGTAGCCGACGGTGTCCGGGATATTGACGGTGGTGGCGCCGGCCTCGATCACGTCTTCGAGCATGCGATAGACGTACTCCCACTCGGAGCGAGTGGCGTCCATCGGGCTGAACTCCACGTCTTCGACGTAGCCCTTGGCGCGCGCAACCATCGTCCTGGCCATCTCGCGCACGGTGTCGCGGTCCTTGGCCAGCTGATGCATGAGGTGGATGTCAGAGGTCGAAAGGAATACGTGGATGCGCGGCGAAGCGGCGTCCTTGACGGCCTCGGCGCAGAGGTCAACGTCGCGCTGGACGGCGCGCGCCAGGCCGGCGATGCGTGCGCCGCGGATCTCGTTGGCGACGGCCTTTACGGCGGCGAGGTCCCCGGGGGAGGTGGCTGGGAAACCGGCCTCGATGATATCGACGCCGAGCTTCTCGAGCTGGCGGGCGATCTCCAGCTTGTCCTGGATGTTGAAGGCTACGCCGGGCGACTGCTCGCCATCACGCAGGCTGGTATCGAAGATCAGTACGTTGTCGGGCATTTCAGACTCCTTGAATAGCGAATTACGTCCGTGCCGCCATCAGGGGCCGGCGGCGTGGGCTGGAGCGGCCCTCCCCCGAAACGAGTCGGGGAGGGCCGTAGGAGTCTGAGAAAGGCCTTTACTATCGTTGTCATAGTTATTTCATGTCACCTAGAAGGAATTGCGGCTCATCTACTGAGTCCGGAACGTCTTCACCATTTCGAGGAAGACGGGCATGAAAGCATCCCTGTTGCCTTGAGGGACGGTCAGCGTGATGGCCCAGCCGCAGGCGCCCTTGCTGAGGAACACGGACGCGTGGTCGCGGACGCCGTTGGTGTAGGTGCCGCTATAGAACACCAGGCGTCCTTCACCGGCAGCGGTTGTGGCGGCGCGTTCGGCCGTGATGGTGGCGCCCTGCATCTCCTGACGCACCAGGTCCTGGGTGGTGCCGCTGGGCGGCAGGGGCCGGCAGAGCAGCGTGACGTTGGGCGAGGCGCCATCAATCAGGTTGGGTGAATTGAAAGCGTCGAAGGTGACGCCAGGCTGGAAGACCACGTCCTGGCTCACTGCCCAGGAGGTTGGGTAGCCGATGGCGTAGCCGCTCGTCATCGAGCAGAACTCGCTCAGGGCCTCAATCTGAGGCGTGGGACTGGCAGCGGGCGTCGCGGTGGCGGCCGGCGAACCGGGGACAGTGTCTTCGCCGGAGCAGGCGAGAGTCAGGGCGGCAACTGCTACCGCGATCAGACGCCAAAACACGTTCATCTGCCTACTCCCGGCTGGCCGGAATGACCTCCGGCACGCCGAGCGCGAGCCAGCAGAGACGCTGCTGCACCTCGCGGGTATGGAAGCGCTGGTGGTTGATGATGCGTCGCAGGACCTTGCGGGCCGACCAGCCGGCCTCGCCGCGGGGGCCCTGGCGGGTCACGACGTTGCCGCTGGCTGCCAGGTCTAGAGCGGCGAAGTGGGCCAGGCTGGCGGCGCGGGCGGCCACGAAGCCGGCTACGGCCGAAGGGCCTGAAGGCGCGGGCTCGATGATGTTGCGCAGGAAGTGGGTCTCGGCGCCGGCGGCGTGCTCCAGCATCTCGCGGATGGTGCGGGGGTCCGGCACGCGCTCGTCGGCTCTGACGGAAGTGCCGGGCGGCCGCCATTCGAGGAGGCGCTGAGGCAGGGGCTCCGAGATGGCGATGATGTCGGCCAGGCTGTAGCCCATGCGGCGGATGGCAGTATCGACCTCGTCGCGGGTTAGAGGCTCGGCGTCGGCGGCGAAGCAGAACTCACCGTTGGACTCGACCTCCTCGATAACTTCGAAGTCGAAGCTGTCAGGGTCGGGTACGGATTCGTCGTGGCCTTTGAGCCAGGCGAGATGTTCGGCGATGGCGACGGGCAGGAGGTCGACCGCCTCGGCGACGCTGAGGCCGATGGCGCGGCAGCCGGGCAGGTCGAAGACCCAGCCGTCGATGGCGCCGTCGCGGAGGGTGAGGCCGACGCGGTAGGTCGTCATGAGGTGGCTCTACCCTCTGTCGAGAGGACGGTCTGCGCGTCCTGCGCCCCGACGCGTCGGGGCTTGTGCGCTCCGCCCTTTTTAAAACTCGATTGACCTGAGGGGACACCCCTCATACTCGCGCATGGGCCGCGCCCCTGCGGACCCTGCTTTGGCATCCGCGAAGCAATGGAGGCGTCGTCCCAGCGGCGGGCGAGGAAGACGCGCCGACGGGAGGAGTGGCGTTGTTGGATGGCGAGGCTGCTGCGTTGGGTCATAGGAGGCTGCCTACCTGGGCTTTGCCTTCGCCGGCGGAGCGGTAGCGGCGGTGGGTGATGTCGGCGTGGTCGGCGCCGACGCCGCCGCGGGTCATGGCGATGCGGCCGGTGCGGACGAGCTCGCGGACGCCGTAGGGCAGGAGCAGCTCGTAGATGGCCTCGATTTTGTCCTCGGTGCCGGTGAGCTCGAGGATCAGGGAATCGATGGCGACATCGATGACGCTGGCGCGAAAGATCGAGGCGATCTCGAGGATGGCGCCGCGGGTCTCGGCGTTGGCGGTGACGCGGATCAACGCCAGCTCACGCGCGACGACGTCTTCGCCGGTGATGTCTTCGATCTTGACCACCTCGATGACCTTGAAGACCTGCTTGGTCACCTGGTCGACGTCATGGGTGGCGCCGTCGACGGTGAAGGTCATGCGGGAGAGGCCGGCGATCTCAGAGTGGCCGACGGCGAGCGACTCGATGTTGAAGCCGCGCTGTCGCCACTTGGAGGCGATGCGGTTGAGGACGCCGGGCTTGTCTTCGACGAGGGCGACGATGGTGTGGTGCTGAGAACGAGATGCCACCATGACTAGCGCACCCCCTCAGCGACGCGCGGGCGGGCGGTCTGGCCGTTACCGGCATCGGACTGGTAGGGCGAATCGACGGTCTCCTGGAGGGAGGCGCCGGGCGGGACCATGGGGTAGGTGTTCTCGTACTCCTCGACCTGGAAGTCGATGAGGACGGGGCCGGGGTGGGCCAGAGCGAGGTCAATGGTCGACTGGACCTGGTCCTTATCGGTTACACGTAGGCCGCGCATGCCGTACGCCTCGGCCAGCTTGACGAAGTCGGGCTGGAACATGCGCACGGCGGAGAGGTTGTTCTTGTAGAAGAGCTCCTGCCACTGGCGCACCATGCCGAGGTAGCCGTTGTTGATGATGGCGTACTTGATCGGCAGCTCGTACTCGACGACGGTAGCGAGCTCCTGGGAGGTCATCTGGAATCCGCCATCGCCGCAGATGGCCCAAATCGTGGACTGGGGCGCGGCGACCTGGGCGCCCATGGCCGCGGGCACCTCGAAGCCCATGGTGCCGAGGCCGCCGGAGGTGATGAAGCCGGCGGGCTTATCGATCCAGAAGTACTGGGCGGCCCACATCTGATGCTGGCCGACGCCGGTGACGTAGTAGGCGTCCGTGCCGGAAGCGTCGTAGATCGACTTGATGACATACTGGGGCAGGACCTTATCGGTGTCCGGGATGGCTATCGAGGGGTGGTTGGACTTCATCTCGTTGAGCCAGGCGCGCCAGTCGTCGTGGCGGTAGGCGCCAACCTCGCGGTTGAGGTCCTGGAGCACCAGCTTGACGTCGCCGACGATCGGCACGGTGGGCGGGATGTTCTTGCCGATCTCGGCCGGGTCGATATCGATGTGGATAATCTTGGCGTGGGGCGCGAAGTCCTTCAGGCGGCCGGTGACGCGGTCATCGAAGCGCATGCCGACGGCGATCAGCAGGTCGGACTCGCTGATCGCCTGGTTGTTCCAGTACATGCCGTGCATGCCGGGCATACCCATGTAGAGCTCATGCGTGGCGGGGAAGCCACCGATGCCGAGCAGGGTGGTGATGACGGGCACGTCGGCCTTCTCCGCCAGCTCCTTGAGCTCATCCCAGGCGCGGGAGATGACGACGCCGTGGCCGGCCAGGATCAGGGGCTTCTCTGAATCGGCGATGAGCTTGGCGGCGCGGTCGATCTGCTTGGGGTCGCCCCTGGTGACGGGCTTGTAGCCGGGCAGGTTGACCTCGTCCGGGTAGTCGAACTCGCACGTCTGCTGCTGGATGTCGCGCGGGATGTCGACCAGGACGGGACCGGGGCGGCCGGTCGTCGCGATGTGGAATGCCTCGCGGATATTGCGGGCGATGTCTTCGACGTTGAGGACGAGGGCGTTGTGCTTGGTGATTGGGATCGAGATGCCGGTGATGTCGGCCTCCTGGAAGCCATCGCGGCCGATGAGCCAGCTGACGACGGAGCCGGTGATGCAGACGAGAGGCACGGAGTCCATCCAGGCGTTGGCGATGCCGGTGACCAGGTTGGTGGCCCCGGGGCCGGAGGTGGCCCAGCAGACGCCGGCCTGGCCGGTGACGCGGGAGTAGGCATCGGCGGCGTGGGCGGCGGACTGCTCGTGGCGGACCAGGATGTGGCGTATGCGGTCGGCATACTGGGGCAGCGTGTCGTACATCGGCAGGTTGGCGCCGCCGGGGTAGCCGAAGATGGTATCGACGCCTTCCCGGAGAAGGCATTCCATGATGATTTGCGCGCCTGTGAGTTTCACTCCGTCCTCCTTATGGACGAGTCAGCGGTGGGCTGACGGGATAGTCTGGGTTGGCCGGGCCGGTCCTTCCGGATAAGGAAGGACTAGGTAAGGAGGAGGGGCAGCAGGCCGAGTCGCGTTGCGGCGACGGGCCGGCGGCCCGCCAATACTACGGCCCGGTCTCGGCAGCGCTTTTGGCGACTGACCGAGACCAGAGGGGCCTCCGCTGTGTGCGACTGTATTGTCATCGTTCTCTCTTCGCGATCAGGGTTCGCCCTGATCTTATTGATCTAAAGATCGGTGTCCACCCGGTTTGTTCTGAAGAAAGGTGTCCACCCTCAACCCCGCCACACCAACACCTTATTTGGCGCGTGAGAGACAGGCTCTAGAAATACAAAATCCCGTCTCTCAAGGGATCCCAGAGACGGGACGGTACCACCCTAGTTCCCTCCGATTGTTCTAAAGTTCGACTCCCACGCCTCACTCCAGTTCAGAGGACACTCGACGCTGTATCGGGCTTACCCGCCCGAACCTATTCACGTGGTCGAGACTTTCCAGTCTCAACGTCTTCAGTCCGGGGGCTCTGGGGCGAGTTCGAGGCTTGCGGCTGCCGGTTTCCACCCTCCCGGCTCTCTATTAGCGCTTGGGGCCTCTACTACTCCCCTTCATCGCCTGTATGGAGTTTGGATGAAAGTCTAGGCGGGTCGTTATGTGTTGTCAACCGACTAGCGTCGGGGCGTAAGGCTTCGCGCTACTTAAGGAAATGGATCAGACAGGACGTGGGGTTCGGCGAAGGCGCGAAAGCTCTGGCTGGCTCGAAACCAGTTGCGCCCGTCTCGATGCCCAAATGCCCAAATCAGCAGGCAGTCTCGCAGCATATAAATCGCGAAGCGCTCGCGATAGTTTGGGCGCAACGGCTTGATATCGGAGTATGCATGCAGGAAGGCTTTGGATAGGGGTGAGTCGCTCCGTTCTTGCTGATAGCCAGAGACGCACCGAACGAAATCCTCTTCAGGATCACCGAAGTAGCATTCTACGAGGTCGAAGAGACCGCTAACGTCCCAGCTGTCGCCGGTTTGCTGGACGACTACATTTCCTTCCTTATAGTCGTGATGGACGAGTGTCGGTTGAACTGGGATGTCCAGGGAGTCAGCATTCTGCTGCACCAACTCTCGACACCACAGCAAGTCAGCCGGCGTTAGGACAGGTAGCGACACGCAGTCATCGATCTCCCGCTCGACTCTCGCAAGTGTCCAGTCACGGAAGCTAGTCTCAATGGGCGTAATTGTGTTCGTAGCAAGGTAATATTCGCCCCACTCGGGCCAGGTTATCTCGTGAAGCGCAGCCAATGTGCGCCCAAGAGCACCTGCGATCGCGAGCCTTTCGCTTTCGTCGAGGTTATTTCTAACTGCCGGATCGGCGAGTGGGAGGCCAGGCAGGCGCGGCATGATGGCGTAGCTCCAGCCGAAGAGATCAGGTGATTCCTCGATCAGGTAGGGCAATGGTACCGGCACGTCTGTCCGCTCATGGATGAGTTCGGCAAAGAAGCGCTCCTTAGCCAGTTGCCAGTCATAAAGAGGCAAGCCTCTGAGGATGTACTGGCCAGATGTGGAAGTGAGCACGACGTTCTGCCCATTGACGCCACCGGACGCACTTGTGGCATCCAACAGCTCGCCGAGATCGAAGCGGTCGAGGGCAGCTTGAAGCTGGGCCGCCGTCAGGACGCCGAGGCGCTCCGAGTACTGACGCGTCAGGTGATCCAAGGTCACGGTGCTTCGCTGCGGCGTTTGAGGCCTTCGAGCTCCAGGTTGATGTAGCGGCGGCTGAGGTTCTTGAAGAGCAGCCAGAAGAGCGGTGCGAGAGGGCCGGTCGATTCGATGCTGAGGGTGGCGCGGCAGCCGCCGGGCGTGGCTTCGATGCGGTGGCCGCCGAGGGTATTGTAGCCGGGCAGCCCGGCCTGCCATTCGAAGTAGAGGCCGGGCTCCCAGCGAGTGACGCGCCAGACGGTGGCGGGGATCTTGGGCTGCTTAATGCGGACGCGGGATCCGACGGTGAGATCGCCGGCGTCCAGGCGTTGGACGGAGGTGACGGAGGCGGTCCATTCCGGCCAGCGCTCGACGTCTGAGCTGACGGCCCAGGCGCGCTCGGGCGAGGCGGCGATGTCGGTGGCGAGTTCGATTCGCAATGGGTTTCTCCTTGGCGGGATGAGTATGAGGGATGGGGCGGGGTGGTGGGAACCCGGGCGCTCGGGCTGCGCGTCCCTTCACTCGGCTCAGGACAAGCCTGCGGGCTATCGCCCTTGTGCGTTTCGCCCTTCTAAAAGAGAAAGAAAGTTTCTGAGGGGACACCCCTCAGACTCCCCGCGCATGGGCTGCGCCCCTACGAACCTGCCTCATTAGTGAGGACGGCGCGGGGTGGAATAGGGAGCGGAAGAAGGTGGGTTTCGCGGGGCAAGATTCCTCGTGCCTCGGAATGACAGGGACTGATGCCCTGGGGTTCAGCCCGGGGTAGCGCTCACGAGACCTAGGCTTCGGCGGGAGAGGGGAGGAGGCGTTTGCGGGCGGCGGCTTCGACGCGGGAGAGGGCGGCGAGGCCTTTACGGGTGTCGGAAGCGACACGGGCGCCTTCGCCGGTGCGGACGCGGTACTTGAAGAGCCAGTAGGTGAATTCCTTGAAATCGGAGAGGTCGATCTCGTCCGTGGGGGCGCGTCCGCGCTCCTTGAGAAAGTCGGCCAGGAGCTCGGGTTGGGAGCGGCCGTAGATGCGGTTGAAGACGCCGGCCCCATCGATGTGGGCGGCGGACCAGACGTGGGCGTGCTGCTCTTTGGCCAACTCCTCTTCGACAGCGAGCTGCAGGGCTTCTTCGACGATGACGCCGTAGAGGTAGTTGAGGTAGGCCTGGTACTTGGGCGTGCCGATGAGGGTCTGGAACTCTTCTTCTTCGATCTCGAGTGGTGGGTGGCCGTGGAAGAGGAGCTCGTCGCGCTCGCGGTCGCCGACAGAGCCGTCGAGCTCTTCGACCAGGCGCTCGGCGAGGAGGAGCCAGTCGAAGGCTTCACCGGCGATGAGGTAGCGATAGCGGCGGCCGTCGATAACCTCCTCGGGCTGGTCCCAGCGGGCCATGGCTTTGAGGACGGCGAGGTACCAGTGCTCGCCCTGGGAGACGGCGGTCTTGAGGTAGTCGATAGGGTTTTCGTTATCGGTCACGAGTTCAGGATAAGAATACGGCATTGAGAGGATAGGCCGGAGGTGTTGCGGGGGTGGGTGTCAGGGAACCGATGTGGTGATGACTGTCGAGAGGAGTAGTCAGCTCTGGAGGCGAGGGTGTCTCTGATGATGTGGCATAAACCGTATGCCCAAGGCTTAGCACCACACCACGCCGATCAAAAAACACCCTCATGCCCCGGCCTTCGAGGCTGAGGTGTCGCGTCGCCTTCTGCCCAAGCAACCCTCATGCCTGTCTTTGCGAGGAGCGCCAGCGACGAAGCAACCTCGGACCCAAACGCCCGTACGGACTGACCCCTACGTATTCAAAGCCCACGCTCACGAAAAGCGCAATGAAACGCGAGCTCATGCCCCAGCCTTCCAGCCGGGTGCCTCGAGCCGTCTTATCCCCTAGCGCCTCGGGGTTCAGCCCGAGGTATGGCTCCCGATCCCCCGCCACGGCGCGCTCTCCTTCATAATGGGATTATGAAGCTCCACCTCCTCGGCCTCGCCCTCATCTCCTTGCTCCTCATCGCCTGCGGTGGCGACGATGCTCCCGCCGCCACGGACGCCTCTCCTCAGGAGCTCCTCGCCAAATCCGCGACCGCCGTCCAGGACGTAACCACCCTCCACTTCCGGCTCACCCACGAGAACGGCACAACCCCCATGCCCCTCAACCTCCAGCTTGTCACGGCCGAAGGCGACATCGTCCTTCCCGACCGCCTCGCCGCCAAGCTCAACGCCCGCGCCGCCTCCGTCAGCGTCAGCCTCGACGTCATTGGCATCGCCGACCGCACCTGGATCACCAACCCCTTCACGCGTCGCTGGCAGACCCTGCCTGAGGCGACGATTCAGGATGTCGCCGACCCCGCGGCGCTCGTGGCTTCCTTGCTGGATTCCCTCGACAATCCTCAGGTCGCCGGCTCGTCCGAGATTGATGACGTCTCGACCGTCCACATCACCGGCACGATGGACTCCGGCGCCCTCGAAGGCGCGCTGCCGATTGCCCATGCCGGCCTCACCGTCAACGTCGACCTCTGGATCGGCGAGGACGATTCCCTGCCGCGCCGGGTCCGCCTCAACGGCCCCATTGCCTCCGACGACGCCGAAAAGATCGTCCGCCAGGTCGATTTCAGCGACTACAACGCCCGCGTCGATATCCAGCCGCCGGAGTGAACCAGGCGGCCGTCCTCACCGGCTACGGACGCGCCTGTCCCCTCATCCTTCTCGCAGCCCTCGGCGTCTTCTTCGCCGCCGATGACCAGACCTCCGTCGTCGCTGTCCTGCCCCACATGGTCACCGACATCGGCCTCGCCCAGGATGATTTCTACCGCGCCGCCTGGATCGTCAACGGCTACATCCTCGGCTACGTCGTCGCCATGCCGCTCATGGGCCGCATCGCCGATTCCTTCGGCCACGGACGCGTCTACGCCCTGGCCCTGCTGGTTTTCTGCCTCGGCTCGGCCTGGGTCGCCGTCTCGACTGACCTGACGCTGCTCTCGATCGCCCGCGGTGTCCAGGCCGTAGGCGGTGGCGCCGTCGTCCCCATCTCGATGGCAATCGTCATGACCAGCGCCCCGCCCGGCCAGCGCGCCCTCGGCCTCGGGGCCATGGCCGCCGCTTCCGAAGCCGGCGCTCTCGTCGGCCCGCTCTGGGGCGGCGGCATCGCCGACCTCATCGGCTGGCGCGGCGTCTTCTGGATCAACCTGCCGATGTGCCTGCCGATAGCCCTCGCCCTTTGGCGACTGTCCCCCGCCTCTACTCCCTACCGCCGCCCCATCGATATCCCCGGCGCGCTCCTGCTCGGCGTCAGCCTCGTCAGCCTCACCATCGCCCTCACAGACGACCCCATCTCGCCTCGCACCACCGCCGGCACCCTCGGCCTTCTCGCCGCCGCCGCCGTTTTCTTTGCCCTCTTCGTCCTGCGACAGCTCAAAGCGCCCTCGCCGGTCGTCGCGCTCTCCCTCTTCCGGCGCCTGCCGCTCAGCGCCGCCTTCGTCACCAACACGCTTGCTGGAGGCGCCCTTATCGTCGCGATGGTCAATGTGCCGCTGTTCACCAACCTCGTCCTCGGCGGCTCCCCCCTCGAAGGCGGCCTCAACCTCATGCGGCTAACCCTCGCCCTCGCGACCGGCGCCCTCGCCGGCGGCTACCTCACCGGCCGGATTGGACCCGCGCCCATCGCCTGCGCCGGCCTGGTCCTTGCCGGGGCCGGCTTCCTCGGCATGAGCCGCTGGCCCGCCGATCCCTCCTTCGCCGAGCTCACGCTGCCGCTAGCCGTCTCTGGTCTTGGCTTCGGCCTGATCATCGCGCCGATCAACTCCGCCGCTCTGTCAGCCACCGCCGAGGGCGAGCGGGCCACCGTCGCCTCCCTGCTCACCGTCGTCCGGCTCCTCGGCGCTCTCGTCGCCGTCGCGCTCCTCACTTCCCGAGGCCTCAGCGGCTTCTACGCCGAAGCCGGCCTCATCCCCCTGGACGACCCCAACTATGCCGAACTCCTCGCCAACCTCCAGGTCGATTCCTTCAGTGAAACCTTCTTCGTCTCCGCCCTCGCTTGCTTCGCCACCCTGATCCCCGCCGCCTTCCTCGGCCGCTCCCGCGAATAACCCACCCCTATTAGCGACGCCTCCACGAGTCCGCGAAAATCCGGACAACGCAGCCCATTGCGAGCCATTGCCCGCAGGCAAGGCGAAGCAACCCTTGACGCTCCTCAACCTGTGCCTGGCTAGAAAATCCACGACCACGCTGTCGTTGCGAGCCATCGGCGCTAGCCGAGGCGTGGCAACCTTTGACCGTTCGCCTGCGTAGAAGAACGGTGAGCCTTAAGAGAAACCTCATCATGATCAAAACAGACCAGGCCTGGACGCTTCACGCCCACACGGCTGGCCCAACCAATTCTCGTTTCTCCGGCGTGTTACTTGTTACCCGTTACTTGTTACTATCACCCCAATGGCTGAAGACTCGCTCTCACCCCGCGCAGCCGTCTCGCTAACCCGTCCCGGCTCCATCGTCCGCCACCTGCGCTACGTCCTTAAGGCCATGCGCCCGCGACAGTGGACGAAGAACGGCATCGTCTTCATTGCCTTCATCTTCTCCGTCAACCAGGCCTGGCAGCCGCGTGACTTCGATAGCTGGGACCACCTCGTCCTGCGCAGCATCCTCACCGCCTTCGCCTTCTGTCTCGCTTCCGGCGCGGACTACCTGATTAACGACGTCCGTGACCGCCAGAGCGATGCCCTCCATCCCACCAAGCGCCGCCGACCCATCGCCGCCGGCCTCCTCGCGCCTGAGGCAGCAGTCTTCTGGGCCGTCATTGCCGGCACCCTCGGCATCGCCCTCGCCTTCCTCATCGACTGGCGCACCGGCGCCGTCGTGGCCGGCTACATGGGCCTCATGCTCTCCTACTCCTTCTACCTCAAGTACCAGGTCATCCTCGACGTCATGGTGATCTCCGCCGGCTTCGTCCTGCGCGCCATGGCCGGCGCTTACGCCATCGGCGTGCCGATCTCGCCCTGGCTCTACGTCGTCACCGCGCTCGGCGCTCTCTTCCTGGCGATCACCAAGCGCCGCGCCGAGGTCGTCCTCCTCGAAGGCGACGCGACCGAGCACCGCTCGACCCTCGCCATGTACACCCCGGCGCTCGTAGACCAGATGACCTCGATGGTCACCGCTTCCACGGTCATCGCCTACGCCCTTTACACCTTCACCGCCCCCGGCCTGCCGGAGAACCACACGATGATGCTAACGATCCCCTTCGTGGCCTACGGGATCTTCCGCTACCTCTACCTCTCCCTCTCCCGCAACGAAGGCGGCAGCCCCGAGGAGGTCCTGCTCAAGGACATCCCCCTCATCCTCACCATCGCCGGTTGGGTCGCCACCTCTATGGCCGTTTTGATCTCCTACCGCTGACCCCCGCCCTTCCTCCCGCCCCGGCATACGGGCAAACGGGCAAACTGCCGCGCATCGATATACCGTGTCTGGAAGTTGCTACGTTGGGTTCCCATTGCGAGCCATTGCCCGCAGGCAAGGCGAAGCAACCTTTGACACTACATACGCTCCTAATGCGGTCGAAATTCAAGATCAGGCTGTCGCTGCGAGCCATCGGCGACAGCCGAGGCGTGGCAACCTTTGATCTTCCGCTTACAATCTGCCCACGATGACAACGCCTGACGTACCCATCCCGCGACCCACCGCCCGCGTTCTCCTCTTGGATCCGGATGACAGGCTCTTCTTAATCCATAACGCCGGCGAGATCATCAACATTGGACTGCCGTCCGTCTGGCTACCTCCCGGCGGCAGGCTCGAAGCGGGTGAGACGCATGAGGAAGCCGCTCGACGAGAGCTACAGGAGGAAGTGGGCCTCACCGACGTAGAGATCGGTCCCTGCGTCTGGCTGCGGACCTTCCCCTTTGAGCTCAACGATGCCCACTACGCCAAGCACGAGCGCTACTTCATCTGCCGCGTCGATCACTTCGAAATCGGTGCCGACTTAGACGTCGATCCCGAGGGCGTCATCTCCTATCGCTGGTGGTCACTAGACGGAATCGACGCGGCTACGGATCAGCTCTTCGTCCCGCGCGCCCTCGGCCGCCACCTCCGCCCCATCCTTGCTGGTGACATCCCACCCGCACCCATCGAGGTAGACATCTAGGCCCTACAGCGTCGTTGCGAGCCATCGGAGACAGCCGATTGCGTGGCAATCTTTGACACTCCGCCCTACACTTGGTGCCAATCTGTAAAGACGACGTTGCGCTGAGGCAAACACTGTGTCCAGCAGTATCACCTGCTAGCTATGGCATCTCTGCGAGAAGCTGTTCAATAAGCTCTTTGAAGGCTTCGAGCCTGCTGTTCAATTTGGGACCACTCGACCAGACTCGTTCCTCCATCTCAGCGAGATCATTTCTATCCATGAGGCGAAGCCTTAGGCCAAGGCGCTTTTCTAGTGGCCAATAGCGACGTTGCGCCGAGAACCAGCCTATCCAAGCCAGACACGATGCTCTAGACAGCTCGCCATGAAAGAGGAGGCCATCACCCAGCTCATCGCACTTCTCAAGAACTTCCAAATATGTGGGCAATCCCAAGCGTGCGCGGGACACAGCCTTCAGCCGGAGCGATTCTGGGAACTGATTAAGTCGGAGCTGCAATTCGCTGCCGGTTCCTGCCGGATCGTGTAGGAGAACACCGGAGAGCAGGCCGTGAGCCGCAATGACAGGCATTGGATAGCCGGAGCATCCCTCGCCGTCATCCAACAGTTGTAGCCATTGAGCCCACTCCTGCTGGGTGATATGGGAGACGCCAAATTCCTGTCCCGCGACCCAGAGTGTCTCTTGGCGATCGAAAGTCCTCGGGAAAGGATGGCCGTCAGCAATTCCATCTGGTGGACGGAGCTGCTTCTGGGGAATGGTAGAAGCCCAGACGAAGACGGTATCTATGTCTGAGGAATCGCTGAGACCCTCAACCATGGATCCTTGCGAGTACGCAAAGACCAGCGAACCCAACTCCGCATATGCCGGAATCAGGATCTCTGTCAGGAACACCTTGTGTGTGCGAAATCGGGGACTGCCTACTTCCATGAAGTCCTCCCGATAATTTAGAACCTACGCCGTGCCCCTACGCCCCTAAGCGACGCCGGATCAGCAGCTGCACCATCGCCACGCCGCGACGGATCTGCTCGATGCGCTGGAAGAACGTATCCTTCGCCAGCACGCTGTCCAGCGCCCCCTCGAAGTAAATCGACTCCACCAGGACGATGCGCTTCAGCGGCGACTCCACGCCGCTGTAGTCGATCCCCAGTCGCAGCAGCTCGATGCGCGTGTCCCAGACGAAGCCCTCGCGCTCCGGCTCTGAGATCTCTTCCAGCCGCGCCGCCTGCTCCGTCGAAGGCACAACTCGCCCCTCGATCAGCACGCGGTCCTCATGAGTCCGGCTCTGTGAGATCACCAGCCGCCGTCCGTTGCGGTCGGTCGCAACCAGCGCCCAGAGCGCCGTCTGGCTGGTCAGCGGCTCGGCCGTCCAGCCTTCCTGGTGCAGCCAGTGCTCGACCCGGTCGTGGATGCGGCCGGCAAAGGTCTGGTCGGCCGAGAACTCGTCAGGCATCGTAACTACAGCGGCTTCAGGGCTTCGGCCATGATTTCGATAGCGTGTTTCGGCTTCCGCGACGTGAAGTGGCCGATTTGCTGCCGGCAAGACACTCCCGTTATCGCGATTGCCGTGTCCTTGCCCGCTGCCTCGACCGCCGGGAACAGACGCATCGACCCCATCGCCTTTGACATGTCGTAATGCTCGGCCTCGAAGCCGAACGACCCCGCCATGCCGCAGCAGCTCGTCTCCACCAGCGACACCTTGTAGCCCGGTACCAGCCGCAACGCGTTCAGCGTCGGCTCCGGGCCTACCAGCGCCTTCTGATGGCAGTGGGCGTGAAGCAGCACCTCGCGCTCGATGTCGTCTCTGAAGATCGATTCGCCGTTGGCGTCCTGGCCGTCCAGCTTCGTGATCAGCTCATCGAGCAGGAAGGTCTGCGCAGCCACCGTCTTCGAGGCCTCGTCCTGGAGCAGCGATGGGTATTCATCGCGGAAGGTCAGCAGGCAGGAGGGCTCCGTGCCGATGATCGGCACGCCCTTCTGCGCATAGGGCAGCAGCGCATCGACGTTCTGGCGCGCCCAGCGCTTTGCGGTTGGTAGCAGGCCCTTCGAGATCGCCGGCCGGCCGCAGCATCCCACCCTGTCGACCAGGATCGGCCGGTAGCCCAGGCGCTCCAGGATACGTACCGCGTCGCGGCCGACCTCCGGGTGGTAGTAATCCGTAAACGTATCGTGGAACAGCACCGCGTCGCCGCGCATGGCGATCCGTGACTCGCTGCCGTGATCGCGATACCACGTCTGGAACTTCTGTCCCGCGAAGGACGGCAGCGGCCGCTCCGCGTGAATGCCGCCGTAGCGCTGCATCAGCATCCGCGCCGGCTTGATCTTCGCCATGGCGTTGGCCAGCGGCCCGATGTAGCTCCCGAAGCGGCTCAGCGTCGCGATGTTGGCAAACAAGCGCGACCGCAGCGGCACGCCGTGCACCTTGTTGCGCTGGGCCAGCGTCTCGAACTTGAGCTTCGCCAGGTCCACGCCGGATGGGCACTCCGCCGCGCAGGCTTTGCACTCCACGCAGAGGTCCAGCGCGTCGTGCACCGCGTCGCCGGTCAGCTCGCTCGGCGGCAGCACACCCGTCATCGCCAGGCGAAGCAGGTTGGCGCGCCCCCGCGTCGAGTGCTCTTCATCCAGCGTCACCATGTAGGAGGGGCACATGCCGCCGTCCAGCTTGCGGCAGGTGCCCTGGCCGTTGCACTGCAGCGCCGCGTTGGCGAACCCGCCCTCGACGCTCCAGTCCAGGTAGGTCATCGGCTCCCAGAGGCGCGTGGCCGGGCTGGTGCGCAGGTTATCGACGAAAGCCGGCGCGTCGATGATCTTGCCGGGGTTCATCAGCCCGTTCGGGTCGAAGGCCTTCTTGACCTCCCGGAAGGCGCTGGTCAACGTCGGCCCGAACATCCTCTCGACGAAGACGCCCCGGACAATGCCGTCGCCGTGCTCGCCGCTGAGGCTGCCGCCAAACTCGATCACCAGGTCGGCAATCTCGGACGCGATCGCCTCCATGGTCCGCAGGCCGTCCGCCGTCTTGACGTTGACCATGGGGCGCATGTGCAGGCAGCCGACGCTGGCGTGGCCGTAGTACGCCGCCTCCGTCCCGTGCTTGCCGATGACCTCCTGGAAGCGCCGCACGTACTCCGGCAGCTTCTCCGGCGGCACCGCGGCGTCCTCCACGAAGCCCAGCGGCTTCAGGTCGCCGCGCACGCTCAGCAGCAAGCCCAGGCCGGCCTCGCGCATGCGCCACATGTCGCGTTGACGCGCCGGGTCGGTCGTCTTCACCGTCGCGTAGCCCAGCTTGCGCTGCTTGAGGTCCGCCTCCAGCTTGTCGAGCTTGGCCTGCACCTCGCCTTCGCTCTCGCCGTAGAACTCGATCAGCAGCACACCGCCCGGGTCGCCGACGATGTACTCCGCCAGGTGCCGGAAACCCGTGGCCGCCCGGCAGCGCCGTACGATTGTGTTGTCGATCAGCTCCACCGCCGATGGCAGGTGCTCCAGCGACGCCACCGTTGCCTCCGCCGCCTCGACGATCGTCGTGAAGTGCACAGCCGCGACGCCCTTGAACCTGGCGAGCGGCATCAGCCGTAGCCGCGCCTCGGTGGTGACGGCCAGCGTGCCCTCGGAGCCGACCAGCATCCGGGCCACGTCCATCGGCCCGGTGTCATCCACGAATTCGTCCAGGTTGTAGCCCGAGACGCGGCGCAGGATCTTGGGGAACTTGCGGTCGATCTCGTCCCGCTGCTCCAGCCCCAGCCGCCGCAGCTCCCGGTAGATGTTGCCTTCGAGGCCGATCTGGTCCAGCTTCGATTCCAGCCGCGTGCCCTCAAACCTTTGGAACTGCGCCGGCGTCGAGTCGGAAAGCACCGCCTCCAGGCTCATGACCTGGTCGAGCGTCTTGCCGAAGATGATTGAATGTGAACCGCAGGTGTTGTTGCCGATGCCACCGCCGATCGTCGCCCGGTTCAGGGTCGATGGGTCGACGCCATACTGCAGGCCGTACTGCGCCACCGCCCGGTTCAGCGACGCCAATACGAGTCCCGGCTGCACTCGCGCCCACTGCTCTTCCGGGTTGATCTCCAGCACCTGGTCCATGTGGCGCGTGAAGTCCATGACGATGGCGTGGTTGACGGTCTGGCCCGCCAGGCCCGTGCCGCCGCCGCGCGGCAGCACCGGGATGCGGCGCTTCTCCGCGACTCGTAGAGCGTGCTGCACGTCGATGGTGCTCTTGGGGAAGACGACCGCCACCGGCTCCATCTGGTAGAGCGACGCGTCGGTCGCATAGAGCAGCCGGTACGCTTGGTCGACCCGCGCCTCGCCCTCCATGCCCGCCTGCAGCTCATCGGCGAGCAGGTCCATATCGCCCTGAGTCAGGCGCTGGGCATTGCGAACAGTCTCGTGCAGAGTTGCCGCCATCGGTCTTTGCAAGCTATACGACCCACCGCTTGCTGGCAAGCGACGGCCTAATGTCGTTGCGGACCATTGCCGATAGTCAAGGCGTGACAACCTTGATCAGGCGGCGTGATGACTCGCCGCGCTCTAGAGCCAAGCGCGGTTGTATGCTGTTTTCGCCGGCGCCATCTGCCGAGTTGAGAGGTATTGATGAAAGTCGCGATACTGGCCGGCGGGACGGGGACGCGTCTCGCCGAAGAGACGGTTGTTAGGCCCAAGCCCCTGGTGGAGATCGGCAACATGCCGATCCTCTGGCACGTGATGACGAGCTATGCCCAGTACGGCTTCCGCGAGTTCGTGGTGGCTCTCGGCTACAAGGGCGACCAGATCAAGCGCTATTGGGCCGATTATTGCCTTCTCGGCGGCAGTATCACGGTCGATCTCGCGGAAGGCGGCATTGATCAAGCCGGTGAGAGACCAGCCGAAGACTGGGTCGTACGGCTGATCGAGACCGGCGAGAAGACAGGCTCCGGCGGTCGCGTGAAGCGCCTCTCCCCTTATCTAGGGCAGGAGACTTTCATGCTGACCTACACGGACGGTCTGGCTGACATCGATCTGGCGCGACTGCTCGAGTTCCACAAAAAGCACGGCCGGCTCGCCACGCTGACCGCGGTCAGGCCGCCCGGCCGCTTTGGTCACCTCGATATCGTCGATGGCAGGGTCGAGAGCTTCCTCGAGAAGCCACGCCACGAGCAAGGCTGGATCAACGGCGGCTTCTTCGTCGTTGAGCCCGGTGTCTTCGACTACATTGACGGCGACAGCGACGACTGGGCGGGCCAGATACTTACCCGTCTCGCAGAAGACGGCCAGCTAATGGCTTACCAACACGAGTCGTTCTGGCAATGCATGGATACGATCCAGGAGAAGAACTACCTGGATGCGCTCTGGCAATCGGGCAACGCCCCCTGGAAGGGCGGGGAGATCAGCCCGGCTTAGCTCGCGGGCTTGGCGACCTCCTTGGCCGGCTGGAGCCGCTCGAACGCGAAGTTTTGCAGCAGAGCGCGCAGCCGGCCGAACTTCGGGCCATTCAGGAGGTCGAGGGTCATGCCGAAGCGCTCATAGTCACGGGCTAGGTCGCGGGCGCCGGACCGGACAGTGTGTTTGAACTCGAAGTCTGGGAATGTGTTTTTGAACTTGGAAAAGTCCACGCGGTAGTCGCGGGAGTCAGGTGAGCCTTCGCCGGTATATGACACCGTGCAGCCGGGGATAATCTCCCTGACGATCTCCGCCAGATCGCGGACCTGGTAGTTCTCCTCCGTGGTGCCGACGTTGAAGACCTGATCATGAACGACCTCGCGCGGGGCGGTCATGAGGTGGACGAAGGCTCGCGCGATGTCGCGGCAATGCACGAGCGGCCGCCACGGCGTGCCATCGCTCATGATGTGAATGTCCCCCGTGGTGTAGCCCCAGGCCATGAGATTGTTCAGGACGAGGTCCAGCCGCAGCCGCGGCGAGGAGCCGTAGGCCGTCGCGTTCCGGAGGTAGACGGGCGAGAAGGAGTCGCCGGCCAGCTCGGAGAGCTCACGTTCGGAGACGATCTTCGTTTCTCCATAGGCCGTAACCGGATGGAGCTCGTCGCCCTCGGCGAGGACCTTATCGCCGGCCCTGCCATAGATGCTGCAGGAGCTGGAGAAGAGGAACCGTTGCACGCCCGCTTCCTTGGCGCATCTGGCCAAATGCATTGACCCTTCGTGGTTGACGCGCCATGTTAGCCCCGGGTCAACCTCACATAACGGGTCATTGGACAGACCGGCGAGATGAATGACCGCATCGTAGCCCTCTAGATCACGGGGGGTCAGAGTGCTGATGTCCGCGATCAGGCTCTCGTCCGCTTCGGGCATCTCGTAGAAGTCGCAGCCGTCATAGAGGTTCAGGTCGATTCCTTTTACGTAGTGGCCGCCCTCCTTCAGCAGTTCGACGGCGTGCGGCCCAATGTAGCCCAGGTGTCCGGTGACTATTACTCGCGTGATGGTGCCTCCTTGCTTGCTCTATTCGCTAACCGTGCTTCAGGTCCCACTTGTAGGGGATCTGGTTGGCGAAGGGGTCTAATCTCTCTATTTCGGCCGGGTCATACGGGTTGGTCATGCAGACTGCAACGATCGCCTCCGGCGCAGACATACCCTTGAAGCCATTCCAGACGCCGGGCGGTACGGTGACGAGCTTGTAGTCCTGATCGCCGACGAACAGCTCGAGGAGCTCGCCGTGCGTCGGTGACTTCGGCCGTTCGTCGTAGAGGACCACTTTCACCATGCCCTTGATCGCGGTGTAGCTCAGCGTGTTCGTCAGATGCCGGTGCCAGCCCTTTACGACGGACGGATAGACGGCTGAGAAATAGACCTCGCCAATGCCGCGAAAGGCCGGTGAATCGGCGCGGAGCATCTGCATAACGTAGCCGCGCTCGTCCGGGATCTTCCTCAGCGGGGTGATTTCAACGCCGTCAATCACGATGTTCCACTGTCGATTGCTCCAGGATGTGGAACTGCGGCAACGGGACGATGAAGCGCCCGCCCCGGCGGAAATACTCCGACTGCTGCTCCACGATCTCATCTTTGAAGTTCCAGGCGAGGATGAGGAGATAGTCTGGCATGTCATCGAGCAGCTTCTCCACGGGGAATACCTCCAGGTGGGAGCCCGGCGTCAGGAGCCCCTGCTTGAGCGGCGCCCGGTCGACGACGTAGTCGAGGAACGCTCCACCGATTTCGCAGTAGTTGAGGAGCGTGTTGCCCTTGGCGGGCGCCCCATAGGCCGCGATCCGATGTCCGCGCAGCTTCAGATCGGAGAGGACGCCCACCAGCTTCTTCTTGGTGCGCTCTACGGTGCGCGCAAAGTCCTCATAGGTCTCGATGTCGTTCAGCCCTTCTACGGTCTCGGTGTAGAGGAGGTCAAGCAGGGCCGGCGTCGGCTCCGGGTTGGCGCTGGCCTTTCGAGCATAGACGCGGATCGTGCCGCCGTGCACGGGAAGGCGCCGGACATCGTAGAGCGTCAGGCCGGCGTCTGCGAAGGCGCGCTGGATTGCCCGGAGCGAGAAGTAGGAGACGTGCTCATGGTAGATGGTGTCGAACTCTGACCCTCGGACGAGCTCCAGTAGGTGCGGCACCTGCATGCACACGAGGCCATCGTCGGCAATGACGTGCTCAAGGCCGCGGACGAAGTCACGCAGGGCGTCGACGTGACCCATGACATTGCTACCGGTTACGGCGCGCGCGGGACCATAGAACTCCCTGAGCCGCCGCGCCGTTTGCAGATTGAAGAAGTCGTTTTCGACCTCCAGCCCGTCGGCGCGGGCGAGTCGCGCCAGGTTCTCCGCCGGCTCCACGCCCACGGCCCGGATGCCGCGTTTCTTGAATTCCTGCTGCAGGATGCCGTCGTTGCTCGCGACCTCGATAACGAGGTCACCTTCGCGGAGTCGTTGCCGCTCGACCATATCTTCAGCGAGGCCGGCGAAGTGCAGCTTTAATGTGGCCGAAGTGCTGGACACGTAAAGGTAGTCGCTAAAGAGGGTCTCGGGAGGGACGATGTGGACTAGCTGCAGGAGGCCGCACTCGTCGCAGAAATAGGTTTCGAGGGGGTAACGGGGCTCTTCAGCGTCCCGATCGGACTGTCTCAGAAAGCCGTTGGCGAGGGGTGTGACGCCAAGGTCCAGAACTCGGACGAGAGGTTTCTTCTGACAGATCCGGCACTCCGCATTTATCTTCAAGCGCTGCTTCCGTGCATTTTACCGCTGCTCCACACCGGCTTGAAGACTAATGCCTTCCGGCGGTCGCCTTAAAAGCGCGCCCGGGATCGGAGCAAAAAGGCCGTCACGGTTCCTTCCGTTAGAATTTCTGCACACTGTAGGGTACTCATCACCAGTGCGCCTATTCTCTTGTGACTAAGGCCAGTTGAGTTGCAAATCTATAAAAACGAGCAGATGAGGGCGAGGCTGGAAGCTTTGGCCTCCATACCCACCCTATAATTTTTTGCAAAGCGATGCACGATGGATGGCGTCTTTCATCCACTCGTCCGCTATAGGGAAGGACATTCTTGGAAGAGCTCGCCGTCGGGCGCCGTCCATCCAGGCTCCGGACGGCGCCGGTACTTGTAGTCCTCCTCCTGGCCGGCGTTGCCGCCGTGTGGTACGGGTTCGTTTCGCCCGATAACGGTCCCGGTAAAGAAGACTCAGCGCCAATCGCGCAGGTGATCCCGGACGTCACCATCGAGCCGGGCCAGCCAATCCAGACAATCGTCGAAGCAACCCCCGCTGGCTCGGTGTTCCTCTTGAAGGCCGGTGTTCACCGTCTCCAGCAGATTGTGCCGCGGGACGGCGATATTTTCGTGGGAGAGACCGGCACGATTCTGAGCGGAGCTCAAGTGCTCGATGGCTTCACGAGAGATGGCGCCCTCTGGTTTATCGATGGGCAGACGCAGCAGGGCCTGATGCACGGGCTTTGCGAGGCCGGCTACTCCGCCTGCATGTTTCCCGAGGACCTCTTTGTTGACGGCCTGCTGCTGCGACGCGTGGCCACCAGGAGTGAGCTCGGCGCCGGGCGCTGGTACTTCGATTACGCGGCCGACCGCATCTATATCGCCGACGACCCTGCCGGCAAGTTAATTGAGACCAGCATCGTCCCGCACGCGTTCGGCGGGCCCGCCTCCGGCGTCACGATCCGTGGCCTCACGATTGAGAAATACGCCGCGACGGCCCAACTTGGCGCCATCCAGGGGCAAGAGGGCATAACGGGCGCGCCCGCCCGTGGCTGGCTGATCGAATCAAACGAGATCAGGCTGAACCACGGAGCGGGGATCTACCTGGGCACGGAGTTCACCGTGCGCGACAATAACGTCCATCACAACGGTCAGCTCGGCCTCAAGGGCGGTGGCGAAAACTCACTGATCGAAAACAACACCATCAGCTTCAACAACACGGCCGGATTCAGTATGCCGTGGGAGGCCGGCGGCGGTAAGTTCACCGGCACGATCAACCTGACTGTGCGCGACAACATCGTCTCGCAGAATATGGGCATCGGGCTTTGGACCGATATTGATAACATCCACACCGTGTACGAAGGTAACGTCGTTACCGACAACCTCTATAACGGCATCATGCATGAGATCAGCTACGACGCGAAGATCTACGAGAACACGCTCTCCGGTAACGGCATCGGCTTTGATACCTGGATGTGGGGCGGACAAATAACCCTCTCGAACTCTCGAAACGTCGAGATATTCGAGAACACCGTAATTGTGTCCCAAAAGGGTGGCGATGGCATCACGCTCGTACAGGCGAACCGGGGGGAAGGACGCTACGGGCCGCGAGTCACGCGCGACAACTACATCCACCACAACTCGATAACCTATCTCGGCAGTGTTGGCCAGACGGGGGGCGCGGCCGACTACGACCCGTCGACTCTGTTCGAGGGCAATAACCGCTTCGACTGGAACCAGTACCACGTGCCGAACGCAAGTGGCGCCTACTGGGAATGGGGGGCCGTCAGGGACTGGGCAGGCCTGAGGAGGCTGGGTATGGAAGTCAACGGGACGCTCAACTAGAGCGGGTGACTTCGGGTGCCTCCAGCGGCTGATTGAGGCGGCGTTGGAGCGAAAGAGAGCCCAGGCCGAGACCGAAGACGCTCCAGAACCAGATGCCGCCCTGTGGCCCCTCCAGGAAGACGTCGAAGGCCGTATTGATCAAGAACGCCAACCAGTAGACGAGAATCCAGACGTTTATCGCGGCCCAGAGCGGGAATCCGTTCTTCTTGGCGCGAAAGTACGCCGCCAGCATCGAGTAGCCAAACGCCGCCTGGAGCACAATCCAGAGCGCCAGCCCCGGCACACCCATACGCGCCAGGACCGTGAGGTGGGAGTTGTGCGGTGAACGCAGGGAATCATCTTCGAGAAGGTTGCCAAAGCCATCATCCGTGGCGAGGTTAACGCCGAAGCCCTTGCCGGTCCAGAAATGCTGTCCCTCCCAGGTGTAGCCGATGATCTTGTCCCACCAGCGCAGCCGGAACTCCTCCGTGCCCCGGAGACTGGGATCATCGTCGCCGAAGATGCTCAGGGCATTCCGCCTCAGCTGATCCACGGAGACGTCACGATGCCCGCCCGTGTCCACGCTCAGGTTGGTAACGGCGGCGATCGAGATCAAGACCGTAGCAATGAAAGCCAGCGGGATCAGGTTGCGCGAAGGCCGGAACGACAGGGCTGTCAGCGTACTGACCGAAGCCGCTAACAGTCCGCCTCTGTTCAAGGTACCCGCTACGACGATGCCGGCGAACCACAGCGTCCAGAGAAATGCATCCGAGAGGCCTGACCGCAGCCTGGGCCAAGCCGGAAGGGCAAGGATTAGAAACGCGGCCACCCCGGCGAGGTGGGCCGCGCTGTCGCCGCCCTTAAACCAGATAAGCGGCTGACCCGAGGGTGAGTTAGGCACGGCTTCAGGAAAGAGGGCGACGCCAATGCCGGCGATCGGTACCCAGATGAGAAAGAAGGGCAGAATCGCGCTGTACCACCTCACGATCCGGCGCACCGCTGCCGGCGTAAGGGCGAACGATACCGCGAGCGCGAAAACGCCGTAGCCCCAGAGGACAGCGTCTCTCAGCGCATCGATGCCGTCTCTTCCCACGTAGGGCAAGGTGCGCGCGGCGCCGAGGGCCATGAAGGCGATCAGCAGCCAGTGGATCGGCAGGAGCTTCTTGAAGGAGAAGGAGGTCAGCAGGCTCAATGCCGCCAGTCCCAAAACCAGCTCGCCGATATACACCGGCTCCATTCCGAGGTAAGCGGCGCCTTTTCCGAGGAAGAGATAGGCGAGAAGCAAGGCGCCGAGGATATTCAGGAAGAGCCCTGGCAGATGTTGGTCAAACGTCAACAAAATGATGCCCATGGCCAGCGCCGCCACAAGAAGCCCGAGGATAGGCGAGACCACGACCGCGGCGGAGATGACCAGGCCGAGACCCAGGTAGCCGATTATCGGCGGCAGGGACTGGGCCGCTGTTGCTACGCGTTCACTCATGGTTGGCCGTTACCCCGATTGAGGTTGTCTGCAAGATCGGCACCCGGGTAATGAAACGCCACGCCGAGGCTCCAAAGAGGATGCTGTGCACGATGACCGCCAGTACGGCGCCTTCCTTGCCCAGGGTGAGTATGAGCGCCAGACCAAGCGGGATGGTGACGATCGCCGCGGTGATCGTCGCAAGGAAGATGGAACGCGTGGATTCTCGCTCCTTTAGGACGGCGATTAGCAGTGTGTTGACGTAGTAGAGGCCATAGAAGACTGCCAGGAGACGGACCAGCGTAGATGCGTCCTGATACTTTGTGCCGTAGAGCACGTTCAATATCTCGTGCGGGAACGCGGCTGTCAGAAGGCAATAGACAGCCACCGGCACGACCGTGAGCTTGAACACCTGCCGCACCGGCTCCTGCGAGGACGCATCCGTCAGGAAGGCCCTCGCCTTGGCAAACCGGATCGGCAGAATCGTCTCGAGAAAAACGTAGAAGCTGGCCAGGGGCCGCAGGAAGACCTCCGCCGCGACCAGGCTAGCCGTCGCCATGGGGCCGACGATCAGCGCCACCAGATAGCGATAGGAGTACCCGGTCGTCCACTGGGCGAGGTTCGTACCCACGAGCCACTTGCCATAGCCCCAACTCGAGCGGACGTGCTCCAGTTGTAGTCCGAGCTTCATACTCTGCCTCGTCCATGCCCATCCGAGGAGTGCGGCCAAGGCCGCGGACGCGGCCATAGCATAGAAAGCCGCTTCCGCGCTTAACACATCGGAATACCAGAGTATGCCCAACAGGCCAAGTTGGCAGGCATAGCAGGCAAGGTCATTGATGAAAGCCTGGCGCACTCGTTCCTCCGTGTACAGGACGCGACGGAAGAACTCCTGGAACTGCCAGCAGACCATGAAGGGCGCAGCGGCGAGCAGGATCAGCGCCTGGTCCCAACCGCCGGCATAAGATGCTCCGGCCAGGATGATGAGGGCGCCAACGCACGCGGCACTGAACATCGCTTGGGCCGTGAGGAGAGAGCCGACATAGCGCTTGTACTCTTCACCGGCCAGCTTTGCTCCAAGGACGTTCATCGGTTGGGTAATAAGCGAGAGCTGCAGGCCGTTCGCGAGCAGGATCGTGGTATAGCCGATGAGAAATTCGCCGAAGTGGGCTGGGGTGAGCGTCCGTGCCAGGGCGAGCGTCGTCGCGAAATTGCCGGAGGAAATGAGTGCTTGATCCGCCAATCCCCAGTGGGCCCCGAAACCGAGGGCCTCGCGGGGATCGGGCAGCTTGGCTATGGCTCTGGTCGACCACCTCATGCGAGAGATGCAAGGCCTTTCAGAATCCCCGCGGCGTTTGGGCCACGGGAATGGCTTTGGGGGCGGTCTCGGCTCCTTGGCTCATCGTCGGATAGTCGAAGGTGCGCGGGACAGGACTCCGGAGAAACGGCCGTGGGGGCAGGTTCCCGCGGATCCAATTTACGGCGAAGCCGTCCGGTTCGACCTCGTATCTTCTAGACCTCGTATCTTTCTGGTAGGGACGGCGCCTTCGCGTGGCTACGACTCAAACCACCAGCCGGGGAGTGGCGTTCCTTACCGCCGGGGCCGTGTATCGCGAGCAGGCACGGGGGAATCGAAGGGCGACCCGCTCCCCTTGCATCGCAAACGGCGCCTTTGAAGGCCCGGCCGCGGCCCACACAGAGCAACGCGAGACTGAAGATATACAGGCCATCGCTTCGGCTAGCTTGGGTATCATGAAGGGCACGAATACTGGGTACAAGGCAAGCGTTCTCGCGTGTTTGGCGATGATATGGCCTTGCAAGAGACCGGAGCTGTTCTGCAACGAAGTCTTCAGCAATGTTGAGAAACCTTAACGTCTGGGCCGCTCCCGGCTGCCCGCGAATAACCTTTCTGGCTCCGAACCCAAACACGCGCCAAGGAATGTAAGCATTGTCATCGCCAAAGATCATCATCGCGACGGTGGCCCGTCCCTCCGGCACTACGGGCGTCCAGACCCACTTCAACACCTTCCTCGGCTACCTCCGCCAGCAGGGGACCGAATCAGACCTCGTCACTCCCTTCTCCTACCTGAAACCGCTGGCGCTGGCCGTCTTCGCCGTCCGGTCTGTCGTGGGGCCTCTGAGTCCGTCATTCAGCGTCTGGTGGTTCGAAAAATGGCACTACCTCTTCCTCCAGCGCGCGCTCAGGCGGGTGCTGAAACGCCAGGGCCCCGCCATCATCTACGCCCAGTGTCCGCTGTCGGCGAAAGCCGCGCTGGAGACGAGAGCCGGGCTGGAGCAGCGTGTGGTCCTTGTCGCCCATTTCAACGTCTCTCAAGCCGAGGAATGGACCAACCTCCTCGGGTTGCCCAGAGGCGGCCTCGTTTATGAGGCGATACGGCATCGTGAGGCAGAGGTGCTGCCTCGGCTCGACGGCATTGTCCATGCATCGAGCTTCGTCCGCGACACGATCGAGGATGTGATCCCGGCCGTCTGTAGCGTGCCGGCGCTGACACTGCCGAATTTCGTCTCCTCGCCCGCCGCGGATGAGGAAAGCGGCGCCGGCAATGACCTCATCAGCATCGGCACCCTAGAGGCGCGCAAGAACCAGGCCTACCTCCTGCGCGTCCTGGCGGAGGCGAAGAACCTTGGCCGGTTCCTCGGCCTCACAGTGATCGGCGATGGCCCGAGCCGGGCGCAGCTCGAAGCCCTGGCGGAGACCCTGGGAGTCGAGCAGCAGGTACGCTTCCTCGGCTACCAGAAGGATGCGAGGAGGTTTCTCCCAGGCCATCGGGTCTTCGTCCACGCCGCTCTAACGGAGACCTTCGGCATTGCCCTTATCGAAGCTATGGCCAGCGGTCTGCCTATCTGTGCAGGACCAACCGGCGGTATCCCTGAGGTCTTCACGGACGGGATAGAGGGACTCTACTGGGACTTAAACGATCCGCACGCTGGCGCCCTCAAGCTCATTTCGCTTCTGGAAGACCAGGAGCTGCAGTCGAGAATGTCGCAAGCTGGCCGCTCGCGCTTCGCGGATCACTTTGAGACCAATAAATGCGCCGGGCGGCTGCATGAGTTCCTCTTGCAATGCTAAACAGGGAAGCCTATTGATGGCTGAGTGAGCGTTTCTTGCCCGCTGGCTGAAGGATCCTGAGCCGCCTACAGACCAAGCGAGGCAGTCTTGAGGCTGGCTTCATCACGGCGGCGATTGGTTAGCTGCCGTGTCGCCCAACTGACCATCCGTGCCGGCGCAACGATTGCCAGCAGCGCGGTGGCCAGCCGCCAGGTCGATAGCATTATTCCCGGGCTAAGTTTAAATGCCCGCCATACATCCACGGCGGCGCCGCGGCGGCCATGGCCACCCGGCATGACCCTATGCTGGAGCGCACGCTGCAGATGTGAGCGAGCGATGGCGGCATGGATGTGCCCGCGCTGAAGGCGCGAAACAGGCCGGCTCCTCTCGTGGACTCTAAGGGCGGACGCCCAGGCAGCGCCGATCGGCGTCGATGGATCCCCTTCCGAGAGATTCCGCAATGCTCGTGGTCCCATGTCTGAGCTACCGCGCACCGTGTAGTACAGGAGGGGCTCGCTGATGTAGGCGACATTGCCGTAAGCAGCGAGCCGCAACACCAACTCGACGTCGGCGCAGAGACCGATCTCTGGACGGTAGAGGCTACCTATCTCCGCCAGCAGGCTGCGCAACATTGCCACGGAACCGGCGTTCCACGGCGTTTGGCCGGGTGCACACATGACATCAAACCACTCTGCGGGTCCGTAAAGTCCATCCCGAATCTGCATTATCCGCTGATGGCCGTAGTAGTCGAGGTCGGCTGGCCGGCCCTGGGCGTCGACCCGAGCGCTGGCGGCGATAACCATCGCCAATTGCGAAGCGCCCGCGCGCTCGGCTTCGATCCGCTCAGCCATTCTTTGCATGCAATCGGGGTGGAGACGGTCATCCGCGGAGAGCATCTGCACCCATTCATACTCACAGAGCAGCAGGGTGCGATTGTGATTCTCGTAGATATCGGTGTGCGTTTCCCAGCGGTGATGCCGGATTCGAGGATCAGCGTACTTACTGATTACGCTCGCTGCATCTTCCGTGGAGGCATTATCGCCTATGACTAGCTCCCAATCCTGATGTTTCTGCGCGAGGAGACTTTCGATAGCGCCGGGCAGCCATTCCGTATCATTCCACATGGGCATGAAGACCGAGAACCGAACTGTCATTGCTTTATGATAACCTCTCAGGAAGCTGCACAAAGCTTGTGCATGTCTGTCGGAGCTACGGCTTTGCTATCGTTGGAGAGGCTCCCTACCTTGACTCACTCAACGCACAGCCAGTCGCTCGGCCGGTCAATACCGTTCTCTGGGCGTCCTGGCACTCGGTGATAGTCCTGCTACATCTCTCAATGACTTTTGAGGGTTTTGATATCCTCCCCGCGGGTAAGTTGAGCCAATGTGTAATTGGCACACAACAACCTTTACTCTGACCCCGCGTAATTGACTCACGGCTCGCGATCACCAAGAGCGTAGTTAAAACCTAATCTATACTTTGGCAAGGAGGGCCATGGCAGCATGATTACTGTCTACCATGACTCAGATCTGAGTGAAGAAGAGCGCCGGGCGAGAATATACGACGGCCACCTGTTTGTGTTCACGCCCAGCAACGCAGCCAGGGCCCTCTGCGACTTCACTGAGGAGCTAATCGAAGATGCGTTTGGCGGCCAGGACCCGCGTAAGGCCCAGTACGACATGTCCGTCGAGGACTTCGTCGCGATCGTCGCACCGCTGCAGCCGCGCTTCATCCATCACCCGAAGACGAAGGAGCTGATAGTAGACCTGCTGAATGAAGTGGCCTGCGACCCGGAGAAAACCTATTTCGACGTGCCGCGCATGCGAGTGAGCACCAGTTCCGGCTATCTCACCTCCGGCGTCGGTTACCAGCTCCATCCGCACCGCGATAATTGGTATTCCGCGCCGCCGTCCCAGCTGAACTGGTGGTTGCCGATCTACCCTATCGGCTCCGATAGCACTGTCGCGTTCCACCCGCGCTACTTCCGGCAGGGGGTGAAGAACGGGTCCCGCGGCTTCAATTACTACGAGTGGAACAGCGAAGGTAGGAAGAACGCGGCGAGCCAGATCCATGAGGACACGCGCAACCAGCCCAAGGCGGAGGAAGAGCTGGAGCTCGCGGACCAGGATGTCCGGCTGGTGCCAAAACGGGCAGGCATCATGCTGTTCTCCGGGGCTCACCTCCACTCCACCGTGCCGAACACCTCCGGCCTGACGCGGTTTAGCATTGACTTCCGCACCGTGAACTACGACGACGTTGTAGCGCACCGCGGCGCCCCCAACCAGGACTGGGAGTTCACCGGCACCACCCTTCGCGACCTGATGCGATGCACCGATCTGGCCCACCTGCCGGAAGAGATCATTGAAGCTTACGACAAGGGTTCAAAGCCCGAGGGCGGTACGCTAATCTACCGTCCGGCGGACGCGCCGGTGCGCTGACCGGCGCAGATGCCTAGAAGGCCAGGGTCGCCTTGAGCCAGATCGAGCAGCCGGGAGCTAGCAGGGCTACGATGCAGTCTGATTTTTCAGGCATCGAAGGCTCGCTTGGCATCTACCGCCTCCTCAATTTCTGCTCTCCGGCCTACATCATTTCGCGGCTAGCGCGCTTTCTGCCCGACCGCTACCTGCCCACCCAGATATTTCTCGATAGTCTCAAGCGGCCCGCCTACGCATTCGGCATATACACGGCGGCGATCCAGGCTCGGTTGCTGGGTTACGAGAGCATCAGCGTCATCGAATTTGGTGTGGCCGGTGGGGCAGGTCTCTTGAGCATGGAGCTATTGGCGCGCCGCATTGGCGCCTACTTCGACGTGACGATCGAAGTCCACGGCTTCGACTCAGGTGTTGGACTGCCAAAGCCGGCCGACCATCGTGACCACCCCTATCTTTGGCGCGAGGGCGATTTTCAAATGGACAGAGATCGGTTGAGCAGCCGCTTGACCGGCGCTCACCTCTGGCTGGGACCTGTAGCGGAAACTCTGCCGAGGTTTACGGGATCACCGGTGGGCTTCGTTTCATTCGATCTCGACTTCTACAGCTCTACAATCGACGCCTTGCAGCTCTTTGAGATGCCGCCTGCGACCCGCCTGCCGCGCGTCACCTGTTACTTTGACGATATTCTCCTGCCCAACTATGCCTCCTACACGGAGAAGGCGGGGGAACTCCTCGCGATTGACGAATTCAACCGTGACCACTCCTCGATGGCACTGTCGCCTTTGCGGGGGCTGAAATACACCAAGCCGTTGAAAGCCCCCTGGCACGAGCAGACTTATGTGCTGCATGACTTCGGGCATGAGAAGTACCGGCATGAAATTCAGCAGGAACAAGACCGGCAGCGGCGCTTGAATTAGCAGCATCGATTCGCTGCTTAGAGCCAGCGGCGATCTCGGTGAGCGGTCAGCGTCGGGTCAGGATCTCACGGCCGAGCAACCAGAGGAAGCGTGAGTTGCCGATGAGGTAGCGTTTCCAGAGGCGTCGAGGCTCCTGCGCGAGGCGGAACAGCCACTCTGTCCCTGATCTCTGCATCCACAGCGGCGCTTGACGGACGATCCCTGAATGAAAATCGAAAGCGGCGCCGACACCGAGCAGGGCCGGCGCGTCCAGCCGGGGCCGGTGCTCGGCCATCCACAGCTCCTGCTTCGGCATCCCCAGCCCTACCCAGATGAGGTCTGGCTCCGCCGCGTTGATCCGTCCGACGATTTCCTGGTCCTCTTCGGGGCTCAGTGGCCGGAAGGGTGGCGAGTAGCTGCCGGCAATAGCGAGGCCGGGGAAACGTTGCGCGAGCCGCGTCTTCAGCGCCTCGAGGGTCTCGTCCCGGGAGCCATAGAAGTAGTGCCGCCAACCGAGCTGCAGGCCGTATTCGCAGAAGGCCAGCATCGCGTCCGGGCCGTAGACGCGCCGGGTGCCCTTGCCTCCCCGTGCGTTACAGAGCCAGACGAGCGGCATGCCGTCCGGCGCAACGACATCGGAGCCGTTGACCGCGTCCATCAGGCGCGGGTCGGATTGCGACTCTACGAGGGTGTGAGTGGTGCAAAAGATAAGACGGATCCTCTTCCCCTGAAGAATTGCGTCTTTGACGGTCGCGGCAGCGCGCGGCATGGTGATGGCGCTCACGTTGACGCGAAGTATAGGTACCCTTGTGACCTGTTCAGTTTCGAGCAGCAAGGCCATCCTTCCGGGAGTTATGAGGAAGCCCAGGCGATCCGGGAAACGCCGGTTATCTATTAATCCCAGCAACAGCTATCGATTCCATCAACGAAAACGCCCGGCGAGTAGCAAGCAGCTTGCGTCCGGCCTCGTCAGGCTCAATGCGCAATCGCGTGCCAGAGGACCTCGCGCGTCCGGCGGGCGGTCTCGCTCCAGGTGAACTTCTCAGCATGCGCTGCCGCCTGGGCCTGGAAGCCTGCAACAAAGTCACCGTCGAACAAGGCCGTGGCGCAGAGCTGGGCGAACTCCTCAACCATGCCGGTCTGGGCATAGAGCGCGCAGGCGCCCCCCGCCTCCTCCATGCCGGCGCCGCCGGACGCAACGATCGGGATGCCCAGGGCGAGCGCCTCGAGGACCGGCAGCCCGAAACCCTCGAGGGTCGATGGCATGAGGACGAGCGCCGCCGATGAGAAAATGCCCTCGTACTCCTCATTCGGCAGGTGGGGCATCAGCTCTACGAGGCCGTCGAGGCCGAGCTCCGAAACGAGGCCGCTGAGGTGGTCCCGCTCCTCCGCCGGCACACCGATAACCTTGAGCCGTGTTTCGAGGCCCGGCAGCATCCGCCGCAGCTCTTGCCAGACGTGTAGGGACATTTCGGGGCGCTTGTTGGTCCAGTGGGCGAAGGCAATCGCGTAGGGCGCCGGGTTGGGCTCCTGCCGCCATTTGCGGACATGATCGCCTCCGTGATGGACAACCTGAACCCGGCCGGCCGCGCTGGGCACAGCCCTCACGATCTCATCTCGGGTGCTGTTTGAGACCGCGATGATCGCGGCGGCCCGCCGCATGCCCTGGCCCCAGGCAAGCCGCCGATACCACCTGCGCCCGAAGGAGAACTCGGCCGGCCGCGAGAGATAACGCAGGTCATGCACCGTGACCACGGTGGGCACGCGCGCCCGCAGGGACATCGAAGGGTCGGAAGACAGGACCACGTCGGCCTTCGACGCCTGTACCACGCCGGGCAGCTCCAGCTGCTGGAACCGTAGCCGCCGGAGCGTCGTGTCGCTCTCAAGCCGGCGCACGCTGCCGGACCGGAGGTAGCCTTCGACCTCCGAGGGGAGATATGACATCCCGGCCAGCGTCAGCTCGTCGTCGTAATCGCGCCAGCCATGGAGGAGGCCGAGCAGGTACGTCTTCATGCCGCCGTGGTACTCGCTCACGCCTGTGGCATCGATCAGCACGCGCATCCGGGACCTCGTCATCCTTTGGCGACAGACTTGAGAGTCTGATGCTGCCGGGCTCGTCCGGCTCCTATTTTACGGACGCCGGAGCGCCAGCTGCCTGCGCAATGGTCGGCGGTACAGCCTGAGCCGCGAATGCTCTTATCGGAAGCCGTTCCCTTGTGCCGGCGTGTCGCAGGGTTGATCTGCGCCGGGTGGGCGTCAAGAGCGCTGCGCTTCATCGCCGCCAACCTGACCTTGATGTCCGGCTCATTAAGCCATGCCTGCCGTTTCGGAACCATCACAGGGCGTGTCCGCCGTCTCACATTAGCCGCGACGGTCAGCGGGGCTGTAATGTAGCCGCTGGATGGGTTATCTTCCCTCCAGCGAGGCGAGTCAGTCCGTCCTCATAGGCGTTCGTTCTGAGGGAGAAATCGATGCGGGTACCAAACTTCTCGAACCACCTGTTCTGGGGCCTGGGTGCGCCGCTCCTCTTCATCGTGTTTCAGTTTGGCGAGTGCCTGCCGGTCGACGCCGGGCCTGAATCGGCGACGAACCCTGTCGGCGCCAGCCATGAGGTCACGGCCGAGATCGACGGACCTTCGGGTGGCGAATGGGTCGTCGTTTTCTCGGTCTTTTCCGGGCCCAACGCCGGCATGAGCAACTTCCCGGAGTGCGAAGCCGAGAGCGAAGCAGATTTCGACGGCTGTCTCGATCTTGTTTTCGGCGAGGGGACAGACGAGGAGACTGTAAGCTGGGACTACGTCAGCAATGGTGAATCAGGCACTGACTACATCTCTGTCTGCGCCTTTGAAGCCCTTCAGATCTCAACCCTCTCTGCGGAGACTACCTCCGCGCTCAGAGCTCAGGTGCTGGATGTCCAGCAAGCCGCTACCGATGAGGAGCTGGAGGCGGACATCGATGAGCTCGAAGCAATGGGATGCGATGTCCTCACCAAGACCTGGGAAGGCGATGACGAGGTCGAGCGGCGGCCCAACGTCGGTGGTGTCTTCGCCGGCGATGGTGGCGCAGCCGAGCGTAACCGGGCCCGCGCCAACGCCGCCGGAGCCGCCGCGGCTGCCGCCACGTCTCCGGTAGCGCCCACGACCGCCGTCCGGCCGCCGAGCACGGGTGACGCGGGGCTGGCCGCCGACTGAGACTAACTTAGACCCCAGGAGGCGCTCGGCTCCTAGCGGAGCACGCCTTAAGCGGCTGCTACTTGTAGTGAAAGTGCTGACCGAGCGCCTGGACGGCAATCACGGCGATCGCGACTTCGTCCGCCTCCTCGTCGCCGGCGACACCGATGCCACCAACGACCTGCGGGCGTCCGTCCTCATCATTGGTGACGCAGAGGCCGCCGGGCAGGGTGGTTAGCATGGAGTCATTCCAATCACTGGGGCCTTTGTGGCCTTCGCCTTGCTGACGAGACCACATCTCGTTCATGCCGGGTGTGCTTCGCTCGAATATGGCGCCGCTGTAAGCCTTGCGATGGGCGGCATTGAAGTAGCGCGGGTGGACCGTGTCCATGCGGCTGCCGCTCAAGATCTCGCCGGCCCTATCGACAACGACAACTGCCATCGGCGGGAGGCCCTGTGCTTTAACGTGCTCGACAGCGGCCCGGACCATTTTCTCGGCGTCGTCCAGGCTGAGGATGTGGTAATCGCGTGGCATGGCGTCCTCCGGTGCTAGTTAGCCGTGTATCGACCCGGGACGGTGGTGGAAGCCCTCGCCGAGCGCGGCAAAGCCGATGTCGGCAAACTCCCAGTCGGAGATGCCGCCGCCACCGCCGGCGACCGAGATGGAGCCGAGGACATTCTCCTCATCGTCCACCACCACGTAGCCGCCGGGCAGGGTCGTTAGCATTGGGTCATTCCAGTCGTAAGGGCCGCGAGTGCCGTTGGCCTCCATCGATTTGTGCAGGTCCACCACGGCGGAGGTGTCACGTTCGAAGACGGCGGCCGCGTAGGCCTTGCGGTGGGCGGCCTTATAGAAACGTGACACACGGCCGTCCATCTTCACGCCGGCGATGATCTGGGCGTCCTTATCGAGCACGACGCAGGCGATGCCAACGTGGCCATGAGCTTCGGCGTAGTCCACCACGGCGTTTATTACCCTCAGCGCTTCCCTGAGAGTGAGCGTCCTCTGTTTGATCATGCTTCCATTCCTCTGAAGGGGCTAATGAAGTAGCGCGGCCGGGACGGGCATATTCTGCCTACATCCGGCCGGATACGTCTAGCCGCCACGCCCTGCCAACCCCCAACGACGGCGCAGTCCGAGCGCATGACGGCGCTCCGGAGTCGAGGGACCCCTCTTACACCTCGGCAGCCTGGGATCGGATTTGGCATGCGCCCCGGGTGTATGACATCATCGCGATAGGGCTGCATCAGTTCCCTGGAGGGCGCTTCGCCTCATAACAATCACGCGCCTCTTTGACGCGCCCAGGGAGCTCCTTGGCCACGTGTGGGGCGCGGCATTCCGCAATCGGCTGGAGTTCTTGCAGGCCTGGCCGGGCCGCCTGAGCAGGAAGGTCGATCTCGCGGAATTTCACGGAGTTGGTTACGCGCTAGCTTTCGTGTGCTGCTTCGGGCGTGGTGGTCACGAGTTGCGGCGCCCTGTCTCCCCCCGTGAGCCGGCAAGGCTTATAATCCCCTGGTAGCACGCCCTTTTGCTCGACCAAATGCAGGACACCCCAAGCAGTCACCGGTTCGGACATCAATGCGGCCTGAAACCGTTTCAGGCGTAACCGCCACGCGGCCAGCTCAAATTGACCTGGGAAACCTATGCCGGCAAGGACAAGAAGCGTTACGGTGACAAGCGCAAGAGAGGGACACTCTTCTAGACTTCGGCGGTCTCTAACGGAATTGAGCCATCTGTCTTCCTCATTCACTCGTTAGAGCCTTGGACTCGAATGTTCAGTCCTACGACTCACAATCAACGGCAGGCGAATCACTGGACAGTATCCGAGCCGGAGACGACGATTCAGCGGCGCAGCGTCATGGCATAGAAGGTAACCAGCACGACAGAGTCCGCTTGAGTAGCTGGCAGGTCTGTGTCTGCGTACTCACGTTTTGGGAAGCCATTCAACAGGCCCATGGATGACCAGGGATTGAGACGAGGGAGAGAGTGGATCAGGAGTTCTGGCGTGGTAAGACAGTCCTCGTTGCGGGTGCGACCGGCTTCCTCGGCGGTTGGATTGTCCGTCAACTCATCGAGAGCAAGGCCAACGTTGCCTGGTACCTTGCATACTTTGAGAAGGATCGCCGGAGTGAGGTCTAAGTGCGACCTCGTCGGGCGGGGAACGACGCTGGAAGGTGATTAGAGCAACGAAGGATGTGGGCGGCAGGCGCCGGTGTTGTCAATGACTGGCAGCCAATCCTAGAATCAGAGCACAGGCTAGGTCGTCTGAACGGATTCGGACAGACAGCTAAGAGGGCCTCTAGCTCAGCGGTAGAGCAGCGGACTCTTCCGTCGGTCCATGGGTTCGAATCCCAGAGGGCCCACTACGCTACCTTCCATCTAGCCCGGGACCCGCGCCAACACCCGCCGGCATCCCGCGCCTAGCAGCTGGTCAACAATCCGCTGGTCCTCAGGTGGAACTTATACCTAGCAGCTCAATGTATAATGCCTCTATGCAAGCCAAAAGAGACGTCCGGATTGCCAAGGACCTCGTCGCTGCTTCGGCCATACCCCTCGTTCTGGCCATTCTCGACGAGGGCGAGAGTTACGGATACGCCATCCTGAAGCGGATCGATGAGCTGTCCGGCGGCGAGCTGGAGTGGACCGACGGGATGCTGTACCCCCTGCTTCATCGACTCGACCGGCTCGGCTACGTCGAGGCGAGGTGGGACTCGCCGCGGGGTGGCCGGCGGCGCAGATACTACCGCATCACTCCATCGGGCCGAAACGCCCTCTCCGAGCAGCGCCGCCAGTGGGAGGTCGTCTCGGCCGCTCTCCAGAACGCCTGGCATTCTCTCCAGGTGGTTTCGCCAACTCCGCTCTCAGGCACAGTCGAGGGGTGACGGTCGATGGAATCAACGATGGACCCGAGCATCGAGGCGCAGATCAGGGAATGGCGGTCCTACCTCCTGCGCCGCAATACGATCCACCACATCGACGTCGACGAGCTTGAGGACCATCTGCGAAGCCAGATCTCGGAGCTCGGAGCGGCCGGCCTCGACGGAGACGAGTCCTTCCTCGTTGCTATCAAGCGGATTGGCGGTGTGAACGAGCTGTCGAGGGAGTTCGCGCGCGAGCGGTCCAGTCAGCTATGGAAGCAGCTCGTTCTCGCCGGCGACAGCGGTCGCGAGCGCTCGGGTTCGGAATACGCCGGACTCCTCGTCACGATCTGCTTCGCAATCTGTGCCGCCCTGGCGTTCAAGCTCCCCGCGGCGTTCGGGATCAACCCGTTCGTCGAGGGGACCTCCGACAGCGCGAATGTCGATGCCGACGCGTCGTTTTACTTGCGTAACGCTTCATTGCTGGCCCTGCCTTTTCTCATCGGCTTTCTTGCCTGGAAGCGGAGTCTTCCGGCCCGCGTGATAGCCGGGCTAGCCGTGCCATTCATCGCCGCCGCGATCCTGGTTAACGCGTTCCCCTTCCAGCGCGGCGGCGACACCGAGATCCTTGCCGCCATCCACCTCCCGATAATCCTGTGGCTTGTCGCGGGCGTGGCTTATCTTGGCGGCGCCTGGCGGGCCGATGCGCCTCGAATGGACTTCGTTCGGTTCACGGGTGAGTGGTTCATCTACTACACGCTTATCGCATTCGGCGGAGTTGTCCTCGTTGCCCTGACCGTGGGAGTCTTCCAGGCGATCGAGATCGACGTGGAGACTCTCATCGGCTCGTGGGTGCTGCCGTGCGGCGCGGTGGGTGCGGTGGTCGTGGTCGCCTGGTTGGTTGAGGCCAAGCAGAGCGTGATCGAGAATATGGCGCCGGTCCTGACCAGTGTCTTCACCCCGTTGTTCGCCTTGATGCTCGTTGCGGCAATCCTCGGCATGGCGCTGACCGGCAATATCATCGACGCCGAACGTGATGTGCTTATCCTCCTCGATGTGCTCCTGGTGCTTGTCTTGGGGCTGGTCCTCAATTCTTTCTCTGCCCGTGATTCGGATGCGAGGCCAACGCTAATGGACGCGGTTCAACTGGTCCTCGTCGTGAGCGCCCTCGTGATCGACGTGCTGGCGCTGGCGGCGATACTCAGCCGTATCACGGAGTTTGGCTTCACGCCTAATCGCACTGCCGGACTCGAGCTCAACGTGGTCCTGCTCGCCAACCTGGTGTGGTCGGCGTGGCTCCTATCGGCCTTCCTTCGCGGCAGGCGCCCATTCTCGGACCTGGACCGCTGGCAGACCACGTACATTCCCGTGTACGCGGTCTGGGCAGCCATCGTGGTGGCCGTGTTCCCGCCGCTCTTCGCCTTCGACTGACGCTCTGGCGTCAGGCGATAGCATCCGCCAGTCACGATGGTCGGTCATCGGCGACGAGCCCTTGGTGAGCCTGGGCTGGGAGCGTGCCGCGACGAGGCGATGTTTATGCTCATGCTCTCCACGGGTTTGCGCCGCGCCGAAGTTCTGCCTCGCTACTGCCCGCAGCGAGCAGGCCGGCGACGAGAAGAACCGGCGACAAGAAGCAGTTGCGCGACCGAGGCTGTCAATCTGTTGTGGCCTAGTCCCTTAGAACGAGTGTCTCAGTATCACGATCCGGAGATAGTGGTGCCTAATAGCGTCAACTGATGCTGCCACCATGGCAGGCGTCGATCAGCGGCCATTGGTGATGCCCAGCAGCCTTCGCCTCAGTTCGTCCCGGTTTCTCGAAGCTCGGCCAATAGATTGTCACCGCACCACGCCATGCGTTGACGGATATACAGCCGCACTTCCTGAGTTTTTGGCGACGAATCACCAATGCCATGGACTTCGGGGCCGCGCATGGCAGCAGCCAGAGAGACCGCCTGCTCGGCTGTTAGTTTCGCAGCGCTCTGACCGAAGAAGTGTCTCGCGGCCGCTTCGACGCCGAAAGCGCCTTCACCGTAATGAACTATGTTCAAATATACCTCGATGATCCGGCGCTTCGGCCAGAGGCCTTCGATGACGGCGGTGAAGACCGCTTCCACCAGCTTTCTCAAATAGGACTGATCGTGGGTGAGAAAAAGGTTCTTCGCGACCTGCTGGCTTATCGTGCTGCCGCCACGCCGCTTTTCGCCGGGCTTTCGTTGAGTCTGGTTGTAAATGAAAGCCCGCCAAATCTCGACCGGGTTGAAACCGCAGTGCCAGAAGAAGTACGCGTCCTCACATGACAGCGCGGCCAAGATCATCTCCGGGGCTATGCGGTCTAGATCCACCCATTCGTAACGCGCCGGTGGCCGCTTCTTATCCAGGAAGGATAGGATACGCCAGACCCCCATATTCAGGGTGGTAGGCGGATGAGACCAGCGAAGTACGGCAATAGGGGCCAAAGCGATGAAGCCAGACGACAATATTCTCCGCTCCCATCTTCTCCCGTTATCCGGGAAGGAGAGCCAGGTTCGGGCAAGGGCCAGCAGCAGTCCTATGCCGGCCGCTTTCGCACCCAGTTGATAGCTCCGACGCACCAGACGCGCCAGGTCTGCGTCTCGCTTTCGCGCCCGTCCCGTAACATTGAGCACCCACCGTGGGACGCTATCCGCAGTTGCTGTGAATTGAGAATCGAGACGAAGATATTCCTCAGTCATGCGTGAAGTAGGCTACCTGTCGATTTTGCCACGCGGTCGGAAAGGCATTCCCGGCTTGAATCAAGCGGGAGTCTGCCTCTCCCGCTTGCGCCATGGTGGGCCCCTGCTCGGAGAGCTGTCCCGGCCGAACCACCGCCATATGGCCGGCGCTCGCATTGTTGAGCCAAACGGCCACGACCGGTTGGCCCATATTGGCCAGCTCTTGCGCGGTCAGCATATCGACTTCCCGCCATCCGAAGCGTTCCCCGTGCATGGTCAACCAAGATACAGCATCGTTCGCCGTCGTCTCGCGTCCCGTGAGGGCAACGGCTGGATCGCCTGCGTCGTCGACCCAGTGCGGTATCTCCGCTCCCATTGCACGCGTGACATCCCAGACGAAGATGTTGCAGTAGGTTTCGTTGTGCCCTTGCCGGTTCTTGCGATAGCGCTGGTTTGACTCGACTTCGAACTGGTCGATGATCAGGTTGTAGAATTCCGGCCGGCGCCCCCCGGTCTGCCCGCGGTAACGCGCCTGTACCGGCATCCATGGTTTTACAGGGCTGCCGACAGGCCCTCGAGACAGCCTGCTCAGGACCCAGGTGGCTATAGAAATCAGCGGACGCGTCTCGCGGCTAGGCGAACTCTTCTTCATGACGACGATGTATTCCCTGGCCACCAGCAACAATTCTGCTGGGGTTAAGCATCTTTCGCCCCAACTCTATTCTCTTCCATCAGACTCGCCATCACCCTCATCGAGCGCCAACAGGGACATATAGGCCCGAATGCTCGGACTGAGGAATAACTGCTTCCATCTGCTTCGCTCGAAGACGCCGGAGTAGTCGATAGCCACGAGTCGTCCGTCGAGAAAACCAAAGCTGCTTTGCTTATTCTCTACCGCCAGCCAGTAGTCACCGCATCGAATGAAGGCGGCGTAGTCGAGCGCATTGAATACCTGGGCAGGTACTGGGTCAGCCCGCTTCATCACGTTCAGCCACCCGCCCGGAATCGCGAAAACAACGGGGCAGAGCTTGTTATCGACAAGGTGGTTGAGGCGGCTTGCCTTTGCTTCGCGAGCGTTTTCAACTAGCGCCTGCAGGAAGAGAAGCCAGCTGCTCTCAGATGAGCGAAGGCCAAGGAAATTGGGAAGCTTAACCACGTGCTTATCAGTCAACAGGACGACGCGAGTCAGGCCTTCGCGATTAACCGTGAGTCCAAAACGTAACCGGAAGGTTCGGAGAATGGTCTTCAAGAGCTGGGCGGCTGTCTTCAATCTCTTCGTTCATTGATGCTGGCACAGCTCAAGTCTGCAAGACTCCATCGCGACGCGCCCACGCAGTTGAGCGCCGCAAACCTGAAGGCAAAGTAGACTTCGTTTGGAGGGTTGTCAATCAGGACCGGGTCGCGCTGGAGCCACGCATGGTCCCTCGTAGAAACATATTCGTTTTGGCGACAGGCCGGTCTCACGCGCGGTTGGCCATTACAGTTCAGAACATGTGGTCAAGTAACACGATCTGGACATAGTGTGACTAAGCCACATCGTCCCAACCGCCTCGCGACGGACGCCTACGGTGATCAACTTCGGTGTAAGCGGCGGAGACAGACTCACGGACTGCTGGCGCGGTGGCCGGTCGTTCCAGATTGGATTTAGACCGATGGACTACATGCACACGCCGTAGTCTCTCTAATGCGTCGGTCTCAATGCTTGCCAATTCCCTCAGATTAGAGTTCTTGTAAGGACTTAGAATGAATCTGGCAGAACCGCGAACAGGTGGCCGGAGCGCCGACAACCCACCCAGGTCGCGCGCGACCGTCGGGTTTGATTTTCGACGGTCACTGGTCTTCGACCCGCATAATGGATGGCACGGTCGGACAATAGCGAACGATCCCCAACGATTGTAAACTCTCCAAGTAGCGGCCGAATTAGACTAACGGACTAAGATCGGAGTCCCACGGCGGCGCGGCCGTCTCAGATTCAAAATTGGGGCCTCTAGCTCAGCGGTAGAGCAGCGGACTTTTAATCCGTCGGTCCTGGGTTCGAATCCCAGGGGGCCCACCAAATACCCGATGTGCCGGTGCAGTAGCTGGCCGGCAAACATAGGAGAGGCGCCCGAAAACCCGGGCGCCTCTCCTAGTCCATCATCGTACGGTAGAGGTCCGCCGCCTGAGCATTACGAGCACCTCATTGAGATCAGGCAAGGTCGAAGCGATCGAGATTCATCACCTTGTCCCACGCGGCAACGAAGTCACGCACGAACTTCTGCTGCGAGTCGTCAGTTGCGTAGACTTCCGCAATCGCTCTGAGCTGGGCGTTTGAACCGAAGATCAGGTCTACGCTGCTCCCCCTCCACTTGACCTCGCCGGTCCCGCGATCGCGTCCCTCGAACACTTGGACGGACGGGGAAGAAGTCTGCCACTCAGTGCTCATGTCGAGCAGGTTCACGAAGAAATCATTGGTCAGCGTCTCAGGCCGCTTGGTGAAGACGCCGACTTCGGACCGCCGGAGGTTGGCGTTCAGGGCGCGCATGCCGCCGATGAGGACCGTCATCTCAGGAGCAGTCAGCGTCAAGAGGTTGGCCCGGTCCAGCAACAGGTGCTCCGGTGACAACGTCTCTCCACCTCGGTAGTAGTTGCGGAACCCGTCGGCGTCGGGTTCGAGCACGGCAAAGGATTCCACGTCGGTTTGCTCCTGGGTCGCGTCAGTGCGCCCCGGCGTGAAGGGGACCTTCACGTCGTAGCCGCCGTCCTTCGCGGCTTGCTCGACGGCAGCGCAGCCGCCCAGGACGATCAGGTCGGCGAGCGAGACCCTCTTCCCACCGCCCTGTGAGCCGTTGAATTCCGTCTGGACCTGCTCCAGGGTTTGCAGCACGTTACCCAATTCGGCCGGGTTGTTTACTTCCCAATCCCGCTGCGGCGCGAGGCGAATGCGTGCCCCGTTCGCGCCGCCACGCTTGTCGGTGCCGCGGAAGCTGGCCGCCGACGCCCAGGCGGTTGAGACCAGCTGGGAGATAGACAGCCCAGACGCGAGAATCTTGGTCTTGAGGTCAGCGATGTCCGCCTCGCCGATCAATTCGTGATCGACCGCGGGGACGGGGTCCTGCCACAGCTGCGGCTCCGGGACCCACGGGCCGAGGTAGCGCCAGACGGGACCCATGTCGCGGTGCAGCAGCTTGTACCACGCCTTGGCAAACGCTTCTGCGAGCTGGTCTGGATTCTCGTGGAAGCGCTTCGCGATCGGCCCATAGATCGGGTCCATCCTCAGTGCAAGGTCCGTCGTCAGCATCGTGGGCGCGTGCCTCTTCGACGGATCATGAGCATCCGGCACGGTGCCCTGGGCCGAAGGATCCGTGGGGGTCCACTGCTTCGCGCCGGCGGGGCTCGTCGTCAGCTCCCATTCGTACTTGTACAGGTTTTCGAGGAAGCCGTTGTCCCACTTCGTCGGCTCATTGGTCCATGCGCCCTCCAGCCCGCTGGTGATAGTGTCGCCGCCTTTGCCGCTGCCAAAGCTGTTCTTCCAGCCGAGGCCTTGCTCCTCCAGGCCGGCGCCCTCCGGTTCCGGGCCGACGTGCGGCACAGCAGGGGCGGCGCCATGGGTCTTACCGAACGTGTGGCCGCCGACGATGAGCGCAAGCGTCTCCTCGTCATTCATCGCCATGCGACGGAATGTTTCACGAATGTCCTTGGCGGCAGCAAGCGGGTCCGGGGCGCCGTTCGGCCCCTCCGGATTCACGTAGATCAGGCCCATCTGCACGGCGCCGAAGGGACCGCCAAGTTGCCTGTCGCCGCTGTAGCGCGCATCTCCAAGCCACGTGTCCTCAGGGCCCCAGAAGATCTCGTCCGGCTCCCAGATGTCCTGTCGCCCGAAGCCGAAGCCGAACGTCTTGAAGCCCATCGATTCCATGGCGCAGTTGCCGGCGAAGACGATCAGGTCAGCCCAGGAGATCTTCCGGCCGTACTTCTGCTTGACCGGCCAGAGCAAACGGCGTGCCTTGTCAAGGCTCGCGTTGTCGGGCCAACTGTTGAGGGGGGCAAAGCGCTGAGTGCCGCTGCCGCCACCGCCCCGGCCGTCGGCGATGCGGTACGTGCCCGCGGCATGCCACGTCATCCGGATGAAGAGCGGTCCGTAGTGGCCGTAGTCCGCCGGCCACCAGTCCTGCGACGTCGTCATTACCTGCTCGATGTCCCTCTTCAGGGCATCCAGGTCGAGGGTCTTGAACTCTTCTGCATAGTTGAAGTCCTGCCCCATCGGATTTGACAAGGGCGAGTGCTCGTGGAGAACGGAGAGGTCCAGCTGATCCGGCCACCAGTCCTTGTTCGTCCGGGGCCGAGTCCGCTTGGGAGTAGGGGAGGGGATTACTGGGTTTTCGCTTTCAGACACGTCGATCCTTCTCCTGTCGCTGTTTTCTTCGCTGTGATTACCACGGCTGACGCAAGGGTTGCCAGGTGAGAATAGTTCTCATTAAAGAGCTGTCAATCTGCCTGACAGGGCATTTCGAGTCTGTGGGAAACCCGCCCGCCGTGACGAGTGGCCCGAGGGCCGTTTCGCTATGTGAGAATAATTCTCAGGTGGGAGCCTGTCAATGCAGATCGGGCTGAGTTTACAGCTTGTTAGCAGTCTGTTCGGCGCAGCTGCGACAGAGACCATAAATATCGATGCGCTGGCCCTCCGGTTCGAAGCCGGCGGCGGCGGAGGCTCGCTGACGCATCTCGTTGAGGAAGCCGTCCTCGAAGACCTCCGAGTCCTCGATCTCGCCGCAGCGAGTGCAGACCAGGTTGGCGTGCGGCGTTAAGTTCACCTCGAAGCGGGTGGCGTTGACGAAGGGCAGCTCGTGCACCAGTCCCTTCTCGGTCATCGTCCGCAGCGTGTTGTAGACGGTCGCCAGGCCGATGGTCGGGAACTCGCGTCGCAGGGCGTCGTAGACCTCCGCTACCGTCGGGTGGTGGCGCGAGAATACCTCCCGGACGATCGCCAGCCGCTGCGGCGTCGACCGCAGTCCGGCCCGCCTGAGAATGTTGATGCTCTCGAGGTTGCGCTCCATAGGTAGCATCAATCTTACCTGAAAACGCTTCTTATCACGAAGGCGCCTTCCGCCTCCGCGGACTCACGTGTCGTCTACAATGCAGGCGTTGTGTGGTTAGTCAGGCATTGGTCAGCCCACCGTGTCCTCGGCAGATTCGCCGTGCTTCTGCCTGCCCTTATCCTGACCGCCGCCTGTAGCGATGCCGGCTCCAGCCAGCTCGCAACTCCCACGCCGGCCTCCGCCCTGGCCGGCGTCCAGATATCGCGCCTGCCCACGCCACCGATCCCCGTTGGCTCTCCTACTCCGCAGACTCTCGGAGCCCAACCGCTTTAGGCTGCGCGGCCATCTCCGGGAGCGCCTACCTCTCTGACGCCGAGCGGGTCTGGTTCGAGGCCAACTGCGCGGCCCCGGCTCAGGCGCCGCCCTCGACCGCCGTCTCCGTTGTAACCTCAGCTCCTCGCGCCGCCACCGCCGCGCCATCTGCGCCAGCCTGCACGACGACCGTCACGATCACGACGGACTTCCCGCGCACCTACTACAACGTCTCCGGCGCCACGCTGGACGCCGTCACCAACTCGATCTACGCCAACGCGCCACCCGCTCCCGGCGGTATCGCGGCCGGGCTCACCGAGTACCGGCTTGCCATCTCTTCCGGGCGCTGCGTTGGGCCCGGCGTTTGCCGGCTCGGTAAGACCGTGCTCGGCGCGATCGGCAGCGTGACGCTGCGCCACGTCAACGAGAGCGCCCTGTCGCCGGACGTGCGGGAGGTCCTACCGCATCTTCGCCGAGGGCGTCACCCTGCATGAAGGGCGCCACGTCACGATCACCATCGAAGGCCTGGAGGAGGCAAAGCGCAAGCTCATTGCCCTGCCCTCATTCCCCAACTGCCAGGAACTCGACCGCGCCGTGGATAATACCTGGCGCGAGGCGGTGCAGGCGATGGACCTGCGCCAGGACGCCTTCCATATCGCCGACCGCTACGGGGCCGGCGCCTCCGTCGTCCCCTGATACCGGCGACCTAATGTAGGGGCGACCCTCGCGGTCGCCTTAGCGCCCGTCGTTCGACTGGCTCCTCGAATGAATCCGATGCCTCGGGGGTTCAGCCCGAGGTATGGCCCTATCTGCCTAGGTCACGACCAGCGGCAGCCCTTGCCGGCACAGCGGGCAGTCGTCCGGCGCGTAGCTCTCGATGTTCATGTTGTGGCAGGCGTAAAAAGGCACGCCGAAGTCGACGCCGCCGCTGGTGCGGTCGATCAGCATCCCGACGCCAACCACTTTTGCGCCCGCCGCCTGCACCAGCGATAGCACCTGCTTGACGCTGCCCCCGGTCGTCAGCACGTCATCGACTACCAGCACCGGCTGGCCCGGCGTGAACCCAAAGCCGCGGTCGAACATCAGACCGCCGTCCGCGTCCTTCTCCGCGAAGACGTTTTGCACGCCCAGCAGCCGCGCCGTCTCGAAGGCCAGGATCACGCCGCCCATCGCCGGCCCGACGACGGTCGTGACGCCCTGGCCGCGGTAGTGGTCCGCGATCATGCCGCAGAGTGCCGTCGTAGCGTCTGGGTTCTCCATGATCCGGAACTTCTCGATGTAGATGCCGGAGTGGCGGCCGGAAGCCAGCCGGAAGTGACCTTCGAGCACCGCCCCGGTCGAGCGCAGTAGAGCGTCTATGTCCTGCATTTAAGCCTCCGGCCGTATTATGCCGTGCCCGCAATCATCTGCGCCGTCCCATGGCGGGGACACCTCGCTAGATTTGATGCCCGTATGCCGTATACCCATATGCCTCGGGGTTCAGCCCGAGGTATGGCGGACCGCCATGGTGGCTTATCTCAAGGACAAGATTCCTCGTACCTCGGAATGACAAGCTTGTTTCCCAGCCGGACGGCATCATGCCGTATGCCGTATGCCGTATGCCCGTATGGCCCGTATGCCCATGCCCGTATGCCCGTATCTACGGCAGGGATATGCGGATGAAGCCGAGGTTGATCTCCGTGTTGCCGACGCCGCCCAGCTCCTCGAACGGCCAGTAGGAGAACACGGCCTGGCCGATGATGTTCTCCTTCGGGACGAAGCCCCAGGCGTGCGAATCGAAGCTGTTGCTGCGGTTGTCGCCCAGGACGAAGTAGCTGCGCGCGGGCACCACCTGTTCGGCGAAATCGTAGTTTGGCGTCTCGTCGATGTAGGGCTCGTCCAGCTTGATGTCGTTGACGAAGACGACGCCGTTGACGATACGCACTGAATCGCCCGGCACGGCGATCACCCGCTTGATGAAGTTGCGGTCCGGATCCTTGGGATAGCGGAAGACGACGACGTCACCGCGCTTGGGCGACCGGAACAGCACCTTTCGCGGCTCGTCACCGCCATCGATGAAGGGCAGGTAGTTCGCTACCTTTTCCAGGTTGATCTCGAAGTAGACGGCTTTGTTGACCAGGAGGTATTGGCCGTCGTGCAGGCCCGGCTCCATGCTGGAGCCCTCGACGCGGAAGTTCTGGGCCATGGCCCGCACCGCCAGGAAGATCAGCGCCGCCAGGATCAGCGTCTGCATCAGCTCCCAGCCGGCGCGTCTCACCCGGCGCATGGTCTGCGGTTGGGGCTGTGGCTCGGCCGGCAAGGCGTCGATGACGCCGTCATCCGCTCCCACCAGCACCGGCGACGTCAAGCTGCCAGGTGTCTGTTCTGGAGCCGGCGCTTCGTCAGAGGGAGAGGGATTGCTTGAGGGGAAAGTCATACCGTACCTGAGATTGTAGCATCCCCTTTCGGCAGGGGCCGCAGGCTATCGAGTCTGAGGCTCCGTCCGCCGGTCGATTGCTCCCTCGATCTTACAAACACGGACGGACGCGGCGTTATTACAGCGACGTGGGGTCTCGGCTGGTCTAACACCAACCTCATCCACCCTCTGGAAGGAGAGGGAGTAGACCTGGCTTACCCCCACGAATGGAACGAAACAGGCTCTGGATCGCGGCCACGTCCAGTTTCTCACGCCACCGGCCGTGACGAGAGCGAAGCCTATTGCCCCCCTGCCAAGGGGTAGGAGCCGAAGAGGCGGAAGTACTGCGCCTGGCCGCGGACCGCCGATAGGGCGTCGGCTACCCCGGGGTCGTCGTGGTGGCCCTCGAAATCGAGCAGGAAGACGTAGATGCCGAGGTCCTCGCGTGAGGGGCGCGACTCGATGCGCGTCAGGTTGATGCCGCGATCGGCGAGCTCGCGCAGCACACCGAGGAGCGTGCCGGGCCGGTCGTGCGCCACCGTGAAGGCAATCGAAGTCTTGTCCTGGCCCGAAGGCGCCGCGTCCTCACGGCCGAGCGCGAAGAAGCGCGTCTTGTTGTGCGCCACGTCCTGGATCGCCGCCGCCAGCACCTCGCCGCTGGCCAGCTCCGCCGCCCGTCGCGTGCCGATAGCCGCCGTTCCCGGCCGCGTCACTGCTGTTTCGACCGCGCCCGCGGTCGAGAGCGCCGCCTCCAGCCGCGCCGCCGGCAGCGCCGACTCGAGGAACGCCCGGCATTGGGCCAGCGCCGATGGATGCGACATGACCACCGTGACCTGCTCAATGGCCGTGCCCTTGGCGGCGATCAGGTTGTGCTCCACCGGCAGCACCAGCTCGGCGCGCAGATGGACGCTTTCATTGCGGATCAAGGCGTCCAGCGTCTCGTTGATGCCTCCGTCGAGGCTGTTCTCGATCGGCACGATGCCTTCGTCGACCTGGCCCGCTTCGACGGCGACGACCACGGCGCCGTTTGAGGGTAGGGCCACCAGCTCTGCGCTTCCGTCATACAGCAAGGCCGCCTGCTCACCAAAGGTGCCGGGCGGCCCGAGATAGCCGACTTTCTTGGCCACGAGGAGCTAAGGCGTGGGTGCTGCGGAGGTCAGCGCCGCCCGCAGCGTCTCCTCCGCATCGATGCTGGTCACTGCCAGGAGGATGTCGTCCGCGCGGATCGTCACGTCGGGGGTTGGCAGGCGGGGCGTCCCCTCGGCATCGATGACCAGCGACAGCAGCGCGCCCTGCGGCAGCAGCAGCTGCTTCACCTGACGCCCGACGATGGCGGCGTCTCGCGGCACTTTCACCTCAACCAGCTCCAGCCCGCGCGTCCTCAGCGTCATCAGGTGGATCAGGCCTCGCCAGGGCAGCTCCTGCTCGATGTGGCCCAGGATCAGGTTGGTCGCCGAGACCGTGGCATCGATGCCGAGCTTGCGAAACAGGTCCTCGTTCTCCGGGTTGGTGATCCGCGCCACGGCCCGAGGCACGGCGAATTTCGCCTTGGCTATCTGGCAGAAGGTCAGGTTGTCCTGGTCGTCGCCCGTGACGCCGACGACCAGGTCGGCGCGCTCCATGCCGGCGCGCTCCATGGTCGCCGCGTCGCAGGCGTCACCCTGCATGATCACCTCGCTGCCGAGGTCCTCCGCGACGAAATCGACCCGCTGCGGGTCCAGCTCAATGACCAGGACTTCGTGGTCGGCAACCAGGGCGCGCGCCAGGTGGTAGCCCACCTTGCCGGCGCCGGCAACGATGATGAACACTACTCTGCCCCGTCTTCTTTCTCGATCAGCTCACGCAGGAGCTGCGCTTCGATCTTGGTTGGGTTGATCGTCCTCAGACCCAGACCGTGGTAGACCTCTTCCCGGATCGGGTCGAAGATAACGCTGCCCACGCGGCGGATCTGGAACACATGCCGGGCCACCTGCGCCGCCAGGGCGTTGCGGTTGTCGCCCCGCGTCGCCGCGATGAAAGCGTCGGCCCGGTCGGCCTCGGCGCGCCGCAGCGTGTTCTGGTCGGTACCGTCGCCGAGGATCTTCTTGCCACTGAAGCTGGGTGGCAGGTGGTCGAAGGCCAGCTTGTCGATGTCCAGGATCGAGACCTCGTGGCCGTCTTCCTCTAGCTTCGTCGCCAGCTCCGCGCCCAGGCGGCCGCAGCCCATGATGATTACGTACATCTAGGACTCAGCCGGCATGCGCAGCAGGATCACTTCGCACGGCGCCGTTTTCAGCACGTGCGATGGCACGCGGCCCATCTCGAAATCGCCGAAGGGCCGCCGGAAGGGCACGCCGACGACGATCGCGTCGGCTTGCCGCTCGACCGCCTCATCGACGATGGCGTGGCCGGCGTCGCGCGCCTGCAGCAGGTCGCCCTCGACCTCGAAGTCCTGGCGCTTGGCGGCCATCTCGGCCTGGCTGAGGATGTCCTCGCCCCGCTGCGCCTCGGGCACCAGGTCGGCGTCCAGCGGTAGCGATCGGCGCACCTCGATCACATGCACCACGTGTACCTTTCCGCGACTCTTCTTGGCCAGATTACAGGCAAACTCCACCGCCATCAGGCTCGCTTCGGAGCCATTGACGGGCACCAGGATTGACTTGTAAGTAATCGGCGCTTCTTTGGTTTTAACGCTTCGTTCGTGACGGCTAAACACGCTCATTCCACCTGAATTGGATTCTTTGGTAGAGCAGCCAATGCATTATTATCGGCCCTCAGTCTACCGGCAAGCGCTCACGGCGGTGCGCTGCCCTCTGACCAGGCCCCTCCCAGACCTCGACGGTGACAGCTTTGATATTGTTAACAGCCTTTTTACCAACGGCCTGCCAGACGCGGCCACTCAGCCATTGCGCCAGGCGTTCGGCGGTTGTGTTGTCGATCGGCAGGGCTACAACGTCCGAGGCCGGCAGCACGTAGACCGCGCCGGCCGGTGTCCTCACCTCCCACTCTCCTTCGCGCGACTCGATTTTGAGGATTCGGCTCTCCGTCTGGAGCATGAAGCGGTGGTCCAACTCATGGCAGAGCTTGCGCAGGATCGACTTCAACTCGACGAAGTCCACCACCCAGGAGTTCTCCGCCAGCGCGCCGTCGACTTCCGCCGCGACCTCGTAGCTGTGGCCGTGCATCGGCTCGCAGGTCTCGCCGATCGTGGCGCAGTGAGCCGCTGCAAACTGCACACCCTCCACTCGTACCTGAAAGGAGCCGCTCATGTCTTCGCCAACCCCGCCCTGGCCAACGCCTTGCGCAGTCCCGGCACGGTAAACGGCGCCCTCACTATCTCTGATTCGCCCGCCAGCAGGACCGGGATCACTTCCCCGTACCGCGCGGCCAGATCCTCATCCTGATCTACGTAAATCGTATCAAATGCGATGCCCAGCCGCGCCAGGTCCCGCGCCGCCAGCTCGCACAGATGGCACTCCGGCCGCGAGAGCAGCCTTAGCTTCTCGTCCGGAGTTGGGCGACGCGGCGGGGTTAGCTTGATTTTCAGGGCTTGTCCTCAGGGGCCGGTGTGCAGCCGGCGCCGCCGTTCTGCCCGCGATATCGCGTCGCGGTTGCGCGCCCTCTGCTCAGCCAGCGAGGGTGGCAGCTCCGGCTCCTTGCGCAGCGCGAAGAAGGCCAGCAGCGGCGTCGCCACGATGATCACGGCCACGGAGGCCAGTTGCGGCGTGCTCAGGCCCAGCAGCGGCTCCTCGCTATCGAGGCGCAGGAAGCTGACGAAGAAGCGCATGACGGCGTAGAGCAGGAAAGCGCTGGCGAAGATCACGCCGCTCTTCGGCCGCATCCGCCACATCAGCGCCAGGATGCCGAGGATCACGAGGTCGCCGATCAGCTCGTAGGCCACCGCGGGGTGGGTCGGGCCTACGCTGATGAAGTGCTCGAAGCCGGGGCTCAGGGGGTTCGTATAGGCAACGGCCCAGGGCAGGTCAGACGCCTTGGCGAAGTGCTCGCCGTTGATGATGTCGCCGATGCGGCCGATGGCCAGACCGAGCAGCATCGCGAAGGCGGCGGCGTCGGCCCCGGCCGCGCAGGGCAGCTTCTTCCACAGGCCCCAGGCCCAGCCGCCGATCGCGCCGCCGATGATGGCGCCGTAGATCGAGATGCCGCCCTCGGTGATCCGGAAGATATCGACGACGCTGTCGATCGACGTGTTGTCGCCGTAGTTCTCGATCACGTACAGGGCCCGCGCGCCGACGATGCCGCAGCCGACGACGATCATGCCCAGCGTGTAGGCCGTGTCGGGGTCGATGCGGATCCGGTCGCTGGAGGCGATGGCCACGGCCAGCCAGACGCCGGCAATGATGCCGATGGCGGTGAAGACGCCATGCCAACTGATCAGCAGCCCGAAGATGCGCCCGAGGTTCGGGTCAATGCCGATGTTGATGCTCAAGAGATCGGTCATGCCATGTCCTTAACATAATACCAACACGAGACAGCCCTCGCCGGCTCGCGGATGTAGCTCATTCCCCGCTGGGGCCGCTGCGCCTGGCCGTCCGCGCCGCGACTTCCCGGACCTCGCGCTCGATGGCCAGCGCCCGGCCGCCGAGGCCTCGGAAGGCCGCCTGGCCCGCGCTTATCTTACCCCAGAGCCTCCTTCTGGGCGTGTAGAAGGTGAGGCCCAGACCGAGCAAAAACAGCCCCGTCGCCAGCCAGATGAACATCGAGCCCGGGTCGCGGCGCACCGTGATGCCGGCGAACTCGCGCCGGCCCGCGAAGGTGTACTCGTACTGGTCGACCTGCACCGCCTCATCCGGCGAGAGCGCCAGCGCCCGGCCCTGCACCGGCCCCACCGTCAGCAGCTCCCCCCGCGGCCCGTCCGAAAGCTCCGCTACTGCTTCGGCGTTGCCGCCCGGCAGGTTGCGCACCACCGTCGATGGCACGCCCGTCATGCCGACGAACGTGATCGAAAGGCCGCCGGCCTCACGGCGCTCGCCCTCACTCAGGACGCTGCCGGCGCCGCCCGCCGCCGTGTCGAAGACCACAAGCTGCCAGCCATCCGGAGACCCGGTCGCGCCCGGCCGGCTGGGACGCGCGCCGATCCAGAACTCCCGCTCTGCCCCAGGGACCAGCACCCGCGTGCCGGCCACGTCCTCGATGAAGTCCGTGGGCACGATGACGTCGTCCAGCAGCACCGCCCCGGTGGCGTCCCGCACCACGATGCGGGGGGTCGTCGCGCTGCTGATCAGGGCCAGCACCTCGTCGTAGACAACGTTGCCGGTCGCCAGGTCGCGCACCCGCAGCGCGGCGCCGTCCGGGAAGTAAGCCGATTGGTGGAAGCGGTAGCCGCCGTAGGAAAGCGGGTCGTTCACCGTCGTCACGCCCCTTGCTACCTCCTGGCCACCCTGGTAGACGACGAGGTAGCTGCGGAAGTCGAGCGGAAAGCCGGTCTCGTCGAAGCGCCCGATGGCGTCCTCGATATAGAGCTGCATATGGTCCGGGTCGCTCGGTGCAAACACCGCCGCGCCCGCCTCGCCCTCGGCCAGCAGGATCTGCTGCTCCCTCGCCGTGGTCACCGTCACCAGGCCGCCGGCCAGGAAGAGGATCAACGCCAGGTGGCTGACGAAGGTCGCGAACTGCGACCACGGGAAGCGGTCGGCGAAGACGTAGGCCGTCTCGCCCTCCTTGGCGGTCACCACCCGGTAGCGCCGGCGCCGTAGCTCCGCCGCCAGCCCGTCGACATCCGCCGCCGCGACGCTGACCGCAGGCTGCCCCCGGTCGAAGTAGTCGTCCGGCACCCGTGTCTGGGGGTGGCGCACGTTGCGCAAGATCGGCGGCAGCCGGTTCGCCGTGCAGACGCAGACGCTGGCGACCAGCAGCGCCAGCCCGGAGATGAACCAGATCGACCGGAACACCTCGAACAGGCTCAGCCGGTCCATCGGTCCGGCCAGCACGCCGAAGCGCTCTTCCTGGAGCGCCAGCCAGGCCGAGACGGCCGCCGGGTTGTTGCGCATCTCGATCGGTAGCTGCGGGATCAGCACCCCCACCAGCGATGCCAGCGCCAGGAAGCCGATCAGCCCCAGCGCGAACCGCACCGAGGTCAGGCCGCGCCACAGCCAGCGCAGCGGGTCGTTCTCCGACCAGCGTCCGCCGATGCGCGCTGTCTCTAGATTAGCCATGGCCAGATACCGAATGACGTCTCGTAGGTTGATGTCGAAGCGATTGGCTGACCACGATACGAATCTCGATCCCCTCCCCGTCGACGGAGAGGGGGTGCCGGCAGGCAGGGGAGAGGTAAGACGCCCCGTTCATTTCTATCCCCTCGGCGCCAGGATCAGCGCCAGCGACTCGCCGAGCGTCTTCTCGGACAGCAGCCCGAAGACGACCTTCTGCACCACGCCCTCGCTGTCGATGAAGTAGCTGGATGGCACACCCTCGTTAGGGCCGCCAATGCGCCAGGTCCGCGCCACCTCGCCGCTGCGGTCCATCAAGACCGGGAACGTCATGCCGAAGTCCTTCACGAACGGCGCCGCCCGGGCTTCCGATTCGCGCAGATTCACGCCCAGTACCACCAGGCCTTCGGCGCCGTGCTTGTTGTACGCCGCGATCAGCGCCGGCATTTCGATCCGGCAGGTCGTGCACCAGGTCGCCCAAAAGTTGACCAGCACCGGCCGTCCTTGAAGGTCGCTCAGCCGCACCTCGTCACCCGCGATGTCGCGCAGCAGGAAGTCCGGCGCTGCCCGTCCCTGCTCGGCGGCGGGCTCTCGCGTCGTTGGGTTCTTCTCGGCCGGCAGCGCCACGGTCCCGTAGCCATCTTCGGCCGCGGAGCCGCCGTCGCGGACCGACTGGTATAAAAGCAGACCGGCCACAATCGCGACTACGAGGCCCAGCGGCAGCACCAGCGACCGCATGTAGCCGGACCACTCGCGCCGGCTTTGGGGCCGCGAGTCCAGCTCGGGAGGGGGATCGTGCTCGGACATGTTAGGGAGTAAACGCCGCCACAAAGAGCCGCCGCACCTCGGCCGCGGGCAGGTCTTTGCCGAGGAAGGAGCAGTTGACCGTCATCAGCGCCGTCGGGGCCACGCAGCCCGTACCGACCCGGATCTCGAAGTGGAGATGGAACTCCGTGCCGGGGTTGCTGACCGACTCCGGCGTCCCCGACTCGCCGACATAGGCGATCAGCTGCCCCGACGTCACCTGCGTGCCAACGCCGAGTCCCGGCGCGACGCTCTGCAGGTGCGCGTACCGCGTCACGATGCCGCCGCCGTGGTCCACCCAGACCTGCCGTCCGCGGAACTGGTCCAGGGACGATTCGTTGTTGGGGTTGGCAAGGTAGGCGTTGATTTCGGCCTGGGTCGGGTCCTTGTAGCTCAAGTCGGCGCGGATCACGCGTCCCGCCCTGGCTGCCAGGACGGGAGTGCCACCGGCAATCGCGACGCAGTTATCGACGCCGTACAAGTCCACGCCCTCGTGAATGCCGTTGCGATAAGGGCGCGCCGCGTTGGGCATCAGCTGGTCGCCCTTCGGTAGACAGCCGCCGCCGATCGGAAAGACGAACCCGTGCAGCGCCGACCCGTTGGCCGCGGCATCAGGCGTCGGCGTGGCGGTGACCGGCTCGATGATCACACCGTCGCCGGCGTTGTTACCGTCGCCACCGCAGGCTGCTATCGCAATGGTCACCAGAAGCGCGAATAGAGACGCCGAGAGGCGCAGGATATTCCTCCAAGCCCCGAGAGGGACAATTCCAGAATACGGTCGCCCCAGCGACAGGGCAACCCAACCTCGTCTCATCCCCTTGCGAGAAGCCCTTGGGCCCCCATTGCGAGGGAGTCGAAGACGACGAAGCAACCTTGCCGCTCCGTCTCCGCGAATCGCTCTCGAAATGCCACCAAACGAATCCCCTCTCCCTCGAGGGAGAGGCTAGGGTGAGGTGTCGACGCTCCGTCCGCGCGCCATCGTTCTCGGATGCCGAAGAGGTCGTCCCTTCTCCTTCAGGGAGAGGTTAGGGTGAGGTGGTAGGAGTCCATCCGCCAGGCGCCACCTCACCTCTCAACCTTCCGCCCCACGACGCTCTAAACTGACCTGACAGCCAGACATTCCCGATCGAATCATCATCGTTGCATTTGACCTTAGTAGACCGGTAGATCGCGTCTGTATCACTGGCCAGGCGACCGATTGTCGCACCGGCTGCCTTTCAGATGCTGCGCAACTGACGTTCTTGAGTTCACATCCAACGACCAAAGGAGAGGGAAATGTTCCAGAGCGACGTAATAACACTCCCGCGGCATTCCATGATCGCGCTATGCGGCCCACCTGCTGCTGGGAAGAGCACCCTTGCGAAAGCAGTAGTAGAACGAAACGGCTTGATGCCAACCGCGGTAGTCTCGTCAGATATCTGCCGGCTCGCGATATGTGATGACCCCAAGGCCATAGGACGTGACAAAGCTAGAGCGCTGCATCGAGACACTTTTCAGTTGTTTGCCCTGACCATCGAGATGCGCATGACTATGGGAGTACCCGTAATCGCGGACACGGTGAATCTCTGGCCGAGCGAGTGGCTGCCCAACGGCGGTGATAGAGTCGGCCTCCTCCATTTGGCACGTCGCCATGGCTACTATGCAGCGCTTGTGGTCTTTGACGTGAGTCTTGAAACCTGTTTGGTTCAGAACAGACAACGAGAAAAATCGCGGCAGGTAGATGAGGAGGGGATTCCGTATCTCCGTCAGCGGCTGGACGAAGCTTTGCCGCTATTACCGGAGGAAGGCTGGGATCAGGTAGTTATCCTACGTGAGAATCGTCAGGCTGTTCTCATTGACCTGATCTGATCGAGGCCCTGACGTTGGGGACCTCTCTCAACTTCCGCCTGACTCCGCCACAACCTAAACTACCCCCATGACAGCCAAAGGCCTCCAGATCGCCATCGTCGGCGCCGGCATGGGCGGCCTTACAGCCGCTTCGACGCTGCGCAAGGTAGGCGCCGGCGTCCAGGTCTACGAGCAGGCGACCGACTTCGCCCGCATCGGCGCCGGCATCCAGATGCTGCCCAACTCGATGAAAGTGCTGCGCGGCATCGGCATCGAGGACAAGCTGCGTGCCTTCGCCTTCGCGCCTCGGTCGCACCTCAACCGCGTCTGGGACACCGGCGAGGTCGTCACGGAGCTGCCGATGCCGGAGTCCCGCTACGGCGCGCCCTACCTCTGCATGCACCGGGGCGACCTGCACGAGGCGCTCGCGTCCGCCCTGCCCGGCGACATCATCCATCTCGGCAAGAAGCTCACCGGCCTCGACCAGCGCGGCGACCGCGTCGTCCTCTCCTTCGCCGATGGCACGACGGCGGAGGCCGACGCTGTTGTCGGCGCCGATGGCCTCCACTCGCCCGTCCGAGAGATCATCCTCGGGCCGGAGAACCCGCACTTCAGCGGCCGTGTCGCCTATCGCGCCGTCTTCCCCGCGTCACTGCTCGACCGCGACCTGGGCCCTTCGCGCGTCAAGTGGTGGGGTACCGACCGCCACATCGTCATCTACTACACCACCGTCGCCCGCGGCGAGGTCTACTTCGTCACCAGCGTCCCGGAGCCGGCCGAATGGCTGACCCCCGAGTCCTGGTCCGCCAAGGGCGATGTCAAGGAAGTCCGCGCCGCTTACGATGGCTTCCACGAGGACGTCCGCGCCGTCCTCGACGCCTGCCCCGATTGCCACAAGTGGGCGATCCTCGACCGCGACCCGCTGCCACGCTGGAGCGATGGCCGCGTGGTCCTCCTCGGCGACGCCTGCCACCCGATGACGCCCTACATGGCCCAGGGCGCCGCCACCTCGATGGAGGACGCCGCCATCCTGGCCCGCGCCATCGACGAAGCGCCGGACATCGAGGCCGCCTTCAAGCTCTACGAAGACCATCGCAAGCCGCGCACGTCGCGCATCCAGGCCATTTCCAGCGCCAACACCTGGATGAACAGCGCCGGCAACGAGAACCCGGACTGGCTCTACGGCTACGACGCCTGGAGCGCGCCGCTTGCCCAGCCTGCCCCCGCGGGCGCCCTCTGACCTCCTTCCCTCCGCCCAGCCCCCATGCATACGGGCATACGGGCATACAGGCATCTTCAATCCCTTGCGCGCTGATCACAGATGCGGGGTAATCAGGCTGATTTCCATTGCGAGGAGCCCACCGTGGCGACGAAGCAACCTTTTGACGCCCCTTCGCCGCCAAATCGCCCTCGAAACGCCAGCCAGCCAATCCCCTCTCCCTCGAGGGAGAGGGTTAGGGTGAGGGTGCCAACGTCCGTCCAACGCACTTCACTCTGAAATTGCCAACAAAGCGGACACCCTCTCCTGGAAGGAGAGGTTTGGAGCCTGTCCTGAGCTTTTCGCAGGAGTAAGTGGCCATCAGATCACGCCGAGAAATTCGGCTACCCGGGCTCCAGCCTCAAGCCTCTAACTTCTAATTTCTAATCCTCAGCGCCGCCTCATGCGCGCGCTGCTCCAGCCCGTCCTCCAACGCCGGCAGCGTCCCGTCCCCAAAGCGACGCTCCAGAGCCAGCGACACCAGCCTGTCCGCCAGCGACGGGTTCTTCGGCAGCACCGGCCCGTGCAGGTAGCAGCCGAAAGCGTTCTTATAGCGCGCCCCCTCGAAGCCGCTCTGGCCGTCGTTGCCGTGGCCGCGCACCACCTTGGCCAGCGGCTCGCAGCCCGGCCCCAGGTAAGTGCGCCCGCCGTGGTTCTCGAAGCCGGCTAGCGTGCCGCCCTCCCATCTCGCCACCAGGTTGCCTATCAGCCGCTTCGCCTTCGCCCCTGGATGCACCGTGTGCAGGTCGAAGACACCCGCGCCCGCCAGCTCCTCGCCGTCCGCGCCGCGGTACGACTTGCCCGCGAGCTGGTAGCCGCCGCAGACGCTGAGGAACACCACCCCGGTTTCTACCGCCTCCCGCAGCGCTTCGCCCTTCAATTTCGACAGATCGTCGCCGACCAGGCGCTGCTCCCGGTCCTGCGCCCCGCCCATGAACAGCAAGTCGAAGCCGTCCGCCGCCAGCGCGTCACCCACCTCGAGCTCCGTAACCTCCAGCTCGATACCGCGCAGCCGGCAGCGGCGCGTCAGGCAGAGGATGTTGCCCCTATCGCCATACACGTTCATCAGCGATGGGTAGAGGTGGCCCAGGCGCAGGCGTCGCTCATTCACTGCCAGAAGGATGCTCTCCCCGTCCGCTTGGCCAGCAGTTCCCGTACCGTCAGCATCGCTGTATAGGTCGGCACCACCGTCAGGCACTCCCCGTCTCGCGTCGCCGCCAGCGCCTTCTCCAGCGCCGCGCCGATCTCCGGCTCCACCGTCAGCGCCGCCTCATCCCACTCGGCGTACTTCAGCCGCAGCGCCATCTCCGCCGCGCGCGTCCCGCTCACGAGCACCTTGTCGAACTGCTTTGCCGTCACTTCGAAGTCCGCGTCCCAGACCCAGGAGATGTCACGCCCGTCGGCGATGCCGTCGTTGAGGATGATCAGCACTACCTTACGGTTCGGGTCCAGCAGCAGCGTCGATAGCACCTGGTTCAGTCCCGCCGGGTTCTTGCCCAGAAATAGCTCGACTCCCTTGCCATCGACCTCGAACGCCTCTTGCCGCCCAAACGCCGCTCCCGTTGCCTTCAGCGCCTCCGGCGTCGCCCCCGCCGGCAGCCCCAACGCGATCACCGCCGCGGCCGCCGCCAGGGCGTTGTAAGCGTTGTACAGCCCGCCGATCCCCATCTCGACCGGCATCGACGCGTTCTCCGCGTCCGTCATGTCTGTGGAAGCCTCGACACGAGGCTCCATGATCCCCTCTCCTTCCAGGAGAGGGTTAGGGTGAGGTGGCTGGTCGACGGCCCATTCGTGATTTCCAACCACTACAATCTCAAACCCCAGCGTCCGCCCGTCCCTCAGGTCCAGATCTCGCCCCGAGACCGCCACCTCCGGCCGCGGCCGGCCACAGCCAGGGCAGCGCCAATGACCCACGTGCCCGAAGTAGGCGATGTTGTATTCAAGCCGCGACCCGCAGACGGCGCAGCTCAACGCGTCGCTGGCGTGCTCAATGGCGCCACGGTCGAGCTTCGCGTCGTCCACGCCGAAGTAGATGACATTATCTCGGCCTTCGCCCAGCGACGCCACGGCAGGGTCGTCCGCGTTGAGCACGAGGGTCAGGCCGGGCGGCGCCTTGGCCAGGGCCTGTCGCCACAGCGCCGCTACTGCCTCTACTTCGCCGAAGCGGTCCAGCTGGTCTCGAAACAGGTTCGTGAACACCGCGACGCGCGGCCGCAGCTCCTGCAACGCCGCCGGTACCGCCGCCTCGTCCACCTCGAAGACGCCCAGCCGTTGCGCCGCGTCGGTCAGCCTTCCGCCGGGCCCAGTTGCCGCCGCCAGCGTCGATGCCAGGCCGCGCATCAGGTTGGAGCCGCTGGCGTTGGCCAGGGGTTGCAGGCCCGCGGCGCGCGCTGTCTCGCTGATCAACCTCGATGTGGTTGTCTTGCCATTGGTGCCCGTAACCAGCACGCAGCCGTGGCCCAGTTGCGAGGCAAGGTCGTGGATCAGCGATGACTGTAGCTTGAGGCCGACGAGCCCGCTGACCGCCGTGCCGCCGCCGCGTCTCAGCCGCCGGCTCGCCAGCGTCGCCGACTTGGCCGCCCAGACCGAGGCCAGCGTCCGCGGCCCCGGCACGTCTAACCCTGCCCGATGAGCCCGGCCCGGCGCGGCAGCAGGTTGCGCGCCATCAGCCGTAGCAGGCTCTCCTTGTTCACCACGCCGACGACGCGGCCCTCGGCCACCACCGGCAGGTGCCAGACCGACGCCTCTTCCATGGCTTGCAGCATCTTGGCGCCGTCATCGCGCAGCTCCGCCACCGGCACGTCCGAGGTCAGCAGCATCAGCTCGCCGGCGCTGGCCCGCAGCCGCTCTTCCTGGCCGAGCTTGCCGACTTCCTTCTCCGTCAGAACGCCGACGACATTTTCGTCCGGGTCAGAGACGAAGTAGATGAAGCGCCGCGTCCCATTTCTACCCTCGGCTGGGGCAGCGCGGTTGACGAGGTAGTGGACTTTCTCATCGCTCTCGGCCGTCTCCAGCTCGGACGTCATCACGTCCTCGGCCGTGTAGCGGCCCAGCACGTCAAGCGCCTTCGCCTGCAACCAACTCTGCCGGGCCGATGACTCCAGGAACAGCCCCAGGATCACGAACCAGGCGCCGCTCCACGGGTCGATGAAGCTGAAGGTGTCGAAGAAGGCCAGCATGCCGACGAGCATTAGCCCGTAGCCCACGGCACGCCCCATCAGCGTCGCCCAGCGTGTCGCCCGCTGCAGGTTGCCGCTGATCCCCCAGAGCAGCGACCTCAGCACCCGGCCGCCGTCCATCGGGAAGCCTGGCGCCATGTTGAAGATCGCGATGACCAGGTTCATCAAGAAGAGCCACTCCAGCACCAGCGACAGCGGCTTGGTTGGCGAATGGCCCGCCAGCCACCACAGCCCGGCGAATATCCCTGCCAGCACTAGGCTGGTCAGCGGCCCCACGATTGCCATGACAAACTCATTCAGAGGCCGTCGCGCCTCGCCCGCGATCTGCGAAACGCCGCCAAAAATGAACAGGGTGATGCTCTTTACGGCGATGCCCTGCTTGCGGGCGACCAGGCTGTGCGCCAGCTCGTGCAGCAAGATCGAGCAGAAGAAGATCAGCCCGCTCGATACGGCCATGATCCAGTGCAGCAGCCGGTCGTCCCGGTAGGGCGACGAGACAGGGATAACCTCGGGGTAGAAGCGGAGCGCCAGGATTGACGTCACGAAGGCCAACGTGATCAGCCAGGAGACGTTGACGATGACGGGGATGCCCATCAGCCTGACGATCTGCAGATTGCCCATCACAATGCTCTCAGTCTACGCTCCCGCCAGCAGCCTTGCCATCCGAATAAGGTGGCCACATCCGGACGCCCTCCCTTCGTCTTTCAAGTTGATCGACAGCGGCAAAAGACGTGGCTGAGCTTCCAGGCTCGGCGTGAGGCGCCGGAGTAAGGCCCGGAGTAGCGGTTCCGCGATCAGGCCAGCGCCCGAAGCCGCAGCGAGTTCGCCATCACCGTCACGGAGCTCAGGGCCATCGCCGCCCCCGCCAGCATCGGGTTGAGGAAGCCGTAGTCGCCGAAGAAGAAGCCCAGGCCTTCCGGCACGCCCGTCGACTGGAACACAGGGTACAGCGCGCCGGCCGCGACCGGGATCAGGGCGACGTTGTAGAAGAAGGCCCAGAACAGGTTTTGCCGCACCGTCCGCATCGTCGCCCGGCTGAGGGTGATCGCGGTCGCCACGCCGCGAGGGTCGCCGCGCATCAGTGTGATATCGGACGCCTCGATCGCCACGTCGGCGCCGCTGCCGATGGCCATGCCGATGTCGGCCTGAGCCAGGGCGGGCGCGTCGTTGATCCCGTCGCCGACCATCGCCACGACCTGCCCCTGCGATTGCAGCTCCCGCACCTTCGCTGCCTTCTCGTCCGGCAGCACCTCGGCGATCACGTCGGCGATGCCGGCCTGCGCCGCAATCGACTTCGCCGTCGCTTCGTTGTCGCCGGTCAGCAGCACCACGCGGATGCCGCGCCCGCGTAGCATCGACACCGCTTCTGCCGCGCCGCCTTTGATCTGGTCCGCGATGGCGATGACGCCTGCCGCCTTGCCGTCGATTGCCACGTAGACCAGGCTCTTGGCAGCAGCAGTGAGCTTGTCGCCCGCCCCGGCCAGCCAGCCGGGGTCGATGCCATCCTCTTCCAGCAGCCGTCGCGTGCCGATCACGAGCCGGCGTCCTTCGACCGTGGCCCGTACACCGCGGCCGGGTATCGCCTCGAAGCCGGTCACGTCCGGCAGGTCCAGCTCCCGCGCCTGAGACTCCCTGACGATTGCCTCACCCAGGGCGTGCTCGGAGCCGCGCTCTGCCGCCGCCACCAGCCGGATCAGCTGCTGCTCGTCCGTCCCGGCGGTGGTCACCACGTCGGTGACTCGCGGCTGTCCTTCCGTAATCGTGCCGGTCTTGTCCAGCACCACCGTCGTCAGCTTCTCCGCCGTCTCCAACGCCTCGCCACTGCGGATCAGGATGCCCTGCTCGGCGCCTTTGCCGGCGCCAACCATGATCGCCGTTGGCGTTGCCAGTCCCAGGGCGCAGGGGCAGGCGATGATCAGCACCGCGACCGCGTTCAGCGTCGCGTAGATCACGGCGCCCTCCGGGCCGATCAGCAGCCAGATCACGAAGTCGGCCGCCGCGATCAGCAGCACCACCGGCACGAATACCGAGGCCACGAAGTCCGCCAGCCGCTGGATCGGCGCTTTCGAGCCCTGCGCCTGCTCCACGAGGCGGATGATCTGCGCCAGCGCCGTTTCCCGTCCAACCCGCGTTGCCCGCATCCGGAACGTCCCGAAGCGGTTCAGGGTTGCGCCGTAGACGGGTGCGCCCTCAGCCTTTTCGACCGGCAGGCTCTCGCCGGTCAGCATCGATTCGTCAATCGCCGAGCTGCCCTCGGCCACCACGCCATCGACCGGCACCTTCTCGCCCGGCCGCACGTTCAGCAGGTCGCCCGGCTGCACCTCTTCGACCGGTATGTCTGCCTCGCGGTCGCCGCGCAGTAACCGCGCCGTCTTCGGCCGCAGGTTCAGCAACCGAGTCATCGCCGCCGAAGCGCTGCCCTTCGCCCTCGCCTCCAACCAGCGCCCGAAGAGGATCAGAGCAATGATCACCGCCGAGGCCTCGAAGTAGACCGGCGGCCGGTCGCCAAGGTGGTGGTCGTGCGCCAGGTGAGCGTCAGCGAACAGCTCCGGCCAGAACGTGGCAACGGTGCTGTAGGCGAAGGCTGCCGTCGTCCCCAGCGCGATCAGCGTGTTCATGTCCGCCGTGCGGTGGCGCAGGCCCTTCCAGGCGCCGGCGTAGAACTGCCAGCCGGCCCAGATCTGCACCGGCAGCGCCAGCAAGAACATCGAGACCAGCAGGTCCTGCACCGTCGTGAAGTCGCGGAAGAACTCGATGCCCCGCGGCAGTCCCGCCAGCATCAGCGCGATGCCCACCGCGCCGGCCGATAGCCACTTCACCAGCAGCGTCCGCTGCTCCCGCCGCCGCGCCAGGTCGACGCTGTCATCGGCAGACCCGGCCCTCGTCTTCAGATCCACACCGGCAGCCGACGCGGCCTGCAGCAGCGTCTTGGCGTCCACGGTCCCGGATGGGTAGGAGACCGTCACCCAGGCGCCCGCCGCACCCACATCGACGCCGGTCACGCCGCGCACGGCTTCGAGGGCGGTCTGCAACGCGGCCGCGTCCGTCCCCGGCTTGACGATGTCGAACACCGCCGTCTCGCGACGCGGCTCGTAGCCGGCATCCTCGATGGCGCCCAGCAGCGAGTCGATCTCGCAGGCCTCGCCGTCGAAGGACACCGTGGCCTTCTCGGTCGCCAGGTTGACCGTCGCCGTCTTCACGCCCGGCGCCTTCTTCAGCGCCTTCTCAACCCGCGCCACGCAGGAAGCGCAGGTCATGCCGCCCACGCCAATCGTCAGCGTATCGATCTCCGGCGTCGCTTGCGGTTCTCTGGTTGTAGCTTCTGTAGTCATGATGTAATCAGCCTCGAATGTAGTCCGGCGCTCGTGGGGACGCAGCTTTAGCTCCGTCCGGCGTCACTCCGCTGATGACGGTCGTGTTTGAGATAGACGGGCGCTCCACGGACGGACCTAAAGGTTCGTCCCTACGTAGGCCCTACGTGGTTTCAACGTGGCTCTACCGCCCCGCAAGCTCGTAGAGGTCCAGTAGCTCGCCGATGACCGCGTCCTCGCGGCCCTCCTTGATCCCGTGCACCACGCAGCCTTGCAGGTGGTTCTCCAGGATCAGCCCTTCCAGCTTCTCGATCGCGCGACGCACGGCGTAGGTCTGCTTCAAGACGTCGACGCAGTATTTGTCCTCCTCGACCATCCGTCGCACGCCCTGCACGTGCCCCTCGATGTAGGCCAGGCGCCGCAAGATGTCCGGCTTCGAGGACGTATCGACCGGTACCCGGTCTGTCGTCGTGTGCGTCATGTGTTCGATGCTCATCGTCCACCACCCATCGCGTAGATATCCGGCGCCGCGTCGAAGCGGGCCTTGCAGACCGCGCTGCAGAAGTAGAAGGTCTGGCCGCCGTACTCGCTCGAACCCGCTGCCGAAGCGGGCTTCAGGGGCATGCCGCAGATCACGTCCGTGACCATCTGCGCCATCTCCGCCGCCACCCGCTCACCGACGCTCATCTCGTGCTCCGTCTGCTCGCCGCCTTCGGCTTCAAGGGCGCTCGGCGGTACAGCGAGTGCCGTCATCACGCTATCCCCCCAGGGGAGGGTAACGCTACCCACGTCCAGGGCGTAGTCGATTCCATCCTCGTAAAAGAAGCTGATGACTTCGTCCGCTTTGTCGCCGGCCCAGAGCAGGCGGCCACAGCAGCACTGCCCCAGCTCCCTCGATCCAGATACGCGGTCGTAGATCAGGCCGGCGTCGCAGCCACAGGGACACTTGTAGTTGACGTGCGCCTCGGCCGGCTTCTCACCCGCCCGGCTCGTATATTCCAAGGCTCTGACCTCGCTTCGTTCTCCTAAACCCCCCTGGAGGGGGTACAAAGCCAGGATAACACGAACGTCAAGGCGCTTCTTCGAGCGATGTTTGAGCGGGAGCAGCAGGCTCAGGGCTAACGGAGAGTGATCGCGGACGAGGCTAATTCGCCGAGGCAAGATTCCTCGTGCCTCGGAATGACAAGATGAAGAGGTGCGTGCGCTTACGAAAGGACGCGGCTCGGCTAATGGGGCGATGAGCGGGCGAGGGCTGATTCGCTGAGGGCAAGATTCCCTTCAACGGGCTCAGGACATGCCTCGTGCCTCGGAATCACAAGACGCCTGGAGGTTCCCCTGCGAGGAGGACCACACCGGTATGTGTGAAGGAGGGCCGAGCTGAACGGCGAAGCCCTTATGCCGTGACGCCAGTCACCGAAGCCCTTATGCGGTGACGCCGGTCACCCGAGGTATTGGCGGCGCTTTGCCGCCTTGAGCACCTCGTCCGTCATCTCTTCGGCGATGTCCGGGTTGCCGCCCCAGCGCTTGAGCAGCTCGACGAAGTTGCGGGTGTGGTTCAGGTGCCGTACCTCGTCCGGCGTCTGCGGGCCAACCGGCTGGCCGGTGTATTCCGCCACCAGCCTCACGTCGTCGCGCACACGCGCCCAGGCCTCGCTCTGCTGCGCGAAGTGGGCCAGGGCGTCCTCGTTGACGTAGCGCAGCGCCCGGCTCAGGTCGGCTTGGAGCAGCGGCAGCATCGCTTCGAGGTCGCCCATCAGTCCCCTCTCCCGCGCCACCTCGATGCCGCGTCCCACACCGATGACCTCTGGCGGGATGCCCAGCGCCATGAAGGCGGCGCAGTACTTGATCGCCCGCGGCAGCTCAACCTCGGCCGCGTTCTCCACCGACCGCGCGTAGGCGAACTGCCCCGTGTGACCGGCGCGCTGCCGGTGCGAGGGAATGAACTTGTCCGCCACCTCGATAATCGTGTCCGCGATTGGCATGCGGCCGTTCTCTCGTTGCGTAACGGTCGATTTATAAGGCGTCGAGAAGATGTCCATCAGCTCGTGCACGTGGTTCATCTCACGCTCGTCCATCACCCGCGCCGCGCTCTGAGGCAGCAGCTCGTTGAGCTTGGCGACGGCGGTGCGCACCGACTCCTCCGGGTAGTCGTAGCGGAAAGCCGACTGCACAGTCACCGTCCGGAAACCCGGGTACTTCTGGATAAAATCGTCGATCCGGTCCGGCGCCAGGCCGCCCCGGAAGACGCAGGCGCCTGCACCCATGATCGGATAGACGGGGATGTTCATGCGCTGCGAGAACTGCTCGAACTCCGAAACCGACCCGAGCGCGAACAAATCGGCCGCTACCAGGCCGGAGTCCATCGCGGGGTCAGAGCGGGCCGCGAAGGGCCTTACATAACGTACGTCAGTGTTCCAGATCCGGCGCATGCCCCGTACGTAGCCTTCGAGGATGTCCTGGATATCGATCAGCCGCGCCGGCCCCTCGATTAGCGGTATCACCTCCAGGTACTCCGGCACGCGGCGGCCGCTGTTGTTCAGCACGTAGTCCATCTGGACGCCCAGGAGCTGGTAGGGGTCCTCCGTGAAGGGCAGGATCACCTCGAAGAACGCATGTGAGTGAAAGCCGTACGAGGCCAGGGTCTCGTTTTCGGCGGCGATGGCCGTGAACACATGGCGATGGATGCCGCCCTTCTGCATCCAGCGGTTGGGTATGCGATAGGTGATGTAAGCGTCGCGGCCGATCTGGTGCTCCGTGAAGTAATCCTCGTAGGTCTCCACCAGCTTCAGGCCGATGCCGTAGTCCGCGTGCTTGCCCTCGTTGTCCCACATCGTCTCTTGCACGCCCAGCGAGAAGTTGCGGAAAGCCTCTTCGCCTTCCATCTCCAGGGTGATCTTGCCGTCGCTGCGAGTGGACCAGGATGGCTTGTTGGCGTTATCCGGGTGCTGTGTCGCCATAGCCGCCGGGATGTGGCGCTGGTGGCCGCTGATCGTGGTGACGGTTGTCATGGTTTGAGGGCTACTTTCAAGACTGAATCCCTTCGCGCCGCAATCATCTCGAAACCGCGCGGCGCTTCCGATAGCGCCAGCGTGTGAGTGATTATCGGCGCGGGATCGATGACTCCGCCGGTGAGCATCTTGATCACCGGCGCCATGTAGTTCTTTACCGGCGGGCTGCCTGCGGGCGCCAGCCGCACGTGCTCTCCCACCAGGTTGCCAATTGGGAACAGGACGGGCTTCTTGTCCAGCTCCGTCCCCAGGCTCAGCAGAGCCCCCCAACGTCGCGCCAGGCCGGCCGCTTCCGCCAGCGCCTCCGCCGTCCCGACGGCCTCGATGGCGATGTCAGCCCCGCGACCGCCGGTCGCCGCCTTGATCTTAGCCGCGATGCCGTCCCCGTCGATTGGGGTTGCCCCCAGCTTTGCCGCCGCGTCTCGCCGGTAGCCGTGATGGTCGATGGCGAAGACCTGGCCGGCGCCCATCGTCCGGGCCATCAGCTGCGCGCTCAGTCCCGTCGGCCCGCAGCCCACCACGGCGACGCTATCGCCCGCTTTCAGGCCCACGCTGGTCAGCGCTGCGTAGACTCCGGTCAGCAGGCCGGCCGCGAAGATCGCTTTCTCATCCGGCAGGCCGTCCGGCAGCGCCTCAAGCATCGCGTCCGCGTTGGGCACCCGGACGTATTCGGCGTGCGCCCCCGGCAGGTGCCTACCGAAGGCCTGAAAGCGCTCGCAGCCAGTCAGCAGCCCCTGCTTGCAGTAGAAGCAGCCGCCGCAGGCCACGGAGCCGGGGCTGACGGCGCGCTGTCCCACCTGGACGCGCTTCACGCCCTCGCCGATAGCGCTCACCGTCCCCACAAACTCGTGGCCGATGCCGCCGGGCGTTCGCTCGATCAGGCCACGATAGCTCGGCAGCTCGGAGCCGCAGATCGCCGCCAGGCTGACTTTGACGATGGCGTCCGTCGCCTCTTCGAGGCGTGGCTCGGCCACGTCCTCAACGCTGAGACGGCCCGGTCCGTGAAAAAGAACGGCCTTCACCTGGTATCCTCGCCCTTCTAGCGCCTGGCAGGGTCAAAAGGAAAGCGGGCGTCCGCGCCCGCTCTCGTGCTGTTAATTAGGCTAGTCTGCTACGAGACGGGAGCCGTGATCGCCGCGCCGCACTGGTTGCAATGCTTTGCCCCGGCCGTGTTCAAAGCGCCGCAACTCGGGCACTTGACCGCCGCAACCGTCTCAGCGCCGTTCTGCGCCGACCCATTGGCCGCCGGTTGCGCTGCTACCGGCTTGTCCAGGCCCTCGTCGTCCTCATCGTCGTCCGACTGCACGTTCCTGCGGAACTCCCGGATACCTTTGCCCAGGGAACCACCGAGGTCGGCCAGCCGCGTCGCGCCGAACAGCATGACGAGAACAAGGAGAATAATGACGAGCTCCATCGGCCCGAGTCCGAATGGTCCCACTGCTAGCAACATTGGGAGCACCTCCTGCACCCTACTCTACGACTAGACTATAACATCGGGATTTTCGCCCGTCCAACACGACCCAATTGTCATTGCGAGCCATCGGCCACGGCCGAGGCGTGGCAACCTTTGATCTATCGAGTCTTCTGCCAAACCCGGGATCCCTGAATGGCTTCCCGAGGACGGTCGCTAGACAACCCTTTCGACGAAGACTTCCATGATGCCGCCGCAGATCTTGTCCTCGCCCTCCGGCGATTCCGTCAGGTCGACCAGCACCAGCTTCGGCGCGCCCGTCTCGTGGACGCGCATCGCCTCCTGCCAGACCTCCGCCTCGCCGCAGCCGCCGCCGATGGTGCCGCGGAAGGAGCCGTCCTCGCGCACCGCCATCTTGGCGCCCGGCTTGCGCGGCGTCGAACCCCGCGTCGCTGCCACGGTGGCGATCACCAGCGGCTTGCCCGCCGCGATTGCCTTCTCCATCTCCTCGAAAACTTCGTCTTGCATAGCTATTCCAGCATCTCCCCGCCGGAAGAGACTGTCAAATACCACTCGCCTGATCTGATGCCCCAGCCTTTCAGGCTGGGGTGTGGGTATCCCCATCCGGCTGTCGGGTGGCGGGCTCAGGCCCTCGGCGATGGCTCTCCCGGACAGCGCACCGTCGCCCGCACAGTCGCGCGAGACGCCGAACCCGAGGGCGTGGCTTCTACCCTTAGCGTCCGCTGCGACCCACCCGGCACAGGGATCACCTCCTGCTCCCGGTACTCGATGTCGTTGATGATGCCGGAGTCCTCGAGGATCGCGTCCTCAACGAAGAGCCGCACCCTGCCCACGCGCGCGTCGTTCGTCGCCCTCGCCACGTAGTCAACGATGATCTCCGCTGAGCCGTTGTCGGTGAGGAAGCACTCCGCCTCCATGGATGAGCTGACCGTCCCCGGCCTGCCGCTCCCGCCCCCAGGCGATGCAGTGGCCTCTGGGATGGGCGTCGGCGTTGCTTTTGGCGCATCGCCGTCGTCCCCACACGACAGGGTGAGCACAAGCCCGGCGAGAGGTATGACGAGCGCCAGTCGCAAGCTGCGACGGCCCAAAGAAACGTAGGGACGCAGCTTTAGCCCCGCCCCTCGGCGCTCCGGCTCGAGATCAGGCTGCCCCTGCCGATCACGCGCTCTTCCAGCTCGTCCCGCCCGCCCCGTCTTCCAGGACGATGCCCAGTTCGGCCAACCCGGTGCGGATGCGGTCCGCCAGCGCGTACTGCTTCGCCTCGCGCAGCTCCTTGCGCAGCTCGATCAGCAGGTCGACGAAGGGCGCCGCCGCCAGCGACTCGTCCGCCGCTTCCAGCCGCAGCCCCAGCACGCCCGCCAGCTCCCGCATCGTCGATTGCGCCTCGCCCACGGCCCGGCCCGCGTCCCGCGCCCGGTTGATCTCACGCGCCAGGTCGAACAGCACCGCGATAGCCGCCGAAGTGTTGAGGTCATCCTCCATGGCGGCGATAAACCGCTCTTTGTAGGGCGCGCCATCGACCGGGTCGCCCGTGCCGCCGTCCTCACAGGTCACCGCGACGCGCAGGCGCTCAGCCGCCACCTTGGCCGCGGCCATCGCTTCTTCGCTGTAAGTCAGCGGCTTGCGATAGCTGCTGCCCAGAATGAAAATGCGCACCCCGTCCGGCCCGAAGCGGTCGATTGCCTCCCGCATCGTGATCAGGTTGCCGAGCGACTTGCTCATCTTCTCTTCGCCCATCTGCAGGAAGCCGTTGTGCACCCAGAAGCGCGAGAAGGGCGCCTCGCCGGTGTAGGCCTCCGTCTGGGCGATCTCGTTCTCGTGGTGCGGGAAGACCAGGTCGAGGCCGCCGCCGTGCAGGTCGATCTGCTTGCCCAGGTGCCGCAGCGACATCGCCGAGCACTCGATATGCCAGCCCGGGCGTCCCGGTCCCCAGGGGCTGTCCCAGGACGGTTCACCCGGCTTGGCGCCCTTCCAGAGCGTGAAGTCCATCGGGTTCTCTTTGCCCTCCAGCGGCTCGATGCGCGCACCCGATAGCATCGAGTCCAGGCTGCGCTTGGAGAGCTTGCCGTAGTCAGCCTTCTTCTCGACCCGGTAGTAGACATCGCTCGACCCGTCACGCGGCTGGCTCGGGTAGGCATAACCCTTCTCGATCAGTCCCTCGATCATCTCGATGATCGCCGGGATCTCCTGGGTCGCGCGCGGGTAGATGTGGGCCGGCAGGATGTTTAGCGCCGCCGTGTCGCGCTCGAACTCGCGGATGTAGCGCTCTGCCACCTCGTCCATCGGCACGCCCTCACGCCCGGCCCGCGCGATCAGCTTGTCGTCAATGTCGGTGTAGTTCTGGACGTGCTTCACCTTGAGACCGCGATACTCCAGATAGCGGCGCAGCGTATCAAAGATCACGTAGCTCATCGCGTGGCCCAGGTGGCTGTCGGAGTAGGGCGTGATGCCGCAGACATACATCAGCGCCTCGCCATCACGAGCCGTGAACTCCTCCGTATGCCCGCTCAGCGTGTTGTAGAGTCGCATCTATTCCCCCGTGCCGTCTCTAACCATCACCACGCTATTCTGACTAAGCCGAACGTCTGGGTGAACACCACCCGGCATCCTCATGCCTCGGGGTTCAGCCCGAGCTGTTTCTCCGCTCATCCTGAGGCTCTCGAAGGATGAGCCAACGTCTCGAGATTCCGAGGAGTTTCGTCTTGGCTCAACCTGACGCCGATGGCCCGCCCTGCGCGCCGCTGGCCTGCCGCTGCTGCGCCAGCTCCACCTCCAGCGACTCGACCAGCCGCCTGAGGCTATCGAGCTCCTGACTCAGCTCCTCGATTCGGTCGCCCTCCGGGTCCGGCAGCCTGATCGTCGTGTCGTTGCCGGCGTCGTAGTAGGCGACCACCTTGCCGGGTACGCCGACCACCGTCGCGTAGGCCGGCACATTGGTCACCACCACGCTGCCCGCGCCGATTCGCGCGAAGTCGCCGACCGTGATCGCGCCGATCAGCTTGGCGCCCGCCCCGACGACCACGTTGCTGCCCAGGGTCGGATGGCGCTTCTCGCGCCGGTTGCTCGTCCCGCCCAGCGTCACACCCTGCGTCAGGTGGCAGTTGGGGCCGATCTCCGCTGTCTCACCGATCACGACGCCCATGCCGTGGTCGATGAACAACCCCTCGCCGATGCGGGCGCCGGGATGGATCTCCACCCCCGTCAGAAACCGGCTCAGCGTCGAGATCAATCGCGGTAGCAGCGGCACGTCGCGCATATGCAGAGCGTGCGCCAGCCGGTGCAGCTGCAGCGCCTGAAACCCGGGGTAAGTCAGCGCCACCTCGATGGCGCTGTGGGCCGCCGGGTCGCGTTCCAACGCCGCCCTCATATCGTTTCGAATGCTCTGCAGTATCGCCAAAAGTTACCTGCCTCCCTCGGTGACATCGCCGCGGGCCTTAGCCTCGCGACGCGGGGTCCGTCCGGGTGTTCGCTCCCAATCTTAGGAGGAGCACCCTAAAGACAGATGCAGGTACGTCGGAATCTACGCATATTCTTCAGGACAGACGCCAATATAGCACAGGCCCATTGGCTGGTGAGGTGGTCCGCGTCTGCGGGTTGAAACCCGCGGCTACCCAATACTCGGGAGTTGGTCAGATACCCACCTCAGCCTAGCCTCTCCTGGAAGGGAGAGGAGATCATCGGTCTATCATTGCGAGCCATCGCAACAGCGAGGCGCGGCAATCTAGGGTGGTGGGGAAGCCCTCTACGTTAGTCCTCAACGCTCCCGAGCTCAACGTTCCGCCGAGACTAGCCCTCGAGTCTCATAGCCGCGGGTTTCAACCCGCGGATCAACCTTCCCATCCGCCTCCGCGACAGCCCTATGCCGCCTGCTAAGACCTTGACCGAGGCCCGCGGACTCCATAGGATTTCGACGCCGCACCCACGCGGCCCTTGCGTTACTCCAGGAAGGGAGGCTCCTAATGTCGAGCGCAAATGCATCCATCTTCGAACCCAAGCTGTCGAACAACGGCCAGCTCCACTTCGAGCTGACCCTGCGCGATTCCGCCGGCCAGCCCATCGCCGGCCGGGATGTCCGCGTCAGCCTCGATGGCGATGGCAGCCTTGCGCCCAGGCGCAGCGTCAAAGACGTGGTGCGCGAGACCAACGCCGAGGGCAGCGCCCGCGTCACCTGGTACCGCAGCAGCATCTTCGGCCGCGATGTCCACGCCACGCTCTCCGTCGAGACGGACCTCGACGCCGCTTTGACCCTGACCCGGCTGGAGCGCGAGCAGGTGCAGACCGGCCCCCGCACCGTCTGGGCGCCCGAACGGCACAGCTGGCAGAAGTAGCTAGGCTTCCCGCACCAGCGCTATCGCCTGGACGGCGATACCCTCGCCGCGGCCGATGGCGCCCAGCCGGTCCGTCGTCGTTGCCTTGACGCTGACGCAGTCAACAGCGAGACCGAGCGCCAGCGACAGCCGTTTGCGCATCTCCGCCACGTGCGGCGCGATCTTCGGCGCTTCAGCGATTACCGTGGCGTCCACGTTGACAATGGCGTAGCCGGCCGCCGCGATCAGCTTCGTCACTTGCTTCAGTAGATCGATGCTGTCCGCGCCAAGCAGCCGCTCATCGCTGCTCGGGAAGTGGCTGCCGATGTCGCCCAGCGCCGCCGCGCCCAGCACCGCGTCGATCACCGCGTGCGTCAGCACATCCCCATCCGAATGCCCCGCCAACCCAGTCTCCCCCTCGAACGCCACGCCGCCCAGCACCAACTCACGCCCTTCCGCGAAGGGATGCACGTCGTAGCCGCTGCCTACTCTCATGACCTGCCCGCCAGATAGCTTTCGACCTGCCCCAACGAAACCTGCCAGTGCTGCCAGGTGTGCAGCAGCTTAAAGCCCATCTCATGGTTGATCTTGAGCATCGCCGCGTTCGCGTCCGCGTTGCCGGTGCGGACCGTTTGCACGGACGGCCTCTCCCGGATCACCTTCTCGATCATTGCTGCCTTCAGCCAGCGCCCCAGCCCGCGGTTTCGATAGGCGGGCGCTACGCCTGTATCGCCCTGGCCCAGGACGTCTGGATGATTTGGGCTCCAGAAGACCTCCGTGTAGCCGGCCAGCTCGCCCGAAGCGCGGCGCCGGACGTACATCGTCCAGCGCTCTTGATTCTGGGCAGCCATCGATCCCTCCCACTCCCGCATCTCCTCGATGCTGTAGGTCTGGTCTTCGATCTGCAGGTCGCCGCGCGGCGCCGTATTCATTAGCTCGTGCAACCTGGCGATTGCCGCGATCTCTTCCTCGGGGAAACGGCCCTCCCAGATACCAAGCTCGAACTCGACTTTCAGCGACTCTGCCTGCTGGAGCCACACCTGCATGCGTGGCCTGTCCAGCTCCGATACCACGAGCTGGTTCTGGCTCGCTCGCAGTGCCGCTTCGGCGCCCAGCCGCTCCAGGAAGCGTCCGCCCGCCGGCGAGTTACTGCTGGTCGAGGCCATTATTAGACGGCGATCCTCGGCCTGCACTCCGTCCGCAATGCGTGCCAGCAGATGCGTGCCTATGGTCCGGCGCCGCCACTCAGGCAGCACGGATATCCAGATCTCAGCCAAGTGCTGGTTCGTCTGGCCAACGTAAATTTCCATACCGGCCGCCGCGATCATTACCGCGCCATGCCAAACCGCCCATTCCCGCCTACGCATTGTGGAGCGCTTATGCGTCTGCGCCGCGATGGTCTCTGACAGTGTAGCTGGCGGGTAATAAGGCCGCGTTTCCGCCAGTACGCGGTTCTGCAGCGCATTCAGCGCCACGAACTCCGCGTCCGTCGCCGCCTGCGGGTCGAATTCCCTCAGCTCCAGCCCTTCCGGCAGCATCAACTCTCCCCGGCTGCCAGCAGCGCCGCCGCCAGCGACAGGTCCTCCCGCGTCGTCACCTTCAGGTTGCGCGCCGACCCCATGACCACGCGCAACGGCTCCCCCAACAGCTCCACCAACGCCGCGTCATCCGTCGCCTCGATATCGGTTGCCGCGTGCGCGCGGCGCAGCAGCTCCGTCCGGAAGCCCTGTGGCGTCTGCGCCAGCCACAGCCCCTCGCGAGCCACCGTGCTGCGGACGATGCCGTCTTCCTGCACCCGCTTCACCGTATCGCTCACCGGCACCGCGCACAGCGCGGCCCCCGTCTGCCGCGCCCCCGCCAGCGTCGCCGCGATCATCTCCGCGGAGACCAGCGGCCGCGCTGCGTCGTGCACCAGCACGTACTCGCTCTCGACCACCTCCAGCCCCGCCAGCACCGAGTCGCGGCGTCTCGCGCCACCCAGCGCCACCCTGCCCTCCGGCGCCACTTCCCGGACGATGGCCTCGATCTCCGCTCGATTAGCCTCCGACACCACGACCACGACCTCGTCGATCCCTGGGTGTCCGGCGAAGGCCGCGATCGAGTGCGCGATCAGCGGCCGGCCCGACAGCGGCGTCAGCAGCTTGTCGATGCCGCCCATCCGCTCGCTGCTTCCCGCCGCTACGATAATCGCCGCTGCCCCGGCCTCGTTACTCACCTAGACCACATCCCTCAGCAACCGAATGGAGAACGAGCCGCCGTAAGCCAGGAAAAGGTCCTTGACGATCTTGCCGCACAGCGTCGCAAAGAAGAACCGCAGCGGCCGCATCCGCGACGCGCCCGCCGCCGCCCCGGCGATGTCGAAGAACGGGTTGGGGAACGTCGAAAGCAGGAAGATCGTCGCCATGCCGTTGCGGTGCATCCAGCCCTCGAACGTCGCGTACAGCCTCTGGTGCTTCACCAGGTCCGTACCCGCGAAGCCCAGCCCGTAGCCGGAGAACTCGCCGATGGCGTCGCCCAGCCCCGCGGCCAGTCCCACCAGCAGCGGTGTAGGGATGCCCAGCACCGGGTCCAGCACCGCCGAGCTGCCGAAGATCGCCACGTTGCTGGGCGTCGGCAGCACAATTGTCGCCGACCCAGCCATCGCGATAAAGAAGATGCCGAGGTAGCCCCAGCTCTTAAGCCGCTCCAGGTCTATCCCGAAGACGAAGTAGGCCAGCGCGTAGCCCAGGAACAGCGCCACCAGCACGCCGAGGATTGCGTACTCCGCCCGAAACCAGCCCGTGCGCTCCGAGGCCTCCCTGAGCGCCTCGGCCTGCTCCGCGACGGCCTCCGCCGTCTCCTCGATGGGTCCTTCGATCTCCGTCATCGGCCGTCCTTCGCCCGCCAGGTACATCATCATAAATGCCGCGTCCCCCTCCCGGCGATCTCCTGGCTCCATCGACCATTGCGACCCAGTGCCCGCGGGCAAGGCGAAGCAACCTTTGAGCCTCGCCTGCCGCCACCCATACCGAGTCTCCGCGGCCCCAACCTATCGGTCCTGTCATTGCAGCCATCACGATAGCCAGGTACATCCTGAGCCAGTCGAAGGCGTGCCAACCTGACGCCCCGCCCCGCCTCATTCACCCAAGCAAGGAGACGGTCCTGTCATTGCGAGCCATCGCAACAGCGAGGCGTGGCAATCTGGGGAGGTGGGGCAATCTTCCGGCTTGACCCATCCTCGGTCGTCATTGCGAGCCATGCGATAGCGAGGCGCGGCAATCTGGGGCGGGGGGCAATCTTCCGGCTTGGCCCCATCCTCAGTCGTCATTGCGAGCCATCGCGATAGCGAGGCGTGGCAATCTGGGGAGGTGGGGCAAACTCCCAACGCGGTCCACCAGGCCCCACAACCCTCCTGTGGACCAGCTCCCTCATTCTCACAGCTGCGGGTTTCAACCCGCAGACCCAGTAATCATCACCCAACTCGGTCTTGACAGTTCCAACATGATTAAATTAGCCTAAACATGGTTCAATAAGACAAGGAAGCGGCGAGATGAGTGAAAACGAGGCCAAACTAGACTACCGGGACCCGGAATGGGTGGCCGAGCAGCTCGGCATCGATAAGAACACCGTCTACAAGTACCTCCAGGAGGGCAGCCTCCCCGGCCTCCAGATCGGCCGCAAGTGGCTCGTCTCCGAGAAGCGCCTCGCCACCTTCCTGGAGCGCGTCGAGCGCGAGCAGACCGGCCGCCGGCGTCAGGCAGCCGACGGCGGCGCCCGCCCCTTCGCCCTGCCTCAGCGCATCCGCATGCTCGACAGCACCGAGGACCCCGGCTGAGTTACATTAGAAGCACGCACCCTCAGTTTAGAGAGAAGGAAGCCATGACCAACTTCACCTGGCAGAGTCAGCTGACTAACGACCGGCCCGACGGTCTGGCTCTGCCCGACTTCCGCAACATCATCCCCAGCGTTACCGAGACCACGCCCCGCGGCGAGCGCTCTTACGACATCTATTCGATGCTCCTCAAGGAGCGCATCATCTACCTCGGCACGCCGATCTTCGATCAGGTCGCCAACAGCATCATCGCCCAGCTCCTCCACCTGGAGCGCGAGGACCCGGACCGCGACATCTCGATCTACATCAACTCCCCCGGCGGCGAAGTCCATGCCGGCCTCGCCATCTACGACGCGATGCGCCTCAACCGCTGCGACGTCGCCACCTACTGCGTCGGCATCTGCGCCAGCATGGCGACGGTGCTGCTCAGCTCCGGTACACCCGGCAAACGCTTCGCCATGCCCAGCTCCACCATCCACATGCACCAGGTCCTCGGTGGGGCGCAGGGTCAGGCGGCCGACATCGAGATCGAGGCCCGCGAGGCCATCCGTCTCAACGACCTCCTGCGACGCATCCTGGCTGAAAACACCGGCCAGGACGCCGAGCGCATCCGCCAGGACGCCGACCGTAACTACTACATGACCGCCCAGCAGGCCAAGGAGTACGGCATGATCGACGAGATCCTCCAGACCTCCCGCGGCCTCGTCACCGCCGGCGCCACCTAACCAAAACGCCACACAAACCGAGAGGGCCCGGTCATCAAGACCGGGTCCTCTATCTATGCCCTAACCCCACGTGCGATATTCGCCCACCATTGCGAGCCATTGCCCGCAGGCAAGGCGAAGCAACCTTCGCCGCTCCCGTGTTCTAATAGTCCCTGGAATCGTCAGCCCTGTCTGTCGTTGCGAGCCATCGGCGCCCAGCCGGGCGAAGCAACCTTTAAAGTGCCGGTCTCGATTGATGTTTCGCACCGCCCACAGACGACCGATCTGTCGTTGCGAGCCATTGCGACAGCGAGGCGTGGCAATCTTTGACGCCCGTCCAGGGACAAACTATGAGGTGAAATAAGCCAGTCCTGGCCTCCCCTACGCGTTGACCTTCTCAGACCACCTGGCGACGTGTATCAGCGTCGGCTGGACTGTCCAACGTTTCTAATTACAAGCTGCGGGTTTCAACCCGCAGGCCCGCCCGGCCGAAAGCTAGACCGTCAGCAGGTCTACGAACTCGTTGACCGCCATCGACTCCAACCGCGACTGGTCCTTCGCGACCGCCAGGATTTGCTCCCGTCGCGTCCCGGAGAACACCAATGAGACGCTGCGCTCCAGCTTCTCCGTCAGCAGCGGCAGCCCCTCTGCTCGGCGGCGAGGATGGCCCAGCGGGTACAGCACCTCCGAGACCGGCGTGCTGCTCCCGTCCCTGAAGTGCGCCTGGATCGCGTTGGAGTTTGTCCGCTTCGCCGGGTCCAGGTAGTCGCGGCTGTAGGTTTCGTCCTCCACCAAGTGCATCTTCTCTCGCAGAGCGTCGATGCGTGGGTCTGCCGCCGCCTCATCACTGTAGTCGTCCGCCGTCAATTTCCCGAAGATCAACCCCCGCGCCATCATGTACTGCAGGCAGTGGTCGCGGTCGGCGAAGTTATGCAGCGGCCCCGTCTTGTTGAGGATGATCATCGATGACTTGTGGCACCTGACCTCCACCCTCTCGACATCATCCAGCCGGCCCGACACCAGCTCATGCAGGCCGATCGCCGCCTCGACCGCGCTCTGGGCGTGGAACGCCGCCGGGTAGCCGATCTTGAACAGCACGTTCTCGATCACGTAGGTCTCGAAGGGGCGCTGGAAGCGTAGCGGCTGCCCCTTCGTGTAGACGTCGTAGAAGCCCCAGCGTGGCGCCGTCAACGCCGATGGCACACCCTCTTCGCCGCGTAGCGCCAGCAGCGCCAGCCAGACGCCCCGGCTCGCCGCGTCGCCCGCGGCCCAGGACTTTCGCGGCCCCGTGTTCGGCGCCCGGCGGAAGGTCGCCAGCGGCTGGCCGTCCACCCAGGCGTGTGAAACCGCGTTGATCACCTGCTCGCGGCTGCAGCCCAGCAGCCCGGCCGCCGCCGCGCAGGTCGCTATCTTTATCGATGCGGTGTGGTCCAGCCCCATGGCGTTGAAGTCGTTCTCCAGCGCCAGGCCGCCCTGCACCTCGTAGGCTTTGACCGTGGCCTCCATCACGGCCCGCATCGGCAGCGGCTCGCGGCCCTCCGCCAGCCGTGTCCGCGACATCCAGTCGCCGATCATCAGCATCGCCGCGATGTTGTCCGAGGGGTGAATCACCGTCTCGCCGTAAAACGAGTCGTTGAAGTCCAGCCAGCGCACCAGCGTCCCCAGGTTGAACGTCGCCGCCACCGGGTCGAGCTGGAACGGCGTCCCCGGCACCCTCGCCCCGTCCGGCACCTCCGTCCCCGGCACGACAGGCCCCAGCATCCGGGCGCAGTCCTCGTAGCCCAGCGCCTCGAAGCCACAGGCCAGGCTATCGGCGATGCAAAGTCGCGCCGACTCCAGCGCCGGCGGGCTCGTCACCTCGAAACCGCTGACGTAATCAGCGATCCGGGTCAGCACCTCATCCGGCTCAGCGCGATAGTTCAGGTTCGTCGATTCCAAAGCGCCGCCATTATATGACGTAGCAGCTCACTCACCATTGCGAGCCATTACCCGCAGGCAAGGCGAAGCAACCTTGGATCGCTCGACCGCCTGATCCTCGTCCCTCCGGCCCACCAACAGCCGGCCCCAAACCTTCCTCTCCCTTGAGGGAGAGGGTCGGGTGAGGGTGTCACGCCCGCATTTCACCCAAGCCTCGTCCTGGCCTGTAAGCGCTCCGCGGAGAATGCCCAAGAATCTGTGTAATCCGTCCAGTCTGTGCTACCTCGTCACCCTGGCTCCGCCTCCACCCTCGCCGCCCTCCGGCCCGCCCCTCGCAGCCCGGCGTAGACGCCGCCCAGCACCAGCAACGCCCCGGCTAGTTCCACCGCAGTCGGCGCCTCGTCCAGCAGCAGCGCCCCCAGCAGCGTCGCGCCCACCGGCTCTCCCAGCACGGCGATGGTCACCGATACGGCCGGCAGGTAGCCCAGCGACCGGTTCAGCGCCGTATGGCCGATCAGCTGCGGCACCAGCGCTAGCAGCACCAGGAAGCCATACGTCCTGAGCGAATAGCCGCCGAACGAATCGCCGGACGCAACGACCAGCCCGATCAACACCACCGCGCTCATCGAATAGGCCAGCGTCACGTACGAGAGCCAGCCCTCGCCCGTCGACCGCAGCCGCCGCCCCGTCAGGAAGTAGGCCGAAGCGAATACGGCGCCCAGGATCGCGTAGAGGTCGCCCAGCAGCGTGTCCCGGCCGCTGCCGATGTCCTCCCCGACCATCACCGCCGCGCCCGCCACCGCCAGGCCGATGCCCAGCCACGTCGTCCCGGCCGGCTTCTCCCCCAGCAGCGGCCCCGACGCCAGCGCTACGAACAGCGGTTGCGCCGTCACCAGCACCACGGACGTCACGATCGACGTCTGCTGCACCGACGCGATCCAGAACCCGAAGTGCAGCGCCAGGAACACGCCCGCCAGCGCCTCCAGCAGCAGCCGCCGCGTCTGTCCCGGCGCCGACTCCAGCCGCCGGCCCCGCGCCCGCCTCACGCCGGCGATGACCAGCAGCGGCGCCGAGGCGAACATCAGCCGGTAGGCTGCGATGACCAGCGCCGGCGCCGCTGCCTCGCGGATCAGCACCGCCGCCGTGCTCACCGCCGCCACCCCAATCGCCAGCACCACGTAGTCGAATCTCTGCGCCTGCACGCGACGATGCTACCAGCCCGCGCTTAGCGCACGTTTACGGGGCGGGCTTTTGCAAAGCTAGTTAGGAGCCAGCTTTAACGTATGTCGGCCGTACGAACGCCGGGCGCCAGCCGAGGTGGTGCGACTCAGTTATTTGCTTCCGCTTCGTCAAGTCCTAGTTGGCGAGCGCCTGCCTGCTGACCATGCAAGTCCTGCAAGAATTCCTCCTGGCGCCGTTTGAGGCTCTGAAACTCTCGGCTTTGCATCCGTGCGCCAAGTTCCAGGGGATTATTCCGAATCTCCAGGATGTCGTTATTCGTAAAATGGAAGGTGTCGACGAATCTAGCTGTTGATGCGCGGCGAAGTACGTCTCTCACTTTGCCTCTAATTACCCCTTTGGGCTCAGTACCCATGCTATCCCAGGTTGCAGGACAGATTCCCATGCAGATGCTTTCAAGACGAATCTGGGCAGGTCGCTGGAACAGGGAAGTTATTACGTAGGGAATGACAACCTCGGCCAACGTCACAATGGTCGACTCGACATCGACCGGTACAAATGCTGGCACCTGATCCATGTCGATTTCCAGGCGAGGTGTGAGAACGCCGTCAACGCTTGGGGTTTTGAAAGAATATAGATGCAAGTAGATACCGTCCTTATCAGCCAAGACCAGAGGGAATGCGAAACCACTTTCAGTTACGCCGGTCTCTAACCTGTCCTGATGTTCCGCTGATCCCATAACCGCAACGTCGTGCTGTGCCGCCTCGTTCTGTTGGAGAGCGGCGCGCCTAACTAAGTCGTCCTGTGAAACTCTCGAATATCGTGTTAGCTGTTCGTTATCGGTGTTTGCGCCGGACTTGATCTCAAACAGAATTGCGTGCTGCGTCTGCTTGGACGCAATGATTAGGTCGGGTGCCACGTGGGCTAGGTCTTGGTTAGCGAAGGAGTACTCAATCCACTTATCGTGATACCCTAAATCGTAGAAGTCTCTGGGTAGGCCGGCCACGCCGCGGCACAATCCAATCCAGAGGTTCAACATCAAGAGGTTAAATCCCAAGGACGTTCTCGCCCGCCCCCGACTGCGCCTGAACGAGCGCGTCGTAGTGGTGCTGTAAGTTGGTCACCAATCTCAATACTGTGTTCCCACAGGAGCCGGCAGGGAGAAAGACCCGCGCGAAGTCCTTTGTTACTTCCAGCATGACCTGGCAGCCAACATGGAGATCGACGGCATGAATCCTATAGAAGGCATTTCCGACTGCGGTGGGCACGCCCCAAATTCGAAAGGGCGGCGCCGCCGAGCACAGACCCTCACAGAAGCTCTTTAGATTCGACACAGGTCGACTGAAGAACACATTGATTGGTTCGCCGTGTAGCGAAAGAAATCCACCTTCGGAGACTGCTTCCAAGCCAAACTCGTCCTCAATCGCCACCACAAGGCGCTCGTATACGCCGTAGACAGTCGTTGTTAGACCAATGTGGCTTGCGAAATCTGTTCCACGGGCTGTTATTTTTCCGTCGTACTTGATGTCGTCCAACGTGAAGACTTCTTGGTTAGCTCCATCAAGCCAGAACTTGACCTTCACCTTTGCCAGCGTCGTCTCACTGGGGAACGCATGGGGTTCACGGAGTACACGTAAGACATCGGATGCCTTGTTGCCCCAAAGTTGCATTTTTAGGAAGCCGACTGGTGCGTCAGGCTGCTCTAAGTCAATGTCGTGGAGAACACGGCGATCGTAGTCGAGGCCGAGGCCCCTAAAGGATCCCAGGCTGCTGGCGAACTCTAAAAGGTTAGCCGGCAGCCAGGCGCGGTCAAGTTCAGGCGAGAGCAAGGCTCGATTCATGAGCCAGTCTATGGCGTTGCTACTGGCCATCGAGTGAATGAGCCAAAAGCGAGGATTCGTGAAATCAACGTAGGCGAATACTATTTCGTCGCGGATTTTCGCTTCAACCGTTACCAGGGCGGGTTCGTCCGAGTCATGAACGCGTGCCCCAACGCCTGCGGCAAGGTCGGCGAAAGAACGGCGAGCTAACGCAGCAGGGTCCTCATCTCCGCGATGGGCTTCCACCAGATATGTCTTCACCAAGGACGTGTCTACTTCGAGCGCTTGTCTTTCGGCAAGATCGCTGTAAGTCCTCGTCATTCGGTCGCCGAGGAGTTGAGAGAGCTGTCTTCGGTCGTGGACTATCATGCAAATCGGTCAATCTAGCTAATCGATGCCAGTGAGGATTATAGAGGGGTTAACGCACGTTTAACGCCTCGCTGGCATCTTCTTGAGCCAAGATCACCGAAGATAGAAGGGAGGGGAGACTCCAGCCTATGCCCAACCAGGCCCGCCCTTGATCACGCTCCGACCACCCGCGGTGATGCCTCGGGGTTCAGCCCGAGGTATGGCTCATCTCAGCGCTATCCTGGCCCTCATCCTCCTCCTCACGGCCTGCGGCGGCGACTCCACGCCGCCTCAGCCGGCCGTAACCCAGACCAGCGCCCCAGCGGAGACGCCCTCTGCCGGCTCAGCCAGCCCCGGCTCGACCGCTGAGCCCGACGCCGCCGGCCCGCTGCCTGACGTGCGGCTCCAGCGCGTCTTCCCCGGCCTCGGCTTCTCGCGCATGACCGGCCTCTACCAGGCCCCCGATGGCCGCTTCTTCGTCCTCGAACAGCTAGGCCGCATCCTCGTCTTCGAGGACCGCCCCGATGTCAGTGAGTCGCAGGTATTCCTCGACATAAGGTCGAAGGTCGATGCCTCCGGCGGCGAGATGGGCCTTCTCGGCTTCGCCCTCGCGCCGGACTTTGCCCAGAGCGGTGTTTTCTACGTCGACTACACGGCGGGCAACCCCCGGCGCACCGTGGTCTCGCGCTTCACCGCGTCCGGTGCCACCGCGGACCCTGCCAACGAGAGCATCATTCTGGAAGTCGGCCAGCCCTTCGCCAACCACAACGGCGGCCAGATCGCCTTCGGCCCGGACGGCTTCCTCTACATTGCTCTCGGCGATGGCGGCAGCCAGCGCGACCCCCAGGGCAACGGCCAGAACCTCAACGCTCTCCTCGGCAAGATCCTCCGCATCGACGTCTCCGGCTCCTCGGGCGACCGAGCCTACAGTGTCCCGGCCGATAACCCCTTCGCCGGGCGCGGCGGCGGCGTGCGCGAGGAGGTCTGGGCCTACGGCTTCCGCAACCCCTGGCGCTTCTCCTTCGATCGGCAGACCGGCCAACTCTGGGCCGGCGACGTGGGCCAGAACTCCTTCGAGGAAGTCGATCTCGTCACTAAAGGCGGCAACTACGGCTGGAACGTCATGGAGGGCGAGCAGTGCCTCGGCGGCGGAAGCTGCAACCGCGACGGCCTGACCCTGCCGGTCATCGACTACCCCACCTCCGGCGGCAACTGCTCCGTCACCGGCGGCTTCGTCTATCGCGGTAACGCCATCCCCGCCCTGCGCGGCGCCTACGTCTACGCCGATTACTGCGGCGGCCACGTCTGGGGCCTGCGCTACGACGGCTCCCGCGTCACCGAGGAGGACACCCTCGTCCCCGGCGCCTTCGCCATCAGCTCCTTCGCTCAGACCAACACCGGCGAGCTCTACGTCCTCAACTACACCGGCTCCGGCGGCATCTACCAACTCGTCCCCTGAGCAGGACGCGCCGGACTCGGTTTGACCGCCTAAGAAGGCGCAGATTCCCTCGTGAGAGATCAAGGGTGGCCACGGCCTCGCCTGCGGGCGATGGCCTCGCAGCTGTCGTTGCGAGCCATCGGCGCTAGCCTAGGCGTGGCAACCTTTGCCGCCCGTCCTGGCGAAATTCCCACCGAAGAACGAGTTCCCTGTCGTTGCGAGCCATTGCCCGCAGACAAGGCGTGGCAACCCTTTGACGCCACGTAAACTTAGATGCGCCCTATTTCCTCAAGCTATGGGTCCAAGCCGAAGCTCACCAGAAATTTCCCTGAGAATCTGTGGCCAATCCGGCCTGGGACTACAGCCCCAGCGTGGCCGCGACGCCCTTGTTGACCAGCTTGCCGCCTCGCGTCATCACACCCCGCGCCAGCGCGATATCGGACGAGACCGCCTTCGCGAAGCCGATTTGCGCCAGCTTGATCACGTAGGGCAGCGTGGCCGCCGCCAGCGCCGCGGTCGCCGTCCGTGGCACCGCGCCCGGCATGTTCGCGACGCAGTAGTGCACCACGCCCTCTTCGACGAACACCGGCTCCGTGTGGGTCGTCGGCCTGGAGGTCTCGAAGATGCCACCCTGGTCAATCGCCACGTCGACGATCACGGCGCCGGGCCCAACCAGCTTCAGGTCCTCTCGCGACACCAGCTTTGGCGCCACCCGGCCGCCGCGCACCAGCACGCCGCTGATCAGCATGTCCGCCCCGACGATCGCCTTCTCGATATTGGCCGGCGTGGACGGGTAGGTGACGACGCTCGGCCAGCGCTCATCCACGACCCGTAGCTCTTCCAGCGTCGGGGCCAGGAGCGTCACCTGCGCGCCGAGGCCCACTGCCACATCACAGGCGTTGGAGGCGACGGTCCCGGCGCCGAAGATCACAACCGTGGCCGGCGGCGATCCCGGCAGCCCCGACATCAGCTTGCCGCGGCCCGCTCCCGGCTTCATCAGCCAGCGCGCCCCGACCTGCGGCGCCATCCGCCCGGCGATCTGGCTCATCGGGATCAGCAGCGGCAGCGTGCCGTCGTCCAGCTCCACCGTCTCGAAGGCAATCGAGTCCGTGCCGGCTCGCAGCAGCGCAGCGGTCACGTCCGGCAGCGCCGCCAGGTGCAGGTAGGTGAACAGCGTCAATCCCGGCCGCATCAGCCCAAACTCCTCCGGCTGCGGCTCCTTCACCTTGACCAGCAGCTCCACCGCCGGCCAGACTTCGCTCGCCGTCGCGGCAATCTCCGCCCCCGACGCGGCGTAGGCCTCGTCCGGGAAGCCGCTGCCCTCGCCGGCTTTGGTCTCGACCAGCACGCGATGGCCGAGGCGAGTCAGGTCGCGCGCTCCCTCCGGGGTCAGCCCGACGCGGTACTCCTCTGCCTTGACCTCGCGCACCGTGCCAACGATCACGCCTCTTCCTCCGGCCCCTTCTTGTCCTCGTCCTTGCCTTCATCACGCAGGCGCTTGGCGAAATCGGTCAGGCGGGCCAGCACGCGGCCGTTCAGCGAATCCGGCGGGTAGCTGCCGTCCTCGCGTCTGCTGCCGGCTTCGACGCCGGTCAGCAGCTCCAGCGCCTCGTCAATCGTCCTCGCGGAATGCACCGCGAACTTGCCTTCCTCCACTGCCTGAAGCACGTCCTTGCGCACCATCAGGTGCTGGACGTTGCTGGCCGGGATGATCACGCCCTGCTCGCCCGTGAGGCCGCGTGATTTGCAGACGTCGAAAAAGCCCTCGACCTTCTGGTTGACGCCGCCGATGGCCTGCACCTCTCCGCGCTGGTCCATCGACCCCGTGATCGCGAACGACTGCTTCAGCGGCGCTTCCGCCAGCCGGGAGAGCAGGGCGCAGGTCTCGGCCACGGTCGCGCTGTCACCCTCGATCATGCCGTAGCTCTGCTCGAACGATAGCCGCGCCGCCAGCGTCAACGGCGTATCCACCGCGTACCGGTCGACGAGGAAGCCCTGCAGCGTCAGCACCGCCTTCGAGTGGATCGGCCCGCTCAGCCGCGCCTCCCGCTGCAGGTCGACGACGCCCTCGCGTCCCATGCCGATCGTCGCCGTGATCCGCGCCGGCTGGCCGAACGCCGTGTCGCCCAGGTCCACCACCGAGAGCCCGTTCACCTGGCCGATTGCCTCGCCCGCTGTATCCACGACGATGATGTCTTTGTAGATCGCCTCCCGGATGTGCTCTTCAACCAGGCTGACGCGCCGGTCGCGTTCACTTATGGCGTGGCTGACATGGTCGGCTTTGACGACCGGAGCGTCGGCCTGACGCGCCCAATGCACCGCTTCCCGGATGATGTCCGTAAGGTCGCCGAAGCGGATCGAAAGCTTGTTGTGGTCGCCCACCAGCCGCATGCTCTCCTCGATGACCCGCGCGACGGCCCCCTTATCGAGCGGCAGCAGCCCCTCTCGCTTCGTCACCGCCGCCATCAGCCCCGCGAACGCCTGCTCGTGCTCCGGCGTCCGGTCGATGTGCATATCGAAATCAGCCTTGACCTTGAACAGGGCACGGAAGTCCGGGTCGCGCGTGTACAGCATCCGGTAGATATCGTCGCGCGAGATCGCCACGATCTTGCCGGTCCAGGGGATCGGCTCCGGCCGCAGCGTCTTGGTCTCGATGTAGCCCAGCTTTTCGCCCATCTCCTCGATCGTCAGCTCGCCGGTGCGGATCGTCCGCTTGAGCTCGTTCCAGGAGAGCGGATACTGCAACACGTCGTCGAAATCGACCACCAGGAAGCCGCCATTGGCCTGGTGCAGCGACCCGGCCCGCAACATTGTGTGGTCCGTGGAGACGGCGCCGAACAGCGCCTCTTTCTCGATGCGGCCGAAGAGCCGCTGGGGCGTCGGGTTGGACTCGAAGACCACCACGGCGCAGCGCTCATCTGTGCAATCGACGAGCAAGTTCACCTCGTACTTGCGCAGCGGCGACATGATCTCCCGCCCGATCTGCGGCACCCCCGGCGCCTGGGCCTGGGGCTGCGACTGGAACTGCTCGATGTTCTCGATCATTTCCTTGCGGACCTCGGCCAGGAACTGCACCACGTCCGGCAAGCCTTCGAAGCGCTCGAACAGCGGGTCGAGAAGGGAGTCAACGGCCGTCGTCGCGATGGAGCGCTGTAGCTCGGTCAGGCGCGCCGTCGCCTCCGCCTCGACGCTGGCCGCCACCTTCAGCGCTTCGCGTAGCTGCTCCATCAGCTCTTCGCGGCGCGTCATAATCGCCTTACGCTCATCCTCCGGCAGGTCGCCGAAGGCCGCGTCGTCCATCGGTTCATCGCCCTTCAGCGGCACCAGGAAGAAGCCGGAAGGGTTGCCCTGAAGCTGGAAGCCGCTCTTGCGCGCCTCGCTCGCCAGCCGCGAGAAGACCTCGTTGCGCTCCCGCTGCACCGAATTGACGATCTCGTCCCGGTGCGCCACAAAATCGTCCGACTGGAAGGTCAGCGGGATGCGGTCCTTCGCCTCGGTGATCATGGCTGCCATGGCGGCGGTGAACTCCCGGCCGCGGCCCGGCGGCAGGCGTAGCGCCCTCGGCCGGTGCTGATCCGCGAAGTTGTGGACGTAGCACCACTCGTCTGGAGGCGGCTTACGGTCGGCGTAGGACTGCAGATACTCGCGAATCGCCGTTGTACGGCCGGTGCCAGGCTCGCCGGAGACGCAAATATTGAAGCCGTTGCCCTCGATAGAAAGGCCGAACTTCAACGCGTCCACGGCGCGGTCCTGGCCGATCAAACCCTGGTAGGGCTCCACATCGGCCGTCGTCTCGAAGTTAAAGCTGGCCGGATCACAGACCGGACGCAGCTCGGACACGGGCACTCGAGCCAAAAGCAGCACCTCTTCTATTTGGTTGAAAGGAGCGTCCACCGCCCAGATCCCCACCGCCTACGCTCCCTTAGTCGCTAAACCCTCTCCCTCCTACTATATCCCGTCTCCCGTCCCAGCCCAGCCGCGCCGCACGTGGTGAGCGCGCCGGAGCCTGATGGGAGGAATCCCCCAGTGGCATCCTGAGCCTATCGAAGGGAGGACTCCCCCGGACACCGCCATCTACTTGACGCCTGTCATTCCGAGGCAGGAGAAATCCTGCCTCAGCACCCAACGCTCTTCCACGCCCATCCAGCAAAGAGGCCGGCTAAGACTCGGACTCCTCCGCGTCTAAGGCTCCAAGGACGCTCTACATGATGAGTCAGACGGCCGAAACGTCGCGATTACTCACGGCCATGCCGGCTAATCGCGATTGATCATTCTCAGTTGAAGCAAAGCGCATTCGCTCTCCCTCAAAGGGAGAGCATGGGGTGAGGGTGGGCCGCGCCGTCCGTCGCGGTAGCCCGGCTAACCCCACGGGAATCGACCAAGCACCCTACATCAGGCCGCCAACCGCCTCCGCCACCACCCTCAGCTCTGGCAGCCTTGACGCCAGCCCCATCGCGATCCCGCGCGGCTCCCAGTCGTTCAGCCGCCCGGATGCCCGTAGTCCGTCTGCTCCAGCGTCGCGCGGCCCGCCTGCGTCGTGATCGCCACCTGCCGCCAGAGCATCGCGTCCGGTGTGCCATGGAACGCATCGTACGGCGGATAGATCCGGCTCTCGGCCTCAACGCTGACGATCTTCGCTGCCTCGTCCGTCATAGCTTCGATCTCCCTGGTAAATAAAGAAGCCGCCGGGACTCCCGGCGGCTTCCTCAGTCTAGATTCGCAAGACGGACTGCTACGTCCGCATCATCCTTTTCTTCTCCTCGCTGTATAGCAGGTAACCGCCGTAAGCGATGGCGGCCGTCGCGATGGCGGCTAGGTAGAAGCCGTAGGAGAGAAAGCTGGACTCGCTGATCAAAGTCAGCAAGATAAGCAGGACAATCACGGCGGCGCCGCCACCATAAATCATGCCCCAGGTCACGCCGTTGCCGATCGCCGGCAGCTTCACGTTGCCGAACTTCACGGCAATGATGCTACCTGCCAGCGCCACGGCGATGATTACTGCCAGGAGCGACCATGGCGTCGCCGGGTCCTGCCAGCCATTGCGCGAAATACTGGCGCCGCCAATGCCCTCAAACGAGAAGCTGAATCTGTACCACGGCAAAAACGACGCAATGAGCATCAGGATGCCGCCGCCGGCTACCAGCTTCTCGCCCAAACTCAGGTTCATCATCTTGTCCTGCATAAAAGGCCCTCCTTTGGGTCAGTAGCTAAAATTAGTGCCCAAGAAATAGCACTTTCGACGCCGAATTACAACGCCTTCTGGGCCGAAATCGCTAATCAGCCCAAACTTTTACGCAGATTGCAGTGCCCGCAGGTAGAAAATCAGGTCCAGATCTCCCGGCGAATGGCCCATCGCCGTCAGCGCCACCGCCGCCTCGGCCCGAAACTGAGTCCCGTGGTTCACGACGTGGGCCAGCATATGCCCCAGCGGCTGCGTATAAGTCTCGCCGCCCATCGTCCGGTACGTGACCAACCGGCCGATGTCCTCATCGCCCAGACCAGCCAGAAAACGCCCCTGCTCGGCGCCAAGCTCTCGCCATCGATCCCGCAGCGACTCCAGGGTCGGGAAGTCCTTGCCGGACGCCATCGTCGCCGGCGACTCGCCCTGGCAGCGCGCCAGCCAGACGGCCTCGGTGCCCAACTGATGCCCCATCGCCGCCGCGAAGCTGCCCTGGGCGCTCAACCCCGGCAGTGGGGCGCCGTACTGCGCCGCCGTCAACGCCTCCGCCGCACCCAGCACTCGCTCATTGGCCCAGCGGTTGTACGCACACAGCATCCGAAAATACTCAGCGTCCACGCTATTCCCTCCCGGCGCGCAACCGCGTCACATGGATGATGAAATCCAGGTTACCCGGCGAGTGTCCCAACTCCGTGATCACCATCGCGACCTCGCTGCGGTGCTGCATCCCGTGCGTCACGCAATGCGTCATCAGTGCCCAGAGCGGATTCACATACTGTCGCTGGCTGTCGCCATAGCGCATCTCAGTGGCCAAATCCACGTCGCTCAGGTCGGTGAGGAAGCTACTCCAGCCTGACTCCGTCGCCCGCCACCGATCTCTCAGGTCCGCTAGCGTTGGCACGTCCTCCACGGACGGCTCATCGCCGGGTTCGATACCTTGGCTTCTGCACAACCACGTCTCCTCGACATCCCAGGCATGCAGAAGTGTCGCGCGCAGGCTGCCCTCGTTTAGAAGAGGCGCAGCAGCCGCGTATTGCTCGGCGCTTAGTTCCTCAATCTGCGATAGCACCTTTTCCCAGGCCCACCAGTGCCACGCAAACAGCATCCGGAAATACTCCGCGTCCATTCTTATCGCTTAGCGCTCTCTCAATCTGTCATTGCGAGCCATCGGCGATAGCCGAGGCATGGCAACCTTTGACGCTCCCGATTCTCACCTCACGCCTCATTCCGAGGACAACCATCCAACCACAGGCTTCCCCTCTCCGTCCGACGGAGAGGGGATCGAGGGGGAGAGGTCTACGCCGCAGCCCGCGCCGCAAAGTACCGCGACAGGTCCAAATCCCCCGGCGACCGTCCCACCATCGTCAGCGCCTCCGCCGCCTCGCTGCGGTGCTGCGTCCCGTGGTTCGTGATCTGCGCCAGGTCCTGCCAGAGAGGCCGCCTTACCACCTCACCACTGCGACGCGTGCTGACGATCTCCCGCTGCATGTCCGCATCCGCCAGCGCGCCGAGGAAGGCCCGGTTCTTCGCTTCCTCCTCCCGCCAGCGCTCCGTCAGCGACTCCAGCGTCGGCGCCGTCTCCGGGTTTATCGGCGTCTCCAGCGTCTCGCCGCGCCAGCGCGCCGCGTAGCCCGCCTCCGCGCTCAGCGTGTGGCAGAGGATGCCGCGGATGCTGCCGTAGGTGAAGCCGTTGGCCTTCGCGTACTCCTCCTCCGTCATCCCCTCCGCCGCCGTCAGCAGCCGGTCCCGCGCCCAGTACGAATAGTCGAACAGCGCCCGAAAGTAATCTGCGTCCAAAATCGCTACCTCCGCGCCGAATCTTAGCCCATCGTCGCGTCTACATGTACCTCGGATTGAAACCCAGGCATCCCACTCGACAGCGGATGGGAACGGATAAGCGGATAGCTGGAGACAGTGTCGAAGGCTGATCCAACTCGCCCTTCGAGTGCCTCAGGGTGAGCGGGAGTTGGGCCGGAAGTCCCCTTTTGCCGTTCCCATCCGCTTATCCGTTCCACATCCGCTGTCGATTCACACCGCCTCGGCCACCACCGCCGCGAGCGCCGCGAACGCAACCACCAGCCACGGCGGCGCCTTCCAGAACGCCAGCAGACCGAACGCCGCCAGCGCAATCGCGAAGTCCAAGGCGGACCCGACAGCGCTGGTCCAGACCGGCCGATACAGAGCCGCCAGCAGCAGCCCGACGACGCCGGCGTTCACTCCTCGCAGCCCGGCCGCCAGCCCCGGCTTCGTCCTCAGGACGCCCCACAGCGGCAGCCCGCCGATAACCAGCAGAAACGACGGCAGGAAGATCGCCACCAGCGCTATCGATGCGCCGGCCACGCCGTTCGGCTTCGGCTCCATCACTGTCCCCAGATAAGCCGCGAACGTGAACAGCGGCCCCGGCACCGCCTGCGCCGCGCCGTATCCCGCCAGGAAGTCGTCCTGGGTCACCCAGCCGCCCGCCACCACCTCGCGCTCCAGCAGCGGCAGCACAACGTGCCCGCCGCCGAACACCAGCGACCCCGTGCGATAAAAGCCATCGAACACGTCCAGCCCCTGCGAATCCGTCACCGCCGCCGCGATTGGCAGGCCCGCCAGCAAGCCGAAGAACAGCAGCCAGGCCGTGATGGCGACATTGCGGCCGATAGGCGCCCGCAGGCTCACCTCCGGCAGCGTTGCGGTCGAACGGTACAGCAGCCAGCCCGATCGCCCCCGCCAGCAGGATTACGCCCACCTGCGCGAAAGCCGTTTGCCAGCTCAACGCCAGCACCGCCGCCGCGATGGCGATGGTCGCGCGCTCCTTGTCCGGCGCCAGCGTCCTCGCCATCCCCCAGACCGCAAACGCTACGACCGCCACCGCCGCCAGCTTCAATCCGTGCAGCCAGGCCGCGTCACTCACGTCGCCCAGCGCTTCAACCCCGTAGCCAAAGGCGACGAGCAGCGCCGCCGAGGGCAACGTGAATCCGATCCAAGCCAGCACCGCGCCGGGAAGCCCGGCCCGCACCAACCCCATCGCGATGCCGACCTGGCTGCTCGCCGGTCCCGGCAGCGCCTGCGCCAGGGCGACGATCTCCGCGTAGGCCCCGTCGTCGATCCAGCGCCGCCGCCTGACGTACTCCTCGTGGAAGTAGCCGAGGTGCGCGATTGGCCCTCCGAACGAGGTCAGCCCCAGTCGCGTCGCGACAGCCAGCACCTCAAGCGCCCGCCCTCGCTCCTGTCCTTCGTCCGCAGCTAACGTCGTCCCGGCCATACCGTCCTGTTCGGCGCCTTGGAGCGCTCACCACCTGTCGTTGCGAGCCATTGCCCGCGGGCAAGGCGTGGCAACCCTTTGAGGGCCCGATCTCGAGATCATCCTCCTCTACGTTGGCGCGCCGCCGCCCTCAGGCTCCTGCACCACCGACGCCCGCAGCTGCACCGGCTCGACGTGTTCCTTGACCCTCAGGCGCAGGTTCAGCATCTCCACGAAGACCGAGAACGCCATCGCGAAGTAGATGTAGCCCTTCGAAATGTGCTGGTCCAGGCCCTCCGCCACCAGCGACATGCCGATCAGCAGCAGGAAGCTCAGCGCCAGAATCTTCACCGTCGGGTGCCGGTCCACGAAGGAGCTGATCGGCCCCGACGAGACCATCATCACCGCCACGGCGATCACCACCGCCGCGATCATCACCCCCACTTCGTCAGCCGTCCCCACGGCCGTGATCACCGAGTCCAGCGAGAACACGATGTCCAGCACGATGATCTGGGCGATCACCGACGTGAATGAAGGCGCCACTCGCAGGCTCACATGCCCCGAGTGGCCCTCCAGCTTGTCGTGGATCTCGAACGTGCTCTTGGCCAGCAGAAACAAGCCGCCACCCAGCAAGATCAGGTCCCGCCCCGAAAACTCCTCGTCGAAAATCGTGAACAGCGGCTCCGTCAGCCGGATGATCCAGGAGATCGAGAGTAGCAGCAGGATGCGCGAGAACATCGCCAGGCCCAGGCCCACCTGACGCGCCCGCTTCTGCTGCTGCTCGCCCGGCAGCTTGCCCGCCAGGATCGAGATGAACACGACGTTGTCGATGCCCAGCACGATCTCCAGCGCCGTCAGCGTTACCAGCGCAACCCAGATCTCCGGCGATGTCACCCACTCCAACTATTAACTCCTCCGCTAATCTCCGGCCTCTCGTCATTTCTCCGCCCATTCTCCCCGATATGCCCTCGTTCCAGCCACCAATCCTTATCGCAGTCAGAAGGAATCCCATTGCGAGCCATCGGCCGCAGCCGAGGCGAAGCAACCCTTGAGCTCCCGACTTCCTATCCCAGCCTGCTCTATGAAGACACGCTTCTCTGCCCGTATGCCCGTATGCCCGTATGCCCGGGCGGGGCACCGGTGAGGAGGGGTAAAATGCCCCATGCCTGCCCCCAGACGCCCTCGCGCCCAGCCACCCCAGCCCTCCCTCCTCGAACCGGAAGGCATACCCAACCTCGAGGACGATGTCCCAGCCACCGCGCCCCTCGCCGCCCGCATGCGCCCGCGTGACTTCGACGACTACCTCGGCCAGGAGCACCTCGTTGGCCCCGGCAAGCTGCTGCGACGCCTCGTCGAGGCCGGCCAGCTCCCCTCGATTATCCTCTGGGGGCCGCCCGGCTCCGGCAAGACCACCCTCGCCCGCATCATCGCCGGCCAGACCTCCGCCCACTTCGTCGCCCTCTCCGCCGTCTCCGCCGGCGTCGCCGATATCCGCCGCGTCATGTCCGAAGCCCGCGCCCGCCAGGCGTCGCCGATGCCCCGGGGTTCAGCCCGGGGTATCGGCGCTTCACCGCAGGCCGCCCAGCCTGCCGGCGCGCTGACTCCCCCCTCTCCGTCAACGGAGAGGGGGCCAGGGGGAGAGGTCGCACCAACCCCCGAAGGCGATCGTCCCATGCCTCGCGGTTCAGCCCCAGGTATGGCCCCCACCCGCACCATCCTCTTCATCGACGAGATCCACCGCTTCAACAAGGCCCAGCAAGACGCCGTCCTCCCCCAGGTCGAAGACGGCACCGTCACCCTCATCGGCGCCACCACCGAGAACCCCAGCTTCGAGGTCATCGGCCCCCTCCTCTCCCGCTCCCGCGTCTTCACCCTCAAAGCCCTCACCGAAGCCGACCTCGCCCGTCTCATCCAACGCGCTCTCACCGACACAGATCGCGGTCTCGGCAACCTCAACGTCGAAATGGACGAGGAGGCCATCGAAGCCCTGGCCGCGTCCGTCGGCGGCGACGCCCGTATCGCCCTCAACGCCCTCGAAGCCGCCGCCCTCTCCGTCGAGACGGCTCCTGCACCTCGGGCTGAACCCCGAGGCATCGAAGCCCCGGCCCCTGAGGCTCTTGAAGCCCAGACCCCCGCTCACCCTGAGGTACATCCTGAGCCAAGTCGAAGGGCACTCGAAGGGCGAGCCCAACCACCCCCCGCCACCGCGGACCCCATGCCTCGGGGTTCAGCCCGAGGTACCCCTGCCCGTCATGTCAGCCGCGCCGTCATTGAAGAGGCCCTCCAGCACCGCACCTATCTCTACGACCGCCAGGGCGACGCCCACTACGACACGATCAGCGCCTTCATCAAATCCCTGCGCGGCTCCGACCCCGACGCCTCGCTCTACTGGCTCGCCCGCATGGTTGAGGCCGGCGAAGACCCCCTCTTCATCGTCCGCCGCATGGTCATCCTCGCCGCCGAGGACATCGGCCTCGCCGACCCCCAGGCCCTCGTCGTCGCCACCGCCTGTCAGCAGGCCGTCCACTTCATCGGCATGCCGGAGGGCTTCCTGCCCCTGGCCGAGACCACCCTCTACCTCGCCCTCGCGCCCAAGAGCAACAGCACCCTCACCGCCTACCAGCGCGCCCTCGCCGACGTCGAAGCCACGCGGAACGACCCCGTCCCCCTCCACCTGCGCAACGCCGCCACCGGCCTCATGCAGCAGCTAGGCTACGGCCGCGGCTACCAGTACGCCCACGACTACGCCGGCGGCATCGCCCCGGGCCAGACCTACCTCCCCGACAGGCTGAAGGGCCACCGCTACTACGAACCCAAAGGGACGGGAGAGGACACAAACTAGTCACCAGCATCAGCGATTACCTAGGTAGTGGCAATCTTGTCATGCTCTCGTTACAATATGCCAGTTGAAGTTTGACGGGAGTTAACTCTAAAGTTAACATGACGAACGCCGAAGATCTCGATGGCGGGCTATGGATCATCGCCGCGATAGTACGGAATGGCGTTTGTCTAGCCAGAGCTTACATGGATGGGAACGAGCTTACAGACATCGATCGAAAGAGACTATGGGCCCTGATTTCGCGAACTGCTCAAGTAGGGCCACCATTTAATGATGAGAAGTTCAAGAAGGTAGAAGGTCCGATTTTCGAGTTCAAGTCTTATCAGGATCGACTACTTTGCTTCTTTGATGGAGAGCGACGGATCGTAATCACGCATGGTTGTAAGAAGAAGACTAATCGCGCTAGAAAGGAGGAAATAACTCGTGCGTTGACGTTACGCGCAGAGTACTTTGCATAAGAACCCAGCGAGTTATAAGGGATAATAGAGGAGAAAATGAAAGGAACCACCACTGCTTGGGCCGCAGACGAGCTTAAGCGGTTCCGAAATGACCCTGAGTTTGAGCTGGAGACGCTCCTCCTCGACATTAACGAGCAGATTGTCGCTGAAATGGTTAACCGAGGCTGGCGAAGGTCCGATCTCGCTGCACGCTTGGGCGTTTCGCGTGCCTTTGTCACCAAACTTCTTGGCGGCAACGGTAATCTCACTCTCGGTACGTTGGTTAAGATCGCGAATGCCCTCGAAATGAAAGTGGAACTTGGTTTGCTTCCCCGCTACATGGAGTCTTGGGAAGTCATCCCTGTCGGGTTCGATATGGCTCTTCTCAATCAAGAAGGAGTAATCGAGGGTGAACGCCAGATCCTCCTTGCAGCTTGAGGATTGTTGGCTCACACGGCTAGAGTTTCGAAGCCAGGATAAACCTCAGCAGAAGGACTCGGCCCCGCGCGTGACTTGGTCGCTAGCACATAGACCGGAGCAGAAGACTTACTTGGTCTCGCTAAAGGTGACGGATAATACAGACCGAATTCATCTTGCACTTGAGATGCAGGGGGAGTTTTCCTTTTCGGATGGCATGGAAGAGACTGCTAGGGCAAGAATGGCTGACGTAAACGGACCGGCCATTCTTTACGGAGTCGCTCGCGGGATCATCGGCGTGGTTACGGGCTTCTCGAATGAGCATAGATATCTTCTTCCTTCTGTAAACATCGTCTACTTGGCTCAGCGACAGAGCGCCCGGGAGAAGGCTAGAGGAGAGATGGAATTGCCAGCAGAGGGCTAACGGGAGCGAGAAGACCTGTCTCTCCGAAGTAACACTCCCCCCACCTCACCTGCCCTCGTAACGCCCCTCGTCACCCCCACGCCTACGGCTCCACCCGCCCCACACCCGCCACCGCGTCGAAGCCTCGATCGAAGCTGTAAACCTCGTGCGGCGACTCGGCCAGCGCCGCCGCGACGATCAACGCGTCGCCGAAGTTGAGGCCGCGATAGGTCGCATACACATCGAGCGCCCTCAGACAGCGCGACTTGTCCTCCATGTGCAGGCCGCGTTGCACTAAGAGCGCCCGAACCCGCTCCCGGATGTTCGCGCGCGTCAGTGCATACAGGGTCCGGGACGAGAGTACGTACACCACCTCTGCGATCGTCGCCTCCAGGACAGCGACGTCTTCCTCGCCGCGCTCGACCTTCCGGAACAGTTCCCGAGCAGCCGGCGACATCCGGGCGTCATCCGCCGTCAGATGGCGCACGAAGACATTAGTGTCCAGGTACCTCACTTGCGTCGCATCTTGGACATGTGGTACTCAGCCACCTCCTCATGGGCGATGCGCTCCACTTCCTTCCAATCCAGCGGCTTGTCGAGCGCCTTCACAGAGCCGTAGACGCTCTCCACCGTCGTGAAGCGAGGCTTCCGCAGCACCACCTGGCCGTCCTCCACCACAAACGAGACCTTGCCGCGCTTCTGGATTCCCAGCAGCTTCCGAACCTCCGCCGGGATCGTCACCTGGCCTCGCTCCGTCACGCTGGCCGCAAACTCCTGCATTCCCTAGCTCCTTATGCATTGTCATGATTCATATGCATTGTAATACATCGGAGGCAATGCACAGACCAGCCATACCCTGACACACGGCCGCCATCTCACCCACGCCGCCGTAACGACCCCGTCACGCCCGCCCGCCTACACTGATCCCATGACCAGAGCGCCTGACCCCGACCCCCGCCTCCGGCCGCCACCTCGACAGGCCCGTCCAGATAACGACGCGCCCGCACCCCGCGCCGGCAACGCCTCCGGGGCCGGGACCGGCTTGGCCATCGGCATGGTGCCGCCACCCGCCGCCGACAAAGTCGACCAGGCATCGTGGGAGTCCTTCCCCGCCAGCGACCCGCCCGGCTGGTAGCTCCGTAGTGTCGTTGCGAGCCATTGCCCGCGGGCAAGGCGCATCCTGAGCCGAATCGAAGGGCGCGGCCAACCCTTAGCGGCCCATGCATGAAACTCACCCTCGGAGAGAGATAAAGGTGTCCCCTCTCCCTCGAGGGAGAGGGTTAGGGTGAGGGTGCCAACGTCCCGAACTCCAACCTCTAACTCTCTAATGTCGGACTTCCAATCTCCAACCCCTAACCTCCAACCTCCACCACCGTCCCCGTCACCATTCGCGCCGCCTCCGAGCACAGCCACGCGGCGATCTCCCCCGCGTCCTGCGGCCTCGCCCCCGTCCGGTCCCGCCATCCCTCACCCTTCGACACGTCCACTACCGCTTCCGATAGCTCCACGTAGGGTGTCGTCCGCGGCGCGATGGCGTTTACCGTGACGCCGTGGCCCATCTCCCGCTTCGCCAGCGCCCGCGTCAGCCACACCCGCGACGCCTTACCCAGCCCGTAGTCCAGCGGCGCGTCGGCCGGCCAATCGTCCGTGCCCTCGCCCGCCACCAGGATGATCCGGCCCCAGCCGCGCTCTCGCATGCCCCGCAGAGCCGGCGGGATCAGGTAGAGCGGCGCGTGCACCTCCTCCGCCAGCACCCGCTGCCAGCGCTCCGGCTCCAGGTCCACGGTATCGGCGGGCTGCCAGGCGCCGCCCGCACTCACGACCAGGATGTCAACGCGACCCAGCCCCGCCACGGCCGCCTCGTACAGCGACCGCGCCCCCGCCTCGGTCCCGACATCCGCCTGCTGCAATACAACCCGTCTCCCCATCCCCTCGATCGCCTGCCGCACTGCCTCGGCCCGCTCCGGCCGCGTCTCGTAGTTGAGGACGAGGTCGGCGCCCTCCCGCGCCAGGGTCAGCGCGATGCTGCGGCCGATCCCCCTGCCGGTCGAGCCGGTAACCAGCGCGACGCGTCCTGTCAGCTCCACGCGGGCAGCCTATCAGACCTCTAGTCTCGCCCGATTCCTGCCTGTTACCTGTTACTCCGCACTCGGCTAGAATCCCCAGCGTGGATAACAAACTCTTCGCTGGCAAAGTAGCGCTCGTGACCGGCGGCTCCCGCGGCATCGGCCGCGCCATCGCGCTCAAGCTTGGCAGCCTCGGCGCCGAGGTCGTCGTCAACTACGCCCGCAGCGACACGGACGCCCAGCGCGTCGTCACCGCCCTCACCGAGCTCGGCGCCACCGCCTACGCCATACGCGCCAACCTCGCCGACGTGGTCGAAATCCAGGGCCTCATGCGCGAAATCCAGGATCGCTGCGGCGGCCTCGATATCCTGATCAACAGCGCCGCCCGCGGCCTGGAGCGGCCCCGTAACGCCATCCGCGCTCTGCCCAACCACCTCCGTATCACCTTCGACCTCAACGTACTCGGCCCCTGGTTCGCCTCCAAGGAAGCCGCCCCCCTCCTCGAAGCGCGCGGCGGCGGCAGCATCGTCAACCTCACCAGCCTCGGCTCCCGCCGCTACATGCCCAACTACGCCGCCGTGGGCGTCACCAAAGGCGCCCTTGATACGCTGACGATGTACCTCGCCGTCGAGCTTGCCCCCAAGAACATCCGCGTCAACGGCGTTTGCCCCGGCTGGGTGCAGGAGACCGGCGGCGTGGCCGCCCTCTCCCCCGAGCTCGGCGAGTACCTGCGGCGCAACATCCCCATGCGCCGCCACGTCACCCCGGACGACGTCGCCAACCTCGTCGCCTTCCTCTGCACCCCCGAGTCCGAGATGATCGTCGGCCAGACCATCGTCCTCGATGGCGGCGTCAACCTCGTCGGCATGCTCACCTAAATCGATGATGTCCTCGCCGCCCCGTCCCCGGCATCGCTTCTTCGCTGCCGGCTACGACATCGGCGCCCGTATTGCCGATGTACGTCTCGCGCCCCTGCGTCACCTCGTCGCCGGCGAGGCCGAGGGCCGCGTCCTCGAGATCGGGGCCGGCACCGGCGCCAACTTCGACTACTACCGCTGGGCCCGCATCGAAGCCCTGGAGGCCACAGAGCCGGACCCCTTCATGCTGCGCCGCGCCGAGGCCCGGGCGCGCAAGCTGCCGCCTTACGTTCGCGAGCGTCTTACCCTTACTCAGGCCCCCGCCGAGGCGCTACCCTTCCCGGACGCCAGCTTCGACGCCGTTGTCGCCACCCTCGTCCTCTGCACCGTCGCGGATCTCGACGCCGCCATCGCCGAGACCTTCCGCGTCCTCAAGCCCGGCGGCGCCTTCCGGCTGCTGGAGCACGTCGCCGCCCGCGGCTTTGAGGCCAAAGCCCAGCGCTTCGTCCAGCCCGTCTACGGCTGGCTCGCCGCCGGCTGCCACCTCAACCGCGACACTGCATCCGCCCTGCGACAGGCCGGCTTCCGGGTCGAGATTCTCCGCCGCGAGCGCTTTGGCCCGCTCGCGCCCGCAATGGTTGCTACCGCCACGAAGGAGTCTTAGCCTCATGCATATCACTCATCCCACCGCCCCAGGCCTCGTCGATCCGGCCTTCAAGGCCAAGGCCGGCCGCTACGTAGCCCAGACCGGCCTCGCCACAATGAGCCTGCTCATCCTCCTTCTGCTTGGCGATGCCCTCTCCAACGCCGCCATCGTCACCGCTATCGCCGCCAGTGCCTTCCTGATCTTTATTGGCCCCAACGCCCGTCTGGCCCAGCCCAAGCGCGTGATCGGCGGTCACCTGCTCGGCTGCTGCATCGGCCTGGTCTTCGCGCTGCTGCTTCACCTGGTCCCGGACAGCATTTCGCAGTCGTTCCTGGCCACGAACTCCCTGGCCGCCCTGGCTGTCGGGATAGGCATCCTGGCCATGGGCGCAACAGACACGGAGCATCCGCCCGCCGCCGGCACCATCCTCGGCCTCGTCCTCGGCGATCGCGAGCTGGAGATCGCGTTGCTGCTGCTGCTCTCTATCGGCCTGCTGCACGCGACGCGCACCCTGCTGCGCCGCTGGCTGGTCGACCTGCTCTAGCGCTAGTCCGGCGGCGTCAGCGTCCTGACGATCTCCTCGAATACCGCCCTGTCCGCCGCCGTCTCGACCGCCATCGCCAGCTCGAAGCGCGCCTTGCCGGGCGCCTGGACAATGACGCGCCACTCTTCCTTAGCCTGGTCCGCCACGTGGATGTCGAAATCCGGGCGCGCCGGCGTCTGTATGTCGGCCCAGAAGCCCAGGTAATCGTTGAGCCCTGTCCGTCCCGGCACAAGGCCCTTGAGCACCACGCCTTCAACGCCCCCAACCGGCACCGTCTCGCGCCGCTCATCCATGTAGTCCGGCCCTGCCATCACCACCGGCGACACAATGAGCATCCCCAGCGCCTGGATCTCGCGGGCCGCGTTGGCCAGGATCAGCAAGGAGAAGTCATGCCCGTCAACGAGTCGCAGCTGCCACTCCTTGGGCACGCGGAAAGACAGGGCGCCCTTCTCGAGCAGCTTCGTCGTCGCTTCGCTGGTCGCGGTCGCCGCCACGCTTGTCGCTTCGATAGCCGCCTTGTTATCGCTGCTACAGCCGGCCACGGCCAGGAGGATCGCGGCGCCCGCAATCAACCGCCGCCACGCGAGAGGGCTGCTTAGCGTGTCACGGCCCCTTCGGAGGCAGACGAGACCAGCTTGGCGTACTTGGCGAAGACGCCGCTGGTGTAGTTCGGCGCCGGCGGCATCCACGTGGCGAGGCGCTTCTGCATCTCCTCGTCGCTGATCTCCACGTCCAGACGCCGCTTGTCGATGTCGAAGACGATGGTGTCGCCCTCCCGCAGCGCCGCGATTGGCCCGCCCGCCGCCGCTTCCGGCGCGACATGACCGGCCATCAGCCCTCGGGTCGCGCCGGAGAAGCGGCCGTCCGTCAGCAGCGCCACGCTGTCTCCCAGCCCCTCACCCACCAGCGCCGCCGTGACACCTAGCATCTCGCGCATCCCGGGGCCGCCCTTGGGCCCTTCGTAGCGGATGACGACAACGTCGCCCTCGTGGATGTCGCGCGCCTGCACCGCCGCGAAGGCGTCCTCCTCCCGGTCGAAGACCCGCGCCGGCCCACGGTGCAGCAGCCGCTCGTGGCCTGCCACCTTGACGACGCAGCCTTCCGGCGCCAGGTTGCCCTTGAGGATCACCAGGCCGCCCGTCGCCTTGATCGGGTTGCTCAGTGGCCGCACCACCATCTGGTCCGGCGTCTCTTCGGCCTCACTCGCCTCTTCGCCGATCGTCCGGCCGCTGACCGTCATCTCGGCCTCGTGCAGCAAGCCCGCGTCGCGCAGTCGCTGCGCCACCAGCCGGATGCCGCCGGCCTGGTAGAGGTCATTCGAAACGAAGCGGCCGCCCGGCTTCAGGTCGGCGATCAGCGGCGTCCGCTCGCTGATCCGGTCGAAGTCCTCGATGTCCAGCTCGATGCCGGCCTCGCGCGCGATCGCCAGGAAGTGCAGCACGCCGTTGGTCGACCCACCCGTCGCCGCGATTGAGGCGATGGCGTTCTCCAGCGAGTTCTTCGTAATCACGTCGCTGGGCCGGATGCCCTTCTTGAGCAACTCGACCGCCTGCTGCCCCACCCGGAAGGCGACGCCGTCCTTGTTCGGGTCCATGCCCGGCACCGAGGCGGAATCCATCAGCGACATGCCGAGGATTTCGATCGCCGTCGCCATCGTGTTGGCCGTGAACTGGCCGCCGCAGGCGCCGGCGCCGGGGCAGGCAGCCCCCTCCAGCTCGCGTAGCTGCTCGGCGCTGATCTTGCCCGCGGTGAACGCTCCCACGCCCTCGAAGACCTCCTGGATCGTCACGTCGTGGCCCTCGAAGCGGCCGGGGTAAATCGAGCCGCCGTAGAAGAAGATCGAGGGCAGGTCCAGCCGCGCCAGGGCCATGATGAGGCCGGGGTTCGTCTTGTCGCAGGCGCCGATGGCCACCACGCCGTCGAGCAGGTGGCCGCGCGCGCACAGCTCCACCGAGTCGGCGATGACTTCCCGGCTGATCAGCGACGCCTTCATGCCCTCGGTGCCCATCGTGATCCCGTCCGAAACGGCGATCGTGTTGAACTCAAGCGGCGTGCCGCCGGCCGCCCGGATGCCTTCCTTGACCTTCTCAGCCAGCCGCCGCAGGTGGAAGTTGCAGGGCCCAATCTCGATCCAGGTATTCGCCACACCGATCAGCGGCTTCGAGAGGTCGTCGTCCGTCAAGCCCGTGGCGCGCAGCATGGCGCGCGCCGGGGCGCGGTCGGCCCCGTCCAGCAGGACGCGGCTCTGGCGGCGAAGGTCGGTGTCGGTCACGGTCATGGCAGGCTCCTGGCTAGGTCTCATGCGGAGGTATGTCGCTCGATTGTAAGCCGCCTACCGCCCGAAGCGCACAGCGCCGCATTCATCCACTGCGAGCCATCGGCCGCAGCCGAGGCGAAGCAGCCTTTGACGCTCCGCCCTTGTCAACAATCGACCCGCGGTTATAAGGTTCCTCTCCCTCGAGGGAGAGGGTAGGGTGAGGGTGCCGCCGCTCGTCAGCGAACACGCGCCTATCCGCTCAAACACGGCCGTCTTTGGCTCAAAGGAAGCTTTGAAAGTGGCTAGTATATCTCCAGCGCGTACTTCGCGGCCAGGTGCACCAGCTCCAGCCCGATCACCGCCACCAGGATGCGGTACACCCATGCCTTCGCTGTCGTGATCTGAGCGAAACGCACGCCCGCGTAGCCGCCGGCGACGCTACCCAGCGCCATGTAGGCAGCCGGCCCCCAGTGGATGTCGCCTTCCAGCGCGAACAGCACGAAGGCAACAATCGTTGCAGCCACCAACAGCAGCGCCTTGAGCGCCGTCGCCTTGACGAAGTCGCAGCGCACCAGCAACACCAGCGCCAGCAGCAGGTAAGTCGCGCCGTCCAGCACGATGAACCCCGCCCAGAAGCCGATGCCCAGCATCGTCAGCAGCGAGACGGCGTTGACCCGCGGCTCTGCTGGTTCGGCATCGTCGATGATGCTCTTGACCTTGGTAAACAGCAGCACGAACGCCATCAGGACGGCGCCGGTTATCACTGGCCCCAGGTCGTTCGCCGGCAATATTTCTGCCACGGCCGCGCCCGCCACGGAACCGGCCATGAAGAACGGCGTCAGCTTGCTCGCCAGCTTCCAATCGACCTGGCCCGCGCGCTGGAAGGTGATCACGGCCGTCACGGCGCCCACCAGCACCGGCACCCGGTTCGTCGCGTTGGCGACGTGCGGGTCCATGCCCAGCAGCATCAGCAACGGCAATGAGACAGCCGACCCGCTGCTCGCGGCCGTGTTTAGGAAGCCGCACGCCAGCCTCGCGAACGCGAACAGCAGCGCATCGGCCATTGCCCCGGAAGCGGAAGCGTCCTCCTCGAACAGCGCCGCCAGCGCCATCGCAGCGAGGGCTGCCAGGAGCAGCATCGGCACCACCGGCCGGAAGTGGTCCCGGAAACCGCTGCGCTCAACCTGCGATAGCTTCACGGCGTCCTCGAATGCTGGTGATCGGACTAGTTGGTCATCACGCCCATCTGATCATCGGCAGCCCCACGTAAAGCCGCGAGATACGCCCAGAAGTAGCAAATACGGCATTGCGAGCCATCGGCGCCAGCCGAGGCGTGGCAACCTTTGACGCCCCGTCGAGCGCCCACGCGTTGAGGCGCCGGGTAAAACCTCAGCCTTAAGGGGCAAGGTGCTGGGCCAGCGCTCATCTTCGAGGCCAAAAAAGCCGGCACGCCAGGCCCGATGCCCCAGCTTTCTAAGCTGGGGTGCCACCAACTCCCCTTAGCTCTGGAACTTCTCAGCTCGTGGCGCACCGGAATCGCAGCGTCCATGCCCAGAGCGTAGGGCGACTCGTGAGTCGCCCTACCAGCGCGACGATGCTTCTAGAGCGCGGCCAGGATGCACTGGATGATGCAGGTCATCGTCATCGCTTTCTAAGCCAGGTGCCGCCACTGCCGCCATCCCGAAACACCTCATCGAGGGGCAACAGAGCTGGCGCCACGCCCAATGCCCCAGCTTTCTAAGCTGGGGTGCCGCCAAACGCCGTCATCCCGAAACACCCCAGCGAGGCAACAGAGCTGCGCCCGATGCCCCAGCCTTCGAGGCTGGGGTGTTGACCCACCGCCGTGACAACTCTACCCCTCAGCTGAAACGCCGGATATGAAGAGAGGCCGGCGTGCTTGCCAGCCTCTCTCTTTGTCGTGGACTTAAGCTTCGGTCAGACGTGACCGTGACCGCTGCTATCGCGATTGCCGAAGGGCGCGAAGCTCGCCAAGAACAACAGCGAGAACAGCAACCCGATAATGCCAACCACTACCAAAATCCCGCCAATCGCCTGAATGTCCACGCCGGAAACCCTGTAGTCCACTGCCATCGCCAGGATGGCGCCGGCCGCAATGAGAATCAGGCTCGTACCTACTGCCATTTCCATTCCTCCTTTGCAGGTGCTAACTCATGGCCGCATAGTCCTATGCCCGGCGTGACGCCAACCGAAAACCCGCTATCTGCAACGTGAACGACGCGTTACGTCTCGAAAGAGGACCTGTAGGGGATGCAGCCTTAGCCGCCCGAACACATCGTAGGGACGCAGCTTTAGCTCCGTCCGCGAGCGCCCCGCCCTTAATAGAGTTCATCTGTCGTTGCGAGCCATCGGCGCTAGCCGAGGCGTGGCAACCTTTGACGCTGGAAGATAGGGACACCGCTCGTAGCGGCGATCCATGTGCCCTCTCTACTTCAGAAGAGTGTTAGAGCCTGCCCTGAGTTTGTCGAAGGGGTGAGGTGGTTGTTAAAACGGTGTGACGTACGGAAACCCCTAGATCTCCTGCCCCACGTCGTGGTCCGGGTGGTTCGAAGCTCCCAGCTTCCAATAGCCATGCGTGTGGATCGCCTTGCGGTCCCAGCCGCGCTCGAAGACCAGCCAGCGACGCAGGTCGCGCATGATCTCCGCCTCGCAGCCGACCCAGATCCGCCCCGCTTCCGCCGCCGGCAGCTTCGCCTGACGCAACGTCGAGGCCAGCAGCGCGCCGATCGGGTCCTCGCTGTCGCCCCGGTGCAGCCACGTCACATCAATCTGCGCCCGCGACTCCAGCTCCATCTCGTCTGTGGAGTCCTCCACCTCGATCAGCACCGACGCCCTCGCCGAGGCCGGCAGCGCTTCGAGTATCGTCCCGATCGCCGGCAGCGCCGAGTCATCCCCCGCAATCACGAACGATGTGGCGCTGGCGTCCAGGTTGTAGGGCCCGCCCGGGTTGGTCACGGCCACCAGGCTGCCCGGCTGCGCGCTCTTGGCCCAGCTCGCGGCCGGCCCGTCACCATGAAGCAAGAAGTCGACGTCCAGCGCCTGCGCCTCGGGGTGCCAGCGGCGCGGCGTGTAAGTGCGGCTCAGCGGCCGCTTTTGCCCTTCCGCCAGGATCGGCCCATCGGGCCCGTAGTCCGGGATGAACGGCCGGTCGTCGCCGTCCTGAGGCAGCACAACCTTGATGTGCGAAGCCGGCCCGGACGCCATCGTGTAGCCCGCCAGGCTTTCGCCCGTCAGCCGCACCCGCAGCATATGCGGCGTCAAACGCTCGACCCTCTCCACGCTTACCAGGCGTGGCGGCGGCCGGTTCGGTCGCGGGGCGGCAGGCTGCTCGTTCATGGGCGGGCTCCTTATTCGTGCGTGCTAATACATCGCATGATAGATAGCTAATTCAGACTTGTCCACCTTCTCGCAACGCCCTGCCGTTAGGATAGGGGCATGCCGCTGCCCCTGATCATCGCCCACCGCACCTGCCCTCTCGATGCGCCAGAGAACAGTCTCGCCGGCATCGGCGTCGCCGTGGAGCAGGGCGCCGACGGCGTCGAGATCGACCTCCGTATGAGCCTCGACCAGCGCCCCTTTCTCATGCACGACTGGACCATGAAGCGCACGACCGGCTTCCCGCTCCCCCTGGAGCTGACTCCCTCGCCGCTCGTCCGCAAGCAGACCCTGCGCGACTCGGACGAGCACGTCCACAGCCTTGCCGACGCCCTGGACGAACTCCCTGACAACCTCCTCCTCGCCGTCGACGTCAAGACGCCCTGGGCGATATATCCCCTCGTCCAGCAGGTGCTGCGCCGCGGCCTCAAAGAGCGGGTCCTCATCTGGTGCACCAGCGCCCTCGCCGCCCGCTACGCCGCGAAGTCTGCTCCCGGCGTCGAGGTCGCCTACCTCAAGGACATCACGACCCCGCGCGGCAAGCGAGAGCATATCTGGAAGGCGCGACGCCTCGGCGCCCACGCCATCTCGGCCCACTGGCTCGCCATCGACGCCGAGTTCGTCGCCATGGCCCACGGCTTCGCCCTCAAGGTCTACTCCTACCACGGCGCCTACGACCTCACCCCGGACAAGCTCCGCTCCGGCCTCGACGGCCTGATCACCGACATCCCCCGCCTCGCCCGCGAAGCCCTGACCGCCGCCCTCTCGACATAACGTTCTGTCGACACACACGAACCCATTGCGAGCCATTGCCCGCGGGCAAGGCGAAGCAACCCTTCGAAAGTTCCGAATTGAGTGAGAGGTTGTATTCCAAACCAATCTGTCGTTGCGAGCCCTCGATCGTAGGGACGCAGCTTTAGCTCCGTCCGCGAACGCCCGGCCTTGATCCATGCCTTGGAGGAATTGAGTTGTTGTCGTTGCGAGCCATCGCCGCAGCTAGGCGTGGCAACCTTGGAATCCCCATGATCAAGTCCTGTCGTTGCGAGCCATCGCCGCGGGCAAGGCACTCCCAAATCGAAGGGAGAGGGGTGTTCGTCGACAACTTGTCGTTGCGAGCCCTCGATCGTAGGGACGCAGCTTTAGCTCCGTCCGCGAACGCCCGGCCTTGATCCATGCCTTGGCGAAATTGAGTTGCTGTCGTTGCGAGCCATCGCCGCAGCGAGGCGTGGCAACCTTTGACGCTCCGTGAGCTCACCTACACCACGTCAGGTTTGAGTTGCCCTCTACCACACCTGCCGGATTAGCAAAACCGTCGCCGCGAAGGCGCCCCAGGTCACCGCCACCAGCCGCAGCTTCTCTTTCGGCAGCTTGCGCGCGACTCCCACGCCCATGTAACCGCCCGCCAGCGCCGCCACTGCCATGATCGCGGCCGCTTCCCACGCCACCTCACCAAAGATCGCGAAGTACACCACGGCGATCCCGTTCACCGCCATCGCCACCAAGCCTTTGAGCGCGTTGGCGTGCTGCATGTCCTCGGAAAGCAGCAGGCCGAACAGCGCCAGCATGATGATGCCCATCGCCGCGCCGAAGTAGCCGCCGTACACCGCCACGAAGAAGACGCCGATGCGCATCAGCAGCAGATTGCGGCCCGCCAGGAGGTTATTGTCTGTCCCGGCGAAGAACATTTTCGTCAGCTTGTCCTGGAACGCCAGCAGGATGCAGGCGCCATAGATCAGAAAGGGGACAATCCACTCGAAGGTGCTTTCCGGCGTCGATAGCAGCAGCGCCGACCCGGCGATGGCTCCCGCTACCACCGGGATCACGATCGCCGTGATCGTCGCCCTCTGGCGTGAAATCTCACTCCGGTAGGCCCAGGAGCCGCTTATCGTCCCAGGCCAGATCGCCACGGTGTTCGTCATGTTCGCGACCTTGGCGCCGTATCCCGCCGCCAGCAGCACCGGAAAGCCGATCAACGTCCCGCCGCCGGCGATGGCGTTGATGCCACCGGCCAGAAACGCCGCAAACGCCAATCCAACCGCTTCTAGTGGAGTCACCCGCGCAGCTTAGCCAACCTACCCCTTAAGAACGAGGCGTATCTTCTTCAAGTCGGAAACTGTATTCGACGCTCGTCTTCCCCCTCTCCGAATTCGGAGAGGGGGTTGGGGGAGAGGTCGCCCTCCGCCAGGAGCGTTGACACCAAATCGACGCCCTCATATTCTTGACTAAGCTGATTGACTTTCTCCTAAAGACAACGGGGCACGCACATGCCGGACGTTAAAACCTACGATCAGGCCGCCATCGAGCGTCTCAGCGCCCAGATGGAAGGCAAGGAGCCGCCGGAGATCCTGCACTGGGCCGTGCAGGAGTTCCAGCCCGGCCTCACCCTGGCCTGCAGCTTCGGCGGCCCCACCGGCATGGTCATCCTCGACATGATCATGAAGATCGACCCCACCGTGGAGGTCTTCTACCTCGATACCGACTTCCTCTTCCCGGAGACCTACCACCTGCGCGACGTTTGTGAGGCGAAGTACGGCTTCAAGACTATCGGCTACCAGTCGCTCCTCACCCCTTCGGCCCAGGCGCAGCAGCACGGCGAGGCCCTCTGGCTCAGCAACCCCGACCAGTGCTGCGAGCTGCGCAAGGTAGAGCCCAACCACCGCGCCCTCGCGGGCAAGACCGCCTGGCTGGCCGGCATGCGCCGCGACCAGTCCAAGACCCGCGGCGATATCGGCATCGTCGAGTGGGACACCAAGTTCAACCTCGTCAAGGTCAACCCCCTCGCCGCCTGGGACGAAAAGCAGGTCTGGGCCTACGTCATCGCCAATAACGTGCCCTACAACGAGCTGCACGATCGCGGCTACCCCAGCATCGGCTGCACCAACTGCACCAAGCCCGTCAATCCTGGCGATGACCCGCGCTCGGGCCGCTGGGCCGGCCTCGATAAGGAGGAGTGCGGCATCCAGGAGGGCTCAATCACCATCCTCGAACACGAAGGCAAAACGGAGGCAAAGTAGTTGTCAGATCGCGGTTTCACGATATGGTTCACCGGGCTCTCGGGAGCCGGTAAGTCGACCCTCGCCCAGGCCCTCGAGCCCGTGCTGCGCCAGCGCGGCCACAACGTCGAGATCCTGGACGGCGATGTCATCCGCACCAACCTCAGCAAGGGCCTCGGCTTCAGCAAGGAAGACCGCGATACCAACATCCTCCGCATCGGCTTCGTCGCCCACCTGCTCAGCCGCAACGGCGTCGCCGTCATCACCGCCGCCATCTCGCCTTACCGCGAGATCCGCGACCAGAACCGCGAGCTGATCGGCGACTTCATCGAGGTCTATGCCAGGTGCAGCATCGAAGCGCTGACCCGCCGCGACGTCAAGGGCCTCTACGAAAAAGCCATCCGTGGCGAGATCCAGAACTTCACCGGCATCTCTGACCCCTACGAGGAGCCCCTCAACCCGGAAGTCACCGTCGATACCGAGACAGAGACCGTCGAGGAGAGCCTCGGCAAAATCCTCTCCTGTCTCGAAGAGAAGGGCTACCTCGAACCCGTCGCGGTCAGCGCCTAGGACGGGCAGACGGGAACTCCTTTGCCAGTTTGCCCGCTTGCCTGTTTGCAGATCCCTTTCGCAGATTCATCACTGAGATTTGAAAAAGGAAACGTAGCATGACTGACGAACTTATCGCGCCCCACGGCGGCTCCCTCGTAAACCAGCTGGCCGAAGGCGCCGAGGCCCAGAAGCTCGCCGAGCTCGCCAAGGGCCTGCCCCAGCTCAAGCTCTCCATCCGTCCCCTCTCAGACATCGAGATGCTGGCCGTCGGCGCCTTCAGCCCTCAGACCGGCTTCATGACCAGGGCCGACTACCAGTCCGTGGTCAAGGACATGCACCTTGCCGGCGGCCTGCCCTGGTCGTTGCCCGTCACCATCTCCGCCTCCAGGGACGAAGCGCGCTCCTTCGAAGGCAAGCAGGTCGCCCTCGCCAACGAAGACGGCGAGAACATCGCCGTCATGGACGTGGCCGAGGCCTACGACTACGACAAGAAGGAAGAGGCCCGTCTCGTCTACCGCACCGAGGAGGAGACCCATCCCGGCGTCGCCGCCGTCTACGCCCAGGGCGAGATGCTCCTCGGCGGCCCCGTGCGCGTCTTCAACCGCCAGAAGCACAGCGAGTTCCTCGACCACCGCCGTGACCCCAAGGAGGCCCGCGCCGCCCTGGCCGAACGTGGCTGGAAGACGGTCGTTGGCTTCCAGACCCGCAACCCCGTCCACCGCGCCCACGAGTACATCCAGAAGTGCGCCATGGAGACCGTCGATGGCCTCCTCCTCCATCCCCTCGTCGGCGCCACCAAGGGCGATGACATCCCGGCGGATGTGCGTATGGCTTGCTATCAGGCGCTGATCAAGGACTACTACCCCGCCAACCGCGTGCTGCTTTCCGTCTTCCCCGCCGCCATGCGCTACGCCGGCCCGCGGGAGGCGGTCTTCCACGCCCTGGTCCGCAAGAACTACGGCTGCAGCCACTTCATCGTCGGGCGTGACCACGCCGGCGTCGGCAGCTACTACGGCACCTACGACGCCCAGCAGATCTTCAGGCAGTTCACGCCTCAGGAGCTCGGCATCACGCCCATGTTCTTCGACAACAGCTTCTTCTGCCGCGACTGCGACGCCATGGGCACCGCCAAGACCTGCCCCCACGGCGAGGAGAGCCGCGTCTCGCTCTCAGGCACCCGCGTCCGCGAGATGCTGGTCGCCGGGGAGGAGCCGCCGCCGGAGTTCTCCCGCCCCGCCGTCGCCCGCATCCTCATCGATTCCTACCGCGGCCGTTAGCTAAACACCCACTGTCATGGCCGAAACCCCCAGCCCAGAGGTCACCACGCTCGCGATCACGCCTACTACTCCGATAGGAGAAAAGGAGTTAGAGATCACCGCAAGCCGTGGCTTCTTGGCCGTGAGCATTGCTATCCGTCTTGGCGTCATTCTCGGCGCCCTCTGGCTCTTCGTCCTGGCCCTGCAGCTGATCAAGACCGGCGCCGCTGGTCTGGTCCCCATCCTGGATGGCGCCTCCGTCGATGGCGTCCTCGGACACATGGGCTTCGGCTGGCTCGGCGCTTACATCGTCATGAGCGGCTCGCCCGTCGCCGCCATCGCCATGAGCCTCCTCGCCGGCGACGCCATCTCTGACGTCGAGACCTTCGCGATGATCAACGGCACTCGCATGGGCGCGTCGCTTATTGTCCTCGTCGTTGGCTTCGTCTCTTATATCACCGGCCGCCGCAACCCGGACGGGCTCTACATCGGTGTCGTCGCCCTCCTCACCGCGATGACCCTCTGGGCGCCGGCCATGCCCCTCGGCCTCCTCGTCCTCGACCGCGGCTGGCTGGACGGCATCGAGATCCAAAGCCCCGGCGCGCTGACCTCGTTTGTCGGCGCCATCTCTGACCCCATCGTCAATCCTCTCGACGATGCGCTGCCGGAGCTTCTGCTCTTCGTCTGCGGCGTCGGCGCCCTGATCGGCGCCTTCGCCCTCTTCGACCGCTCCCTGCCCAGCCTGGAGCGCCCCGGCCCCCGCATCGAAGCCCTATCCAAGGCGCTGCAGCAGTGCTACGCCATGTTCGCCTTCGGCACCCTCATGACCCTGGTCACGCTCTCTGTCTCCCTCTCCGTGACCATCCTCGTGCCGCTGGCGCTCAAGGGCTACGTCCAGCGCGACCGCGTTATCCCCTACGTCATGGGCGCCAACATCGCCACCTGGATCGACACCCTGCTCGCGGCCCTTCTCCTCGATTCCCCTCGCGCCTTCACAGTCGTGCTGACGGAGATGGTCGTCGGTTGCAGCATCTCCCTCTTCGTCCTGCTCTTCTTCTATAAGCCCTACACGGCCATGATCCTTGGCGTCGCTCACACCGCCTCACGCAGCCGCCGCAACCTGATCGCCCTCCTCACCGTCCTCTTCGCCATGCCCCTCGTCCTCCTGGTCGTTTAGATGACGAAAGCGTCGCCCTCAATCTGTCGTTGTGAGCCATCGGCGACAGCCGGCGTGCACCCCAGCCTGTCGTTGCGAGCCATCGGCGACAGCCGAGGCGTGGCAACCTTTGACGTCCTCATCGGGCCAACGCACGCGGAGAAGACGCAACTCCCTCTCCTTCCAGGAGAGGGCTGGGGTGAGGTGGATGTCAGAGCAGTTTGAGCTCCCGTTCCTCCAGATGTTGTAATTGTTGACGGGGTTACTTAACATTAAGACATGAAGGTTTCGATGAAGGGCGACTACGGCGTGCGGGCCTTGGTGGAGCTCGCCCACCACTTCGGCGAGGGGCCGGTGCAGAGCGCCGTCATCGCCAGCCGCCAGTCGATCCCGGAGCCCTACCTCGATCAGCTCCTCACCTCCCTGCGGCGCGCCGGCTTTATCCGCAGCGTCCGCGGCCCTCAGGGCGGCCATGCCCTGATCCGCGACCCGCACGACCTGCGTCTCAGCGAGGCCGTCGGCGCCCTCGAAGGCTCGCTCTCGCCCATCGCCTGCCTGGACGACCCCAACGGCTGCAACAAGGCCGTTAACTGCTGCGTCCGCGGCGTCTGGCAGGAGATCGAAGCCGCCACCATCAAGATCCTCGACAGCATCACCATCGCCGACCTGGCAGAGCGCGAGCGCAACGGCTCCGGCGCCGCCCGCTACGCGATCTAGGAGACGGAAATGCAGACACGGATCGTCAAAGTTCACGAAGCGGAAGAAGAAGGCGGCTACTGGGCCGAGGTCGAAGAGCTGCCGGGATGCTTTGGCTCGGGCGATACCCTTGATGAGCTCGAGCAGGACATCAAGGACGCCATCGAGACCTACATCCTTGCCCTGCAGGAGAACGGCCCGCCGGTACCGCCCGGTCACGAGGCGGAAGAGCCGAACCTTAGGCGCTGGGAGATAGCAGTCGCGTCATGATCGAAACTAGAATCGCCGCCAGCGTCCTCGACCTCGTCGGCAACACCCCCATGGTCCGCCTCGACCGCCTCACGCCGCCCGGCAGCGCCGAGGTCGTCGCCAAGGTTGAGTCGCTCAACCCCGCCGGCAGCGTCAAGGACCGCATCGCCCTCGCCATGATTGAGGACGCCGAAGAGCGCGGCGTCCTCAAGCCCGGCGCCACCATCGTCGAGCCGACCAGCGGCAACACCGGCATCGGCCTCGCCATGGTCGCCGCCGTCAAGGGCTACAAGCTGATCCTCACCATGCCGGACGATATGTCCGGCGAGCGCCGCAAGCTGCTCCAGCGCTTCGGCGCCCAGCTCGTCCTCACCCCCGCCATCGAGGGCATGACCGGCGCCGTCTTCGCCGCCGAGGAGATGGTCCAGAAGAACCCCGGCTACTTCATGCCTCAGCAGTTCAACAATCCCGCCAACCCGGAGGTCCACCGCCGCACCACGGCCCAGGAGATCCTGCGCGACACCGAGGGCCGCATCGATGCCTTCGTCGCCGGCGTCGGCACCGGCGGCACCATCACCGGCGTCGGCGAGGTGCTCAAGGAGAAGCTGCCCGGCATCCTCATTGTCGCCGTGGAGCCCACTCGCTCGCCCGTCCTCGGCGGCGGCAAGCCCGGCATCCACGCCATCCAGGGCATCGGCGCCAGCTTCGTGCCCAGCGTCCTCAACCGCGGTATCTATGACGACCTCATCGCCGTCAAAGACGAAGAGGCCATCGACATGGCCAAGCGCCTCACCCGCACCGAGGGCCTCCTCGTCGGCATCTCGGCCGGCGGCAACGTCTTCGCCGCCCTGCAGGTCGCCCAACGTCTCGGCGCGGGTAATCGCGTCGTCACCATCCTGCCGGACACCGGCGAACGTTACCTGAGTGTCAACTTCTAAGCGTGGTGTAGGGGTGGTGGGCCGGGGGTGGACACCACTTTTAGATCAACAGTTGGATGACTTTGAGCACAAGTGGTGTGGGGGTGGATGGGCTGGGGGAGGACACCACTTTTAGATCAACAGCTGGATGACTTTGAGCACAAGTGGTGTGGGGTAGATGGGCTGGGGGAGGACACCACTTTAAAAATCAGGAGTGGAGTAGACGCCACTTAGGCTCCTAGTTTGTGGTGTAGGGGTGGTGGGCCGGGGGTGGACACCACTTTCCAATCAATCAGAGGCTTGAGTAGGCGCCACTCATCACTTCATCCAAACGGGAGTCTGAGGCACTATGGTGTTAGAGGTTAAGAACATGATCAGCGTATATATACCGACGCCCTTCCGTGGCTACGTCGGTAACCGCTCCAACGTCGAGGTCGAAGGCGGCAATGTCGCCGAGGTGCTGGCTGCCCTGGACGCGAAGTTCCCCGGCTTCCGCGATCTCTACAGCAACGACAAGGGCGTCATCCCGGCCCACATCAACATCTACGTCAACAACAAGGAGATCGGCACCCTGGACGGCACCGACACCCTGGTTGCCGATGGCGACCAGGTCGCTGTCATCCCGGCGATGGCCGGCGGCGCTCCTGATGCTGAGGCCGATGACAAGGACCCCTCTCAGTACGCCCTCACGCCCGACCGCGTCATGCGCTACTCGCGCCACATCATCATGGGCCAGGTCGGCAGCGTCGGTCAGCGCAAGATCTTTGATTCCAAGGTCCTGATCGTCGGCGCCGGCGGCCTCGGCTCGCCCGTCGCCCTCTACCTGGCCCTCGCCGGCGTCGGCACCATCGGCCTCGTCGACTTCGACGTCGTCGACCTCTCCAACCTGCAGCGCCAGATCCTCCATCAGACGGAGGACATTGGCAAGCGCAAGGTCGTCTCCGCCCGCGAGACCCTCAACGCTTACAACCCGGACGTCAAGGTCGTCACCCATGAGGAGCCGCTGCACTCCGAAAACGCACTGGACATCATCAGGCAGTACGACATCATCGTCAATGGCGCCGATAACTTCGCCGCCCGCTACCTTGTCAACGATGCCTGTGTCTTCCTCAAGAAGCCCCTCGTGGACGGCTCCATCCTTCTCTTCGATGGCCAGGCCACGGTCTATCTGCCCGGCAAGGGCTGCTACCGCTGCCTCTACCCCTCTCCGCCTCCGCCCGGGATGGTCCCCTCCTGCGCCGAAGCCGGCGTCCTTGGCGCCCTCTGTGGCACCATCGGCTCCATCCAGACCACGGAGGTGCTCAAGCTCATCCTCGGCATCGGCGAGAGCCTCAACGGCCGCCTCCTGTTGTACGATGCCCTCTCGATGGAGATGCGGCAGGTCCGCGTCCGCCGCGACCCCAACTGCGTCGTCTGCGGCGACAACCCAACCATTACCGAGCTGATTGACTACGACGAGTTCTGCGGCACGCCGCCCGCCTGGCAGGAGTAACCCGTGAGTGTAGAGGTACGAGTAACGTCGGTGCTGCAGCGCGTGGTGGGCGCCAGGTCGGTGCAGACCGAAGGCGCCACCGTGGCCGAGGTGCTGGAGCAGATCAACGTCCAGTACCCCGGCTTCAAGGAGCAGATCACCGCCGCCGATGGCGCCCTGCACCGCTTCGTCAACATCTACATAAACGACGAGGACATCCGCTACCTACAATCGCTGGACACGCCGGTGAGCGAAGGCGACGTCGTCTCGATCCTGCCCGCACTCGCCGGCGGTAGCGAGACGCCCTTCGCCTCGGCTCCTCGATGACGGCCGCCCCGAGCTACCGCGTCATGCTCTACCGCAGCCTCCTCGACACCATCGGCAACACGCCCCTGGTCGAGTTGCCCAACCTCAGCCCCTCCCCGGCGGTCCGCTTCTTCGCCAAGCTCGAGGGCCAGAACCCCACCGGCAGCGTCAAGGACCGCATCGCCCGCCTCATGGTCGAGGACGCGGAGCGCGAGGGCCGTCTCAAGCCCGGCGACACGATCCTGGAGCCGACCAGCGGCAACACCGGCGTCTCCCTCGCCTTCGTCGCCAAGCTCAAAGGCTATAAGGTCAGGGTCGTCATGCCGGACAACGCCGGCGAGGAGCGCACCAACCTCCTGCGCGCATACGGGGCCGAGATCGTCTACTCGGAGGGTCTGCTCGGCACCAACGGCTCCATCGCCAAAGCCCAAGAGCTCGCCGCCGCCGCCCCGAGCCTCGTCATGCTCTACCAGTACGGCAATGACGCCAACCCCCGCGCCCACTACGAGACCACCGGCCCGGAGATCCTGCGCGATCTGCCGGAGGTCGACGTCTTCATCGCCGGCCTCGGCACCGGCGGCACCCTCACCGGCGCCGGCCGCTACCTCAAGGAGCGCAAGCCCGGCGTCAAGGTCATCGCCGCCGCACCTCACCCCGGCGACCGCGTCCAGGGCCTTCGCAGCCTCGAAGAGGGCTTCATCCCGCCCGTCTTCGATGAGACCATCCTCGATGGCCGCACCGTTATCGGCTCCCAAAACTCCTTCGCCGGCGCCAAGGAGCTGATGGAGAAGGAAGGCATCTTCGCCGGTATCTCCGGCGGCGCCGTCCTCCGCACCGCCCAGAAGGCCGCCGCCCGCTTCGAGCGCGCCAACATGGTCCTCCTCCTCGCCGATGGCGGCTGGAAGTACCTCTCCACCAACCTCTGGGCCACCGACTACGCCGACCTCCCCGAAGACGAAGACCTCGACACCAAGGTCTGGTGGTAGCCAGCCCTCAGACGAATGGCAGAAGAACTTGGCGCAGCGGCCGGCATTATCCTTGGCTCCATTGGCGTAATCGCGACCATAGTTATAGCGATTCTCCAGGTTGGCCAGACCACGCGAGAGCTAACCGTGCTAAATGCCACGCTTGTGGAGTCACTTGCACTTGTGCTTGCTCGTTTCGATCGAATCGACAGGGCCCTTGACGACATCCGAGAACGTCAGCGTTAAGCTATAAAGCATGTCGAGTTGGCTTTCGGTTGTCGTTTTATGCAGCGGCGTAGCTGTGTTCTGCGCTTCACTGGCATATTTCATCGCTTTTCAGCGGCAGCAGCGCCTTTTCAGAGAGGTTGCTTCGTTGCAGCAGCGGGCAATTGATGCTGCTCGACTCTCGCCTTTGGGCGCTCAAATCGAATTTGCAGATGTACTCCGCAAGCTGAAGCTTGATGAGCGTGTAAGCTCTATCGAATCAAAGGTGCACGTGTCGCAGCATCTCATCGCCAAGATGGCCGACGACAGGTTACATGACGTGCTGGAATTGACTGACATGCTGGACACGAACGATGAGCCGCAAATCAAGAAAATGCGAGAAGACGTTGCCCGTATGCGAGAACGCATAGAGTCTCTCACGCGCGAGTAATCACCGCACCCCGCCCGATTCGACCTCTCCCGCCTTCGTGCTATCGAAGCCGTAAATCGCTGCCGATAATCTTGGTGATGGAAGGGCAAGCCTCGACGTGTCTCTGAGCCTGCGCTGGTGGGCCCTCTGGATCGCGATCCTCGGCGCGCCGTTGGCCTTCTTCCTCACCATGCTCGCCGTGCCCGAATGGGACCGCAGCTTTGGCACCTCCAACTTCCACTTTTACGTCGTTTCCGGTACTGCCCTCGCCGCCGCAATTGCCTGCGCCGTCATCGTCAGCCTCACTGAGTCCTTGCGTGAGACCCGGCTCGTCTTCCTCGGCCTCGCTTTCCTCAGCATCGCCGCCATCTTCGCCGTCCACGGGCTCGGCACCCCCGGCCACATCCATGAGGTCGCTACCGCGCCTATGCGCGCCAGCAGCTGGGTGAGCGTCTTCGCCGGCGCTCTCTTCTGCGCCCTCAGCGTAGTTACCCTGCCCAGCGGCGCCGAGGACTGGCTTAAGCGCTACGGCGGCATCGTCTTCAGCTTCGCCGCCCTCGCTCTCGGCGTCTACGTCGGCCTCTCGACCGCCATGGACGAATGGCTAAACTGGCTACCGATCGAGGACCGGGCGCTCCAGCTCGGCATGACCGCGGTTACGCTGAGCCTGCTGGCCTTCGGCGCCTGGCGCTACTTCCAGGCCTTCCTCTTCGCCCGCTTGCCATCGCAATGGGTGATGGTCTGTGTCCTCGTCCTGCTCATGGAAGTGCAGGTCTCCCTCACCTGGGGCCGCTACTGGCAGGCCAGTTGGTGGCTTTACCACGGGACCTACGGCGCCGCCTTCCTCGTCCTTTTCGCCGGCTGGTATGTCGAAGCTAGACGCGCCGGCAGCCTCCGCGTCATCGCCGAAGCGCTGTCCATGCGCGATGCCATGGCTCAGCTCAATCGCGGCTACTCCCAGCCGATCAGCGACCTCGTCGATGCCATCGAGTGGAAGGATATCTACACCCTGGGCCACGTCCGCCGCGTCGCCAGCTACGCCGTGATGACCGGCAAGGAGCTGGGCATGTCGCCGCTGGAGCTGCGCGCCCTGGCGCTCGCGGCCCAGATGCACGATGTCGGCAAGCTCGGCGTCCCGGACCGCATCCTCACCAAGGCCGGCCAGCTAACGCCGGAGGAATTCGACATAATCCGCCAGCACGCCTTCCGTGGCTACGAGATCGCCATGGGCGTCCCCGCCCTCCATGCAGCCGTCGATGGCATCCGCTACCACCACGAGCGCTTCGATGGCGCCGGCTACCCCGAGGGCCTCATCGGCGAGACGATCCCTCTCCAGGCGCGCATCGTCGCCGTCGCCGACGCCTTCGACGCCATGACCTCAGGCCGCGTCTATCAGCCCGCAGTCAGCAACGGCGCCGCAATCGCTGAGCTGGAGCAGTGCGCCGGCTCCCACTTCGACCCGCGCTGCGTCCACGCCTTCAGCCGCGTCATCTCCCGCCTCGGCGATGTGTCCGAGGATCACCACGCCGCCCTGGCGCACGACCACAGCCACGGCCTCGCCGCCTGATCCACCCGGTAGTGTAGCGGCGACCTTTACGGTCGCCAGGGGTTGCAAGGGGCGAAAGCCCATGCACGGAAACCCCTGCGCCTTCATCAGCCGGCGTCTGGGCTGACAAGCCCTCGTTGGCCAGAGCGCCCAGCCCAACCGCAATCCCGGACAAGTCCCGGCCTTAAGGCCCCTCCCGCAACTCCACCACCGGCCACGCAATCTCGACGTAAGCGACATTGGCGTTCGTCTAATCTTTGAAGTCCTGTAGCGGCGACCTTTACGGTCGCCAGGGTTGCAAGGGGCGAAAGCCCATGCACGAAACCCCTGCGCCTTCATCAGCCGGCGTCTGGGCTGACAAGCCCTCGCGGGCGAGAGCGCCCAGCCCAACGCAATCCCGGACAAGTCCTGGCCTAAGGCCCCTCCCGCAACTCCACCACCGGCCACGCGATCTCGATATAAGCGACATTGGCGTTGTTCGTCTCATCCAGCTCCAGCAACCGGTCATCCGGGTCGGCGATCATCCGCAGCGCATAGCGCCCGTCGGCGATGTCGCTGACGTCCAGCGCTTGGCCCGGCACCGGCGCGTCGTACGTGTCCCCCCAGCCTACCGATATGCCCTGCGCCTCATTGCCGCACTCCGAAAATGCCGCTGCCTTCGCCGCGGCCGGCTCTATGGTCTCCGTATCGAAGATGCAAAACGTCAGCTTGCCGCTCGTCACCAGGCGTTGCTCAAGCCTGCCTCCCGGCGCATAGGACCACAGCTCGAACTCCATAAAGTCCTCGAAGTGCCAATGCTCGTGGGTCGGATGCAGAATAAAGTTGCCCACCTGACGGGCCGAAATGCCGCCATCGATTCGGGCGATGCGCTGCGTCACCACCGTCCGTCCCGCGGAGTCCGGTTGTCCCAGCAAGTCGAGTGGCCCCTGGCCGAGGTTGACGATTGTCGTCCCGAAGCGTAGCTCGCGCCCGCCCTCCAGCGTCGATTGGAGCGACAGCTTGAAGGGCGGCAGCGTCTGCAGGTCGGGGGCCAGCAGGTTGCGGTCGATGGCCGGCGTTGGCGTCGCGATAGGCCCGTCCGGGTCGGCGCCGCCCTGACCAGGTTCGGGCAGGCCGCCGGAGCAGGCGGCCGCCGAGAAGAGGATCAATCCCAGGACGATTAAGATTGGGCCACGCAGTGCAGGTCTCCGAGGGTGCGCGTTGACACCTCTCAGCAAACCAGACACGCCTCTGGCTCAGGACTACGAAACGCCCTGTCGCCAATGCACCATCGTTACAGAGAAAAGTCAGGCCCGTATCAACTCGCCTGGAGCTCTACTTCCGTGACCTCACCCAGCTGGATCGAGAATGCCCGCACCACCGGCGCCTCGCGGTCCTTCAGCGACACCAGCACGTAGTAGGCGCCGGGAAACAGGTCGCTCGGCGGGTCACCCGGCCACTGCGCCAGGCGTATGTCGGTCGGCGATGGGTAGGCCTCGCTGGCGACGTGCGAGTGGTAGATCACCAGCACGTCCCAGCCGTTGTCGTCGATCTCGCGGCTCACCCGCAGCAGGTCGCTCGGGTCGATGTTGTAGCGGAACGGCGAATGCTCGGCGTTGACGGTGCGATAGAGCTTCATCGCCATCCCGCCGCGCCCGGCGATGATCCCGCAGGCCTCGTTCGGCAGCTCGTCCAGCGCCTGCTCCACCATCTCATCGATCATCGCCCGGGGCAGCTTCAAGCTCATTCGCTCATCCTAATCCACCCCTGCCATGCGAGCCATGGGCCACGGCCAGCCCCTGGCACTCCGTGGCAATCAGAAATCTAGCGCTCCGCCGGCGAATCCCCATCCGCCACTGAACGCTCAACTGTCATTGCGAGCCATCGCCCTCAGGCGAGGCGTGGCAACCCTTGATCGTCCGTCCGTCGCAGCCGCTTCATGCAAGCCACGCTTCCCACTTCTGTCATTCCGAGGCATCGAGGAATCTACGCCACGTTTGCGGACACGGCTCCATCTCGCCAACCAACCTTCATCGTCGTTGCAAGCCATCACCCGCGGGCGAGGCGTGGCAACCCTTGATCGTCCGTCCGCGAATCACGTCCATCCGCCATCTTCATCGTCGTTGCCAGGTGAGGCGTGGCAACCTCTGCTCGTCCGTCCGCCGCAGCCGCTTCATGCAAAGCCACGCTTCCCACTTCTGTCATTCCGAGGCATCGAGGAATCTACACCCCAACCGCGAATCGGCCCCATCCGCCACTGAACGCCTCAACTGTCATTGCGAGCCATCACCCGCGGGCGAGGCGTGGCAACCTTTGATCGTCCGTCCGCGAATCACGTCCATCTCGCCAACAACCTTGATCGTCATTGCGAGCCATCGCCCGCGGGCAAGGCGTGGCAACCCTTGATCGTCCGTCCGCGTGACAAGGCTCGATCATGCCGGCGCACTTAATCCAACCTCCAACCCCTCAGCGCTCCCACTCCCTCACCTCGCCGTCGTCAAAACACGCGCTCGGGTTCAGCCGCATCTGCAGGAACTTGCTGCTCGCCGGCAAGACGATCGCGTGCTGAGCCCAGTGCTCCCGCTCCGCCTCCGGCAGGCCCAGCAGCGCTGCCCACGTGGCGTGAACGGCGTCCTCCTCCGGCGCGATGCCGAAGTCCAGCGACCACTCCCGGCTCCTACTCAGCCGCCCGACCGTATCGGTCCGGATCAGCGAGTAGCCCGCCAACCCGCGATAGCGGTCCAGCACCGCCACCTCGAAGTGCAGCATCAGGTTGGCCGCGTCGTCGCCGGCGAGCGCCCGCCGGAGGACGGCCCGGTAGACGCTGGTAGTCAGCTCGTCCTGAGACACGCGGCCTTAAGCCTGGGGCGCGGCCTTCTCCACCGGCACGTCCACCATGCTGCCCCACTCCGTCCAGGAGCCGTCGTAGTTGCGCACCTTGGGGTAGTCCAGCAGGTGCTTCAGCGCGAACCACGTGTGCGAAGACCGCTCGCCGATGCGGCAATAAGCGATGACGTCCTTTTCGGCAGTCACACCCTTGCCGCCGTAGAGCGCCTTCAGCTCCTCCGCTGACTTGAAGGTCCCGTCTTCCTTCACCGCCTGCCCCCACGGCACGTTGGCGGCGCCGGGGATGTGGCCCATGCGCTGCGCCGTCTCAGGCAGTCCGGGAGGCGCCATGATCTCGCCGTTGTACTCGGCCGGCGACCGCACGTCGACCATCGCGCCGCCCTGCTGCCCCAGCGCATCGATAACCTGGTCGCGCTTGGCCCGCAAATCCAGGTTAGGCTCGGCCGCCCGATAGCTGGTCGCCGGGCGCGATGGCGCGTCGGTCGTGGTCGGGCGCTGCTCCTCGACCCACTTCTTGCGGCCGCCGTCCATCAGCTTCAGGTTCTTGTGGCCGTACATCTCCAGCACCCAGTAGGCGTAAGCGGCGAACCAGTTGTTGTTATCGCCGTACAGCACGATCGTGTCGTCGTTACTGACGCCGGCCTCGCTCAGCAGCTTCTCCAGGTCCGCCTTCGTGATGATGTCGCGCCGCACCTGGTCCTGGAGCTGGCTCGTCCAGTTCAGGCCGGTTGCGCCCGGCGCGTGGCCCTCCCCGTAGGCGTTGGTATCAACGTCCACTTCGAGGAGCTTCACATTCGAGTCGTTGAGGTGGTCTGCCACCCACTGAGTAGAAACGAGGACGTCTTCCGCTGCCATGTCTATCTCCTGACTGACTGCATGCATTCGTGCCTATTTGCGGGCCTCCAGGTTATCAGCAACGGCAACGGAGTTAAACGGCCCCACGTTAGCCGGACGTTAAGCTGAACCGCCGAGGGACCACCACCTCACGTAGGGGCGCAAGGCCGTGCGCCCCTACGACCCTCTAACCTTCAACTCCCACTCCCCTCCCCCGTCCCTAGCGCCCCTACCCTCCGACGCGGGATAATTGCTCCCACACCCTCGTCATCAGATCGGAGCCCCTATGCCCATCAACATCGCCTTCGAAAAATACACCCTCAGCAACGGCCTCGATGTCGTCCTCCACCAGGACAAGTCCATCCCCATCGCCGCCGTCAACGTCTGGTACCACGTCGGCTCCCAGAACGAAGAGCCGGACCGCACCGGCTTCGCCCACCTCTTCGAGCACCTGATGTTCGAGGGCTCCAAGAACCACAACCACGAATACTTCGGCCCCTTACAGGAGGTCGGCGCCAACATCAACGGCTCCACCTCAACCGACCGCACCAACTACTACGAGGACGTCCCGGCCGAGTACCTCGAGCTCGCCCTCTGGCTGGAGTCCGACCGCATGGGCTTCCTCCTCGATGCCCTCGACCCGGCTCGCTTCGAAAACCAGCGCGACGTGGTCAAGAACGAGCGCCGCCAGAGCTACGAGAACCGCCCCTACGGCCTCGCCGGCCAGGAGATCCGCAAGTCGCTCTTCCCGCCCAACCATCCCTACCACTGGCAGCCCATCGGCTCCCAGGAGCACCTCGACGCCGCCACCGTCGAGGACGTAAAGGACTTCTTCCGCCGTTTCTACGCCCCCAACAACGCCAGCCTCTCCATCGCCGGCGATATCGACTTCGACGAAGCGAAGCGTCTGGCCGAAAAGTACTTCGGCGACCTTCCTCCTGCGCCGCCCGTGCCCCGCATCCAGCGCTGGGTCCCTCAGCTCGATAACGAGGTCCGTCTGGAGCTCGAAGATCGCGTCCAGCTCCAGCGCCTCTACCTCACCTGGGTCGCGCCGCCGCGCTTCGACCCCGACGAGGCCCCGCTCGATGTCCTCCTCTCCATCCTCGGCGAGGGACGCAGCTCCCGCCTCTACCGCTCCCTGATCTATGAGAAGCAGATCGCCCGCGATGTCGGCGCTTCCTACGCTCCCATGGAGATCGCCGGCGAGATGCGCCTCGATGCCACCGTCGTCCCCGGCGGCAGCGTCGATGAGGTAGAGCGCGCCCTCTTCGCCGAGGTCGAGCGCATGCAGCGTGAGCCCGCCACCGAGGAGGAGATCCAGCGCGCCGTCAACCGCCTCGAAGCCCACTACGTCCGCCAGCTGGAGAGCGTCGGCGGCTTCGGCGGCAGGGCAGACCTGCTCAACTTCTTCAACGTCTTCACCGGCGACCCCGGCCGCCTCAACACGGACTTCGACCGCTACCTCAGCGTCACCGCCGAGGACGTGATGCGCGTCGCCAACCAGTACCTAGGCTCCGGCCGCGTCCGCCTCGTCGTCTCACCCAAGGAGGAGGTCTCGACCGCTATCACGGAGGTCGACCGCAGCCAGCAGCCCTCCGCCGGCAGCCCTCGCGCCTTCCAGCCACCGGTGCCCCGGCGTCTGCGCCTGGCCAACGGCCTCGACCTGCTGGTCGTCAGCAAGCGCGAGGTCCCAACCGTCGCGGCCGGCGTCTACTTCCCCGGCGGCGCCGTCCTCGACCCCGATGGCAAGCCCGGCCTCGGCTCCTTCACCGGCCGCCTCATGACCGAGGGCACCAAATCGCGCTCCAGCCTCCAGATCGCCGGCGAGAGCGACTTCATCGCCGCCCGCCCCAACATCGGCATCGACCGCGAGAACGTCATCGTCTCCACCGAAGCGCTGACCCGCCACTGGCCCCGCGCCCTCGACCTCCTCGCCGATGTCGTCGCCAACGCCACCTTCCCGGACAACGAGGTCGACCGCGTCCGCAAGGAGCGCCTGACCGACCTGCGCCGCATCCGTGACGACGCCAACGCCATGGCCGAGCGCGTTGCCAACGGCCTGCTCTACGGCCGCGAGACGCCTCACGGCCACCCGATCTCCGGTCGCGAGGCCGCCGTCGAAGCCTACGAGCGCACCGAGCTGGCCGACCATCACGACCGCAGCTTCCTGCGCGGCCGCCCCACCTTCCTCGTCGTCGGCGACATTGACGCCGAGACCGTCCGTAACCAGCTCGAAGCGGCCTTCTCCACCTGGCGCGCCACCGACGCTGGCGATAGCGTCGTCTCGGCCGCCGCCGAGCGCTCCGCCACCACGATCTATCTGGTCGATAAGACCGGCGCCGCCCAGTCGGTCATTTCGGCCGCCCAGGTCACGGTGCCGCGCGTCCATCCGGACTACGCGCCGTTGGTCGTCATGCACATGGCCTTCGGCGGCCAGTTCACCGCCCGCCTCAACATGAACCTGCGCGAGGCCAAGGGCTACAGCTACGGCTACCGCTCCCGCTTCGATTGGCGCAAGTCGCTCTCCAACTTCGCCGTCGGCGGCTCCGTCCAGACCGCCGTCACCAGGGAGTCGGTCATCGAAACGCTAAAGGAGTACCGCGACCTGCGCACCGACCGTCCGATCACCGAAGACGAGTTCACCAAGGCCCAGCTCGGCCTCGTCCGTGGCTTCCCGCCCACCTTCGAGACACCCGGCCAGGTCCTGCGCCGCCTGCTCGACATCGTCCACTACGGCCTGCCGGACGACTACTTCAGCGGCCACGTCGAACGCTTGCAGGCCGTCACCCTCGACGGCATCCACCGCGTCTCCCAGGAGCACGTCGACCCCGCCGCGCTCAACATCGTCGTCGTCGGCGACCGCGCCGTTATCGAAGAACCCCTGCGCGAGCTCAACCTCCCCATCCTCCACCTCGACCACGAAGGCCTGCCCCTGGAGTAAGCGAAGTGAAGCCCACCCCGAAGCCGCAGCCGCAGGCCCGGCCCTGACGTAGGGACGCACCTTCAGGTCCGTCCGAAACGCGCCCGTCCGAATCCTCCGCCCCATCCGCGAAGACCACTCTCGCTGTCCTTGCGAGCTCGATAAGGCGTTCCGGGTCCAGCCAAAGCGACCCGTCCGCGACGACCCACTCCCGCCTTGTCGTAGCGAGGGCGCCCAGCCCGAAGCAATCCCGGACCCAACGCCCGCCATCACCACCACGTCTGCGCAGCCCCAATCCCCGCCATTGCGAGCCATCGGCGCCAGCCGAGGCGCGGCAACCTTCGACGCCCGGCGGCCAAAATGCTGCTATCCGCCACCAAGCTCCTCCACCCCATCTTCCGAGCACCAAGCGAAGAATCTAAGCGTCCAAGACGTAGGGACGCACCTTCAGGTCCGTCCGAAACGCGCCCGTCCGAGACCTACGCCCGTCCGCGAAGGCCACTCTCGTCTGCCCTTGCGAGGGCGCCCAGCCCGTTAAAAGGTGCGTCTCATCCCGTCCAGCCTGTCCGCTGCGCTAGCAACGTCCTACGGCTAGCCTTACACTGCCCGGTAGCTCAAGTTAATGGAGCTGTAATCGTTAACTAACACTTGGCGTTTGCGTTCTGGAGATCAGAATCGTAGCCTTCATTCGAATACGTGCATAAGGGATACATCGACCCGCGGGCCCTCGCCGTGGTTCCAAACCTGCCGAGATCTATGTAGGAACTTACGAAGGCAAGAAATTGCGGGTGTATGTTGAGAGAGGAAGCAACCCCCTCAAGGTGACAACAGTGGCGTGGGAGGATGCTTGAGTATGCAGAAAGCATCAGTAACTTACGATCAGGAAGCCGACATTCTCTACGTGAGGTTGCTGGATAGTCCTGTGGCAAGCACGCATGCCATTGATGACCTCCGTCTCATCGACTATTCCGAGGACCGTGCGGTGGTAGGCGTGGAGTTTCTTCAGGTGAGCGATGGGGTAGACCTTACAGACCTGCCACACCGTCCAAAGGTAGAACGCCTTATTGACGAGAGCGGCTATCAGATCCGAATTCTCGCCTAAACTGCGGTCTTCGCTCAGCGCTTGCGAAAGCAAAGGAGCGAGGTTGCTTCCCAGCGACATCTCCCCCTACGAGCTCGCCTCACGAACCCCGTACCCTTGTCGTGATGACGCCACGACCCTTCTCGCCGTCAACCCAACGCCGGCCACCGCTGGCAAGGACAATCAACGCAGCGGCCAAGGCAGTGGGGCGCAACGCCGCCCCCCGTCCAGATTCGGCGGACGCCACGGCCGGCAGAATTTTTTCCGATTAATCAGACAATCAAGCGCCCTTCGGCGGCAGCACTCGGTGTAGCCACCCCGACAGGTCATCGATCTCCTCAGCGCTGATCTGGTGCCCCATCTCGTACTCGTGATACTCCGGCGAATAGCCCATCTGCTCCAGGAACGCCTTCGTCGTCAAACCCGCCTCGCCGCCGACCATCTGGTCAGCCGTCCCATGCGCGATGAATACCGGCTGCGTCCGGGCCTCCGGCAGCAGCGGCCGCACCAGGTCCGCGTCACGGAAGAAGCCGCTCAGCACCGCCAGCCCCGCGAAGGTCTCCGGCCGCGGCAGCCCGTAGCGCAGCGTCAGTCCGCCGCCCTGGGAGAAGCCGCCCAGCGCCATCCGGCCCGGCTCAGCCCCCGCCCGCCGCGATAAGTCCGCCATCAGCCCGTCCAGCATCTCCTCGATCGATGGCGCGTCCGGCAGCCCCGGCTCCACACCCGGACGGCCCAGCGCCCAGCTGTAGCCCATCTGCCCGTAGCCCAGGTCCACCCGGTAGGGCGCGTTGGGGAAGGCGTAGACGTACCCGTCCGCATCGATGGCCGAGGCGAGGCTCGCCAGGTCATACATGCTCGCCCCGAAGCCGTGCAGCAGCACCACAACCGGCTGCCCCGCATCGGCCGCCGCGCCATCCGGCCGCAGCAGCACGTAGGGCAGAGCCCCCTCCTCGATTACCTCAGTCTGCATCCCGCGTCCTACGCCTTCGCCCTGGGTCGCCACTGGTTCGCGGCCTGGCCCTTGGCTGCCAGCCGGGCCGTCTCGTCGATGCGCTGGGCCCGCGTCTCCGGCCGCCTTGCGTTCGCGATCCACTCCAGGATCGCCCGCCGTGCCGACCGGCTGAACGCCTCCCACTTCGCCGCCGACCCTCGATTGCACTCGAAGGCGGCCTGCAAATCGTCCGGCAGCGTCAGCATCTCGACCGCATCCAGCGCCGACCACGTCCCGCTCTCCTTGGCCAGGTCAACCATCCGCTGACCAGAAGGCGCCATCATTCCCCCCGCCGTCAGCCTCTCGATCCGTTCCTTGTTCAGCCGCGACCAGGCGCTCTTCGGCTTGCGAGGCGCCATCCAGAGCAGCGTCCGCTCCTCGTCCAGCTTGCCGCCCTTGGAGTCGATCCAGCCGAAGCACAGCGCCTCCTCGACGATCTCGTCATAGGTAAGGCGCGCCTTGCCCGCGCTCAGCTTGTAGCTGGCGACCCAGATGCCCTTCGCCGCTGCCTGATTCGCCTCTAACCAGGCCCGCCACTGCGCCCGCTCCAGCGGATGCACCATCGGCCGTCCGTCCGGCGCCGCCTCGATCTTCAGCGTCATGCTCGCAGCCTATCACGCGGCCGGTCAGACGCGCCGGACCTCGGTGGTATCCTGCTGACAGCTACAGGAGACGCCATGACGGAGAAGTTCAGCCCCGAAGAGCAGCGAGTGGTCGCCCGCCACTTCAGCAACACGGACTCGCCGGTTTTCGTGCTCACGGAGCTGCCGGAAATGGTCAAGGGGGCGCTGTTCGCGCGCTATTCGCGTTCACCCAAGACCCTCCGCCGGCTGTTTCTGGACGAGTTTCAGGACGGGGTCGACTCGGATGGCCAGGCTCCGGTCGTCGGCTTGACACGTGCTGCTGACCTCTACGAGCGCATCTTCATTGAGTACGGCGATGACTCCGTGGCGCAGCTTGCGGGTGTCCACGTCGCCGTCGAAGGCGCCTCCAACATCCTCACCAAGGTCATCGAGCGCGGCCGTCTCATGTCCTACCTGGAGCAATCCACGCGCTACATGCCCTACAACGATAAGCCGGATGGCCACTGGCGCTATCACGTCCCTGCGGAGCTGATGGGAGCGCACAGGACCAGGTTCACCGCTGCGGCAGATCAGGCCTTCGAGCTTTATACGAAGCTCTTCGAGCCGCTTCAGGCGCATCTGCGCGGCCAATACCCGCAACCGTACGGCAGCTCGGCGGGCGCGTACCGCATGAGCATCCGCGCCAAAGCCTGTGATATTCTGCGCGGCCTCCTGCCCGCGGCAACGACCTCGAACCTCGGCATCTACGGGTCGGCGCAGGGCTACGAGGCGCTGCTGCTGCGGCTGCTCAGCCATGAGCTCGCGGAGGCTCGCGGCGTCGGCGTGGCGATGCTGGCCGAGCTGAAGAAGGTCGTGCCGGTGTTCGTGGAGCGCGTCGAGCGCCCGGACCGCGGCGGCGTCTTCATCGACTATCTGAGAAACACCCGTGAAAGGGCGCGCAGCCTTGTCCGGGAGACGGCGAGAGAGGTTGAGACGGCAGAGAGTCCGTTGGTGTCCCTGACTGACTTCGAGCCCGACGGTGAGACCAAGGTGGCCGCGTCAATCCTGTTCGAGCTCTCTAGCCTGTCCGATGAAGCGGCCATGAACGCCGCCCGCGAGCTGTCGCCCTCCCGCAGGGCTGAGCTGATCGCTACTTACGCCGACGACCGTCGCAACCGCCGTCACAAGCCCGGTCGCGCCTTCGAGCGGACCTCATACCGCTTTGAGATCGTTGGCGACTACGGCGCTTTCCGAGACCTGCAGCGACACCGGCTGCTCACCATCGAATGGCAAACGTTGAACCCCCATCTCGGCTTTGACCTGCCGCCGGAGATCCCTGAGATCGGCGCTCAGCAGGACTGGACGGCGCTGATGCAGGAGTGCAGCGCCGCCTATCAGGAGTTGCGCGCCGCGACCTCGGAAGCAGTCGCGCAGTACATCGTGCCGATGGCCTACAAGATTCGCTTTAGCATGGAAATGAACGCCCGCGAGGCGATGCACCTGATCGAGCTCCGCACCACTGAGCAAGCGCATCGCAACTACCGCTCCATCTGCCTGGCAATGCACGGCCTCATAGCCGGTGAGGCTGGGCATCAGGCAATCGCGGCCGCCATGAACTTCGTCGGGTCCGGCGACTCCGGCCTCGAACGTCTCGGCTCCGAGCAGAGGATCGAGGAGAAGCGCTCGGCTCTGGCCGCCCGCCGGGATCGCTAGGGATCTCAAAGACTACGAAGTAGTAGACGGTCGCATTGGATGCTGCCGACGTGTACCAGATATGCCCATCTGTAGCTGGAGGAGCGGGTTCGCAGCCGGCAACAACATCCGCGAG
>WHTK01000020.1 GCA_009377745.1 Dehalococcoidia bacterium
GCTGGGCTCATCGACGTAGACCGGGGCAAAGCGCCGCTCCAGCGCCGAGTCCTTCTCGATGTACTGGCGGTACTCGTCCAGGGTGGTGGCGCCGATGACGTGGAGCTCGCCCCGGGCGAGGGCCGGCTTCATCATCGTCGAGGCGTCGATCGCCCCCTCGGCGCCGCCGGCCCCGACTACCTGATGCACCTCGTCGATGAAGAGGATGACGTCGCCTTCCGACTGACGGATCTCGCTCATGATCGCCTGGAGCCGCTCCTCGAACTCGCCCCGGAACTTGGAGCCGGCGACCAGCGCGCCCATATCGAGGGCGAGGAGCCGCTTGCCGCGCAGGTTCTCCGGCACGTCATCGGCGACGATCTTCTGGGCCAGGCCCTCGACGATTGCCGTCTTGCCGACACCGGCCTCGCCGATGATAACCGGGTTGTTCTTGGTGCGCCGGTTGAGGATCTGCATCACCCGCCGCACCTCTTCCTCGCGGCCGATGACCGGGTCCAGCTTGCCCTGGCGCGCCGCCTCCGTCAGGTCGACAGAGTACTTCTCCAGCGACTGGTAGCGGCTCTCGGCGCGGGGGCTATCGACGCGGGCGCTGCCACGGATCTCCTGCAGGACGCGGTAGATGCGCTCCTTATCCACCTGGTACTCGCGCAGGATGCGGGCGGCCTCGCCCTCGCGCTCGTCGGCGATGGCGATCAGCAGATGCTCCACGCCGACGAATTCGTCACGCAACCGCTCAGCCTCGGCGTTGGCGGTCTCCAGGACGCGGGCAATGCGGGGCGTCGGTCGCAGGTAGACCTGGTCGAACCCCAGCTTGGGGAATGTGGCCAGGGTGGCGGCGATGCGCTCCCGCAGGCCGGCGATGGAGACGCCGAGCTTCTCGAAGACGCGGCGGGCCAGGCCGTCCGGGAAGTCCACAAGGGCGGCGAAGACGTGCTCCACGTCCCACTCCGAGTGCTTGGCCCTGGTGGCGATCTCCTGGCTGAGGCGGAGGACTTCCTGCGCCTGCTCTGTGAACCGATCTTGCTTCATCATCTTTGGTACCTACCGTTTTCGAGTTTGAACCAGGTGGCGTTTGTTGGGCGTTGCGGCGATTTCGCAGGCCTAACAGGAGCGCTTCGGTTGGAGGAATAAGGCTGCGGGTTTCATTTCGGGGGCCTCCTTGGTTGAGTCAACGCACCGTCTGGCGCTGTAGCGGCGACCTTCACGGTCGCCAGGGTGGGGGAGGGGACGCAACGTTACCCGACCTCTGCCCTGCTTCCGATCAGCCGAAATCCTATCTGTCGTAGCTTTGTCATCTCGGCGCTGAGCCTTTCCAGTCGGCCGTCATTTCGAGGGTGTAGAAGAACTGAGAGCCGGCGGGCGGGTCGGCGCGGCTTATCGACTTCGCGTTGGGCGGCGTCTCCATGAGCCGCGGCCCCACGCGGCCGATGATCAGCCGGCTGGCGCCGCCGCCCTGCTCCCTGGTGTAGGTGGAGAAGGCGGCGCGCGGCTGCGCTTCGGTCCAGCCGTTCTCGATCAGCCAGCCGCGATAGTGCAGCGTAATGGCGTCGGCGGCCTGCTCCGGCGGCGTGGCGACGGCGTACTGGCGTACATGGACGGTGAAGATGTCCACGTATCCGGGCCTGTTGATATCCTCGCCGTCCTGGCTGACTTCCCATTCGCGCACCAGCGTGGCGCCGCTGTAGGCGGGCAGCTGGTTCAGGAGCGTCGCGTTGGCGCTATCCGACCAGCGAGCGCCGCCGCCCACGGAGGCAACGTTGGAGCCTTCGCCGCAGGCCAGCAGCAGCAGCGCCGTCGCGGCGAAGGGGATTAGCAGCAGCCTGGTCATGTTCACTTCCTTACAGCTCCTTGAGGCCCTCGGGACGGGCGCGTTCGCGCTCCCGGACGGTGCTGGCGACGACGATGCCGGCGGCGATCAGCACCAGGTTCTTGATCACGAACTCACCCAGCGTCGTCAGCAGGACGGGGTTGCCGTCCTGAAACGACTCGCCGGGGTGGAGGATGAGGACGAGGAAGGTGCCGGCCATCTGCAGGAAGAAGACGGCGAACACCAGCCGCAGGCCGACGCCGAAGAGCAATCCGAGGCCGATCAGCACCTCGACGACGCCGAGCGCCGGCACAAAGACGTCCGCCGGCAGCCAGTAGACCGTCTCGGCGACGAGGTTCGCTACGGGGCTGCGGTCGATGATCTTGAGGACGCCGAACCAGACGAAGACGGCGGCCAGAGCCCAGCGCAGCAGCCGGATGCCGTGCCTATCGAGGAGGCGGACGATGGCCTGGTCGAGGCCATCGTAGCGGTCGAGGGCGCGGCGGCCGGGGCCGGTCTGCAGGAAGGGCAGGCGGCGGAGGGTTTTGGGGCTGAGGTCTAAGTTAGGTGGTGTCATGACAGTCGTGCATTAGCCTTGTGAGTTTCCGAGTCGTTCCCATCCCCGGTTCTTATCGAAAGAAAGCTGTATTGCGATTGGGGGATTCGGATTCGCTAATGCCTGATGCGAGGACTGCAAAGCGGCATAAGCAAGAGACAGCGCCTTGTTAAACTCCTCTTCTGACAGTCCGGATTGGACGACCAACAGAATTTGTTGGCCCAAGTATTCTTCCGATTGAATTGCAATAGCGAAAGGGACGTATCCTCGTCGATTCGCCTCAGTTCTTGCTGCTTTGTAAAGCCGATACAATCCCGCTTTTAGACCTCGATAGACATCCTTACCCAACTCCGCCAAAAACGTTGCTGTTAATGCACCGAGGACGAAAGTGACCGCAGGATCGGCGAAGAGGCCGCTTGCCATTGGTCCAGCAATACGCCTCGAGACATTTACCGAGAAGAAATCCCGACCTAGCTCCTCTACTGCCTCATCAAACTCAGCTAACGCGATCGTGTTTTCAGCGTATGAGAGTGTCACACTCGTGAAGCGCGGATATCGTTGCGGTGACGTCATCTCTTTACACTTCCCTCGGCGCGGGGAGGCGATGGTCGCGCAGGCGTTGGATTTCGCGGCGTAGGGCTTCGTTTTCGGCCTCCAGGGCGCGCAGGCGGGATGACATGTCGATGATCACTTCGGCGCCGGCCAGGTTGACGCCGAGGTCGTCTATGAGGCGCTGGACCTGGCGGATGCGCTCGAGGTCGGCGCGGGAGTAGAGGCGGATGCGGCCTCGCGACCGGGAGGGCGTGAGCAGGCCGGCGCGCTCGTAGTAGCGCAGCGTCTGCGCGTGCACTCCGAGCATGCGGGCGGCGACGCTAATAATGAAGGCGGGTTCTTCGTGGTCGGCGTTACGGTTTTCGTTCATGTTTAAGTCCTGTCTGGAGCGGATGGGGCAATCGGCTCCGCGTCCTGCGCCCCGACGCGTCGGGGCTTGTGCGCTCCGCCTTTAAGTAAGTAAAGAGATTTAGATCTGAGGGGACACCCCTCAGACTCCCCGGCGTGGCCTGCGGCCCCTGCACCCCGCTCTTAGGCATCAGTGACAGTGCTTGGTCATTGGCGCGAGGACTCGTCATGCCTCGGGGTTCAGCCCGAGGTATAGCCAATTCCCAGGGCACGATGCCACCTGTAGCGGCGACCTTTACGGTCGCCAGGGGGGTGGTGGGGCCGGCGCCGCGTAATCGAGCCAGACCCGTCATCGGCCGGAAGCCTCGGGGTTCGGCCCGAGGTACGGAGACCGCCAACGCGATTCGAGTCGTCATTACTGGCCTCCGATCACGATGTGGGTCTTGCGCAGGGTGCCGCCGCGCAGGAAGGCGAGCTCGATGCCGCGGCCGGGCTCCAGGGCGTCTATGCGCTGCTTGAGGGTCTCGGCGCTGGTGATCTGGGCTTCGCCGAGGCGGATCAGGATGTCGAGCGGGCGCAGGCTGGCGCGCTCGGCGGCTGAGCCGGGAGTGACTTCGACCAGCAGGATGCCCCTGGGCTCGGCGAGGCCGTAGCGCTGGGCGAGCTCGGGCTCGATGGCCGTGGGCATGCCGCTGATGCCGAAGCGCTGGGGGCCGGCGGCGCGGCGGCGTTCCTGGTCGCGGGCGATGGCGCCCAGGACGGTCGCGGTCGGCACCGCGAAGCCGACGCCGCGGGCGTAGGGCATGACGGCGGTGGTGATGCCGACGACCCGGCCGCGGGCATCGACCAGGGGGCCGCCGGAGTTGCCGGGATTGATCGGCGTGTCGGTCTGGATCAGGTCGGTGAGCTGCTCAGCGGGCCCGGTAGGCAAGGACCGGCCGAGGGCGCTGACGACGCCGGCCGTGACCGTCCAGCTCAGGCCGAAGGGGTTGCCGATAGCGACGACGAGCTGGCCGACCTTTACCGGCGTCGAGACCAGCTTGGCGACCGGGAAGGAGCCCTGGGGCACAACGCGCAGGACGGCGACATCGACGCTGGGGTCGGCGAACTCGACGACGGCGGGCAGACGGCGGCCATCGCTAAGGACGACAGAGATAGCGTCGGGGCGCGGCGCGGCCTGGACGACGTGGGCGTTGGAGATCACGCGGCCATGGGAGTCGAAGATGACACCGGAGCCGGCGGCCTGGTAAGGGGCCTGGCCCCGCGGCGGCGGCTGAGGCCGCCGGCCACGGCCACGACGGGGCTGCTGCGGCTGGGCGGGGCCGGCGATCTCGACTTTGACGACGGCGGGTCCGGCGCGTTCGGCGGCGCCGGAGACGGCGGCAGAGTAGGCGTCCATGGCGTTGGCTTCGATCTGGTTAGTCATGTTGAGTAGCTTCCCGTATTAAGTACCGTCGGCTTCGCGTCCTGCGCCCTAGCGGGCTTGTGCGCTCCGCCTTTTAATAAAGGAGGAAATGAGGGGACACCCCTCATGCTCCCCGGCCGCGGCTTGCAGCCTCTGCACTGGTGCTCTTCGTCTCCTTCCGTTGGCTTAATGCTTACCCATTGTCTAGGCGTTGTAGCGGCGACCTTCAGGTCGCCAGGGGTGGGGCGTCGCTTAGATGCCGGACTCCTTGAGCTGCTCGAAGAGGTGACGCTCTTCGTCGGTCAGCTCTGTCGGGAGCTTGACGCGGACACGGGCGAAGAGGTCGCCGCGGGTGTCGGAGGCGCCGAGACGCGGCATGCCGAGCTTGCCGAGCCGGAAAGTCTGGCCGCTCTGGGTCAGCGGCGGCAGCTTGAGCGCCACCTTGCGGTCGATGCCCTGGACTTCGACTTCGCCGCCGAGGACGGCCGTGGTCAGGGGCGTTTCGACCTCGGTGTGCAGGTCGTCGGCCTTGCGCTCGAAGCGGTCATGCGGCCGGACATTGATGACGAGGTAGAGGTCGCCGCGACGGCCATCGAAGCCGGCCCGTCCTTCGCCGGCGATGCGGACGCGGGAACCGGTATCGACGCCGGCCGGGATTTTGACTTCGAGGCGGCGCTGGTCGCCGTGGTCACCCTCGACTAGGAGGGTGCGGGTGGCGCCGGCCGCGGCCTCTTCCAGCGTGACCTCGACGGGCTGCTCGGTGTGGACCGGGCGTGTCTGCTGGCGGGTGCGAGTCGCCCCGCCGCGACGGCCGCCGAAGATGCCGCCGAGGATGTCACCGAAGTCGACATCTTCGGCGTACTCGACGCGAGGCCCGCCGCCGGTCGAGTAGTAGAAGGCGTTGCCGCCGCGGCCACGCTGGGCCTGGGCGCGCTCGATCTCGTCGGCGTGCTCCCAGTTGTCGCCATGGCGATCGTACTTTTGGCGCTTGTCGGCGTCGGAGAGGACGTCATAGGCGGCGTTGATCTCCTTGAAGCGGGCTTCGGCGGCCTTGTCGTTAGGGTTGACGTCCGGGTGATGCTTGCGGGCCAGCTTACGGTAGGCCGAGCGGATTTCCTTCTCGGAGGAACCGCGCTTGACGCCCAGAATTTCGTAGAAGTCCTTCGCCATTTGAGTTAAGTCTAGCATCGCGCGGCGAGATGGTCAAACAGTCATATCAGAATACTTGATAAATATCTTATCAAAGATACGCATGAAACTCTTGACAAGGACCAAAAACCAATTTTAGCACTTTGAGTGAAAACGGCGCCTGAAGCCGCGAAATATTTACCCAGGAGGAGTTGCAAACATGACCAGTATCGTTAGTTGGGACCCGTTTGCGGACATGCGGCCTCGGCAGATCAAGGTGGACGCCGGGGACGGCGGAGCGTAGGGGCGCAGCATGCTGCGCCCCTACGGATGCGGCGCGAGAATTGGATAGCGAAGGAATAGAAAACGGGACAACCCATCAAGGGCTGCCCCGTTTTAGTTTGAAGGCGAGCCTGGTTAGAGGCGGAGCTTGCCGTGGGAGGGCTGGCGGCGGCGCTGGCGGCCGCGGCCCTCCTCGTCTTCAAGCATGAGGTCGATGGCGGGCGAGGAGACGGCTTCGCGGACGTAGCCGCAGCAGATGCAGGTGGAGTAGGAGCCGTACCAATCGCGCTCGATGATCATGGAGCCGTTGCAGCGGGGGCAGACTTTCGGCAGCGTAGCTTGCATTTCCATATATTCCCAAACCCTCGGCAAATTCCGTATCAGATTGTGAAAGCAGTAACACATTACTAAAGCGTGCCAATGCTGTCAATGTTTGTGAAGCGAAAATGTATCCAATTCCTTTTGATGAAGGCATTGGAGTGTCCTATCCCTGGCGCTCGTAGTGCCGTGTGCGTCTGGTGGGAGAGGGTAGGCGATGACAGAAGATCAAAGGTTGCTTCGCCTCGGCTGAGGCCGATGGCTCGCAATGGGCATGGCGTCCTTGGGGAGATGGTAGACGGTGATGGAAGATCAAGGGTTGCCACGCCCTTCGACCCGGCTCAGGCTGCACCTCGCTGTCACGATGGCTCGCAACGACATGTGCGCCGTCCACCTACGGGCGTTTGCGGGCCAGCCAGACCATCTCCGTAGAGGTGTCATCGAAGGGGCGGCGGTCGAACCAGCCGTGGAGGGCCTCGACATCGAAGCCGGCGAGGTCGAGCAGGTGCTGCATCTCGTCTTGAGTAACGTGACGGAGTCGCATGCGACGCTCTACGCGCGAAATGAAGCTGCGCCGGTCGATGTCCTGGTGGGCGAGCTCGAGCAGCCGGGGATCGGGCACGAAGAAGTTGAGGGCAAGACGCCCGTCGGCTAGGAGATGGGTGTGGACGTGGCCCAGACAGGACAGCTGATCTTCCGGCGTCAATAAATGTAGGAAGGACCGAAAGGGGATGATCGCGAGGCCGAACTGACGGCCCAGATCGAAGTCGCGCATGTCGGCTTGAACCCAGCGGGGGTTGTCAGAGTTGGGCGCCTTGCGCCTGGCGATTTCGAGCATGGCAGGTGAGCCATCGAGGCCGACGACCTCGGCACCCGCCTCGGCGATGGGGATGGTTACGCGGCCGGTCCCGCAGCCGAGCTCGAGGACGGATTGGCCGGCGGCGTGGGCTTCGAGGGCGAGATCGACGTAGAAGGGGACGTCGTCCACGGGCAGCTCTGGCGAGGCGTCGTAGGCAGCAGCAACACGAGGGTCGAAGTAGTAGTTGTCTTGGTTCATGGAGCGCGGAATTCTGAGGCGAGAATGCCCATCACGAGCGTGTCGTAGTAGGCGCCATCTTTGTAGCGGTCCTGCCGGAGCCGACCCTCCTCAACGAAGCCACACTTAAGGTAGCAGGCGATGGCGCGGGCGTTGTCGTCATGCACCTGGAGTTCGATGCGGTTAAGGTTGATCTCGTCGAAGGCGAAGCGCAGCAGCGTCCGGATGGCATCGGTACCGTAGCCCAGACCCCAGCAGTCCTGCTCGCCGATCATGATGCCGAGCTCTGCCTTGCGGTCTTCCGGAGACACCTTGTGCAAGCCAATGCCGCCGATATGGCGCGAGCCGGCAAGGGTGTCGATAGATAGCGAGATCTCAGGCGGATGAGTGCGGAGGACGGCGGCCGTGAGCCACGCCTCCTCCTGCTCGCGCGAAAAGGGGTAGCGCGTCTGGCCACCGAGGAAGCGAGTTACTTCCGGGTCGTTGATCCAGCGCAGGCTGTTGTCGAGGTCTGTCATTGCGCGTGCTCGAAGCCTCACTAGTTTGCCGGTTAGCATGTCTCCTCCTCATTAGAAATGAAAAGGCCCTTCGATTTTAGAAGGGCCTGCTGGTTGCGGACGTAGCTGGAAGAGCTAATCGAAAGGCGGTGCAGGCCCGGCAGGCTTACGATCGCACGGACATACGGTCTCGGATTGGCGTCCGGCGGCGGCGTAAGAGGGTTGCATCGCGGTCATGTTGGCGCGGAGTGTAGGGCGAGCGAGTTTAGATGTCAAGCCGATGCGGGTGGCGCCGGAGCAGAAGGTTGCGCCTTGACAGGCGCGAGGAGTTGGCCGATAAGATAGAGCGACCTTCTTGGTCACGGACGAAAGGAACGACAAGAGAAGCAGGGCGTCGTGGCGGCGGATAAACATAGTGCGCGGCCGGAGTGCGAGCGGTACCTGCTAACCCATGTCTCAAGACGAACCACCTGATAGCCTGAGCGACGATCATAGACCGGAGCTGGCCGCTCGATGAGCAGGCCAGTGGTCCTCGTCCTGGCGGGCGGCGCTTCAAACCGCTTTTGGCCCCTGCGTGATAAGCCCCTGGTTGAGCTGGGCTCTCAGACCCTGCTGGAACGGCACCTGCGATTGCTCTACCAGGCTGGCTGCGAGCGCTTCATCGTGGTGTCCCGGCCGGAGACAGCCTCCCAGATCGAGGTGATCGGCGCGGCCGTAGATCTGGACCCGGCAACGGGCCCGGGGCCGCTGGTGCGCGTAGCCGTTCAGGATGAGCCTCGCGGCATGGCGGACGCCGTGCTCGCCGCGCGCGAACTTCTGCTCGAAGTTGGCGACGAGCCGGTGTACGTGACGCAGGCCCAGGACGTCGTCGAAGGACGCCTGCACGCTGACCTGCTGGACCGCTGGCAGCGTACGCCGGGCCTCGCCGGGCTCGTGGCGGCGCAGCGGGTTTCGAGCTACTTCCCCGGCGGCTACCTGACTTTCGAAGGCGGCTACGTTACCTCCGTGATCGAGAAGCCGGGCGAGGGCAGCGAGCCCAGCGACCTCGTGAACCTCGTAGCGCACGTCTTTGCCTCGGCGCGAGGGCTGGTTGAGGCTCTCGATACCGAAGCGGCTGTACCCGGCCCGGACGACGCCTACGAACGCGCGCTTTCCAAGATGATGGCCTCGGGGCGGTTCCAGGCGCATGTCTACGAAGGACGCTGGCAGGCGCTGAAGTACCCCTGGCACCTGCTGGACGTGGCGGACATGCTGCTCGACCTCTGGACCAGCGGCGCTGAATCGCCGGGTGAAGGCTACGAGCAGCGGGAGGACGGCGTCTTCATCGGCAGGGACGTGCGCGTCTTTCCGGGAGCCCACGTGGCGCCGCCGGCGCTGATCGGACACGGCAGCCTGGTGGGCCATAACGCCCTCGTCAGGGAATCGATCCTCGGATCGCGTTGCGTCGCGGGCTTCGGCAGCGAGGTAGCGCGCAGTGTGCTGTTCGAGGGTGTGGAGCTGCACCACAACTACGTTGGCGATAGCGTCTTTGACCGCGGCTCGGCGATGGGCTACGGGGCCGTAACGGCCAACTTCAGAATCGATGACCGTACCGTGCCATCGGTCGTCGCGGGCGAGAGGCTGGACACCGGTCGGATGAAGCTGGGGCTCATGCTGGGCGCCAACGCGCGCATCGGCGTCAACACCAGCACGATGCCCGGTGTGAAGATCGGCGCCGGGGCGATGGTGGGCCCGAGTATGAACGTGACACGGGATGTGCCCGCGGGCGCGCGCGTGCTGGATGAGAGCGAATATGGACGCTTTTAGCTGGGCGGGCGTGGGCCTGCTGGGCCTGTGCCAGGCGCTGCTGATATTCGTCGCGGCGGCGGAAGCGGGGCTGATCTCGATCAGCCGGGCGCGGGTGCGCCTGCTGGCGGGACAGGGCGTGCCAAGGGCGGAGATCCTGCACAGCTACATGCAGGAGCGAGAGGCCCTGCTGCACGCGCTGGCGCTGGGACGAAATCTGGCGATCGTGGCTTCGGCGACGATTGCGGTGACGGTGCTGACCCGCGAACGCGGCCATAGCTGGGAGCTGGTGCTGGGCGTGGTTATCGCGGCCCTGGCGCTGGTGGCTATCGTGGAGGCGGCGCCGCGGGCGTTAGTGGCGCGCGACCCCGAGCGCTGGGGTTTACGGTTGGCGCCGTTCATGGGCGTATTCAAGCTGCTATTCGGCGGCGTGGCGCGGGTCCTGGACCTGCCGGCGCGGGCGGTGCGGCGCAACGACGATACCGAAGAAGAGGAAGAGCTGCTGCGGCTCCTGGAGCTGGAAGAAAACGAAGGCGACATCGAAGAGGACGAGCGGAAAATGATCCGCGGCGTCTTCGGCCTCGAAGGCACGACGGTGAGAGAGATCATGACGCCGCGCGTCGATATTGCGGCGGTGGATACGGAATCGACCGTGCAAGACGCGGTCGCCCTGATCATCGATAGGGGCTTCAGCCGCATCCCGCTGTACGAGAAAAACGCCGACACAATCGCCGGCATCATCTATACCAAGGATTTGTTCCGCTATCTGGCGGACGGGGCCATGCCGGCCAGCCTGAAAGAGATCGCCCGGCCGGCGTTCTTCGTGCCGGAATCCAAGAAGGTTGACGACCTGCTGACGGATATGCGCAAGCAGCGCGTGCATATGGCAATCGTGGTCGATGAGTACGGCGGCACAGCCGGGGTGGTGACCATCGAGGACCTGCTGGAGGAGATCGTCGGCGAGATCGAGGATGAGTATGACCGCGTCGAGCAAAACGTGGTGCGGATCTCGGAGACGGAGGCGCTGCTGGACGCGCGTGTCTCAATAGGCGACCTCAACGATCTCTTCCGCACCACCCTGCCGGATGACGACTTCGACACCGTCGGCGGCCTGGTGTTCACGAATCTGGGACGGATGCCGGCGGTGGGTGACGAGGTAACGGCGAACGGCTTGAAGCTGCATGTGCTGGCCGTGGACGGTCATCGTGTGAAGCGGCTGCGGGTGGTGCAGGAGGAGAAGCCGGCGAACGGGAACGGCAACGGCAAGGGAGAGGCCGTGCCGAAGGGGGAGAACGGCGGGCAGTAGGGACGAGGCAGAGGACTGAGCATGCGGCCCCGGCTCGGTCCGGGGCTTTTCCGTGGCTGCCGTGGTGGTAGCGCTGCACCCAGCCCCAAGACTGGGGCATCGGGCCAGGGCGTGTCCTGTAAAATGATCGAGCTGCGGTTCCGGTTGATGCGGCCCTGCGCGAGTTGGTTCACCCCGGGGCCCCCGACGGGTGACCACGCGCCGCCCGGCCTGCTGATGCCTTGGCTTGAAATTTGGGTCCGGCCGGCCGATGAGAAATGCCGCCATGCCGGGTCTACAATGAGTGAAACTTGTTTGGATCGAGACCGCGGGAGGTCGAAATGTCTACTTCAGTGCTCTACTTTTCGATGTCACTCGACGGGTACATCGCGGGTCCGAACGACGAACCGGGCAACCCCGGCGGCGACGGCTTCGAGCGGCTGCACGAGTGGTTCGCCCCAGGCGGCGGGGAGTTCGTCCGGCCGTCCGGGCCGGCCGGGGAGTTGTTCGACGAGATAAACGCGGCCGGTGCGGTGGTGACGGGTCGGCGTACCGCGGAGCAGGCCGAGCACTGGGGCGGTGATATTCACGGCGTCCCGATCTTCGTGCTCAGCCACCGGCCGCCCGGCCCGTCCGTCGCGAACTATCCCTTGGTGACGTACGTGAATGATGGGATCGCGAGCGCGATAGCCCAGGCGAAGGCCGCCGCCGGGGGCCGGGACGTGATGGTGCACGGCGCCTACACGGCACAGGGTGCGCTCGAGGCCGGCGTGGTCGATGAGTTGCAGATCTCTCAAATCCCGGTGCTGTTCGGTGGTGGCCGCCGGCTGTTTGAGGTGTTGCCGTCGCGCGTCGAGCTGGAGATCGTTCGGGTGATCGACACGCCGGGGGCCACACACATCCGCTACCGCATCCGTCGCTGAGCCGGTCGGCCAGGCGGCCTCCTGGTCGTGGTAGGATGCCCGACCGATGACGTTCCCTGGGCCATCGGTCGTTGTCGTTAAGGACCAACGAGAAGGAGGATCAAGATGGGAAGGATCGTGGTGACGGAATACGTCTCACTCGACGGCGTCATGGAGGCGCCTGGCGGAGGTGAGGACTTCGAGCACGCCGGTTGGACCTTCGAGATCAATCGCGGACAGGATGGCGACAAGTTCAAGCTCGACGAGACCCTCAACGCCCAGGCGTTGCTGCTCGGGCGGGTGACATGGGAGGGCTTTGCCGCGGCCTGGCCCTCGATGACTGACGAAGTCGGATTCGCGAACAAGTTCAACAGCATGCCCAAGTACGTCGTCTCCTCGACCCTTGAAAAAGCCGAGTGGAACAACTCAACCGTGCTCAAGGGGGACGTGGTGGAGGAGGTTTCGAAGCTGAGGCAACGGTTGGACGGAGATATCGTGGTCCACGGCAGCGCCCAGCTCGTGCAGACGCTGATCGACCACGACCTCATCGACGAGCTGCGCCTGATGGTCTTCCCGGTCATTCTCGGGGCCGGCAAACGCCTGTTCGGCGACACGAGCGACAAGAAGCGCCTGCGGCTCGTGGAGTCGAAGACGGTTGGTGACGGCATCGCGATCCTCATCTTCGAACCCGCGGGCGAGATCGCCGGCACTGCGGCCATGTTAGGGGCGAGAGCCGAAGCGCACGACGGGTAACGCACCGACAATGCGTCTTGAGTTGGGCGGATCATGAGGGATTCGGAGAAACGTCGAGGTGAGTTGACGCATCGGGGGTGGGCGCGGATTGAGTCGCTGTTGCCGGTGTCGGGTCGGGGGCGCCGTTGGCGCGATCACCGGCAGGTGCTCAACGGGATTCTGTGGAAGTTGCGGATCGGCGCGGGCGGCCCCTACGCATCCTGCTTACCCTCTCAAAGTGAGAGGGTTGAACTGGATGCGTGATCCACGTTCTTGCAGAGAGAAGCCGCGACCGCGTAAGATTCCTGCCCGATGGCCACGGCGTCTGACGACCTGAAGTTCTGGGTGGCGTTTTCGCGCATTTCCCGCGTTGGGGCGGTGCGCGCCGGGCTGCTGGCTGACTACTTCGATAGCATGGCGGACGCCTGGAAGGCAGGCGCGGCCGGCCTGAAGGCAGCGGGGCTGGACTCCGGCACGGTCACCAGCATCGTCAACGGCCGGCCCTCCATCGACCCGGACGCCGAGATCGAGAAGCTGCGCAAGGCCGGCGTCAAGGCCTACAGCTGGCGCGACGAGGGCTATCCGGTGCGGCTCAAGGAGATCGATGACAAGCCGCCCGTGCTCTACGTGCGCGGCGAGCTGCGGCCGGAGGATGAGTGGGCTGTCGCCGTGGTGGGGACGCGCCGGGCGACGCCCTACGGCCGCCAGGCGGCGAAGCACTTCGCGACGGACCTGGCGCGCCACAAGATCACGGTCGTAAGCGGCCTGGCGCGCGGCATCGATGCCATTGCGCACCGGTCGGTCCTCAGCGCGGGCGGCCGGACGATAGCGGTGCTGGCCTGCGGCCTGGACCTGATCTACCCGCCGGAGCACGCCAGGCTGGCGCAGGAGATTAGTCAGCAGGGAGCGCTGATCAGCGACTACCCGCTGGGCACCCAGCCACGCAGCGAATATTTCCCGCGGCGCAACCGGATCCTTAGCGCTGTGAGCCTGGGTGTGTTAGTAGTAGAAGGAGATGTCGATAGCGGGGCGCTGATCACGGCGCGCATGGCCATCGACCAGAATCGAGAAGTGTTCGCCATCCCGGGCAGCATCTATTCGCCGACGCATCGTGGGGCGAACCGGCTGATCCGGGAGGGAGAAGCGAGGTTAGTCACACGGGCCGAAGATATACTGGAGGAGTTGAACCTGACGATGGCGACGCACCAGCCGGAGCTGCGCGAGGTGGCGCCGGCGGATAAGACGGAAGCGGCGCTGCTTCGGGTGCTCTCAAGCCAGCCGATTCACATTGACGAAGTGCAGCGGGTGAGCGGCCTGCCGATCGCCTCGGTGTCCAGCGCTCTGGCTATGCTGGAGCTTAAGGGCATGGTGCGGCAGACAGGGCCGATGAGCTTTGTAAGGGCCCGCGAAGTTAACGTTACATACAGTACAGCCAGTACAGCCTGAAGAGGATTAGACTTTTTCTGATGCCAACCAAGAAAACCGAACAAACCCCGCCCAAGACAGCCACCAAGAGCAAGCGCTCGACAGCCGCCCGCAAGAGCACGCGCGGCCGTAACGGTAGCGCCGCAACCCGCTCGCGCAGCAACAGCGTCCACGACCTCGTGATCGTCGAGTCACCGGCCAAGGCGAGGACGCTCGCCGGCATACTCGGCTCTGCCTATGAGATCACGGCCTCCGTGGGCCACGTGCGCGACCTGCCGCGCTCGACTCTGGGCGTGGACGTCGACAACGAGTTCGAGCCCCACTACATCGTCCCGAAGGAGAAGCGGGAGGTCGTCAACCGGATCAAGGAGGCCGCCAGCAAGGCCAACATAATCTACCTGGCGACAGACCCCGACCGTGAAGGCGAAGCGATCTCCTGGCACCTGGTAGCGGCCGCGGGCCTCGAGGGGCGGCCCCTGCAGCGCGTCGTCTTCCACGAGATCACTCCGACGGCCATCCAGGAGGCCTTCCTGCACCCGCGCGACATCGACTTCGCCCTGGTGGACGCGCAGCAGGCGCGCCGCGTGCTGGACCGGCTCGTCGGCTACAAGATCAGTCCGTTGCTCTGGCGCAAGGTGAGGCGAGGCCTCTCGGCCGGAAGGGTGCAGTCGGCGGCCGTGAAGATGGTCGTGGACCGCGAGCGCGAGATCCAGGGCTTCGACGCTAAGGAGTACTGGACGCTGGACGCGCTGCTGCGGAAGGCCGAAGCCACGGGCTCGCCGGAGTTCAGCGCCCGGCTGCGGGGCCAGACCGGCAAACGGCACTTCGAGATTGGCTCCGGCGAGGAAGCGGAGCGCACCGAAGGGCTGCTGAGGCAGTCTACATATGTAGTAAAAACAGTGCACCGCCGCGATATCCATCGCCGCCCTGCACCGCCGTTCACGACAAGCACCCTGCAGCAGGACGCGTCGCGGCGCTACGGCTACACGGCGCGGCGGACGATGGCGCTGGCGCAGCAGCTCTATGAGGGCATCGAGCTGCGCGGCTCCGGCCGCGTCGGCCTCATTACCTACATGCGCACCGACTCGACGAACCTGTCAGACATCGCGATCAACGAGATACGCGGCTACGTGGCGCGCAAGTTCGGCGGCGATTTCCTGCCTTCGGCGCCACGCGTCTACAAGTCGCGCAAGGGCGCGCAAGAGGCGCACGAGGCGATCCGGCCGACATCGGCGCTGCGAGAGCCGGGGGCGCCGGAGCTGCGCGGCCTCACCACGGACCAGCGACGCCTGTACACGCTGATCTGGCAGCGCGCAGTCGCCTGTCAGATGGCGGACGCGGTGCTGGACAGCGTCTCGGTGGACATCGACGCGACGCCGTCCGTGGCCGGCGAGGCTGCCTTCCAGCTACGGGCCACAGCGAGCGCGGTGCGCTTCCCCGGCTACCGGGCCCTGTACGAAGAGGCCCGCGATGAGCCGGCCCCGGGCGGTACCGGCGACGACGGCACCCAGCAGCTGACGACACCGTTGCCGGAGATGACGGCGGGCGACCTGCTGGCGCTGCGTGACATAAAGAAGGAACAGCACTTCACGGAGCCGCCGCCGCGCTACACGGAGGCGACGCTGGTCAAGGCGCTGGAGGAGAACGGCATCGGCCGGCCCAGCACGTACGCGCCTATCCTCTCGACGATTCAGGACCGGGGCTACGTCGACCGGGATGGCCGGGCGCTGAAGCCGACGGAGCTGGGCTTCGTAGTCAACGACTTCATGGTCGAGCAGTTCCCCAACATCATCGACCTGCGCTTCACGGCCGACATGGAAGAAGACCTGGACGAGATCGCTTCCGGCTCACGCCCCTGGCAGCCGACGGTGCGAGAGCTGTACAACCCGTTGAGCGAGGCGCTGAAATCGGCGGAAGACGCGCCGGCGGTGGTGCAGGAGACGGGCGAGATCTGCCCCGAGTCCGGCCATCCCCTGATCCGGCGCTTCGGGCGTTTCGGGCCGTTCTTCGCCTGCAGCGGCTTCCCGGAGTGCCGCTACACGCGGCCGGACGGCGACAACGAGCCCCAGGCTACGGACGAGAAATGCGATGTCTGCGACTCCGCAATGGTGGTGAAGCGGGGGCGCTTCGGCGCTTTCCTGGCCTGCACGCGCTATCCGGAGTGCAAGGGCACAAAGCCGCTGCTGCAGAAGACGGGCATTCCCTGCCCGCTGGACGGCGGCGAGATCGTTGAGCGGAGCACCAAGAAGGGCCGCAAGTTCTACGGCTGCTCCAACTATCCCAAGTGCGAGTTCACGAGCTGGCAGCGTCCGATGCCGCAGGTCTGCCCGCAGTGCAGCGGCATGATCGTCGCGGAGCGCGGCCGCAAGGCGAAATGCACCGCCTGCGGCTGGACCGGCCCGGCCACGCAGGCCAAGGAACGCTCGGATGAGCCGGTGAAGGCGCCCGCCGCTGTGTCCTGAGACCTTACTCGATTCTGTAGCGGCGACCTTTAGGTCGCCACCTCGTCCATCTGCTGATAGTACCCCGGCCTGAAAGGCCGGGGTACTGTTGTAGCTGACAACGGCGGCTCAGATCGATGCATAATCTGGGTGGCGGGATTTGAGGAGCGACTGGTGGTGAACCGTCGCAGGCAGCCATATGCGGGACCGAAGATCGAGGCGCCTCAGAGGCGGAAGGCGTCTCGTAAGTCCGAGGCTGAGCCGGTATCAGAAGAAGCCAGGCCGCGGCTAGACGCTGAGACGGTGGCGCTGGTAGAGCGCTACCTGGTCGAACGGGGCGCGGCGCGCAACCTTTCGGCCTATACCTTGCGCAACTATCGCAGTGACCTGGAGCCGTTCCTGCTGGCGCTGCAGGGCTGGGACGTGGCGCTGCTCGCGGCGCAACGGGGCGATATGCGGCGCTACCTGGCGCTGCTGCTCAACCAGGGCGTGGCAACGGCCAGCGTGCGCCGCAAGGTAAGCACGATCCGGTCTTTCTACCGCTGGCTGCGCACCGAGGGCATGCTGGAAATCGACCCCTTCTTCGGCGTGACGGGGCCTAAGCTGCCGCGCCGGCTGCCGGACATCCTGTCGCCGTCCGATATCGACCGGCTGGTGGCGGCGGTCGATGGCAGCGAGCCAGGCGACCTGCGCGACCGGGCGCTGCTGGAGCTGCTCTACGCGGCGGGGCTGCGGGTCAGCGAGGCGGTGTCGCTGGACCTGCCGGAGCTGGACCTGCGCGACCGGACGGTGCGGGTGCGCGGCAAGGGCAAAAAGGAGCGCGTCGGCGTGTTCGGCGGGCCGGCCCAGAAGGCGCTGCAGCGCTACCTGCGCGAGGGCAGGCCGGAGCTGGCATCCGGCAAGGAGAGCGCGATGTTCCTCAACCGCGCCGGCGGGCGCCTGACGGCGCGGTCGGTGCAGATGCTGGTGCGCAAGTACGCGACGAAGGCGGGTCTACCTTCGGAAGTGCATCCCCACCTCCTGCGCCACAGCTTCGCCACCCACCTGCTGGACGGCGGCGCAGACTTGCGCGTTGTCCAGGAGCTGCTGGGCCACGAGAGCCCGAACACGACGCAGGTCTACACCCACGTGACGGAAGCCAGGAAGCGCCAGGTCATGGAAGACGCCTTCGAGGAGCTGGGGCGCGTTGAGGAGCGGCGAGGTAAGCGGAGCCGCGAGGAGTGAGGCTCCGATTTACCCGGCACGCGCGCAATCGGATGCGACGCCAAGGAATTAGTGATGAAGATGTGCGGCTGGGTGTTGAGAGGGCGGGAGACACTCAGCCGAGCATTCGCGGCCGGATTAACTACCTCTCCAGGTATCGAGATGGGGTGTTGCGGGTGACCGTGATGGAAGAAGATGGAGATCGAGTCGTCATAACTGTTACGCTAAGGCTCAAGTAGGCAGCAGTGATGAAGATAACTTACGACCCTGAGGCTGATGCTCTCTACATTGAGCTGAGGAAGGCTGAAGCTTCTAATAGTATCGATGTTGAGGAAGGCGTCGTCGTTGACCTGGATGGGGACGGCCACGTAATCGGTATCGAGGTACTCGACGCCAGCGTACGGCTGACAGACGATGAGCTGAAGAAGCTCTCATACGAGAACCTCGTGCTCGGCAAGAAAGCCGCACTCTCCCTTCCCTAATCTCCTGGTCCAAGAGGCAACGGCTGCAATCTTCAACCGGTGATGATTTGATGCCGCGACTGGCCTGTCGTTGCGCCCGGCGGTGGACATCATGCAATCCTGGGCCCTACAGCGTCTAGTAGGGTAGGGTCCCCGAGTAGATGTAAGATGCAGCCGCGAATGGCGACGAGGCGCCCGGCCTGGACTTCGCTATCGAGCATGCTGACGCTGGGCCGGTGGAGGAGCGGGCGCTGGCCAGGGCCTGAGCAGGCGCGCCTCATTTGGTCTTTGCCTTATCGAGGCGCTCTTTGGCGCTAAACTTTACGAGATCGCTTATCAACGACAGCGGCATCGGCTTATTGAGGGGGAAGCGCAGGGCGCCTTTTTCGCCGAGATAGGGCGTGAGTTGCTCCCTGAAAGCTTCCGTGGCCTCGGAAGACTGGCCGTACATGCCGATATGGTTTTTCCAGGCTGAGAGATAGATTAAGTACTTGCCGTCCAGCGTGAAGGTTGGCGCTTGGTAGCTGATCTTCTCCTGAGCTTCCGGTACCGCTTCGTGAACGGTCCGGCGGATTTCTTCCAGGACGTCCTGAACCTCCTTCGGGAAGGTGGAGATGTATTCGTCTACGCTCTGGAAGTTCGTCTTCGCCATTTTCGACTCCCGTCCTGGTCCTTAGTGGCGGCCGCCCGCCCGTGGCGACCCGAAGGTCGCCGCTACAACGCCTTACGTTCCCTTAGCCCTGGGCGCTGAGGACCTTGCCGCCGATCTCGACCGACCTGGCGTCGATCAGGGCGAAGGCGATGACGCAGGGCTCCGTGCCGTTGTTCTGCCAATTGTGGATCGTGCCGCGCTGCACCAGTACGTCGCCGGCCTTGAGGTGGACGGTCGTGTCGTCCAGGGTCATGTCGATCTCACCCGCCATGACGACGGCGTAGTCGATCGAGTCGGTGCGGTGGTTGCGGGCAGTCACGCCGGGGCTGAGCTGGAGGACGCGGAAGACGCTGCCGCCGGCCAGAGTTGTCTGCTTGAGGTCTTCCTGGGCTCCAGCCATGTTGTCGGCCGGGAAGCCGTCCGTGGTCCAGATGACGCTGGACTCGGCGCCGGGGCGATTCGAGATCAGGTTGGATGCCAGCTCATCGATCTGGACGATGGCCTTGCCGTTGGCGTCGTGGCCGGTGACCACTCGCCGGACTTGTAGGGTCATTGGGCGTTCTCCTTGCGCTGAGTTATCGAGATGTCAGAGGCAGATTACAGCGAGTGGAGTTTAGCGTGTACGTCTGGGCATCGCCTTGAGCGCCGATTGCGCTTCGACCTAAGATGGGGATGTGCCCCGAGACCCGGAGACCCTTGCCCTGATCGCCCTCTCAGCGGACGAATACGACCAGATCGTCGCGCGGCTGGACCGTGAGCCGAACGACGTGGAGCTGGGCATGTTCGGCGCCATGTGGAGCGAGCACTGCGGCTACAAGAACTCGAAGCCGTTGCTGCGCCTCTTCCCCAGCACGGGGCCGCAGGTGTTGACGACGCGCGGCGGCGAGAACGCGGGCGCCGTCGACATCGGTGGCGGCTACTGCGCCGTCTTCAAGATCGAGTCGCATAACCACCCATCGGCGGTGGAGCCCTACCAGGGCGCGGCGACCGGTGTCGGCGGTATCGTGCGCGATATCTTCGCCATGGGGGCGCGGCCGATCGCCATCCTCGATTCGCTGCGCTTCGGGCCGCTGAGAGGCAAACGGGCAAACGGGCAAGCGGACAAGGGTAACGAGCGTAACGCGCGCAATCGGGCGTTGTTCAGGGGCGTCGTCGCCGGCATCGGCGGTTACGGCAACTGCCTTGGCGTGCCGACGGTCGGTGGCGAGGTCTCGTTCTCGGAGTCCTACGACGGCAATCCGCTGGTCAACGCCATGTGCGTTGGCGTCGCCAGGACGGATGACCTGCTCAGCGCGGTAGCCACGGGCGCCGGCAACCCGGTCATCCTGGTCGGCGCCGATACGGGACGCGATGGCATCGGTGGCGCCAACGTGCTGGCCTCGCGGACGTTTGAAAAGCGACGCCCGCTCAACTCAACCACCCCCAGCGCCGCTCCTAGCGAGGCCGGCTCGGAAGAGCTGCGGCCGACGGTCCAGGTGGGCAATCCCTTCCTCGAAAAGCTGCTGATGGAAGCCTGCGTGGAGCTGGCCGAGAAGCACGGCAACTGGATCGTCGGCCTGCAGGACCTGGGCGCTGCCGGGCTAACCAGCTCGATGGTGGAGTGCGCGGCGCGCGGCGAGTCCGGCGTCGATATCGACGTGGCGCTGGTGCCGCGCCGCGAAGAGGGCATGACCGCTTACGAGGTGATGCTCAGCGAGTCACAGGAGCGCATGCTGGTCATCGCCAAGAAGGAGCATGAGGCCGAGGTCCTGGGCCACTTCCGGCGCTGGGAGATCCACGCCGACGTCATCGGCCACGTGACGGACGACGGCGTCGTGCGGATCCGGGACGGGTCGCGGAGCGTGGTCAACGTGCCGGCGGAGCTGTTCACGGAGCCGCCGGAGTACCGCCGTCAAGGCACGAAGCCAAAGGGCCTGGACGAGCTGCAGACCTACGACCTGGCCTTCCTGCCGGACATCGTTGCCTGGGAGCAGGGCCCGATGGACGCCAACGCGGCGCTGCTGCAGCTCCTGGCCTCGCCGGAGATCGCCTCCAAGCGCTGGGTCTGGCGCCAGTACGACCACCAGGTGCTGACCAACACGGTGCAGGGGCCGGGCTCGGACGCGGCAGTGCTGAGGATCAAAGACATCGCCCCCGGAGCCATCGCCTTGGCGACCGACGGCAACGGCGTCAAGACCTACCTCGACCCGTTCGCCGGTGGCGCTCTCGCCGTGGCGGAGGCTTGCCGCAACGTCGCCTGCAGCGGCGCGCGGCCGATCGCGGTGACGGACTGCCTCAACTTCGGCAACCCGGAGCGGCTGGACGTCTACTTCCAGCTGGAGGAGGCGGTGCGCGGCATGGCGGCTGCCTGCGAGACGCTGGGCGTGCCGGTGGTCTCCGGCAACGTTTCGCTGTTCAACGAGTCGGACGGGACGGCCATCTACCCGACGCCGGTCGTCGGCGCGCTGGGGATCATGGATGACGCCTCGAAGGCCGTGCCAATGGGCTTTCAGGGCGAAAGCGATGTCGTCTACCTGATCGGCGCGTCTGCCGAACATCGCGGCGATGACGAGGCGCTGCTAGGCGATGCGATCGAGCTGGCCGGTAGCGAATATCTCAGGCAGATGCACGGCCTGGTAGCCGGGTCGGTGCGGATCGACCTGGCGCTGGAGGCGCGGGTGCAGCACGTGCTGGTCGAGGCGGCTACGGCCGGATTGCTGCGGTCGGCGCATGACTGCTCGCACGGCGGCCTGGCGGTGACGCTGGCGGAGTCCTGCTTGCAGAGAGGCATCGGCTTTATCAGCGAGGGCCTGAAGCTGAGCGGACGCCGGGACGCGGCGCTGTTCGGCGAGACTGCATCGAGGATCGTCGTGTCGGTGGGGCAGGATGACGTCGCGGACCTACAGGGACTGCTCAGCCGTGAAGGGGTACCATACGTTAGGCTGGGCCGGACGGGTGGTAATCGCCTGCTGCTCGCGGGAAGCGTCGATGCAGCGTTGGCCGGCCTGAGCGAGGCCTTTGAGGGCGGTTTGGCCACCGCGCTGACGGAAGAATAGCCTTCTTGCCGGGCTTGACTCTTTACATAGGTCAGAGTACGTTTGTTCTGGTCTGGCTTTGAAGCTGACGCTTTGATATGTGGATAAATAAAGATTCCGTCGCAGGGGTTGAGCCATTGATTACGGCCACATATCGGCCGAGAATCCCCTTTGTTCGACCCCTGCTGTCTGCCCCGTTGTCCTTCAGCGTTATGAGGGACCAGACAGCCGGGGCCGCTTCATACACAAGGAGTTAGGGATGCGTGTAGTTTTTCTCGATGAAGTGGAGGGCGTTGCTCACGCCGGCGAGATCAAGAATGTCGCCGATGGGTATGCGCGTAACTTCCTGCTGCCGCGCAAGCTGGCCGCCGCGGCCACCGCCTCTACCCTCCAGCAGGCGGAGGCGCGCGCCAAAGCCATCGCCCAGGAGCAGGAGAAGGTCGATGAGGCCGCCCGCGCTGTCGCGACCAAGCTGGCCGCGTCGCCGATCGTGCGGCACGAGCGCGCCGGCGAGCAGGGCCGTCTCTTCGGCTCCGTGACGGCCAGCGACATCGCCGCCGAGATCAGCTCCCGGATCGGGTCGCAGGTCGAGCACCGGCAGGTGTTGCTTGAGGCGCCGATCAAGGAGGTCGGCACGTTCACGGTGCCGGTGACGCTGACGCGCAACGTGCGCGCCGAGGTCACGGTCGAGGTGACCGGGACGGAAGAGGACTGAGGTTAGAAGTTAGAGGTCGGATGGTCTGAAGATGGACCGCTGCATCTCGGACGTGCATTTTCGGACTTAGAGAGACTTAGCCGCTAAACAAAGGGACCCGCCGCCCGATGTTCGAACAGCTTCCACCCCACGATATCCAGGCCGAAGAGTCGGTAGTAGCGTCCCTGCTGGTCGATGACGAGGCGATCTTCAAGGTCGCCCCCGTCCTGCAGCCGCGCGACTTCTTCCGCGAGATCAACGGCTGGACCTACGAGGCCTGCCTCGCCCTCTGGGAGCGCAGCGAGACCATCAACCAGGTTACCGTTGCGCACGAGCTGGACCGCCGCGGCCGGCTGGAGGACGCCGGCGGCCTGACCTTCCTCAGCGACCTGGTGATGAACCTGCCGACACCCATCGGCGTCGAGCACTACGCCCAGATCGTCAAGCGCGACGCCACCTACCGGCAGATGATCGGCGTGGCGACGCGGATCGCGCAGGTCGCCTATGAGGGCGGCCCCGACCTGGACGACGCCCTGTCTCGGGCCGAGTCCCTGGTCTACGCGCTGCGCTCCGGCGAGCGGATACGCGACTTCGTCCACATCCGCGAGTTCCTCGACCCCTACCTGAATCCGCCGGACGCCGCGGGCGTGGTCCCCTTCGGCGGCAATATGCGCACCGGCATCAGCGATCTCGACCTGCTGCTGGGCGGGCTGAACCCGTCCGACCTGGTAGTTGTCGCGGCGCGCACCGGTGTCGGCAAGACGGCGTTGATGCTGAACTTCGCGCGCAACGCCGCCGTGGGCCAGGCCGCCAAGGTCGCGGTATTCTCCCTGGAGATGGCGGGCGAGCAGCTGGCGCAACGTCTGCTGGCCGCGGAGTCGCGAGTCGACTCGGCGCGGCTGCGATTAGGCCTGCACAGCGAGACGGAAGAGAGCCGGATCATGCACGCTCACGGCGTCCTCTCCCAGGCCGACATCTACGTCGATGACAGCGCCTCGCTGCAAATCCCCGAGCTGCGCGCCAAGACGATGCGGCTGCAGCGTGACTACGGCCTTGACCTGATCGTGGTCGACTACCTGCAGCTCGTACACGGCAATCGCAGCGATAACCGCGTGCAAGAGATCAGCTTCATCACGCGCTCGCTGAAGGAGCTGGCGCGAGAGCTGAACGTGCCCATCGTGGCGGGCTCCCAGCTATCACGCGCGCCCGACCAGCGCACGCCGCACATCCCGATGCTCAGCGATCTGCGCGAGAGCGGTTCCATCGAGCAGGACGCGGACGTGGTGCTCTTCATCTACCGTGAGGAGATGTACACGTCGCGAGACGATTGGGAGCGGCTGCACCCGGACCGCCGTAGCGATCCCTATCCGCAGGGCCAGGCCCAGATCATCGTGGCGAAGCACCGTAACGGCCCCACGGGCGTCATCGACTGTCAGTTTGTGGACAAGTTCTCCAAGTTCCAGGACAACCCGGCAGAGCAATTCGCGGGAGAGCCGGTGCTAAGGTGACCAGTACCATCTCGCCGACGCAAAAGCGTGAATCAATGCGTCCGAGCCTACGCTTTGAGGTTTTCAAGCGTGACGCCTTCACCTGTCAATACTGCGGGGCGACTGCGCCAGACGTGTTACTTGAGGTTGATCATATTAAGTCAAAAGCCCAAGGCGGGGACGATACAGTTATCAACTTAATAACTGCATGTCGCACCTGCAATTCTGGCAAGGGATCTCGCGAACTGAACGACACATCCATCGTATCTCGCCAGAAGGCACAACTAGACGACTTGAACGAGCGGCGCTTGCAACTCGAAATGATGCTGGAATGGCGCGACGGACTGCGAGACCTGACTGATCGCCAAGTTGAAGCCGTTGCCAGAGCATTCCAAGATGCGTGCGACCTGAGCGTAAATGACGTCGGCCGACGCGACATAAAGAAGTGGTTAGGTCAGTTTTCGATCTCCGAACTATTGGAGGCTTTAGACACATCGGTTCAAACCTACATTCGGTTCGATGACAAAGGAAAGGGCACACTGGAATCTGCTCAAAAGGCCTTTTCTTATACACCAAGGATCGCCAAGAACAATAAGAGCGGCGGACTACCTGAGCACCTTCGCCGCCTCTTTTACGTTCGCGGAATCTTGCGGAACCGCCTTCACTATGTGAATGAGCGATTAGTAATGTCGCTCCTCGAGGATGCCTACAAAGCAAATGTAGACTTAGACAGCCTTGAGCAATTCACCAAGGTAGTTTCTAGCTGGAGCATATTCCGCGAGAAGATCGAAGCATTCATAGCGAGTCAACGACCTCCTAACGAGTCTGCTGCGAAGTTGTCGCAACATTCGCGGACCGAAAACTCTAACAAGACAAGTCAAAGAACTCCTCCTAAATCGAATACAAGCGTAACCAAGTCGATAGAGGAAATTGAGCGTGAACTTAAAGAACACCTCGACAGAGTTTCGACGCGATTCCGTGAGGCAAAACTAGAGGTTGCTAATGCGAAGCCTTGTCGGGTTTGTGGAAAAGAAACTACACTTGCCCTCAATTATCGAGCCAAGAGTTCGCATTCTGATTCAGCGACACGTGTAGTACAGCATTACTGTGTCGAGCACACGACCTATGCCCTTCATCGTGCAGGAGACTGGCTTGAGAAAGAGCCGCTCTGCCCCTTCTGTGATTTTTACCATGATTCAAGCTATTGGCCTTGCGGCAGCCTAAGACAGTTCTATTACGATTTACTCTTTGAAGCTGAAAGCTTTGGACGGTACGGTGCCGAGCGCTGGCGTAAGAGGCATAGGTAATGACTTTTGTCCAGAAGCCAAGTGCAGACTTGCGAAAATTCACGGGGTTCCCGGCCGGGGCGAAGGGGACGATCATCCCCAGCCTGTTCTTTGCCGAGGTGATGCCGCAAATCGAGGACGAGGCGGAGCTGCGGGTCTCGTTGTATCTGTTCTACGCGCTGGGACGGCGTAAGGGCTATCCGCGCTTCCTGACGGAGCGAGAATTGAGGTCGGAGGGGCCATTGCTGGAGCAGCTTGCCACCGAGGACCTGCGGCAGGCCCTGGATAAGGCGGTCGAACGCGGGACGCTGCTGCGTCTCGATGTCGAGAAGGACGGCAGGGCGGAGTCGCTCTACTTCGTGAACACGCCTTCGGACCGGCGGGCGGTGGAGCAGATACGAGACGGACGCATCGAGCTGGGGCGGGCGCTGCCGGCGGAAACCGGCGCGCCGGCATCGCTACGGGGCAACGTCTTCCAGCTCTACGAGGAGAACATCGGGCCGCTGACGCCGCTGGTGGCGGAAGAGCTCAAAGAGGCGGAGCGGCTCTACCCGATCGAGTGGCTGGAAGAAGCGCTGCGAGAGGCGGCGCTGCTCAACAAGCGCTCCTGGCGCTATGCGGCGGCGATCTTGCAGCGCTGGGCTACGGAAGGACGGACGCGTGAAACGGCTGGACGAGATACTGATGGGGCTAACACCGCCCGCGCCCAGTTCATCCGGCGCTATCGCGGACTCGGCGGTTAACGCCCGGGGCGAGGCGTCCGGCGAGGCCGAAGTCTGCCCGAAGTGCGGCGGCGCCGGCTTCGTAAGGCGGTCGCTGCCCCTTGACCACCCGGACTTCGGCAAGGCCCTGCCCTGCGACTGCGTGTCCGAGGAGTCGGCGGAGAGCCGGCAGGAGCGGCTGCAGCGCTATAGCTCGCTGGGCGCGCTGACGCGGCTGACCTTCCACAACCTAATCGAGCACGGCCGCAGCACCAACCCGCGCGACCGGGAGCTATTCCGGGGCCTGGTCGCGGACGCGAAGGCCTTTGGCGAAGCGCCGGAGGGCTGGCTGCTGGTTCACGGCTCGTCCGGAGCGGGCAAGACCCACGTGGCGGCGGCAATCGCCAACCGCTGCATCGAGCGGGGCCAGCCGGCGCTGTTCGTCGTCGTGCCGGACCTGCTGGACCACCTGCGCGCGGCCTACAACCCCAACAGCGAGGTCGGCTACGACTCCCTGATCGAGCAGGTGCGCAACGCGCCGGTACTGATTCTGGACGACCTGGGGACCCAGAGCGCGACGGCCTGGGCCCAGGAGAAGCTGTTCCAGGTGCTCAACCACCGCTACAACGCCCAGCTGCCGACCGTCGTCACCACCAACCTGGCCCTGGACCGCATCGATGAGCGGCTGCGGATGCGGCTGACCGACCCGGCCGTGGCGCGCGTCTACTACGTCGAGGCGGCGGCGCGTCAAATCGATGTCAACCTCCCAGACTCGCTGGGCCTGGAGCGGATGCGCGAGATGACCTTCGAGGGCTTCGACATCGCCGCGCCGCACCTCAAGCCCGATGAGCGCTGGAGCCTGGAGAACGCCTATCGCCAGGCGATGGCCTTCGCCGAGTCGCCGGAGAACTGGCTGCTGATCTTCGGGCCTAACGGCTGCGGCAAGACTCACCTCGCGGCGGCTATCGCCAACCGCTGCCGTGACCGGGGCGAGCGGCCGGTCTTCTTCGTGGTCGCCGATCTGCTGGACTACCTGCGGCACCTGATGGACCGCGACAGCGGCCCCAGCTTCCTCGATGGCTTCAACCAGCTCCGCAACGCGCCGCTCCTGATCCTGGACGACCTGGGGGCGCAAAGCGACGTCTCCTGGGTGCGCGACCGTCTCTTCCAGCTGATCAACCATCGCTACGCCGCCCGGCTGCCCACGGTGTTCACCGTCAGCTTCGATGCGATGGGCAAGCAGCTCGAAGAGCGGATCATGGCGCGCCTCAACGACCCCGGGGTCTGCGTGGAGGTGCCGATAACGGCCCCGGCCTACCGGACGGAGATGGGCGCCCGCCCCGCGTCGCTGCGTCGCGTTTCGCCGCCGGGCACAGCTCAGAAACGCCGGCTGCAGGGGCGCTAGGGAGCTGGCGACGTAGCGTACGACCTATGCCATCCTGAGCGACGCCAAGTCGCGAAGGATCAAGAGCTCTCGACCGCGACGAGGATCCAAATCCAGAGAGATACACGCGGCGGCATCCTGGCCTGGCTCCATGTGCCGCGTCAGACCTTATACGCTTGCCATCCTGAGCGACAGCGATCGCTCAGGATCAAGAACTCCGAACTGTAACCAGGGTTCAATTTGAGGAGAACACACTTCCGGCGGTTAGGCATATGACGTGGAGCGTAGCCGGTGACTGGGCGTTGGCGGCCGGAAGCCTGTGATCCTTAACAACCTGGGGTCGCTCAGGATGGCAGATTAGGTAGCGTAAGTCGTCAGATCCGCCACGCCCGCCTTCAAGAAGGCCTGCTGGCGCTCGTAGCACTTGTTGCAGGCGCCGCAATGGACGCCGTCGCGGGGCGACATGCAGGTCAGAGTGAGGTGCAGCGGCAGGTCCCGGAAGGCGGCGATGATCTCCGGCTTGTGGCGCTTGCGATAGGGGGCAATGACCTCGATGGGGTGGTCCAGGGCGCCGCTCAGCAGGCGGGCGTAGTCGGCGAAGAAGGCGGGTGTCGCGTCCGGGAAGGGGTTGTCGTCCAGCGAGCCGATGGCGATGGCGCCGACGCCGTTGAGGGCGCACCAGACCGCCGTAACGCCGATCAGCAAGACGTTGCGGCCGGGCAGGTAGACGGCGCTGTCGGGCTCGTCCGCTGCCGGCACGCCTTCGCCGGTCGTGCTCCAATGGGCGCCGTAGAGGGGCCGAGCCGGCATCTCGAGGACCGTCAGGGGCTTCACGTTGGCATGGCCGAGGGCAGCCAGGTAGCTTTGCAGGGCGCGCTTCTCTTCCGGCTCCCAGGCGAGCCCGGCTTCGATGTAGACAGGAAATACGGTCGCGCTTTCGGCCAGGTCGGCCAGGAGGACGGCGCTATCGAGGCCGCCGCTGGCCAGGACGGCTACTTTGTCCACACCGCGTCCTGGGCTTCGCCGCGATAGGTGGCGCGGCTGGTCGATGTCTCCCAGAGCCGCACCTCGCTGACCTCGAGGCCGGCGTCGCGGGCCGCGTGCCAGATCAGCCGGGCGATGTTCTCGGCCGTGGGATTGTCGTCCAGGAAGTAGATCGGCTCGCCCGCGGCCACCAGGCTCGCGGCCAGCGGGTCGGCGCGGTTGAGCAGCATGCGGTGGTCGAGGTTGGTATCGACCCAGGTCTTGACCACCTCGCTGACGCGGGCAAAGTCGATCACCATGCCCATCTTGTCGAGGGCCGCGGCGTCGATATCGACTTCGAGCATGCCGTTGTGGCCGTGGAGGTAGCGGCACTTGCCGTCGTGTTCGAGCAGGCGATGGCCGTAGGCGAACTCGATGACCTTTGTGACCTGAAAGCTCTGCATGGAGGGGCCTCCTGTTAGACGGCGGGTTTGGGTAGGCCGGGGCCGACGATGTGGCGGCCGGAATCGACGCGGATGTTCTCGCCGGTGATCGTCTCGGAGCGGAGCAAAGTGAGGATGACCTCCGCCATCTCCTCATCGGACGACTCACGGTGGAGGGGGGCCAGGGCCAGCGCCTCCTGCCACTCGAAGTCGGGCAGGTCCGGCGGCTGGGCCGTGGGCCCGGGCGAGATGGCGTTGACGAGGATGCCGTGGGGCGCCAGCTCCAGCGCGAAGGCGCGCGTCATGAACAGCACGGCGGCCTTGGCGGTGAGGTAGGGCAGGAAGTCGTGGTAGGGGGTCTCACCGGCGGCCCAATCGCCGAAGTAGATCAGGTGGCCGCGGGTGGGGCCGGGGTTGCGCATCATGGCGCGGCTGGCGTGCAGGCTGAAGAGATAGTTGGCCTTGGCGGCGAGCATGCCGCGATCGTAGGCGGCCTCGTCCAGGTCCTCGAAGGCAACCCGGGGGTAGTCCGAAGCGAGGTTGATCGCGAAAGAGAGGTCGCCGAGCCGGGTCTGGGCCTCCTCGACGGCGCGGCCGACGTCCGCATCGACCGAGAGGTCCGCCTGAATCACGCGGGCTTTGACGCGGCTGCTGACCGAATCGTGGAGGGCCTGGGCTTCGTCGCGGGAGCTGCGGTAGACGATGGCGAGATTGACGCCCTCGTCGGCCAGGCGCTCGGCTACCTGCACGCCAACGCGTTTGGCGCCGGCAATGATCGCGCCGCGTCCGGCGAGAGTCAGCATGGGAGTGTCCTGCTCATGGCGCTTCTAGTTTAGGGCGGCCGGGGCCGGGACGCACGGCGGCGATGCACCTCTGGTTGAACCCGAGGCATGGCCTTGTGAGGAGTCTGGATGTCTGTCCTGACAACGGAGCGTCGCCCCACCCACCCCTGGTGACCTAAAGGTCGCCGCTACAGGCAGATGACCGTTAGTATCTCCTTGCCGCCCGTTTGCCCGTCTGCCCGTCTGCCCGTCTGCCCGTATGCCCGTATGCCCGTGGGGGTGGTGGGCCGGTTGGGTGGCACGGGGCTGTCTGCTAGGCTGAGGCGCGATGGGTGAATCGGCGCAGCCGTGGTATCAGGCCTTCTTCGGACAGGATTATCTGGACGTCTACGGCAACGTCTTCACGGCGGAGCGGGCTGAGCAAGAGGTGGGCTTTGTCACCGAGGCGCTGGCGCTGACCGAGGGTGAATCGGTGCTCGACCTCTGCTGCGGCCAGGGGCGCCACGCGCTGCTGCTGGCGTCGCGGGGGATGAAGGTCACGGGCCAGGACCTGAGCGAAGAGTACCTGACGTTGGCAGCCAAGGCGGCGGCGGCAGGCGGCATAGAGATCGAGACGGTCCATAGCGACATGCGGCTGATCCCCTTCGAGGCGCGCTTCGACGCGGTGATCAACATGTTCAGCGCTTTCGGCTATCTGGAAGACGAAGCCGAGGACGCGAAGGTGCTGGCGGCGGTCTCGCAGGCGTTGAAGCCGGGCGGCCGTCTGCTCATGGACCTGCTCAACCGCGAATGGGTCATGGGCAACGTCGTCCCGCACGACTGGCACACGGGCGAGGACGGGACACTCTACCTGGAGCATCGCGAGGTGGACTTGGTGGCGAGCCGCAATCACGTGAGCTTCACGGCGATCGCGCCGGATGGCAGCCGTCGCGAGATCGCCGGCCATCACTTCCGGCTCTACACGCTGACGGAGCTGGTGAAGATGCTCTCGGCGGTCGGGCTGGAGTTCGCGCGGGCCTACGGCGGCTTCGAGGGCGAGGACTACGGCATCGGCACACGGCGGATGATCGTGGTGGCGCGCAAGAGCGCGTAAGGGCTGAGACAGCGGCGTCTCATGTCGAATCTCAGTATCACCCGGCGTGAAGGCCGGGCTGGGTCTGCGAAAGGCCATACCACGGGCTGAACCCCATGGCACGTTGAGTCGCACGAAGGCAGGGTGTGCAGAGTAGGCCCAAGACGGAGTCGGCGCTCCAGGGCGGAGCCGGGTCATGAGTTTGGGGCTTAGATTCTTTCGCCCTGGCGTCACTCAGCATGACAAGATGAGGCGTTGGCCTGAGAGCGACAGCCTTACGCCGTCACGCTAGTGACCTAGCGGTTGCCCCGGACCAGGACGACGCCGAGGACGAGGAACATCAGCCCGAAGATGCGCAGGACGTTGACTCGATGCACGTCGGTCCCGAGGAAGCCGTAATGGTCCAGCACGACGGATCCAATCAGCGTGCCGGCGGTAACGGCGCTGGCGAAGAGGGCGACGCCCAGCCTCGGGGCCAGGTAGCCGGCGCCGACCAGGTACATGAAGCCGAAGGCTCCGGCGATGCCGAGGTAGACCTCGAGGCCCCTCATCGAGGTAGCGAGGGCAAAGACAGAGGCGAGAGCGATCGCGACGAAGACCAGTGGATTGTCGAACGGGGAAGGAAGGTTGGGCGGGTTGCCGCGCAGGGACTGAATCCCGAAGACCAGCGCCATGCCCGAGAAGGTGCCGAGGACGTTGATCCAGGCGGCTTCGACGGGGCCGCGCTCGCGGCCAAGGGAGGCGACCAGGCCGACCTGGACGGCAGAGCCGAGGCCAATGACGAGGGCGACAGTAGCCAAAAAGACGATGGTCATACGCACTGGCAGAGCCTAGGGGCACGAGGGGTGAGGCGCAAGCAAGACATCTTCACGATGGCATGAGTGACAGGCCCCTCGAGGCCGGTTGTCCAGGGCAAGGGGCGAGGGTATTATCGGTGGCGCTATCCAGAATTAGATGTGCGGCGGAGAAAGGACAAAGCGATGCGTATAGCGCGTTACGAGAGTGGCGGCCGAGAGAGCTACGGCCTGGTCGATGGCGACATGGTCACGCCGGTTTCAGGCGGCCTCTTCGGCCCCAAGCAGCCTTCGGGCGCGGCGGTCCCCCTCAGCGGCGTCAAGCTGCTTTCGCCGGTGGCGCCCCGGACGATGTACGCGGTGGCCCTCAACTACCCCAGCCACCTTGGCGAGCAGGTTGCCGCCCCACGGCCGGAGATCTTCGTCAAGGGGCTGAACAGCCTGGCCGGCCCCACGGACCAGATTGTCCTGCCGCGGAGCGCCGGCCGGGTCGATTACGAGGGCGAGATCGTCGTCGTGATCGGCAAGAAGGCGAAGAAGGTCAGCGTCGATGACGCGCTGTCGCACGTCTACGGCTACTCCTGCGGCAACGACGTCAGCGCCCGCGAGTGGCAGAACGGCGACCGCCAGTGGTTCCGCGGCAAGTCCTGCGACACCTTCGGCGTCATAGGACCCTGGGTCGTGGACGGCCTCGACGCCAACGACATCGAGCTGCGCACGCGGCTCAACGGCGAAGAGGTGCAGCACTGCAACTCGAGCGAGATGATCAACAGCATCGCCGAGACAATTAGCTTCATCAGCCAGGTCGCGACTCTAGAAGTGGGCGACGTGATCTTCACGGGCACCTCCGGCAAGCCGCGGGCGATGAAGCACGGCGACGTCGTCGAGGTGGATGTCGGCGGCGTCGGCGTCCTGCGCAACGAGGTCATTGACGACCCGATCCCGGCAACCTGGCAGGACAGGCGCTAACAGTGATGGCGGCCACACCATGGGCTGCACCCGTGGCATGGCGTGGCTGATACGCGAAAGGCACGGGTCCGGCAGATAACACCGGGCCCGTGCCCTCTAGTATGGGTGTCTGATGAGTGAACGGTTGTGTCCCAAATGTGGCGCGTACTGGCGCTGCGATTGCCTGCTGGAGGAGCTGGCGCCGCTCAAAGCCGAGGGCTGCCAGCACGACTGGAGCGAGGCCGTGGGCGTCGAGGTGGTAGACGCGGTCGTCGGCCTGGAGCAGGCGAAAGTGCTGGTCTGCCGGCTGTGCGGCTTATACGCGGTGGAGGAGAAGGTCTAAAAGCGGAGAAGCGCCCCGGTGCAGAGAGGGCGCTTCGAAATCCTTCTGAGGAGGAGGGTTTCGGCGCCAAACGGGAGATTTCGACCGGCTGCAAAGCAAGGAGGAAAGAAACAGCCGGAGGATACCTCCGGCAAGCGGCCGAAACCCATCCTCTTTCAGTGGCCTACGAGGTTAGCTGACGGGTTAGGGCTGAAAGAGCTGCCCCGTCCTCCGAGAAGGACTACACCCCGAAAAGTGGGTCCCCCGTTCTCCCCTATGGGAGATTCGGCCTATTCAGTTGTGAATCTACCGTACCGCGCCTGAAGAGGCTTGTCCAGCGTTTACGGCCTGGATCGAGTTTTGTTATGTAAGCGCAACGTTGCATTGTCCCTATTACGCCGGATAGGACGCTGGCGCTGCAAGGATAAGTTCGGAGGTGAAAGGTTGAACATACTCGCGTGGTTGATCACGGGCCTGGTTGCGGGCCTCATAGCCAAGGCGCTGATGCCGGGTAACGACCCGGGCGGCATCATCCTGACGATCTTGCTGGGCATCGCCGGCGCCCTCGTCGGTGGGTTCCTGTCGGTGGCGCTGGGCTTCGGCAACGGCGTTGACGACTTCGACATCGGCACGATCGTGCTGGCTGTCCTCGGCGCGATGCTGCTGCTGTTCGGCTACCGGCTGCTGACGGGGAGCAGAGGCGCGCATATCTGACCGAAGGACGAGAATACGAAAGAGGGCCGTCACATTGACGGCCCTCTTTCGCGTTGAAGATGAGCCGTCTAGGCGTGAGGTGAGGACGATGATGGCGATTGCAGCCCGCCGCGCGCCGACCTGACGACGATGTTGCGCAGCTCAACCGCGCCGATGGCGACGTGGCTGAGGACGATGGCCCCAAGCAGGACGTAGAGGTCAAGGGACACCGCGACGCCATGACCGAAGAGGAAGCCGAGCATGAGGCCAAAGGCTGGGATCGTGAGTTTCATGGATTTCGCCTCTTCAAGCTGAATTGGCGGCGGGGCATCTACAGACTAGGCAAGCGTCTGGGCTCCGGAGATAAAGGGCCGGCATGGCGCCATTTCGAAAACCTCGCGTAGCGCTTATACCGGACCATCCCGACGACCACGCCCCCGTCCCTGTCCCTGTCATTCCGAGGCACGAGGAATCTCGCCCGCGCGAGACCTAACTCCCTTAGACTCTCGTCGTCATAGCCCAACCGCCTCTGTCAACCAACCTCGAATAGCATCCTGAGCCTGTCGAAGGCCGCGCTCTCTCCCGGCCGATGCCGCACCTCCATCCCGACGGCCACGCCCCCATCCCTGTCATTCCGAGGCACGAGGAATCTCGCCCGCGCGAGACCCAACTCCCCTTAGACTCTCGTCGTCACAGCCCAACCATCACTGCCAACCAACCTCCACCAGCGATCTCCGTGCCCTGGCCGCCCTCCCAGCCCATCCCTACGACGTCTCTCCGCCTCGATTCCCTGCCCCGAAGACGCCGGGAGCTTGCCGGGGACGGCGGCGTTGGCTAGGGTTGGCTTGAGGCGAGATGGACGTCCCTGATCCGGTACTGGTCGAGGCGCTGCTGGCGCGAGACGGCCGGCGGCAGAGGCTGTCGCACACGGCGGCGGGTCCCTGCCGCTACGCGGAGCTGTACGCGGAAAGTAGCTGCCCCTGGTGTGAGGCGGAGCAGCGGCGCCCGCGGCAGGAGCCGCCCGTGGCCAGCCGGCCGCAGTCTGAGGCGAATGTTTAGGGCGATTTAACGCCGGCTTTACCACCGATTGCCGCCAGGGAGTACCATAAAAGACGAAGCCCGCCCCGTGGCTTCGTTGTTGTCTTATGCTGTTACGCCAGTTACAACACTTCCGGACACCACTGACCGCACTGGGCGGCGCGCTCCTGGGCGTGGCGATTATGCTGGCTTATCTCCAACTCAATCCCCCCGGCGGACGCTTCGCGGACGCGGATATCCGCGCCCTGGCCGACCAGCAAATTTCCGAGATCACACCGACGCCGCCCCTGGAGCCGGAGGTCTACGCGATGTTGCGGCCGTCCGTGGTCCAGATCACGAAAGACGTGATGCAGCAGGGCCGCTCCGGCCAGGGCGTGGGCTCCGGCGTCGTGGTAGACCTCAACGGCAGCATCCTCACCTCCTATCACGTGGTGGCCGGCGGCGGCGAGCTCACGGTCAGCTTCTATGACGGCAGCACCGCCGAGGCTAGGATCGTCCAACAGCAGCCGGAGCGTGACCTGGCGATCATCCAGGTGACCAGCCTGCCTCAGGCCATCGAGCCGGCGGTGCTGGCCGGCGGCGTTCGCCAGGGAGACGCGGTGCTGGCGATGGGTTCGCCGTTTGCGCTGGAGGGCAGCGTCAGCTCCGGCGTGGTCAGCGCCCTGGGCCGCAACTTCGTCGTCGAGGAGACGGGACAGGTGCTGCAAGACATGATCCAGTTCGACGCTGCCGTGAACCCCGGTAACTCCGGCGGCCCGCTGGTCGATCTCAACGGCCGCGTCGTCGGTATCGTCACCGGCCTGATCAACCCCACGTCCGATCACGTTTTCGTCGGCATTGGCTTCGCCGTGCCGATCGAGAGCGCCTCCGGAATCATCGCGCCGCTCGGCTAGGAGCCACAGGCGACACCCCTGAAGGAGCCCCATGGTTAGCCAGACTGAGTCCCCAGAACAGACGCCATCGACGCCTCTGGAGCAGATGCTCTTCGAGATCAAAAAGGTCATCGTCGGCCAGGAAGTGCTGCTGGAGCGGATGGTCGTGGCGCTCCTCGCTCGCGGCCACATCCTGGTCGAAGGCGTGCCGGGGCTGGCGAAGACGCTGGCGATCCGCACCGTGGCGCAGGTTGTGGGCGGGCAGTTCAACCGCATCCAGTTCACGCCCGACCTGGTGCCGGCCGACCTCGTCGGCACCCGCATCTACAACCAGCGCACGGGCGAGTTCACCACGGCGCTGGGACCCGTGTTCACCAACCTGCTGCTGGCCGACGAGATCAACCGCGCCCCCGCCAAGGTACAGTCGGCGCTGCTGGAGGTCATGCAAGAGCACCAGGTGACCATCGGGCGGGAGTCGCACAAGGTGCCGGAGCCCTTCCTCGTGCTCGCGACCCAGAACCCGATTGAGACCGAGGGCACCTATGCGCTGCCGGAGGCGCAGGTCGACCGCTTCATGCTCAAGGTGCTGGTTGACTACCCCAGCGACCGCGAAGAGCTGGTCATCGTCCAGCGCGTTACCGGCGCTCAGGCGCCGGCGCGCCAGATCATCACGACGGACGATCTCATGGCGCTGCAGAAGCAGGCGGACGCCGTCTACGTGGACCCGGAGCTGATGGAGTACGCGGTACGCATCGTCAGCGCGACGCGGCGGCCGGCCGAGTACGGCGCCGCGGCGGTGGCGCAGTATCTCTCCTTCGGCGCCAGCCCCAGAGCTTCGATCAACCTGATCCTGGGCGCCAGGGCCCTGGCCCTGACCCGAGGCCGCGACTACGTAGTCCCCGGCGATATCAGCGAGCTGGCGCCGGACGTCCTGCGCCACCGGCTGGTGCTCTCCTACGAGGCGCTGGCTGATCGGGTAACCGCCGGTAAGCTGATCGACTGGGTCCTGGAGGTCGTGCCGCGCCCCTACCGGCCGTTCACGGAAGACCCGCGCCTGACGCAGGGCCAGCCGGCGGGTCTGCAATGGTCGGCCGAAGCGAGGCGCACGGCCTGACGATGGCGACTAACGAAGCCGTGACCATGACCCTGTCGCCGGGACGGCGCGCCGAGGACGCCGAGGTGCTCCTCAAGCGCCTCGACTGGCACGTGGTGCGGCGTCTGGACGGCATGCTTCAGGGCGACTACCGGTCGCTGTTTGCGGGCCACGGCTTCGACCTGGCCGAAGTGCGCGAGTACCAGCCGGAGGACGACATTCGCTACATGGACTGGAACGTCACGGCGCGCATGGACCACCCCTACGTGCGCCAGTACATCGAGGACAGGGAGATCACGGCCTGGCTGCTGCTAGACCTGTCGCCGTCGGTGGACTTCGGCACGACCGTGGCCAGGAAGCGCGACATCGTCGTCGATTTCGCGGCAGTCATGGCGCGATTGCTGACGCGTCACGGCAACAAGGTCGGGGCGATGTTGTTCTCGCACGGCGTTGACGAGGTGCTGCCGCCGCGAGGCGGCCAGCTCCAAACCTTGCGGCTGGTACACCAGCTGACCCGCGCCGACCGCGGCCGGTCGCCGGGGGTGACCGACCTGGCAGCGATCCTGGAACGGGCGGGCGAGACCCTTAAGCGCCGCTCTCTGGTGTTCATCGTCTCAGACTTCATCAGCTCGTCGGGCTGGGAAGCGCCGCTGGCAAGGCTGGCGCAGCGCCACGAGGTGCTGGCCGCCTGGCTGAGCGACCCGCGCGAGGAAGAGATACCGCCGATTGGGCCGCTGCTGCTTGAGGACGCGGAGACGGGCGAGCAGGTCTACGTCGATACGCGCGACCGGGGCTTCCAGACCCGCTTCCGGTCGCTGGTGGACGAGCGGCAGAAGCGGCTCTCGCGCAATTTCGCTCGCCACGGCATCGACCCGCTGCGGCTTTCGACGGACGGCGACATGGTGCAGGAGATCGCGCGTTTCGCCCACCTGAGGCGTGAGGCGCGCCGGCGGACGGCCGGGCAGGGGATGGGGACGGCGATATGACCTTCCAGTGGCCGATAGCGCTGGCTTTGCTCATCCTGGTGCCGCTGTTGGCCGGTCTCTACGTCTGGATGCAAACTCGAAGGCGCAAGTACGCGCTCCAGTATGCCAGTGTCTCGCTGGTGCAGCAGGCCGTGGGCAACGGTCCGGGGGTGCGGCGTCACGTGCCGGCCGTGCTCTACCTGCTGGCGCTGACGGCGATGGTCTTCGCCCTGGCGCGGCCCACGGCGACGATCCCGGTGGCGCAGAATACCGGCACCGTCATCCTCTCGATCGACGTGTCCGGCTCAATGCAGGCTGAGGACGTGGACCCGAACCGCATGGAAGCCACGAAGCAGGCCGTGCGCGAGTTCGTGGAAAATCAGCCCAGGGGCGTGAAGATCGGCATCGTCACGTTTAGCGACTTCGCCGCCCTCGTGGCGCCGCCGACGCGCGAACGCAAGCCGGTCCTGGACGCGATCAACCGGATGCGGCCGCAGCGGGGCACCAACATCGGCTCCGGGCTGCAGGTCGCGCTCGACGCGATTTACGAAGACGGCGGCGATTTCGCGCCCGGGGCCGCGCCGACGCCAACGCCGCCGCGGGACGGCTCCAGGCCACCGGCAGCAACGATCGTCCTGCTCTCGGACGGGCAAAGCAACACGGGGCCGCCGCCGCTGCGGGTCGCCGAAGAAGCGCAGACCGCCGGCATCAAGGTCTATACCATCGGCATCGGCACACCGGAAGGGACGATCCTCCAGATCCAGGGCCGCAACGTCTTCACCCGCCTGGACGAGGAGACGCTACAGGGCGTGGCCGAACTGACCGACGCCCGCTACTTCGCCGCCGCCGACGAGGGCGAGCTACGCCAGATCTACGACGACCTGGCGCGGGAGCGGCTGATCGAGGACGAAGAGACGGAGATCACCTTCCTGCTCACCGGCCTCGCAATGCTGATCTCGATAGCGGCGGGCGGCCTCGGGCTGCTCTGGTTCAACCGGCTGCCCTAAGGCGACCCCTTCTCTTCTACCTGCAAACCCGGTCAGCCGTAGCGGGCCATCGGTGGTTCCTGCCATTGCGAGCCATCGGCGCTAGCCGAGGCGTGGCAACCTTTGATCTCCCATCAGCCCTCACCACGCCGCACAAGGCTGCATCGGGAGTCGGGCGGGCGTTTCTGTCATTGCGAGCCATCGGCACTAGCCGAGGCGTGGCAACCTTTGATCTCCCGTCAGCCATCACCACGCCGTACAAGGCTGCAACGGCAGCTGGGCAGGCGCTTCTGCCATTGCGAGCCATCGGCGCTAGCCGAGGCGTGGCAACCTTTGATCTCCCGTCAGCCATCACCACGCCGTACAAGGGCCATCGGCAGTCGGGCAGGCGCTCCTGTCATTGCGAGCCGTCGACGCTAGCCGAGGCGTGGCAATCTTTGATCTCTCGTCAGCCCATTACCACCCAGAGCCGCCCGCTCAACCCCAAGCATCTCTCCGGCAGCAGCCAGCCGCGCTGTCAGGTCTTCACCTTGACGGCCGCCCGCTGCGGCTTCTTTAGCGTCTCCGTCACCAGGAACGCCATCATCGCCGCGCCGGCCAGCCCGATGCCGCCGCTGGCGACGGACGCCAGCGCCAGGCTGCCGATGCCCGTAAGGCCGCTGATGATCAGCGGCCCGCCCGCCAGACCTATATCGCTGACGAGTCGCCATACACCCAGAAACTCGCCGCGCCCCACCTCGGGAGCAAAGTCGGCGCCGAGGGTCATATTGATGCCGGAGCCAAAGCCGTTGCCTACGCCGGTGATGATGGCGACAGACATGAAGGTCAGGAAGTCGTTGGTCAAGGGTAAGATCAGCAACCCGACCGCCATGGTGGCAAGACAGGGCACCCCGGCCCATTTACGGCCCCAGGTGTCCATGATCGCCCCGACCGGGTAGAAAACGGCGGCATCGATGAGGAAGGAAAGGCCGGTGAGCAGGCCGATCTGCGCCACATCGAGGCCGATCTCGTCGCCCCAGAGCGGCAGGAAGATGAGACGGGCCTGGCGCAGGAGCATCAGGATGATGATCGGCGGGCCGGCCGTGAGGAAGACCTTGCGGTTATCGATGATGGTGCCGGCCAGCCGTCCGCCCAGGCCGTGGCCGCCCAGCTCCTCTGAGCCGCCGCTCTCCCGGGCCAGGATGAACATGATCGCCGCCGCGCCGATGCCGCAGACCGCCTGCGCGTAGAACGCCGATTCGAGGCCGAGGTGCTGGCCCAGGAAACCACCGATCACGGGGCCGATGAAGTTGCCGACGCGGTTCATGCCGCCGAGCATCGATAGGGCGCGCCCGCGGACCTGGATCGGCGCTTCCTCCGTGACGTAGGCGAGGCGGGCAATCTGCCAGAAGGCCCAGCCCATGCCCATCAACAGCGAGAGCGCCCCGAGGACGGCGGGCGAGGGGCTGAAGGCAGCGCCGACGGCGACGATCGCGATCAGGGCGGTGCCGAGCACCATGACGCCCTTGTCGCCCCACCGGGAGACGGCGACTCCGGCCGGCATGTCACCCAGGAGCTGGCCGATGCCGCGCATGGCGACGATGATCGCCGCCGCCGCGACCGACGCGCCGAGGTCCTTGGCGAAGAGCGGGATGATCGGGATGACGGCGCCCTGGCCGATGGAGAACAGGATTGTCGGGATGTAGACGCTGAAGGTCAGGGAGCTGAGGCGGAACGGTCGCTGGTCCGAGGCGTTACTCACCTACGAATCCTACCCCTCGCGGCTGCAACGAGGAACGAAGGCCCGATGAGGTATAGCCCCCAGCGCGTGAGTTAATACCGTGAGAGGCGTAGAATTAGCGTATGTATGAACACATTCTGGTACCACTCGATGGCTCTGAACTGGCTGAGGCCGTGCTGGAGCACGTCACGCCGATCGCGGAGAAGTTCAGCTCTGAGCTGATCCTCCTCGAGGTAGTCCCCACCTTCGCCGAGCTCGTCGGCCAGACGATGCCGCGCGAGACCTTCGCCTCGCCGACCGTGGTCGACCTCAGCGTCGACGCGGCCGAGGAAGCGCACGAGAGCGAGCAGGTGCAGGCCGTGACCTACCTGGAGGCAAAGAAGAAGGAGCTGGAGGCCAGAGGGCTAAAAGCCACTGTACTGGTCTACGAGCATGCCTCCACGCCTGCCGGCATCCTGGCCGCCGCCGAGGAGTCCGGCGCCGACCTGGTCGCTATGTCCACCCACGGGCGCTCCGGACTCGGCAGAGCAGTCTTCGGCAGCGTGGCGGACGAGGTCATGCGCAAGACGGGCCTGCCGGTGCTGCTGATCCGCAAGCAGGAGTAGAAACCCCACCACCCGACCCACGGGCATACGGGCATGCTGCCGCGCATACTCCATAAACCTACGACACTATGCCCGTATGCGCGGCAGCATGCCCGTGGGTCGGGTGGTGGGGTGGTGGTGCGGGGCCTCGACGCGTTTTAGTTATGGTAGTAGTCTTAAGCCGTTGACATCACAGCATCGCCAAACTAGATTATGTATATTGTTTGTCAACATTATCGACTTTAGGTCTCACGAGGCGCATTCATGACTAGCAACGCCAAATCCGACGCCCCGAAGCTTCATCCCAAGGTCCCCACGGAGATCAAGCCCGGACACATCCTGCGCATCGATTACGACGAGATCGACCAGTTCCAGGAGCGAGCGCAGAAGTTCCGCATAGGTGACGAGGAGCAGACCGAGTTCCAGCTCTTCCGCCTCTCGCGCGGCGTCTACGGCCAGCGTCAGGAAGACAACCAGATGATGCGGATCAAGCTGCCGGCCGGTGGTGTGACCTCCGACCAGCTGGAAGCGCTCGCCGACGTCTCGGAGAAGTACTCCGGCCTGGAGCGCGGCCACATCACCACGCGCGAGAACTTCCAGTTCCACTTCGTCAACCTGGATGACACCGCCGACGTGATGCGCATCATCGGCGCCGCCGGCCTCACCACCCGCGAAGCCTGCGCCCACACCGTGCGCAACGTCACCGGCTGCCCCTTCGCCGGCATCTGCCACGACGAGGAATTCGACACCACGCCCTACCTGGCCGCTTACGCGCGCAACATGCTGCGCAACCCGATCTGCCAGCGCCTGCCGCGCAAGTTCAAGACCGCCTTCTCCGGTTGCGCCAGCGACTGCGCCGGCACCCCCTTCCACGACCTCGGCTTCCTGGCCAAGAAGCAGACCGGCGACCAGGGCAACGAGGTCTGGGGTTTCGAATTGCGGGTCGGCGGCGGCACCTCGACCATGCCGCGCCAGGCCGACGTAATCTGGGACTTCGCCCGCGTCGACAACGGCGACTACATCAAGGTCGCGGAAGCCATCCTGCGGGTCTTCGACCGCGAGGGTGACCTGCCGGGCCTCCTGCGCAAGAACCTCAACAAGGCGCGCATCAAGTTCCTCCTCCACAAGATCGGCGCCGAGGCCTTCAAGGCCAAGGTCGTCGAGGAGCTGGAGAAGGACTGGGCCAAGAACGCCACCTACGACATGGAGGCGCTGACTCAGCTGGCCGAAGAAGGCCCCAGCGAGCCCGTCGCCGCCGACAACGCGGCGCCAATGGACGGCTACGAGCGGTGGCGCCGCACCAACGTCCAGCAGCAGAAGCAGGACGGCTTCTACAGCGTCAGCCTGACCATCGCCATGGGCAACCTCGTCACCTTCCAGTTCCGGGAGCTGGCGCGGGTCATGCGCCAGTACTCCGGCGGCAACGCCCGCACCAACCAGAACCAGAACATGGTGCTGCGCTACGTGCGGCCGGAGTCGCTGCCGCAGCTCTACAGGGAGCTCAACGCCATCGGCCTGGGTGACCCGGACGCGGACCTGATCGCCGACGTCGTGGCCTGTCCCGGCGCCGATAGCTGCAAGCTCGCGATCACGGCCTCGAACCAGGCCGGCTACAGCATGCGCGAGCACATGATCGCCTTTGACTATGCCGACCCGGAGGTCCAGAAGGTCAGCGTCAAGATTAGTGGCTGCCCCAACGGCTGCGGTCAGCACCACCTCGCCGGCATCGGCCTCCAGGGCTCTTCCTACAAGGTAGGCAAGCTCGAAGTCCCCTGCTACGACATCTTCGTCGGCGGCGCCGGTTACCACGGGGCCGGGCGCTATGCCACGCGCGTCTCGCGCGTCCTGGCCAAGAAGGCGCATCTCGCCATCGATAAGATCCTCCAGGTCTACCAGGCCGAACGCACGTCGGACAGCGAGAGCTTCTTCGACTTCGTCGACCGCGTCGGCCCCAAGCACTTCGAGCAGCCGCTCGAGGAGTTCAAGTGGGTCGGCTCCCTGGCCGAAGACACCGAGATGTACATGGACTGGGGCCAGAGCGACCTGTTCGAGGTCATCCGCGGCGAAGGCGAGTGCGCGGCCGGCGAAGTGCCGATCGTCCGCGTGCCCACCGCAATCGACGTCCCGTAACGTAGTCCGGCGAACGGCGTAGGGGCGCAGCATGCTGCGCCCCTACTTTTTATGCGTTATGCGCCCTGGTTGCGTTTACGGCGCTCAATCTCCGCTTGCGTCGGCTCTTCGAGGGCGAAGGAGCCAGTTTCGACCTCGCCGCCGGCCTGGTAGGTGAGCAGAAGCACGCCCTTCGGGGAGATCTTCGATGCCGTGAGCTCCAGGCCGTCCGGCAGCGTGCCCTGGTCAAAGAGGCGCTTGCCCTCGCCGAGGATTACCGGGCAGACGTAGAGCCGGAACTCGTCGACCAGGTTGTGCTGCAGCAGGGTTTGAATCAGATTGCTGCTGCCGTGGACCTGGATCTCGCCGTCCGTCTCGTTTTTCAGCTTGGCCACGGACTCGGGTACCGGCTGGCTCAGGATGGTCGTCTTGTCCCAGGTCACCTTGTCGAGGGTCTTGGAGGCGACAAATTTAGGCACGCGGTTGAGCGGCACAGCAATCGGGTCGCCCTGGTCGGTGACGTAGGGCCAGTGGGCCGCGAAGATCTCGTAGGTGCGGCGACCTAGGAGCAGGGCGTCCATCTTGTTGATCGAATCCGTCATGACCTCGCCCATCAGGTCATCGGAATAGGGCACTACCCAGCCACCCTTGTCGAAGCCGCCGCTGGGGTCCTCCTGCGGGCCACCGGGCGCCTGCATGACGCCGTCCAGCGAGATCATCGTATTGAGGATCAGTCTTGCCATGAGCGCCCCCTCCAATCTGCCTTTCGCGTCCGAAAACCCACGATAGCATCCCTCGGGTCTACAAAATGGGCCATGTGCAGCAACGGCCGTTACACTGAGGTAGCAAGGGAGTGACACGTGTTTGACACGCCGCTGGGGAAGTTCGCTCTGGGGCTGGCCGCGCTGGCGGTCGTAGTAGTGCTGGCTACACAGGTGCTGCCGGGCCAGAATGAGGCGGCGCGGCTGGACGAGGACCAGTCGAGCGGGCTAACCGCGGGCAACGACGCGGTCGAGGGCGCCCTGCCGCTGGGACAGACCTTCGTGCCGGCGGTGGCAGACTTCGCCGGCATAGACCTGGCCTTCGAGACGCTGCCGGAGAAGATCACCCTCCAGTTCCGCGAATGGCCCGACGGTCAGATCATCCTCCTCAGCGTGCACGAGAAGGCCGAGGGCAACCTGCCCTGCCGTACGCCGCACCAGAGCGGCCGCGGCGCCACCTGCCGCCTGGAATGGCACAAGAGCGTGACCCTGACGCCGGGCAGTAAGTACGGGATGCAGATCCTGGAATGGGAGCCGGGTCCGCGATTCTCGATCTGGAAGTCCCGCAATGACTACGCGCAGGGCTGCCTGATCGTCGCGGGGACAGAGCAGTGCTCAGCCGGCGACCTCTACTTCCGCACCTACACCCGCGAGTCTCCCTGAGCCTGTCATGACGGCGATTGAGAAGGCCTTCGCGATCAATGCCGAGCCGGACGTGATCTGGGACGCGCTCTGGGCGGAGCTATCGCAGGGCGAAGCGGCGCGCTTCGCCGTCGAAAGCTCTCATCGCCCCCAATCCCTGGCCATCGATGTCGATATGGGCGGCATCCCCTCGCGGATCAGCTACCGGATCACGCCCCGCGAAGGCTTCAGCGAGGTCTCGGCGACGCTGGAGCCGCGGGGCACGCGCTTCTTCTGGCTCCAGTTCCTCACCTTCGGCAAGCTGCGCACCCAGTACGAGATGGTCCTCGTCCAGGGCCTCGCCAACCTCAAAGCGGCAATCGAAGGCCCAGAGGAAGAGATTGAAGCTGAAAAGGACGATTCCCCAACGCCTTGACTGATCGCTGGAAAGCATTACGATAGGGCCGAGACTGCAAAAGGAGGGATCTGGCGCAATGACAGGACGACAGCCGAACCAGCCATCGTCATGTTCCCAGAGGGTTAGGCGCTAAGAGAGCGCCATCGGCAGAATCTACATGCCGCCTTCGGGCGGCTTTTCTATTGAGGAGCACTGAATTGGAACAGAACATCGCACGGCGAGCGCGGACAATCCCGTCGGTCTACGCGCGACAGGAATTCATGACGCCCGGGGTTGAGGAGACGCTGGCGCTGTTGGAGCAGCATTGCGGCGTGGGACCGAGCACGAGAATCCTTGAGGTTGCTTTCGGGAAGGGTGAGGCAGCCTGCCGGCTGGCGATGCGCCACGGCTGCCGCGTCATCGGCGTTGACGTCCATTCAGCCATCGAAGCGATACGCCAGAAGACGGTTGACCGGCGCCTGGACGATCGAGTGAGCCTGGTCCGCGGCGATGGCGGCTGGCTGCCGGTGCGTGAAGCGAGCATCGACGGTTGTCTTTGCACCGGCGGTCCCAGCATCGGTGGCGGCATCGAGCGCTCCATGGCTGAGATGCATCGCGTCCTCAAGCCGGATGGCTGGGCGGTCGTCAGCGACTGGGTCTGGCGTAAGCGCCCTGTCCCTGCAGCCGCGCTGCCGCGATGGGTTACTGACGACGAGCCGTTTACTCTCCTGGACGAGTACGCCGCCGCAGTACGCCGGGCCGGCTTTGAGCTGATTCTAGCCCAGTGCTTACCCAGCTACGTCTGGGAAGGCTATTACGGCCCCATGCTCCAGGAAATGGCATCATGGCGGACTAGCGGCGATCCCGAGCTTGAAGCCAGGTTCGAGCGCAGTTGGGACAACGAGCCTCGAACCTTCTATGAAGGCCTCGGCCGTGAATACTGGGGCTACGGTGTCTTCATCGGCCGAAAGGTCACATAACTCCAGCGTCTAATTCGGCTGGAACAGCTCCACCGCGTTGCCGGAGGGGTCCTCAACCAGGACTTGCTTACCGCCGTTACCCTGGATGATCTCGCTGCGGAAGCCGGCGCCGGCCTGCCTCAGCTTCGCGACCACCGCCTCGATGTCCTCAACCTCGATCTGAAACCGGTTCCAGCCTCCCGGCTCCGGGCTGAGCTGGCCGGCGCCACCGGCTCCAGGATGGTTGAGCAGCAGTCGCAGGTCGCCTAACGAGAGGGCGGCGAAGCCGGGCGCCGGATGCATATCAACCTTGAAGCCGAGGAGGTCTGTGTAGAACGGGATGGCCGCGTCGACGTTAGAGACAATGTAGCGGACTGAGACTGGCATAGGTGCCTCCTACGTGTACTGAAGCTCCGGGAAGGCGGCGCGGAGGGCGGCGATGTCAGGCTTGACGTTACTGCCCTTGATCGCGCCGGCCAGCAGCTCCGCCAGGCGCCTCATCTCGGTTTCGGCCATGCCGTAGCGCGTCATCTCCTGCACGCCGATGCGCAGGCCGGAGGGGTTGCGCGCGTCCTTGTCGTTCGGCAGCAGGTTGTAGTTGACGATGACGTCGTTGTCCTCCAACCGCTGGGCCACCGCGACGCCGCCTCCGTAGGCCGCGACGTTGACGGCGATCTGGTGGCTCTTCGTATAGCCGAAGTCCTTGGCTTCGACGCTGACGCCCGCCTCATCCAGGGCTTTGCCGAGCGCCTGGGCGTTCTTGACGATCTGGCCCGCATAGGCCGCGGCGTGCTGCTTCATCTCCCGGATGGCGACGAGCAGCGCCGGCAGCGTGTGCAGGTGATGGTTGCTGGAGGAGCCGGGGAAGACGCCTCGGTCGGCGGCGGGCCAATACTTCGCCTCGTCTTCCGCCGAGAGGTCGGAGACGATGACGCCGCGCTGGGGGCCGGGGAAGGTCTTGTGGGTGCTGGCCGTAACCCAGGTCGCTCCCTCGCGCCACGGGTCCTGGAACTGCCCGCCGCTGATCAGGCCGAAGACGTGCGCCGCATCGAAGAGGACGGGGATGTCCTTGGCGCGGCAGACCTCCGACAGCTCGCGCAGCGGCTCCGGGAAGAGGAACAGGCTCTTGCCGAGGACGATCATCCGCGGCGAGACCTCCTCAATCAGGTCGATGCTCTTCTGCACGTCGAGGTGATACATATCCTCAGCCAGGGGGAAGAAGTGCAGCGGGATGTGGTTCTTGGCGTCCAGGCTGAGCGAGGCGCCCCGGTTCTGGATGCGCCGCCCAAACACGCCGACGGTGTTGTGGCTGATGTGCCCCCCGGCCGGCGTCGAGTTGACGATCACCGTATCGCCGCCGCGCAAAAAGCCCAGGGCGATAGCGGTGTTGGCCGCGTTGCCGCTGATCGGCCGGACGTCCGCCTGACGCGCCTTCGTCAGCGCCAGCAACTCATCCCGCGCCATGGTCTCGATCTGGTCGATGTAGCGGGTGCCCTGGTAGTAGCGGAGGACCTCGCCGTCCTTGTTGGGGTGGCCCTCTGCGTAGCGGGCCATGAAGTCGGAGTTCTGCAGCTCGCGGACGGCCTTGCTCTGGGCGTTCTCGGAGGCGATGAGGTTGATCGTGCCGCGGCCGCGCCACTGCTCCTGGGCTTCGACGATGGCGCGGACGTCTTCAATGTTGACGGGCATTAAGTCTCTCCTCAGGGCGTTTCGCGGTCTCGCCGGGTGTGGTGAAACTCTAGCGCTTTCGCCGGTTGGGCGCACTGAGGGGGACACCTCACCCTCGATGAGTCCAGGGCCCGCTCCCCTCTCCGTCCCGCGAGGGATCGGTCTGGAACTCCAGGTTGGCGGAGCAGGCGCCTCCTATGTGCCGTGTTCGCCGTGGATGGCAATAAGAAGGCGATGAATTACGCCCGCTCTGTAATGTTTTCTCCCGGTGCCATGATTAAGGCTGATTCAATACTCGGTGGAGCTCTGGCTCTGCATGGAGGCAAAGATTGAGAAATGGAGTTCTGGACAGGGTTGAGCCAAGGACAGACAAGAGGGACGGGGATGGATGGGACGGACGGCGGTCAACTGGTACGGGGACTGCCATTGAGGTACATCCGGCGCCGGTCTTTCTGGTCCTGGTTGGCGTTTCGATCTTGCTTGCCACGGCGGACCTGGTTAGCTATGCGCTGAACGGTGTCATCGGCTCAGACCAGGTGCGGCGGGTGCTGGACGTCGACGAAGAGAGCAGCATCCCGACCTGGTTCTCATCGGCGCAGCTGTTGCTGGCCTCTGCATTGCTCTTCCTCGTCGCTTTCATCAAGTCGCGGACTGGAGAGCGTTACACGGGTCATTGCCTGGTGTTGGGCCTGATCTTTATGGGCCTCTCGATCGACGAGATGGTCAGCATCCACGAGCAGGCGACTCTGGCGCTGAACTTCGAGATTCGCGGCCTCAATGGCGCGTCCTGGATCGCAATTGGCGTGCCGCTGGTGCTGGCGGTTGCGCTGGCTTACCGCGGCTTCGTAATGGACCTGCCGCAGCGAAGCCGGCTGCTGCTGGTCCTGGCTGCGGGCACCTTCGTGGGCGGGGCCATCGGCGTCGAGATGCTGGACGCGATAACTCAGGCTGCGTATTTGGAGCTTAGCGTCACGCATACGCTGGTCGTCGCGACGGAGGAGTCGCTGGAGCGGCTGGGGATCGCCATCTTCATCTTCTGGCTGCTGAGCTACATCCGGGACGAGCTCGGCGTCAACAGGGTGCGGCTGGGGTAGCGGCTATTTACTAGGGAATTGATTTAGCCATCAGCAGGGTCGCGGCTGCCGCGAAGCAACGCGATCAGGCTGACGGCGGAGACGATGGCCCATACGCCCTCCAGCAGGAGGAAGCCCCATAGCTCCTCGATGTAAGCCAGCACGGCCAGCACAGCCGAGCCGATCAGGTTCAAGACGAGGTAGACGATGGAGTGCTGGCTCAGGAGGCGGAGCTGGCCCAGGGCGAAGGCAATAAGGATCGCCAGGGCGCCAAGGATCTGAAGTAGCTGCAGCAAGAGGACCTCCGCCCTTGGCCACCCGCCCGGGCGCTGCTATACTAACCGAGACCTGACCTTTAAGACCGGTCCCGTGAGGCCGGAAAGGGAATCGTTAGTGCAGTATCCCGCGCTGAAGCATAGCCATGTAACCCGCCTGGGCCTCCGCATTGGGAGGCCATTTTTCTGCCCGGCGGGCCGTCTCGATGCCGTAAGCGACTATCGCTTACGGACGGTAGCCCTGCCGGCCCAGGCGGCGCCTGATGTCTGAGCGAGTCCTGATGACGGCCGAAGACGTGCGCCGCGCCATCGTCCGGATTGCGCATGAGATCGTCGAGTCGCACCGCGGTAGCCACGATCTGGTCCTGATCGGCATGCGGACGCGGGGCGTGCCCCTGGCCCGTCGCCTCGCCGCCGCTATCGAGCAGATCGAGGGCGGCGCCTTGCCGGTCGGCAGCCTCGATATCGGCCTCTACCGGGACGATCTTTCAGTCCGCGGGACGGCGGTGCAGATCGCGCCGAGCGAGATGCCCACGGACATCAAGGGCAAGCGCGTCGTCCTCGTAGACGACGTGCTCTTCACCGGACGCTCCGTGCGCGCCGCCATGGAGGCAATCCTCGACCTGGGCCGGCCGCGGCGGATCCAGCTGGCGGTGCTGGTCGATAGAGGCCACCGCGAGCTGCCGATCCGGCCCGATTACGTGGGCAAGAACGTGCCCACGGCGCGCGGCGATGACGTCCGCGTGCACCTGAGCGAGACGGACGGCAGCGACGAGGTCGCGATTCTGCCGGAGCTGGAACAGACGAGCAAGCAGGAGGAGTTGTCATGACCTCGCCCCTTCGAGAAGCCCGTTCGAGAGAAACCGCGATCCCCGTGCACCTGACAGAGCCCTCGGGAGCGCGGGAGTGGGACCGGCGCCACGTCCTCGACCTGGACGACTTCAGCGTCAGCGAGATTGAGCAGGTGCTGGAGACGGCGGACGCCATGAAGGAGGTCCTGGCGCGTGATGTGCCGCGCGCCCCGGCCCTGCGCGGCACGACAATCGTGACCCTGTTCTACGAAGCCTCCACCCGCACCCGCGCCTCCTTCGAGCTGGCCGGCAAGGTGCTCGGCGCGGACGTGATCAACCTGACAGCCAGCGGCTCGAGCGTCGAGAAGGGCGAGTCCCTCATCGATACGGTGCGGACGCTGCGCGCCATCGGCGCCCACGTCCTGATCATGCGCCACCCCATGTCCGGCGCCCCCTACCTCGCGGCCTCGCACGGCGACGCGCGGGTCGTCAATGCCGGCGACGGCTGGCACGCCCATCCGACTCAGGGTCTGCTGGACCTCTACACGCTGCGCAACCACATCGGCAGCCTGGCAGGGAAGCGGGTCGTCATCGTCGGCGACGTGACCCACAGCCGCGTCGCCCGCAGCGACATCTGGGGCCTCTCGAAGCTGGGCGCCGAGGTCGTCGTCTGCGGCCCACCCACGCTTCTGCCGGCTGAGTTGGGCCGCGACCACGAGGACGGGCTGCCCCTCGTTACCGTGGAGACAGACTTCGACAAGGCCGTGCAAGGCGCGGACGCGGTGATGACACTGCGATTGCAGCAGGAGCGGATGACGGGCGGCCTCCTGCCCAGCCTGCGCGAGTATTCGCGTCTCTACCAGGTGAACGAGGCGCGCATGGAGAAAGCCAGGCCGGGCGCGCCGGTGCTGCACCCGGGACCTATTAACGAGGGCGTGGAGATATCGGCGGCGGTGGCGCATGGGGCGCGGTCGCTTATCGAGGAGCAGGTAACGAACGGCGTCGCGGTGAGGATGGCGCTGCTGTATTTGATGCGAGGCCTGAAGTGAGTCCAACGGAGAAGGTTGACGGTGGGCGCGGCGCGACGAACGGCATCTCAACACGGACGGCGGCAGCCAACGACGCGGCGCCGATCGCCATGCTGCTGACGGAGCTCAACGAAACCGTGGGCGTCAACGGCCTGCCCGCGCCGGAGTGCTACGCGCCGGAGCAGGCGCGGGTCAGCCCGGAGCAAGCCAGGCGGCGCATGGAGCGGATGCAGAGCGTCGAAACGGTGCTGATCGCCGAGGTGGACGGCGCCGCGGCCGGCTTCACGGCCCTGCGCATCGTCCCCTACCTGGACCAGGACGCGCCCTACGCCGAGATCACCCAGATGCACGTGCGGCCGGAGTTCCGCCGCCAGCGCGTCGGCGCGGCGCTGATCGAAGCGGCGGAGGCGATGGCGAAGGCGGCCGGGGCGACTTGCGTCCACATCATCACCGGCAATAACAACGTCACGGCGCAAGACTTCTACGTCGCCGTCGGCTATGAGCAGGTCTGCTTCGAGTTCGAGAAGTTCTTCGAGATGGGAGATGCGCCTCATGCCTGACCGGCTGCTGGTTCGCGGCGGACGGGTGATCGACCCTGGCAGCGGCGTCGACAGGCTGGCGGACGTGCTGGTCGAAGACGGACGCATCGGGGCGATTGACGCGGGCCTGGCTGCCGGCGGCGCGAAGGTCATCGAAGCCGGGGGGCTGGTCGTTGCGCCTGGCTTCATCGACCTGCACACGCACCTGCGCGAGCCCGGCTACGAGTACAAGGAGACGATCGAGAGCGGCACCCGTGCCGCGGCCCGCGGCGGCTTCACGACGGTCTGCTGCATGCCGAACACCGACCCGGCCCTGGACAGCAAAGCCAGCGTCGATTACGTCCTGAGCCGCGCGGCGGAGAGCGGCGTCATCCGCGTCCTGCCCATCGGCTGCGTGACCAAGGGACGGGCCGGCAAGCTGCTGGCGGAGCTGGGCGAGCTGGCCGCCGCCGGCTGCATAGGGTTCAGCGACGACGGCTCGCCGGTCGCTGACGCGGCCATCATGCGCCGGGCCCTCGAGTACGCTTCGACCTTCGGGCTGCCGGTCATCGACCACTGTGAGGACCCGCAGCTCGCGGGCGGCGTCATGCACGAGGGCTGGGTCTCGACCCGGCTGGGGCTCAAGGGCATCCCCGCCGCGTCAGAGGAGAGCGCAATCGCGCGGGACCTGGCGCTGGCCCGGCAAACCGGCGCCCACGTCCACATCGCCCATATCAGCACCGCCGGCGGCGTCGAGCTGGTGCGCCGGGCCAAAGCGGACGGGGCGCGTGTGACCTCGGAAGTGACGCCGCACCACCTCTCGCTCACCCACGAGGCCGTCATGCGACGAGAGGGCTTCGAGGCGCTGGCCTACGACACGAACGCCAAGATGTACCCGCCCCTGCGCCGCACTGAGGACGTCGAAGCCTGCATCGAGGGCCTGCGCGATGGCACGATCGACGCCATAGCCACGGACCACGCGCCCCACGCCGTCCAGGAGAAGCTCTGTGAGTTCGATGACGCGGCCTTCGGGATCGTCGGGCTGGAGACGGCCTTCGGGCTGGCAATGAGCGCGGTGCGAGTAACAAGTAACAAGCAACAAGTAACAAGCGGGACCGGGCTAACGCTGGAGCGCGTCATCGAAGCGCTGACCATCGGGCCGGTGCGCGCCCTTGCCCTGGACAGAAAGATCGAGGGACTTGGGACGCTGGCCGCGGGCTCCCCGGCCGATATCGTGCTGCTGGACCCGGAGGGGGAATGGACGGTCGATCCCGCGGACTTCGCCTCGAAGGGCAAGAACACGCCCGTCGGCGGCCACCGCCTGCGTGGCCGCGTCATCGCGACCATCTACGGCGGGTCGGTTGTTTACGAGACGAGCGGGGTGACGGCGGTATGAAAACGGTCGCCGAGCTGGCAAGCGCAATTCTTCAGAGTCGAGACGCTGCTGAACTCCAGCGTCTGGCTGGCAACTGGCGCTATCCGAAGGGCGAATTACCTGATTTTCGAGGTAAGGCTTTCCTCACAAAGGAAGAACTACTCCAGGTGTCCGCATGGAAGCGCGAGGAGAGGTGGACTGCGACTCGCCACCGCCTCGCAAAGAATTCTCCTCGTGAGGTGGAGATCGTCACTCGTAGTGCCTTCGCCCTCGCTGTAGAGTCTGCCTCGGCGATGACAACTGTGGCAGTCTTGCGCGCCTTGCAAGGCGTGGATGTTGCCGTAGCTTCTGCTGTATTAGCTTCTGTAATGCCTGATCGGTTTGGCATCATCGATCGGAAGGTCTGGCGCGTTCTCCACTCTCTAACGAAAGACAAACGCTTCGATCTTGGAAGTCGAACGCCTTTTTCTCCGAAGCAGTATCAACTCTACGTCGACATCTTGGGAGAACTGCGAAGCCTGACTAACCTATCAGCAAGAAGTCTCGACAAAGCCTTTTGGGTGGAGTCCGATCCTGTCCGGAAATTACGAGGAATTCTCAAAGGCCACTCTACCGCTGAGCAGTTGGCTGCGTTAGCCCGTGAGGATGCCGAAGCCGAAGCTCGCAGGGAAGCCCTGCTCGATAGCCAGGTTCGGCGGCCGGCATGACGATGACGGCACAGAAGCTCGACGTCCCTGCCGAAGTGGCCGCGATCACGGCGGCTCTGGCGGCTCGGCGCGACCCAGCTTACGAGGCCGGCATGCGAGGTACGGTGCCGTCGGCCCTGCCGGCGCACGCGGTACGGGCGCCGGAGCTGCGCAAGGATCACCTCGATGACTGAATCCTTTCATCTCGCGGGAGCCGTGGTGGAACAGCTAAAAGGGACCCCCGTCCCGGATGGGCTTCGCGATAGCCGCGTTGAGCGTGAGTATCAACTGTGGATTGGAGGCGTCATTGGAGAACAGGTTGCAAGGCTCGGAAATGGCCTTGTCGTTCGTTTGGAGGCAGAGCGAGGAGGAGTGCGGCCCGTAAAGCTTCTTGGTACCTCGTTCTGGCCGGATATAGCGGTTTATGACCAGAACGAGGAGCCGTTGCTAGCGATCGAGGTTAAGTGCCTAACTCGACGAAATCTCCCAAGCCATGTCTCCCAACCGATTGGGCAAGCCTTTTTGTACAGAGAGATGTATCACGAATCAATCGTGGCCTTGGTGTTGGTTGAGCCATTGGAGCCTTTAGAGTTTACGGAACAGCTTCTTGAACGACTCTCGACTGACCATATTGAGCTCGTCGCCATTGAAGCATTCACCGCCGCAACCAGGGAACATCTCGATGTCTGATCCCGCCTACCTCGTCCTCGAGGACGGGACGATCTTCGAGGGGCAGCGTCTCGGCGCGCCGCTTTCGGCCACGGGCGAGGTCGTCTTCAACACGTCGATGACCGGCTATCAGGAAGCGCTGACCGACCCGTCCTACGCCGGCCAGCTCCTCGTCATGACCTACCCGATCCAGGGCAACTACGGCGTCAACGGCCGCGACGATGAGTCGCGCAGGCTCCAGGTCAGCGCCTTCGTGGTGCGAGAGCACTGCCTCGCCCCCAGCCACCACCTCATGACCTCGACGCTGCACGACTACCTCCTGGAGCGCGGCGTCCCGGGGATCAGCGGCGTCGATACGCGCGCGCTGACGCGGCGGCTGCGGGCTGCGGGCGTGATGATGGGCTCGCTGGTGCAGGAGTCCCCCCAGCAGGCCCTGGACCGGCTGCGAGAATCGAAGCGCTACGGCGAAGTCGACCTCGTCCCCGCCGTCAGCGCCGCCAACCCCTTCGAGTGGCCGCCGGAGGGTGTCTATGCGCCACGGGAGCCGGAATCGGTGCGCCGCATCGTGGTCCTCGACCTCGGCGTGAAGTACAACATCATGCGCTCGCTGGGCCTCCTCGGCTGCGACGTTACGGCCGTGCCGGCCCGGACGCCCGCAGCCGACATCCTGGCGCTGAAGCCGGATGGCGTTGTCCTCTCCCCCGGCCCCGGCGACCCGGCGCAGCTGGGCTACGTGGTGGAGACGGTGAAGGGGCTGATCGGCCGGACGCCGCTGATGGGCATTTGTCTGGGGCATCAGGTGACCGGCATCGCCCTCGGCGGTCGCACCTACAAGCTGAAGTTCGGGCATCGCGGCGCCAACCATCCCGTCAAGGACATCGCCACCGGTCGCGTCCACATCACGTCGCAGAACCACGGCTACGCGGTCGATGGCCAAGGCCTGCCGGGCAGCGTCGAGGTCAGCCACCTGCATCTCAACGACGGCACCGTCGAAGGCCTCCGCGGCCTCACCGATCCGCTGATGACGATCCAGTACCACTCCGAGGCCTCTCCGGGCCCCCTGGACAACATGTACCTCTTCGAGCGCTTCGTGGAGATGGTGGAAGGTGATGCACAGCCATGATGCGTTATGATTGCATCATCTTAGATGAGAGGACGCGATGCGGACAACACTGGATGTCGACCCAAAGCTCTTAGAGCAGGTGGAAGAGATAACGGGTGAGAAGAGCCCTAGTAAGGCGGTGAACAAGGCGCTAGTGGAGTACGTCCGCCGCCGCAAACTAGAGGAATTGAGGAGGCTAATCAAACAAACCACGTTGAATGATACATGGCGGGAAGACGAAGAAGCGGAGTTGAAGGAGATGCGGAAGCAGCTTCGATGATTCTCGTCGACACTTCGATTTGGGTCGAGTCAACGAGACGAAAGGACGGGCAGCACGCACTGGAACTCGACGCATTGCTGAGTCGCGACGAGGTTGCAACCACGGAAATAGTGATTGCCGAAGTCCTTCAGGGGACGGCCACTGAACAAGAGTTCGCGCAATATTCCAATAGAATGGAGTCCCTCCATTACTTCCCGGCCGAAAGAGAAACATGGGTCAGAGCCGCAAAGCTGTCCTTTCAGCTACGCCGCCTTGGATTCACGACTCCCTTAGCCGATCTCGTTATTGCCGCCGTTGCGCTAGAGAATGGCCTAGATGTCTACACGGTCGATCCACACTTCGAACGCATATCCGGTCTACGGCTGCATTGAAGCCGGCCAGGTCTTAGTCGTAGGAGTCGTTTACACAGAATTGCTGCGAGGCACGCGCTCGGAGGACGAGTTTCAAACCCTCATACGAGACCTCGCGCCCGTATGGTTCAAGGAGACGACCAAAGAAGTGTGGGAGCGAGCGGCTGAAATACTTGTCGAGTTGCAGAAACGTGGTTCGGTGATCCCATTCGCGGACGCGGTCATCGCCGCCCACGCGCTGAAGGGTGAGCACGCGCTATTCAGCGCCGATGCGCACTTCAGACGTGTGCCGGTCTTCACCTTCATGAGGCTGCGACCACATGACTAAGCCCTCCAAGGTCCTCATCCTCGGCTCCGGGCCGATAGTCATCGGCCAGGCGGCGGAGTTCGACTACTCCGGCACCCAGGCCTGCCGCGCCCTGCGCGAAGAGGGCATCACCACCGTCCTCGTCAACTCCAACCCGGCCACGATCATGACCGACGAGGAGACGGCCGACATCGTCTACATCGAGCCGCTGACCGTCGATGTGGTCGAGAGGATCATCGCGCGCGAGCAGCCGGACGGCCTGCTGCCGACGCTCGGCGGCCAGACGGGGCTCAATCTCGCGGTCGCGCTGGCCGACGCCGGCGTCCTAGAGCGACATAACGTCCGTCTCCTCGGCACCTCGTTGGAGACGATCCGCCGGGCGGAGGACCGCGAGCTGTTCAAGCAGATGCTGGTCGAAATCGGGGAGCCGGTGCCCGACGGCGAGACCGTCAGGACCTGGGAGGAAGCCGAGGCCGTACGGCAGCGCATCGGCCTGCCGCTCGTTGTACGCCCTGCCTACACGCTCGGCGGCACCGGCGGCGGCGTCGCCCACACGCTGGAACAGTACGAGGCTATCGTCAAGGGCGGTCTGGCTGCCAGCCCCATCACCCAGGTGCTGGTCGAGCGCAGCCTCCTGGGCTGGAAGGAGCTCGAGTACGAGGTGATGCGGGACAGCGCCGATAACTGCATCACCATCTGCAACATGGAGAACCTGGACCCGATGGGCGTCCACACCGGCGATAGCATCGTCGTCGCCCCCAGCCAGACCCTGACCGACAAGGAATACCAGATGCTGCGCTCGGCGGCGCTGAAGATCATCCGCGCCCTCGGCATCGAAGGCGGCTGCAACATCCAGTTCGGCCTGGCGCCGCGGCCGGACGTGGTGCCGTGGGCCTGGCCCGACGGCGTCAGCGCGGCGCCGGGCGACCGCTTCGACCTGCCGCCCTACTACGTCATCGAGGTCAACCCCCGCGTGTCCCGCAGCTCGGCGCTGGCCAGCAAGGCGACCGGCTACCCGATCGCCCGGGTGGCGGCCAAGATCGCGGCTGGCAAGCGGCTGGACGAAATCCCCAACGCCGTGACCCAGAAGACGACCGCCGCCTTCGAGCCGGCCCTGGACTACTGCGTCGTCAAGATACCGCGCTGGCCCTTCGACAAGTTCCAGTTCGGCGACCGCCAGATCGGCACCCAGATGAAGGCGACCGGCGAGGTGATGGCCATCGACCGCAGCTTCGAGGCGGCGCTGCAGAAGGCGGTCCGCAGCCTCGAGATCGGCGGCCGCTCCCTGCTTTGGGAGGACCCTAACTGGGCGGACGACCCGATGGCGCGGCCGATGGAGGCGACGGACGAACGCCTTTGGACCGTAATGGCTGCCCTGCGTCGCGGCGCCGAGACCATAGACGTGGCGCGACGCAGCGGCATCGATCCCTGGTTCCTGGAGCGCATGCAGAACATCATCCGCATGGAGCGCCGCCTCCTGGCCGAGCCGCTGACCCGCGACCTGCTCCGGGAAGCCAAGCGCCTCGGCTTCTCCGATAACCAGGTCGCAACTCTGGCCGACCGCCTGCCGGAGCAGGTGCGCGACCTGCGCAAGGAATGGGACCTGCGCCCCGTCTACAAGATGGTCGATACCTGCGCGGCCGAGTTCGAGGCGGCGACGCCCTACTTCTACAGCACCTACGAGGACGAGAACGAGGCGCCGCCCCTCAAGGAGGATAAGGTCCTCGTCATCGGCTCCGGGCCGATCCGCATCGGCCAGGGCATCGAGTTTGACTACTCGGCGGTGCACGCGGTTTGGGCGCTGCAAGAGGCCGGCTACAAAGCGCTGATCGCCAACTCCAACCCGGAGACGGTTTCGACCGACTTCGACACTTCCGACCGCCTCTACTTCGAGCCTCTGGACGAGGAATCGCTGCGGGAGATCCTGCACAACGAGGAGACGGAAGAGGGCGTCGGTCCGGGCACGATCTTGCAGTTCGGCGGCCAGACCGCGATCAACCTCTCGGAGCCACTGTACCGCACCGCTCGCCAGATCGTCGGCTCCAGCTACGAGACCATCGACCTCGCCGAGGACCGCCGCCGCTTCGAGAACTTCCTCGGCAATCTCGGCATCCCCCAGCCACCCGGCGCCGGCATCCGCACGATCGAGGAAGCGCTATCGACGGCGCAGCAGATCGGCTATCCGGTCCTGGTGCGCCCGAGCTACGTGCTCGGTGGCCGCGCGATGGAGATCGTCCAGAACGCCACCGAGCTGATCCGCTACATGTCGATGGCGCTCGAACTCGCCGAGGGCAAGCCGATCCTGATCGACAAGTACATGGAGGGTCGCGAGGTCGAGGTCGATGCGATCTGCGACGGCGAAGCCGTGCTGATCCCCGGCATCATGGAGCACATCGAGCGCGCCGGCGTCCACTCGGGCGACTCGATGGCGGTCTACCCGGCGATCAACCTCACGCAGGCCGAGGTCGATACCATCGTCGATTACACAACCCAGATCGGCCTGGCCATGGACGTCCGCGGCCTGATGAACGTCCAGTACGTGATGATGCAGGAAGACGGGGCCGAATCCCGAATCTACGTCATCGAGGTCAACCCGCGCGCCAGCCGGACGGTGCCCTTCATCTCCAAAGTGACCGGCGTGCCGATGGTGCGCCTGGCCGTGAACTGCGCCCTCGGCACGCCGCTCAAGCATCAGGGCTATGCCGGCGGTCTCTGGCCCCGCCAGCCGCTGGTCGCCGTCAAGGCGCCGGTGTTCTCCATGTCGAAGCTGATCGGCGTCGATACCTACCTCGGGCCGGAGATGAAGTCGACCGGCGAGGTGATGGGCGTCGATAGGACGTTCCCGGCCGCGCTGGCCAAGGCGGTCATCGCGGCCGAGATGGCCTTGCCGCCAAAGGGCGGGGCGCTGATCTCCGTCTCGGACCGGACCAAGCCGGCGGCAATCCCGGTCATCCGTCGCCTGCATCAGGCCGGCTACCGCCTCTACGCCACCGAAGGCACTGCCGCCGAGATCCGGGCGCTGGGCCTGCCGGTGGAGCAGGTGACGAAGCGCCTGGACGAGGGCCACCCCAACGTGATGGACGTGATCAACGAGGGGCTGGTCGACTGCGTCATCAACACACCCGAGGGCGGCCGCTCGACGCTGCAGGACGGCTTCCAGATCCGTCGCGCCGCCACCGAGCGCCGCATCCCCTGCTTCACCTCGATGGACACCGCCCTCGCCGCCACCGAAGCCCTGCTGGCCGGCTCGCAGGCCTTCAACGTCCTCCCGATCAACGAGTACCGCCAGCCGCCTACGGATGGCGATTGATGGGAGGTCAGAGGGCTGACGTTGCGTTCGCGCCATCAGACGACCTGAGATGGCAGTCGGGCAATCGGGCAATCAATCATGCCGTGAAGAACGTTCTCTGCTACATAGCTGCGGGTTTCAACCCGCGGAACGTGGCTCCGCACCTCATGCCCCGGGGTTCAGCCCGGGGTATTATCCCCCTCCGCCGATGAAGACCGGCTTCGCGCGCGTCACCGAGAACACCCGCCTCTACGGCGATACCTACATCATGTGGCTCGACTCGCCTGAGCTGATCCAGGGTGCCACACCGGGGCAGTTCCTCATGCTGCGCTGCGCCGATCTCCTCCCCGGCCTTGACGGCGCGGCAGAGCTGACGGGCGCGTCGATTGCGGACGACCCGCTCCTCGGCCGCGCGATGAGCTACCACCGCATCCGGGAAGGCGAAAACGGCCGTGAGTTCTCCATCCTCTACGACGTGGTCGGTCGCGGCACCGCCTGGCTGGCGCGCCGTGACCCCGGCGACCGCGTCTACGCCTGGGGCCCGCTCGGACGCGGCTACTCGCTGCCCGGGCAATCGGGGCAGAATATGCTCCTCGTCGGCGGCGGTATCGGCATCGCGCCGCTGCTCTGGCTGGCCGACGAGGGCGTCGCCAGGGGCAAGAGCGTCGTCCTCATCGACGGCGCCCGCGACGCGAAAGGCGTCTTTCCGGCCGAGCTGGTGCCGGCCGAGGCGGAAGTGGTCGTCACCACGCAGGACGGCTCGGTAGGGCGCCAGGGGCTCGTGACGGACGTCTTCCTGGACTACTACGGCTGGGCCGACCAGGTCTTCGCTTGCGGCCCCAACCCCATGTTCGCGGCGTTATCGGAGGTGCTGACTCGCCACGAGGGTTCCCAGCGCGCCCGACGCCGCAAGCCCGTCCAGGCCCTGCTCGAGTCGGCGATGGGCTGCGGCACCGGCATCTGCTACGGCTGCGCCATCTTCGACCGTCGCGGCAATCCGCGCCTCGTCTGCAAAGAAGGCCCCAGGTTTGAGTTAAGGGAGATCTGGTAGCGCTGGCCGCCTACCGTCTTTGAGCAGATGACCCTTAAGCTGCCTTTCTGAGCGACAGCGAAGAATCTCCATTCAAAGGTTAAGATCGCGCGCTACCGGACGGACTTAGAACATAGGATTCCTGCCAGTGGGGGTCAGACCTTGCTTTCCAGTGATTGCTCTTGGCCCTCTCTGAATTCGATCGCCCCGCTATTACTAATAAAGAGCGTGTAATCCTTGCGGACAAGCATAGCGTTTGTGGCGCCCACTTCAACGGTAAGTCTGTACTCAACATTCATACCGAGGCTCTTGGCCTTCGGCACCGCTGACAGCGATGCTGAGAAGATCGGCGGCTCGTCATCGCCAAGGATCATCATCAGGACACCAGCACGCGCAATCTCAAGGATGCCTTCGGTGGTAAGGTCACGCTCGCGGACGGTCTCTGGGTAGTCACGCCACCGGAAGTAAATGTCGTCTCCCCTGAACGCTGGCTCGAAATCGATCTCGGTCGCCACTGCCTCTCGTGTTCCTATCTGATAGGTTCCGCCGACTTCCACTTCAGCGCGCTCTAAACGCGCCCAACAGCCCCTAAGAGGTTGGGAGTGTGAATTCTTGACGCGAAGGAGCGCATAGCCATTGACGATCTCTGGTGTAAGGAGAAACTTGACGGTCGTTAACCTGGTTTGACTTTCTGCGGCCGCGATGCCTATTAAGACGACTGCCAGCACCAATACGAACACGCCGAGCACGATGCATATGAGAGCCAGATACCAGATCAGGTTGTCCGCTCCAGCGAGTAAAAGCGTGATGCCAATCGCTGCGATGCCGACTCCAACGCCGCCAACTTGAACAAGAGTATTTATTGCGCCATCACGAAGGAACCCGAGCATGCATGGATTCTAATCTGAGGACGAAATCTCGTATACGCTGTGCTGCAGATTATTGGCAAGAACATTATCTGCACCGTTTGCCAAAAACGCTAATCCGCTTTACCCTTTAGTCCATTATGGCAGCGCCCGCCGCATCTGCCTCGGCTGATCTTGCGCCCCTGCGACCGCCTCTCAAGTGGGCCGGCGGCAAACGCTGGCTCGTCCCCCATCTCCGCTCGATTTGGCAGCCGTATCAGCGCCGCCGCCTCGTCGAGCCGCTCTGCGGTGGGCTCGCCGTGGCCCTGGGCCTGCGGCCGGGACGCGCCCTGCTCAACGACCTCAACCCTCACAACATGAACTTCTACGCCTGGCTCAAGCGCGGTCTCGTCATCGCCCCCGAGATCGACATGGAGAACGAGTCGGAGCTGTACTACACGCAGCGGCGTCGCTTCAACCAGCTGATCGATCTGGGCGAGTCGGACTCGCAGGCGGCGGCGGAGCTCTTCTACTACCTCAACCGCACCGGCTACAACGGTCTCTGCCGCTTCAACCAGTCTGGCCAGTACAACGTCCCCTTCGGCAAGCACGCGACGATTAACTACCAGCGCGACTTCCGCCCCTACGCCGAAGCGATGGCAGGTTGGGAGTTGAGCGTCGGCGACTTCGAGGCCATCCCCCTGCGGCCGGACGACTTCATCTACGCCGACCCGCCCTACGACGTCGAGTTCACCCAGTACAGCGCCAAGAGCTTCGGCTGGCAGGAGCAGGAGCGGCTGGCGCAGTGGCTGTCGGCGCATCCGGGGCCGGTCGTGCTCTCCAACCAGAAGACGCAGCGCGTGGTCGATCTCTACGGCTCGCTGGGGTTCGAGATGACGTTCGAGAGCGCGCCGCGCATGATCAGCTCCAACGGCGACCGCACCCCCGCGATCGAGGTGATCGCGACGAGGAACCTCCGATGACCACGCACCGAGATACGCGGACGGGCGCCGTCATGGAGGCGATGGTCCTGCCCGCCATCGAGCGCGGCGGCTACGAGTACTTCAAGCAGATCGACATCGGCGAGCGGCTGGGCGGCGGCAAGCACGTCGTCGACCTCGTAGCCTACAACGCCGAGGGTCGTGGCTTCCTCGTCTCGCTGAAGTGGCAGCAGACATCCGGCACGGCGGAGCAGAAAGTGCCGTACGAAGCGATGTGCCTGATCGACGCGGTGCGCTCGGAGCCGGAGCGCTACGAGAGGGCCTACCTCGTACTCGGCGGACCCAGCTGGACCCTGCGCGATTTCTACACCGCGCGCCTGCTCGAATACCTCAAGCACGAGGACCTCCTCGCGATCATGACGCTGGAGTCCTTCGTCGCCCGAGCCAACCGAGGGCTGCTCTAGGCGGCGACTAGCGTGCTGAGATAGGCTGGCGCGGCTACTTGAATAGGCCGGTCAGCTTATCGACGAAGGAAGGCGACCTGAGGCGCTTGAGGGTGCCGGCCCAATCCTTCTGCGCCTCCGCGGAGCGCTCCATGTCCCCTTCGCGCCGGTCCATCAGTTCTGTGACGCGCTCTGATTCGCCTTTATCCAGCCAGTAGCCGTGGCTCGAAGGGCAGTACTCGAGGGTGATGTCGTACAAGCGGTACTGGAACTGCTGGAGGGCGGAGCCGCAATGTGGGCAGCTGTCCGTGGTGCTGACCTGAGAGTACACGAGCGTCCCCTTGAGCTCGTCTTCATCGAAGGCCTTATCCTCCAGTTGATCTAGCTCGGCGAGGTCCAGCCACATTCCGTGGCCGGTCGGACAGGCATCGACCTCGATGCCACGGTGCGTCTCCTTGACGAGTGTGGCGTCACACTTCGTGCATTTCATGGGCCGATCCCTTCGTAACAAGCCTACCCGCCGACGGTGTGCAATATCGACCCCAGGTCCGTGTACTGGTCCGCGACCGAGCGCAGCTCGATTGCCGTGCTCTGCGCGAAGGCGACCACCTCGACCCGGACGCCCTTGCTCTCGACCAGCTCGCAGACGCGGCGGAAGTCGCCGTCGCCGGAGAGCAGGACGACCACGTCGAGCCGGTCTGACATCGTCAGGATGTCGACGGCCAGCTCGATATCGAAGTTGGCCTTCATGCTGCCATCCGCGAAGCGCTTCCACGGCTTGGTGACGATCTTCCAGCCGTTGTTGAAGACGGGCTGGACGAAGCGCTGGGCCTCGAAGCGGGTCATGGGGTCGTCCGTGATTGGCGCGTAAGCCGTGGCGCGCACCAGCTGGCGGCCCTCCGTCAGGTAGTCCAGCAGCTTGCCGAAATGGACGCGGACGCCCATCTGCTCGGCCGCGTAGATCAGGTTCGGCACGTCCAGGAAGATCGCGACCTTGGGCAGGGCCATGGTGCTGCCGCCCGTAGAGACGCCGCCACCACGGGCGACGTTGCTGACGGCTCGCTGGACCTCACGCAGGGTCTGAGACTGCTGATGCGTGAACTCTTCTAAAAGCACGTTCTGCCGCGCCACCAGCGCCTCGACGCTGCCGGGCGGGCCGTCGCGGCGGCTGGGCGCCTGCATTTGGGCGACCGTTGGGCCGGCCACGCCACGCTGCTGGGCCACCAGGGGCGGCGCGACACCACGGCCGCCGCGGGGCGGCAGTGGCTGCCT
>WHTK01000053.1 GCA_009377745.1 Dehalococcoidia bacterium
CTCGGCCGCGAAGCTCCGGCGCGATGCCGGTGAATCGATTGAGGAGGTATCGCGCTTCCTCGACCACAGCAGCCTGGCCGTGACGACTACCTATCTCCGACGGTTGGAGGGACAAGGGGACGGAAGTTGGGCGAGGGTGGCGGAGGCGATAGGGCTCTAGAGGCAATGCCAATTAACAATTGGTAAGTGCGACGTTAGAATAGTCGCAAACGCGCGACGGGTCCCCGCCCTTCGCAGAAAGCGATGCCTCAATGGCTCTACAGTTGGCCCCTAGACATTTTCTTCGCATGGCACCGAATTCGGCTCTTGAGGCCTACTTCGAGGAAAGGAACCTCTTGAGTGAGGTGTCCTTCAATGGACGGCTGGAAACTGACATCGGCGATGTTTACGACGCCTGGCAACTCCTGCCCGCAAACGAGCGAGCAGAAGTGGACGTAGATTTCAATGAGATCAACTCACTCACAACCGAGCACGCCATGACGACCTTCGTGACAGAAGCAAAATATCTCGGTGTGGATCTCGGAGATGAGTTCTCACGAGAAGGCGGTCACGACAAAGCTTTCTCTGTCTTCCTCAGGAACCCCGACTTGTTCGCTCGAGTCCTCCAGATTGTCGACGCGGACGAGCGATCGTCGAAGTTCTGGCAGAAGAGGAATGACTTGCCTCCAATTGACCTCCACTTCGATCAGGACACGTTGGACCGCTTGGCTGACGCTCTTAGGTACTTCTTCCGCGAGTCGGAAGGAAGAGGTCACAACTGCTTTGTTGAGACATGCGAGCGGGAAGAATTTGTCTATTTCTTCTGCTACTTGGAGAATCATGGTCGGGCCGACCTTGTTTTCGGAAATGACGACAAGCCTATTAAGGTCGCCCAGCGGCGCGCATTTGAGGTAATTTTCGTCATCACTCCTTCGGGTCATTCGCTAGACATTCTCTACGAGGGGAAGCGACGGACGGTCAAAACGCTGGAGACGCTCTTTGCCCGCATTGTGTTGGGGTTCGACCTGCCCGAGCGACGAGACGAGACTGTTTATGAACTAAACGGGCTCAATGACCGACGCTTTATCTGGAACCATGACCCGTCATCCCGGATCACTGGAATCGCTGTTAAGGCCTTGAAGTTTGCGGCTATTGGTGGAATCAAACGACGAAAGACTCTTGAGGCCGATCCTTCGCGCGGCCGCGAGGACATTTACGACTTCATGGAGTCGGATTTTGAAACTGGTCAGGCCCCATACCGGCCGGACGGGAAGCCTCCACTCGCCGCATTTAACATAATCCAGGCGCGCATTCAGGTCACTTTTCAGCCAGTGCCCCGCAGAAAGATACCGACCAAGACCTTTAGCATCTCTTTCCCGAACGGCTGCTCCCTGGGTCATGAGGGCCAGGATGCTGCGATTCGTGAAATGCTGCGTCTCTCTGGGATCGAGCAACAGCCTGCCCCTAGTAACCAGAGGGAGTTGGTTGGCTCAGCCTCTACTGGATGAGCTCCTCTGCCGGCTCGACTGGCACACGCCCCAGGCGGACATCCTCGACTGGGACGAGGTAGACCAGTGGCCGCCGGACTTCCTGAGGATGCTCCTTAAGGCAGGCGCCTTAGTCCCCATTCAGCCCGCTACGAGCGTAATCTGCGATGCCTGCGCGGAGGGCCATGTTGCAGAGGTGTACTTCGTTCCCTCACCAGAAGGGGCACAGGACCGTGCATACATCGCATGCCTTGAGTTAGGTCCGGTGGAGGTCGAGCTAGAGCGACTGCAGCGGTGGCAGTCGCGGCTCGAAGGAATCTCTGCACTATGCGGTATCACCATCGGCGCGCCGCCTGCCAGGGTCGTCCAACCGGGCCGGCTGATCGATCTTGGTGTCTTGAGACTTTCTGGCCTGCTAACCCGCACGTTCCTTGGACGTGGACTCGCTTGGCACGATGCACCGGGCCTTCTCGATGAAGTACGATCCGCCGCCGGCGATGCAGAGTCCGTAGTCCTGGTGCCGAGCGAGGCACCGAGGTCGGCGCACGGAAACCTCCGAATAGTGCCTCTTCTTGGCAACCTCGTTCAGGAAGGTGGTGCGGTCCATTTCAGGCTCCCCAGCCTGAGAAGCTCCAATTCGGCTCCGACCCCCGAGACACACCTCTTCCGCAAGCATGGAGCAGCGTGGCAGGTGACGTTCGACGGCCGGACTGCGTTCATAAAGCACACCCTAGGCATGCAGTACCTCTCATATCTACTTGCCAAGCCTCACATCGACTTCCGCGCGACGGGTCTTGTTGCTCTCGTTCGAGGCAGTACGCCTCCGGAGCAAATGGGAAGCGAATACGAAAGCCAGGCGTTAGGCATCGACGAAGGCGGTGATGCTGGTGAGGTGATCGACGCTGCCGCCCGCGATGCTTACAGAGATGACTACAAGCGGCTAACTTCCGACTTGAAAGAGGCACGTGATTCAGGCGACTCAGAGCGAGTCGAGCAGCTCCTTGTCCAGGTGAAGTGGCTGGTGAAGCAACTCTCCGAAGGCATTCGTCTGGACGGTAAGCCACGATTGGCAAAGGCCACGGGAGACCGCGCCAGGATCGGGGTGACCAAGGCCATCAACACCGCCGCCGTAAACGTGGCGGCCCAGCTACCATCCCTCGGCGAGCATTTCAAAGCAGCCGTACATACAGGCGCCTCCTGCTGTTACAGGCCCGCAGACATCGTTACTTGGGAGTGCTGACAGGGCTGTAGCCACGCAAGTTACAAATTGTTCCTTGGAAATTCACGCGAAGGCAGGTGAAGACCGATAGGTCGGGCCTGCAGCCAAACAGCAGACGCATCGCCTCGGCGGTGATCTGACCCCCTTTTGGAGGCTTTGCTTGCAGGCCCGGCCCCAGAAGGGGGTTCGCCTTGTCAAATAAAGCCAGCCGCAGACTTGATTCATCGCCGCAACTGGAGCGTCACTACGTCCCTGACGAGGTGTTCATGCTCGAGGCATTGCGGGTTGCGCTGGGCCTCCCGAGGCGAACGCCCTTCGGACGGGAGGAGTCAAAGTGACGAACGATGAAAGGGTTTGGGTGGCGGTCTACATGCGGGTCTCAAGCGATGACCAGCGCGACCGTGAGACGATCAAAACACAGCGTGAGGCTATCGAGAGATTTCTTGGCCAGAATCCTCACTACACGGTCTTTCGCTACTACGAAGACGACGGTGTCAGTGGGACCATCCCAATCATGCTGCGTCCTGCCGGTAAGGACCTTGTGGCCGATGCAAAAGCAGCCAGGTTCAAGAAGATCATCGTGCTAAGGGCTAGTCGGCTAGGACGCGACGAGATAGACCTCCTTAGCACCTATCGCCTCTTTGTTGAACAACTCGAAATCGAACTCGTCGGTGTCGCTGAGCCCCTAGGTGACCAGACGATGTTCGGCTACCAGGCTATTTCCTCCGGCCACTACCGGCGCATGTTCCTCACCGACTCAGCGCGGGATGGATCGCGCCGCGCGAGAAGGCCGATATACGGGTGGGATCGCCCCACAAGGGTACAGAGTGGAAGGGCACAAGCAGACCGCCCGCCTTGTCCCGGACTACAAACAGTTCTGGAGCGACTGGAGTCCAGCCAGCCTTGTCCAGCGCATCTATCAGTGGCTTGGCGTTGATGGCATGAGTTGTCGCTGGATTGCTCGGGAGTTGAACTTGCTCGGCGTGCCTACGTCTTACGTCCGCGACGGGCGAGGAGTCCGCGGCAGACGCACTCAGGGGATTTGGCGGCCAGGGCGCATCCGTAACCTCGTGGTGAATCCGGTCTATCGCGGCATCCTTCAATACGGTCGGCGCCGGAGCCCGAACTCTAAGCGAACCGAGATCATCGAAGCCTCAATAGAACCCATTGTCACGACGCAGCTTTGGGAGGCAGCGCAGCGCACACTCGCAGTCAACAAGATCATGGCGAAGAACACGCCGCGTGTGTACCTGCTCCGCTCTGTCATGGTCTGCGGCGTCTGCGGCCTCCACTACGGCGGCACACCGGGTCGAGCCGGCATTTCCTGGTATCGCTGTAACGGCCAACTTAGCGAGCGCGGCAAGATCGACGGTCGCTGCCCCGGCAAGTCCCTGCGGTCCGACTGGCTGGAGCCAATCGTGTGGGCCGACATTGAAGAGTGGTTGCGCAACCCAGGAGACCTCGCGAGGCGACTCAACGTTGACCAGGAGCGGGAGGACTCCCGTGCCGTCGAGGAAGCGGAGCGCATCACATTGACGAAGGCGTTAGCCTCACTCGCTGAACGCCGCCGGCAGGCGATCAGCCTAAGCGTCCGGACGCTTATCACTGATGAAGAACTACAGGAGCAACTTGCTGAAGTCGAACGAGACCGAAAGGGCGTCGAAGCGAGGCTGGCCAGGCTACAAGGGCAGGAAAAGATTGAGGAGGCGCCATTGGACATGGATATCCTCGACGCAATTCGTCAGCGGCTTGATGAGGGCTTAGACGAATTTCAGCGAAGCGAAATCGTTAAGCTTCTAGTCCGGCGCATCCTGGTAGACACTCAGATGGACACTGCCGGGTTGAAGACCTTAAAGATTCTTATTGAATACCGCCTTGGTGTACCACCGTCCGACGCGGGCATCCAGTCGTTCTGGAATACCATAGTTTTCCCATCTTCGGTCGCTCACGCCTCCCGGGAATTTGTCCCCATTTTGCCCCTTCGAGGGCTGTTTTTGGGCCCTTTCGCCAGCCGCAGACTGAAGCCAACTGGTAACTTTTTCTGCCCCCTCCTCGCCCTCGTCGCGCCCCATGAGCAGCTGGAAAGCTGGTACGTGGAGCTCGATTTCCCCCGGACGGGCAACCACGCGGTTAAGGCAGGTAGCCAAGAGGTGGCGCCGGTCGATCACGTCCTCCAGACTGTCGAATACATCGCCTACGCGACGTAGTTCTCGCACGGTTTCGTCGATATCGATGGTCATCGCCGCGCGTGAAGCGATTTCTACCTCGATGTTCGCCAACTCCCGCTCGACTCCCGCCTGGTCGGTTTCTAGGCGTGACTTGCGGGCCGCGTACTCTGCCTTCGTGATCAGGCGGTCCTCGGCGAGTTCGAGCAGCGACGAGAGCCGATCCCGCGTCCGCTCCAGTTCACCCGTCACGTCCACACGCCGCTCGATCAGCGGTTGCAGGGATGTTTCGATAGTCGCCTGCGCCTCGCCAGCAACCGCGGCAAGGCGATCACGGTCGAGCCCCAGTCTGCACAATTCCTCGATGACCGCGCGCTCAAGGATGGCGGCGGGTACCTGCTTTGCTGCGCAAGTCCCTTTGTGACTGGCGCGCCGGCAACGATAGTAACCCACGCGATATCGTCCTCGCTTGGTCGTAACGTAGTTGTAGATGCCGTACATCTTGGTGCCGCAGGCGCACTCAATCAGGCCGGAAAGTAGGTGTGGGCTGGCGGCGGTGCGGGCTGGCGTGCGCGCGACCTCGGCGGCAATCCGCTGGAGTTCGTCCATCTGCTCACGGGTGAAGATCGGCTCGCAGAAGTTCTCCACGACTACGTGCTCCTCGGCCGGGCGCGCGACCGCCGTCTTGCCCTTCATCCGCCGGCGGTTGTATACAAGTGTCCCGAGGTTGATCAGCTGGAGCAGCACGCGCTTAACGGAGGTCGGAGTCCACTCGGCAGCCTCGTGACCCTTTCGGACGAGTCGCCCATCGCGCTCCTCGGGCTGCCAACCGCGAGTCCGGAACCCTTCACGATTCAGCGCGACCGCCACGCCCCGCCACGTCCGCCTCTGCAGAAACAGCTCCCGCATGCGCTGCAAGACGACCGCCTCGTCGGGCACGATCTGCAACCGGCCGTCCTCCATACGATGCCCGTAAGGTGCGAGCCCGCCATTCCACTTCCGGCGTCGTGCCCTTAACTTCATGTCCTCGGCTACGCGTTCGGCGGTGATGCCGCGCTCTAACTCAGCGATGGCGCCCAAGATGTGGAGCATGAAACGGCCGACCGGGCCCGAGGTGTCGATGTTGTCCCGGAGGGATACAAACTTCGCGTCGTGAGCCTCGAACAGCCGCATGAGGTCCAGCAGATCGGAGAGCGACCGGCTGATGCGGTCGAGCTTGGTGACGAGCACCGAGCGCACATTGCCCGCCCGCGCGTCGGCCAAGAGCCGCTGAAGCTCTGGACGATCAGTGTCCTTCGCCGAGATGCCCTCGTCCCTGTAGAGGCGAAGCCTGAGATCATGGGCAAGAGCATGGGCCTCCAGCGCTTGAATTTGGTTTTGTACGGCGTCTCGCTCCACCTGTATGTCGGTGGAGACACGCACGTAGCCCGCGTCCCACTGCTCAACAGCTGCTCGCCTCATCGCTCACTCCCTATTGGTGTTCTTAGCTCTGTCCGCCCTCCGGGCGCTCGCCGGCGATGGTCTCGAGAGGCAGCTCGGTGCTGCGCAGAATCTGCAGCGACGGTGGCTCGAGCAGGTTCTGAGGAAGGATGACGAGATTGAGACCCGGCAGCGCCGCCGATGGCACCAGCATCCCCTCGGCCCTCAAGGCCATTGCCGCCGCGGCCAGTTCCTGGCATAGCTGCAGATCCGAACTCGTCAGGTCGGCCAGCACCAGACCAACGGCAGACGGATCGGAGAGATCGAGCACACGGCCGAGGTCCACTACGAGCTCGCTGAGGACATTGTTCTTGAGATATGCCAGGTTCCGAGCCGCGCTGCGGCGCACCATCTCCCAGATCGCGTTCTCCTGGGAGAGCGAAGTATAGAGGGCGGGAAACGCTTGATCCGCTGGGAAAAGGTCCAGGCCTCGGTGGTAGCGCCCCGAGCTGCGCAACGAGAGGCGCCAGTCGGTCGGCCCTATCTCCCGCCAGTGGACCCGCCAGGCCGTTCCCGAGAAGCTGCGAATGGACGCATCCGCGACGGCTCGAACGGCACTCCAACCTTCGGGAGGCATGACCGGTAACGCTAGAGGAAAACACCGCCGGCCAACCCTTCAAGGTCGGCTCGCACTCGGTCGATGCGGCCGGCCTTTAGCGCCTCCTCTGGCGTGAACCCGCCGAGGTAACGACTGGATGCTCGCAACCACTCCTGGACCTGCTCCGGCGGGCCGACCGTGCGGAGTAGCTGATCGCGCAGCGCCATAAGCTCACCGAGGCGCTCCCGCGTCTTCCCCTGCGGTACGCTCTGGTTTGACCGCCAGCGCTCAACGGTCCTGCGGTCGACGGCGAGCGCGAGCGCAATCGTGTCAATTGAGATACCGAGATCTCGCTCCAGGCCCTCGACGAGCGGACCGCAGTTCAAGATGCTGGTGTCTGCCATGGTCCTACCTCCATTCACGCGAACACGCTGCATGATACCATGTCCGGCATTTTATGTCGGGCGCTCCCGTGAACCAACTTGGCCTCGTTGCGAGCGTTCCGCTTCGTAGCGGCCCGTGCCTCCGCTATCTGCATCTCCAGCTACAGGAGCGCATGCAGCTCTTCTCACTTTGAGCGGAATTGGGGAGCAGAGGCGGAAGGGTCGGAAGCGAAGGCGCACTGATGCGAGAGAGCAGCCGTCTTCGACGGCACGGCCTGCCAAGCGGGCAAAAGTCTGGCCGCAAGGGGTAGCTGCTAACCGGCGATTTCGCCCCAAAACGAGACTTCTGGAAAGTGGCGGCCGTAGTACACCTGTGCTATAATTGAGAATAGGACATAAGTGACCCACAACTAATGGTATAATTATTCATAGCACCCACTATATGTTGCGCACGCTGAAGTCCGTACCAGAATGAAAATGGAGGTCACGATGACCACGGCAGCCCCGCCTCGCTCCATGCTTGATCATCTCCTCAACCTGGTGGCTGTCAAGTTAGAGCTGACCGTCACGCAATACGAGGACGCGATTCAGAAATACCGGGCGGTTGATGATTGGCTCTCCGCGCCTGGCTCCATCCTCTATCCTTATGCCCCGCAACTGTACCCGCAGGGTTCATTGCGGATCCTCACCACTGTTAAGCCACGGGGCCACGAAGAATACGACCTTGACATCGTGAGTCAGCTTGCCGTGAACCCGCGTCAGGTCACATGGCAGCAGGTCTACAGGTGGGAAAAACAGCGCCTGCGCGAACACGGCTACTACAAAACCATCTTAGAACTCAAAAACCGCTGCCTGCGCCTCAACTACGCAGGCCAGTTCCACATGGATATCCTTCCGGCTTGTCCAGATCCCGTTCTCGGCGGCACGGCCATCCTCGTGCCCGACCATAAGGCTGGCGGCTGGAAGTCCAGTGATCCCAAGGGCTACGCCACCTCGTTCGAGGCCCGGAGTAACTGGCGACTGGCGGAAAAGGCGGCTCAACCAGTGCCACCCCAGGTCGCCCCCGAGTTCAAGGCGCCGCTGGTACGTGCGGTACAGCTGATCAAGCGGCAACGGGATCAGGTGTTCACGGATGCTGATCTTGCTCCTGCTTCTATCGTCCAGACCACGCTGGCCGCCGAAGCTTACGCTGGTCAGGCTACGACGGCTGAAGCAGTAACGCGCTACCTCTACTACGTTAGTCAATTGCTCGATGCCAACCCCAAGATGCCTTTCCGCGTTCTGAACCCGGTGAATAAAGGAGAAGTCCTCAGTGAACGGTGGGAGTCTACGCCCGGCGCGTATGAAGCCTTCCGCCGAGAGTTGTATGCGTTTAAGGACCTGTGGGAGAGGCTCCTTCGTGCGCAGGGCACCGTCGAGATTCACGAATTGCTGAAACAGCTTTTCGGCGAGATTGTCGCGACGGACGCCGTCCGTGAGTACTCTGCGCGTATGGGTGCAGCTAAGGAAGCCGGCCAGTTCGGCACGCGGCCGGGCTCTTCCAGCCTGTACTACGGACTCGGTGCCGGTGCCGCGCCGGGCGTCGTCCGCGTACCAAGGAACACCAACTACGGCATCTCCGGTTCGGTCTAGGGTTATCTCCCTCGGTGCGCAAGCCATGTGGCTCAAGCGCCTGCGTGGCTTTGAGTCGATGATCCGCGGGAAGAAGCTAACGGCTACTGGCAGGGTGCAGCCGCTGGATATAACGGATGAGTACCTGCTGGAGCTTCGTTATCAGATTGGCGAACGGCCTCATGTCTTCGTAATCGAGCCTGCCATTAGGCGACGCGATGGTGAGCGGGCCGACCACATGTATGGCGACACCGAGCCCTGTGTGTACCTGCCCAAGAATGGCGAGTGGTCCCCGGATAAGCTGCTGGCCGAGACGCTGGTGCCCTGGACAATGCTATGGCTCGTTTTTTATGAAGCTTGGCTTGTTACCGGGGTCTGGGATGGCGGCGGCGTGCACCCTCTCATCCCGCCAGGGGACGGGAGTCGAAGCTAGTGAGCGACGCCGAGAAGGTCTATCGCATATTGGCGATCGACGGCGGTGGCATGAAGGGTCTTTTCCCCGCGTCCTTCTTAGCGACGATTGAGGACTCTATCGGAGACAGCGTCAGCAACTACTTTGACCTCATTGTCGGTACGTCCACCGGCGGCATCATCGCACTGGGATTGGGCGCAGGTCTGCCTGCAGGCGAAATTGCGGACTTCTACGAATCGATAGGGCCGCCGGTGTTCGGTAAGCCACGGAACAGACTGGCCCGAATCTTCGCCAGTAAGTATCAAAGCAAGCCGCTAAGAACCGCTCTGGAGTCAGTCATCGGCGCCAAGAAGCTGGGGGATAGTAAGGCGCGTCTGGTCATTCCCTCTGTCGACTTGGACACAGGCGAGGTCTATATCTACAAGACGGCCCACCTCGACCGCTTCGAGAGGGATCACAAGGTCTCGATGATTGATGTTGCTCTTGCTGCAACGGCCGCACCGTCTTACTTCCCGGCTCATAGCCGCGAAGATGGAGTATTGCTCGTCGATGGCGGTGTATGGGCGAACAATCCCGTGGGATTGGCCGCCGTCGAGGCGGTCGGCGTTTTGGGCTGGGAACCCGAGCGTGTCCGTATTTTGAGTTTGGGTTGTACAAGAGTGGCGCTGGACGCAGGGAAGGCACGAAGGCTTTCCGGGCTGCTGGCATGGGGCCAGTCGCTCACAATTATCAACGTAATCTTTGCGGCGCAGTCGTCTGCCAGCATCGGGACGGCGCAGCACTTGGTAGGGCACCAGAACGTTATGCGCATCGATCCCGTTGTGCCAGCTGGCAGATATGACCTCGACAAGACGACTGAGGTGCGAGCGCTGCGCGCACTCGGAGCCAGCCAGGCCCGTGAAGCCCTGCCCGGCTTGAGGCCGGCATTCTTTGCAATGGGACATGTAGAGCCGTTTCAGCCGTATCGAATGCTTGAGCCGGCTTCAGCACCTTGATCCCTCTCCAACGATTGGAACCGTCAGCCTTAATGAGGCAGGAGACGTAAAATTCGACTGTCATCGCCGATGATGGTCGCGATCTCGTTTGTAAGCGGATACCGCCACCTGGAGGCCCAAGAAGGTCATCAATTCGCGGACTTGTGTTCGAGGAGCCGTGACAGAATTTCCTCCTCATCACCTTTGCTCGAGGCGTGCCATCATCGCCGGGTAGGTCGGGATATGGAACTCGACGCTCGTCGGCCCAACAACCACGCGATCCAGGCACGTTTCGACTATGTGCCGCCGCTCCGCGACTTCCTCTAATTCGTCATAGATGTCGCTCATTCGACGTATGCTCTCCAGGGTCACCCCGATGTCCACGGATGACGCGTTGCGCGCATGCAACAGTTCGACTTCCACTGAGGCCAACTCTTTCGCTGTCTCGGTGCGTTCGCGGTCCAGATGAGCCTTTCGCTGGACGAACTCGTCCTTTCCGATCAACCTGTCCTCGGCGAGCTCCAGAAGTACCGTCGTCCTCCGCTCGAGCCGTTCCCGATCTCGTAGCAGTGCCGCACGCCGCTCCTCGACCGGCTGTATCTGCGAGTTGAAATGAGCTTCGGCGGCCGGTGCCAAGCGAAGCAGCCGCGCGGGGTCGAATGCCAGCCCCTCCAGTTCAGTCACCAGCAGCGGCTCAAGGATTGCTGCAGGTACCTGGCGCATGTCACATGTCCCGTTGTGGCTGGCCCGGCGACAGCGGTAGTAGACCACGGGATGTCGACCTAGCTTGGTCGTCACATAGTTCTTGACCGGATACATCCGGGAGCCACACCAACAGAACACCAGACCCGAGAGCACGTAAGAACTGCCCGTCTGTGCTGGTGGCTTTCCCTCGATCTCCGACGCGACGCGCACGATCTCCTCCATCTGCTTCCGCGTGAAGATCGGCTCGCAGAAGTTCTCGACGACCACGTGCTCCTCGGGTGGGCGCGGCGTGGATGTCTTGCCGTTGACCCGGCGCCGGTTGTAGACCAAAACCCCGGCATTGAGCGGTTGGAGCAGCACCCGTTTCACCGACACGGACGTCCACTCCTGGGGCGGTTTCCCCTTGCGTACGGTTCTTCCATCGCGCTCTACCGGGTCCCAGCCACGCGTCCGCTTGCCTTCGCGGTTCAGCGCCCGGGCGACGCCGCGCCAACTCCGCTTTTCGAGGAGGAGGCCTCGCATGCGGTCCAGCAGCGCCGCCTCCTCCGGGGCGATCAGCACTCGACCGTCGACAACCTCTCGCCCATATGGCGAAAGGCCGCCGTTCCACTTGCCGCGCCTGGCTCTCAGCTTCATGTCCTCGGCCACGCGCTCGGCGGTGATGCCGCGCTCCAACTCGGCGATGGCGCCCAGGATGTGCAGCATGAAGCGACCGACAGGACCGGATGTATCGATGTTGTCCCTCAGCGACACGAACTTCACGCCGTGCGCCTCGAACAGGCGCATGAGGTCCAGGACATCAGCCAGCGAGCGGCTGATCCGGTCGAGCTTGGTCACGATGACAGTGCGGACGCGACCGGCCCGCACGTCGCGAAGCAACTCCTGGAGCTTGGGCCGATCGATGTCCTTGGCCGAGACGCCCGCCTCAGGATAGAGACGCAAGGTCAGGTCATGCGCGCTGGCAAAGGCTTCCAGGGCCTGAACCTGGTTCTGAAGGGCGTCGCGCTCCACCTGGATATCGGTCGAGACCCGCGGATAGCCTGCGTCCCACCGTTCGCCTGCTTCTCGCACCATTGTCCTTGGCCGCTCTCCGGCTCACGCGCTTTCGGACGCGCTCTGGTCCCTTTCGCCGGAGCGGGGATCGAGGCGTCCAGCGAGCCTGGCAGCACGGAGGCAAGCGGCCTTTATGATCAGGCGCTCGAGGTCTGCCTCTCGACGGCGGAGTTCCTCCGCCGACAGCCGCTCGCTCGAAGGCACCAACTTGACCTCGAAGCGGCGCAGCCGGCGCTGGGCACCCGTCTCACTATCGCCAGCTCGGTCCTGAATCGTCATGGCCAAGTCCTCCGTTTGGTTGAGCTGGAGTCGCGCCAAACGGCAGCAAAGGGACCGAGCCTGTCGATAAGGGGTGCGACGCTGGTAAAAATGCGCGCGGGAGGATGTGACGCCTGTTGGAGCGCCGCATCCAGCGCCTGCCGAATAGCGGTTTCCCGCTGAGTTGTCGTCGTGACGATCAGAACATCAGGGATCGAGCCAGCGCCTGTTGAGGCAAGCCAAGCGTAGTACTGAGCGTACATGCGGCACTTCTCGTCCATCTGTGGCCACCGCATCGTGCCCCTGTCCCACTCGAGATAGAAGCGCCGAGTGCGGCCTTGCCAGTAGAGGTCGCCGGCGCCGTCGGGGCGCAGCCAGTGCGTAGCATCGCCGTCTTTAAACTGCAACGCAGCCTCTGAAGCGCTCAACCACCGTACGAGGACTGCGTCGTTCCGATCGCCGTCCCTGACCATCCTGACGAAGAGGCGATTTATGCCCACGGTGTGGTCCAGCTGGCGCAGAAGGGTCTGGAGCCTGCCGCCACCTTGCTTCGCGGGCATGGCTGCGGCCATGACGCCGTAACGAGCATATCGGTGTGGCGGCACACCGTCACGAAAGGCCAGGACTTGCAGACCGCAGTAAGTAAGGAAGTAGCCCCGGACGGCCACCCCGTCCTCTTTCAGCGGCTTCTCGACGGAATCGACGAGACCGATGCGAGCGAGGTTACGCAGAACAGGTTCGGCCTCGCCGCCGCGCGTTCGAAGCAGCACACCGATGTCGTCGGCCGATAACAGCGGATGGTAAGCGAGCCACTCAAGGATCCGCTTTTCGGTCGCATCCGTGAGCATCGACGAAACTCCTAACACTGTTGCTATGCCGGGGTTGGCCGACCCTTGCTTCGCCAAAGGCGCGAGTCCCTGCGAGCGCAGCGGGTGCCGGGGCGGCTGCAGGGTCTCAAGCGGCGTGGTCAACGTCAGATGGTGGCCACGGGCCTGGTTCGGGATCTCCCAGCGCCATGCCAGCCTTTCGGTCAGAGGCGATTGCACCGTGCCGCCGGGGCGGCGCCAGATCGGGCCGAGCGGGCCTTCTGACGCGGCCGCGTCGATCCCGGCGGGAAGTACGCGCAACGGCCTGACCATCCTGCGGTCGGCCGATGCGAGCACGGCCCGCGTCCAGTCAGCCAGCTCGGCCTCTGAAGGGCAGAGCACGAGAATGGGCGGGATATCATCGCGCCCCCAGGGGTGCTCGGCCTCGCGGAAGCCATACCAGCCGGCAACCCGCTTCTGGCGGTGGATCAGGGGCGCCGCGGCGCGGTCCCAGGCCACGAAGAAAGGCGCGTAGCTCGGCCCGGAACGGAGCCAGCCGAATCCCTCCACTTCCGGCGGCCACCACGCCTCCCCCTTGCGCTGACGCGGCAAGGACCAGAAGTCGCCCAACTCAAGTTCCTCATCCCTGCGCACGTCGGCCGCCAGCTCCGCCGCGAACCGGTTCAGCCCCGCCGTGGTCTCAATCCTGGCGCGCCTGAGCATGATCTCTCGCTTTCCAAGTGGAAGCTCGGCCAGGAACTCTGTCTCCGCCACGCCGAGGCGCTCAGCCTGCTTCGAGACGGCCTCGGGCGAGAGCGCGTGGAACCGCTCTGCGTCCAGCTCCGGCGACGGCGCTGTCACCGCCTCGACCCAATGGAGCGTCTCGAGCTCGTAGAGAGCGCGGTCTGCTTCCCTGTTCGTAATGCCAAGCAGCAGGCCAAGCTCGTAAGCGCCGAGTAGGGGCAAGCGGCTCAGCCAGTCGAGCGCTTCCGCCTGGAGCTTGATCGCAGGCGCCTTCACTTCTTCACCCTCTGGCCGCGGTGCTGGTTGCGTGGTGGCTTCTGCTTCGGGTTCGCCGTCTGGACCGGCTCTTGCTTGACCAGCGCTTCTTCTGTTCCCTGGGCGCCTGTACTGCTGTTCGCAGGCGTCTCAGCACGCGCCCGGACCGGTTCGCCGCGATGCGCGAGGACGGCCTCGATCTCCTTCGTCACCTCGTCTCGCGGCCGGCCGTAGCGCTCCGCAGAAGCCTCCACCACAGCCTTCAGTCGTTCGTAGTCCGCCGGCGGCGGTCGATCCAAACGCAGGGAGAATGTGGGGATCCGTCTGCCATCCGCCCACCAGCGGGCGTAGCACTCGAAGTCGTCCAGGGCGGTCAGGTCCGGCACGTCCAGGTCGTTGCCCAGCTCGGGAGCAAGGTAGCGGGCGTCCTGGGCGCTGACCTGGAAGACCATCAGGCCGTCGATGTTTGAGAACAGCGTCGGACGCAGCGCCTCATCGATGGCGTCCAGCTTCGCAAGGGACTGAGTGACGAGGACGAAGCTGGCGCCGTACTTGCCGAGCTCGCTGAGCATGCGCGGGTAGTCGGCGGCGCCGAGCGTGCTCGATTCATCGACCAGGGCGACGAGGCGGCTGCGCTGGCCCGGCGGCAGGGCGACCTGCT
>WHTK01000054.1 GCA_009377745.1 Dehalococcoidia bacterium
GGTAAGGATGAATGATCGCCTGAGTACTCTCTGCACCTCCTCGGGTGGGTTCCTGTCCGTTCCGGACAGCACTCTACAGGAGGCCTCCTTATTCCAACTAACATGAATGAAACGCTCGGGAATCTTGGGACTGTACATACCAGTCACCTCCTGCGTGGGTCTAGGCCGCTCGCGGGCCGTCGTCATCGAACCGACCGCCGATTCGCTCAAAGAGCGTGAGCCGGAGCGGCGGGTTGCCATCCGGCCCGAGCGCGAGCAGTTCGTATCTGCGCCAGCCGGGCGTGGCTGTCTGGTCGTGCGGTACCTGGACCAGGTAGCGAATCCCGGCTCGTGTTTCCAGCCGCCTCAGCAGCCGGCGTCGGAGTGTTGTCATGGGTTATGCCGCGGCGGCTTTGCCGTTGCGCCGTTCGGCGGCGGGTCCGTTTCGCTGGTTCAGTTCATTCGCCAGAAAGCGGACGGCATCCGAAAGCTGCTCGGCGCTGAGATCGTCCAGTGCCGAGTCGCAACGCTTCTGAACCCACTCACGGGCCTTCTCTTCGTTGACGCCTAGGCGCGCCGAGAGTTCGATGACCTTGCGCCGCATCTCCTGCAACCTGGCAGGTGACACTGGTCCGGCCGTTGGTACGGGACTCGATTCCGCGTGCTCCCGGCGCACATAGAGGCGGTTGGCGAACTGGTCGCCAAACTGTCTGAGCGTGCGTTTCATGGCGTCCGTCACGGCGCCCTTGTAGGCGATCTCGTGCGCCTCTGGCGTATCAAGATCGGCGAAGGAACAACCGACGTCTGTCTTGGCGGGACAGCCCTTGACGCTGACCCGCACCGTGGCGGTGTACATGCCGACGGCGAGCTGTTCGCCGCTGTCGGCGTCCATCAGCCTCAGAGGCCGGAAGGCGACATCGCCAACGACCTCGGCACCCCAGACATCGAAGCCGAAGATGCGGTTCGCCTGGCTGATCGCCGCCCAGCCTTCAAGGTATTGGACGACCCGGCCGTCGCGGGTCTCGCGTTCGTTGACCAGTTCGCCACTCAGGGGTGCGTCGAGCTGATGGAGCGCTCGACGTGGCAACCCTTCAACCTTCGGGCTCGCCAGGCGTTCACTCGTCCTCAGGCGGCGCTTGGCAGCGCGGCGGAGGCGTTGGTATCCCATCGCGTTGTCTCCTTTCCAGGACGCGCCTCAGCGAGGCACCTCTTGAATAGCTGTCTCCCCTCAGGCAAACGCCCAAGGTCGTTGAGGTCCTTGACGCCGCCGGGTAGCTCGACCGACAGCGCCTTACTTCCCAGAGCCAAACTCAGCTCGCTTGTCGCACGCCTGCCGGCCGCATCGCTGTCCATGACGACGAAGACGCGCCGAAAGCGAGCAAGGGCCCGTAGTGCGGCCTTTGAGACATTGCTACCAGCGAAGGCAGCGGCGGGAAGCCCCCACTGCACCGCCGTCAGCCAGTCGAAAGGGCCTTCGGTGAGGATGGCCTCCGGCCCGGTGACCCGGCTCAGACCCAGCACGGGCGAGGCGGTGCGGAGGTTGAGGTAACGCGGCCCCACTCCTCCAAGGCTGCGACCCGTAAGCCAACTCGCGGCATCACCGAAGAAATCCGGGATGATGATCCGGCCAATCATGGCGTTGCGGTCACCACGCAGCAGTCCGATGTCCCTGGCGATGTCAAGGCTCAAACCTCGGTACCGCAGCTCATCCGCCAGTGAGGCGTGACCGAACCCTAACCGGCAGAGCTGGGCTGTCTTCTCGTTGATGCCGCGCGAAGCGAGATAGGTGAGCGCCGGCCTGGATCGCCAGAGCGCCTTTTGAAACAAGCCGAGAGCTGCATCGATTACTCTCGACTCGTTCGCGGTGACGAGCCGGACTGGTGTCTCCGCCGGAGGCGGACATGGGCGCGGGCCGCTGGTCGTAACCTCGATGCCGTTGAGCAGCGCGGCTGCCTCCTTGAATCCGACCTGCCGTTGCCGGGAGACGAAGTCGATGACATCGCCTCCGGCCTGACACCCGAAGCAGAAGTAGCTCTGTGTTTGCGGGTAAACAACCAGGCTCGGTTCGCCGTCGCCGTGCAAGGGGCAGCGGCCGATGAGCCGCGTGCCTGCCCTTCGAAGCTCCACGCCAGCATCTGCGATAACAGCGGCGATAGGGTTGGCGCGCCTTAGCGCCTGCACGTCGTGCATGTCCTGTGCTTCAGGCCGCCCGGCCTGCCGCGAGCTCGGCGCCCAGGTGCCGCAGAAACCGGGATGGCTCGTTGGTTAGCGGGCGACCATGTTGACTGCGACGTTGTGCATAGGTCAGGTAGAGCCGGTCAATCGCCCGCGTGACCGCGACGTAGAGCAGCCGCAGCTCCTCGTCCATCGCCGTCGCATCTGCTTCGAGCATCTCGAGGCTGCGAGCATGAGGTAGCAGACCGTCCTCCAGACCAGTGACAAACACAACCGGCCATTCGAGGCCCTTGGCGGCATGAATCGTGGATAGGTTGACGCCGCTGCTGTCCGTACCGGTCTCGAAATCGGTCGCCAGGCTGAGCTCATCCAGGAATTCGGTTAGCGTCTCGGCTTCAGTCCGTCGCGCGAGGGACTGGATCGCTTCCAGGTTCGCCAGGCGCTTCTCGCCATCGTCCTGACCCCGGAGCCAGTCGCGATAGCCGGTCCGTGTGAGCACGGCCTCGATCATCTCGACTGGTGTCACTCCGTCAGCTACCGCAGCCAGCTCGCTCAGCAGGTCGAGGAATTCGCGCAGCGCTAAACGGCTGCGTTCTTGTTTGAGTCCGCAGGGATACTGTTCCTGTAAGGAGGCGAGCGTCAGCTCGCTGCCTTCGCGAATCTGCTTCTCTAGCGAAGCCAGCCGGCGCGGCGGCGTGTTGACAATCCTCCCCAATGCCGTGACGTCGGACGAGTTGTGGATCAATCGCAGGTAGGCCATGAGGTCTCTGATCTCCTTTCTTGCCAGGAAGTCGTTATTGCCCCGCACGCTGTAGCCGAGGCCAGACTCGACACAGGCGATCTCGAAATCGCGCGCCTGCGCGTTTGTGCGGTAGAGCACGGCGCACTCGGCCGGGGACGTGATGGCGTCATCGGCCAGCAGGCGACGAATCTCTGCCGCAACGAAGCCGGCCTCGACGAGCGAGTCTTCAGCCGCCCGGACAATGACGGGAATGCCCGGCGGGTTGGTGGTCCAGAGGTTGCGCCGGCCATAACGCAGCACGGCGCTGAGACAGTTGGCGGCACCCAGGATGAACTGGCTGCTGCGATAGTTCTGCTCCAGCGCGATCGTCCTTGCCTCGGGGAAATCGCGCTGGAAGTCCAGCAGGTGACGGATGTCACTACCCCGCCAGCTGTACAGGTTCTGCAGGGGATCCCCAACCGCGAACAGGTTGCGGTGCTCATCCGCCAGCAGCCGCAGCAGCCTGTGCTGGGCATAAGCCACGTCCTGGTACTCATCGACCAGCACGTGACGGTAGGTGAAACGCAGCTCCTCGGCGACTTGCTCGTCCTGCTCCAGGAGCCGGACTGCGAACATCAGGAAGTCGTCGAAGTCGATGGCGTTGCGGCGGCGCAAGGCGTCCTGGTAGGCGGCGTAAACCTGGCTCATCTCCGGGTCGGTCTCGCTGACGTCCTGCGGCCAGATCAGGCGGTTCTTGGCCTTGCCGATCACGTCGAGCAGAAGGCCACGCGGTTGGGCCTTGGGCTCCAACCCGAGATCGGTAAGGGCCTGGTCGAGGGCGGCGAGGCGGTCATCGTCATCGCCGTACACCGACAGGTGCTCGGCGTCGAAGCCAAAGTGACCGCCCCACTGACGCAGAAGCTTGAGGGCGAAGGCGTGAAAAGTTCCCGCCCAGACGCCCTCGGCTCCCTCGCCTAACACAGTCGCCAGGCGGCGCCTCAACTCTCGGCCCGCCTTATTAGTGAAGGTCACGGCCAGCACCTCAGACGGGTCGGCCATGCCCTCGTCGATCAGGTAGGCGACGCGAGCAGCGATCACCGCCGTCTTGCCGGAGCCAGGGCCGGCCATGACAAGCACCGGACCCTCTCCGGCCGTGACCGCCTCACGCTGCTCCGGATTGAGGCGGGACAGGTCGAGCACGCCTATCTCCGCCGCACTTGCACAACATGGTCATCGCGCAAGCCTCGCGACCCGCATTGCAGGCAGCAAGCGGGCCTCACCGGCCTTGCTCCTGAAGTTCGAGATGGCGCAGCCAGAAGGCTGCTTCTTCCAAGGTCAGCAGCTCGTCCAGCCCCGGATTATCCGGTAGCTGGCGCAGAAGGACGGGCGCCGGCCAGTCACCGGGCTGCCAGTAGCGGCCGTGCAAATCGTCCTCGTCGTGACTGCACCGGAGCGCCCTTAGGAGCGCGTTGACTGCCGGCTCCGACGGAAGGCGTTCGGCCTCCGGGCGGCCGATCCAGGTTTCGTAGCTTTGGCGCCAGATGGCGCGTGTGACCTCTCGGCGACGGTTCTCTCTGGTCATGGTTTCTTCTCCTTCTAGAGGGCATGAATGACTGAGCTCGCGGGCACGGTCTCCCGCGGACGTGAAGGGGCCGGGCCACCCGGATGGGTGGCCCGGTGAAGGAAAAACCGGAAGGTCAGCTAGATCAGGGGGCGAACGCCGCGCAAACCCGAGCTGGAGAAGTGAGCACCGGCCTGCCAGCGCTGGAGGCCGATGGCGGACACGACTTCGAGGCGGTCGTTGCTATCCGGCGTCAGGACGGCACCTTTGCCGAACGCCGGTGAATAGTGGACCGCGTTGTCGAGCTTCAGTCGGCGGCAAGCGTCCAGCCAGCAGCCGTAGACCTGTCGCACCAGCTCCTCCGGCATGCCTGTAAGGTCAACTGCTTCCAGCCGGTCGAGCGCCTGACGCGGCTCCCGCCGGTGGAGGCGTCGCGCCTCTCGCAGAGCATCTTCGACTCTGACGGTCTTGACGCCCCAGATGCGACGGCGTAGGTTGTCGATACGCGAGGCCAACTCGGGCTCGTTGGGTTGTTCAGTTAGCAGCTGACCCAACAGCTCTTCGGCCTCGTTTTCATTTCCCTCGCGCAGCAGGGCCTCCGCTTCGGCGACACGGCCACGCAGTTTCTCCGCCTGCGGCCGCGCCTCCTCTTCGCGCCGTATGGCATCCGCTCTTTCCTGTTCCTCGGAGATGAGACGGGCGACGTCCTCGCGCTGGGCGAGGATCGCAGCTTCGCCGCGAAGGCGTGTGAGCGTAACTTCGGCGGTCGAGGCTACAGCTTTGACCACGGTGCCGACCTCGACTGCCGTGTTCCGGCAAGCGGGGTCGAATCCCTTGTTCGAAAGCTCTTCTGCCTTCGACCGCACGGACTCGGTCTCGCCCGTGATCCGTTCCAGCTGGGCGATCTCTTCCTGCAGCCGATGATGCTGGGTCAGCGCCAGCTCCGCCTCCCGGCGGGCGACCGCATCCCGCTCGACCAGCTCCTGCAGCTGAGCGGCGGCACGCGAGGCCGCGGCCGCGAGGGCGGCAAGGTCGGTGGTCATCTCGACCTGCTCCGTGATCGGAGGCGTAGGCTCATCCTCCGGTGAGATGAGGTCGGCAAACTGGCCGAGTTCCTCCAGGCTATGGATGACGATCTGTCGGTTCATTTCGATCTCCTTTCTGCTATCAGGCGGGGTTGTTTTCGATCCGTTGGATGGGAATGGCACCACGTTCGGGTTCGGGCGCCGGTGTTTGGCCGTTGGTCCGCAGCGCCACGACCGGAGCGGCCGCCCTGGCGCGCGGGACGTCCAGGTCGATGGTGATGCTGCGCACCGGCTTGCCGATGAGGTCCTCGAGCGCCTCCACGAGACCGGTTCGCAGCGCTGCCAGCAACTCTTCATCGCTGACCTGCCTGCCGTTCACGGACTGCGCCAGTTGAAGGAGGTAGCGGCTACTTCCTTCCGGGCTGTCGAAGACCTGGAGCGACCCGTTTAGCTGGCGGCCGTCATGGACAACCCGCTGCACGACGATCACGAGGCCGCTCGGTAGAACCGCACCGAGCGACGCCGCAAAAACACGGGATGTACTGGCAATGAGCGGGCGCAGGTGCCGGGCTGCCGGGCCGTCCACCAGGACTACTGGAGCCTCAAGGTGCAGCCGTCGCATCAGGCGCGAGACTGCCCGGGCCCAAGTTTGTGATGCAGACCGGAGGCGTTCTGCCGTCCAGGCGGCCAATCTGCGAACTGGAGTGCGTCCTCTCCTTTTCTTGGCCATCACTCCTCCTTCCGCTTTGGTAACTCGTCGCTGATGGCTTCCCAGACAAGTTGGCTGTACTCACCCAGGAAGTGGCGCTGACACTCCTCACCTCGGGCTTCGCCAATGGCTCGTCCGAGGAGGATGACGCGGGCGATGGAGGCGTCCACGGCCACCAGTGCCAGCGACACCTCTCGGTAAGCGCATGGGTCGATGCCCTCGGCAGCACGGCCCAGATTGCCCTGCGCCGGTTTCGGTTCTGTCTCAGGCGGTGCGATGTTGAGTTGCATGATTCCTCCTCTCAGAACGGCCAGGACTTGGCCAGAACAGGGATAACGACCAGGGCGAAGCTAAGCAGGAACGCCCTGCGGTTGCTCCGGCCGGGATGTCGGCGTGGGGTCTCTTCGTTGCTTCTTGTGGACATGGATTCCTCCTTGGAAATGGCGAACCCCTCGGGGTTGCTCGAGGGGTTTTTACGGATACCGATGCGTTTGCTGTTGAGACTGCTTGTGTTAGACCTCCTTTCTCTCAGCCGCCTTACGAGAAGATCATTCCAATCCCGGCAAGCCGACTTGCTTAGGAGCACCCTCGTAGCTACCGGCTGTAACCGCGGCAACCAGGTATTTCCGCTCCTGCTTGGCGCGGCCTGCGTCCTGTTCCCGGAAGTAGTGGTCACGGTGCGCTTCCATGACTGGACGGATTTCGGTCAGGTGCGCCTCGACCTCGTCATCCGGCGACAGGTCGGTATGGAATGTGAGTCGCCAGGCCAGGCGTAGCCGCTCACGCGTGTAGCGGTCGATGTGGCCGTAGACGCCCTCTCCGAACCAGACGTCCATCACGACGCCGAGGAGTCCCTTCTCATCAGCCCAGCAGTTGGGCTCGAGCTGGCGCTTCTCATACATCGCCAGGGAGCCCATTAGCTGGCAGACCGCGTTCTCACCGCACCACTCTTCCCAGGTACGGCGCCATTTCTCCGGGGCCGATTTGGTGAAGGCGTACTTCTCCGTGCTGAAGATGCGGCTCGGCGCCTTGGCAGGCTTGAGCTCTTCTGGCCGGTAACGCCATTGCGTGCCGTCCTCGAATCGCACCTGCATCCAGTCGCCGCCCTTGTCGGCCGGGGCGAGCACGCCGCCGACGTACATGCCGACCCGCCCGGTTGTCTTCACCTCCACCAGGTTGTAGAGGCCGTAGAACCGCAGATCGTCCTGGCTCACAGAAGCTTTCTCTGCCCGGTGGAGTCAGCGATCCGGCAGTCGCGGCAACGCCAACCGCCCTTCGACCAGTCAACCTCCCAGCCGGCGCGGCGCATTTGTCCGACGAAGTCGTAGCTGTTCGTCAGGCCGAACTCGACGCCGCAGCCGGGGCAGACTACCCAGTCGGAGTGGTTGACCTCCCCGGCCGGCCGGGCTTTTGGCCTGGTCAGGGCTGGCACTCACTCGCAGCCCTCTTCCGCCAACTCGTCGCGGAGGCGGGCGTCTAGGTTCTGATCCTCGAAGGGGAAGCCGAGTTCGCACGCCTTCTCGTTGAGGTACTCGGACTCGGCAGTCGCCTCGTCGCTGTAGACGAAATCGTGATCGGCGACCGCGTGTGGGTCTTCCTGGTCGCTGGCATTGTCGAGGCAGGCATCACATGTGCCGTCGTGGTGCTCCTCCCACCAGTGGCCGCAGTTGCAGACGCCGTGCTCGTCCTCGCCATGAGCGTTTACGAAGTCAAGCAGTTGCCGTCCGGTGACTGCCATCAGTCATGCCTCTCCTCTGGCCGCGGCAATGCCCTCGCGCAGGTGCTGGATGCGCTGCCGCTCCTGTTCCTGGAGGGCCTCCAGTGCGGCTTCGAAGATCACGAACTCGTCCGGCGAGACATAGACCCGCCGTTCAATATCCATCAGCTCAAGCCATTCCTCCGCCACCCGGATCAGGTGCTCGCTGCGTTGGATGTGCTCTTCGAAGAGCCGGATGCTGAACCGGATTCCGTCCGGTGTAGGGGTCAGGTCAATCGTGTCCATCAATCCACCTCCTTTGGCGAACAGAGCAGGGCATTGCCGACCAGTAGTTGGCCGGCCAGCTGTGAAGCCCTGACGTTGGGCTTTAGATGCTTGAGCCTGCCCTCTTCATCCACGAAGAAGACCCGCCTACCGACATCGCCAGGGATGCGGACCATCTCGATGTAGCCGCCGATGAGGCTTTGCAGCTCATCGAGGGCGAACTTCTTGCCGTTTCGCGGCCTGCATGGCGTGTCGCGACCGGACGGCTCGTAGAGGACGGCCATCAGTCGACCTCCCAGCCTTCCTGCATGAGGTCATCGACGCCAATCGCCTCCGTCATCAGCACACCGGCGACATACAGGTCGTAGCCCGCTTCGGTGACAGCCGCGAGCTGGATGTAGCCGGTCTCCGACTTGCCTTCGCCAAAACGCTTCACGAACAGCGGGTCGCCATGCGGCCAGGGGCGGCGTCGCAGGTAGAAGTCGCGGTCCATCTCGGGATGGCGGCTCGCGAACCAGCTCATGAGTGCAGCCTCGTGGGGTCTTTGCACTCCTCCAGGGGCGTCGGTGTGAAATAGAGGTCACGCTCGATCCGCAGACCGACCGGTCCGCGGATTTCGGTGAGCTCCGAGAGGCGCCAGTAGCCATATTCCTTCTCCAGGCCGTACACCAGCCCGAAGAAGATCACGTCCACACGGTCTTCGGCGCGCGGGTCCTGCAACGAGACCTCTGAGCCGTCCGCAAGCTCTGCGCTCGCCTCGGCGGCGTACCAGGTCCATTGAGTCCACGGCGTGAAGAACTTGACTTGAGCGACGACTGCGTCGCTGTGGATCGGCGGCAAGGCTAGTTCGAGGTCTCTAGTTAGCAGTTCCATGCTCAACCTCTTCCAAGGCCCGGACTTCCGCAAGCTCAGCGTCCTCCTCGGCCAACCTTTCCAGACACACGCGGACCGAGGGCAAGCGCAACCAGACCTCGATGACGTCAGCGCGTATCTGCCACTGGTCGCGGAGCTCATTGGCAAGGAACTCGGCCTTGAACCGCTGGTGCAGCGCCGCCGCCTTTGAGCGGGGTGCCCACAGAGATTTAAGTGCCCTGAGCACTTGCTCGGGCGTTTCCTCGAAGTAGTCGGTGAGGATCGACAGCGCCAAGTCGGCCGGGCCGCTGCCCGGATAGCCCCACTCGATCCCGTCCGGCGAGTGATAGGTCACTATCGCAAGCGGCCTGCATTCGCAGTGCCGTATAGCATCAGCGTCGCGAGTGACGTCGCGAGTGACGTCGCGGGTAATGACGTCGTGGATGGTGACGACCGGGTCGCCCCAGGTCGGGTTCTCAGGTGTGAACAGGCGGTGACCGAAGTAGACCTTCATCTCAGGTCCTCCATCAGGCTGGCGATGCCGTCGATGTCGTCACCCAGCAGATCGAACAACAGGGCCGACTTCTCGGCGGTGTCTGTGTCAGCGGGCCGGTTGTGAGTCGAGCCGAACACCGCGCAGCCGTCGCGCCGGAAGCGCTTTCGGGCGGTGTCGAAGTCCATGTCTTCGGCTTCATGCAGTTCGTCCATGTCCCAGGGCTCGCCGCAGAGCGGGCAGTAGATGTCCATTGCTTGTCTCCTTTCGAAGTTCGCGGAAATGGAGAAAGCCCCTCCGGGGCGGGTGCCGGTGGGGCTTTCTTGTGCGAGGCGGGCATGTTTGGCGGGCAAGCCCGCTGGTCGCCTAGATTGGCGGAGAGCAGGAAGCCTTCTCGGAAAGAACCGATAAGACGAGGCTCTCCCGTGTGAGTCTGGAGTGCTTACTTCAGATGCTTGATTCGTTCGATATCCGTTACCTCCTCAGGTCCTAATAGTTGGTGAAGCGCCGTGTCTGCCTCCTTTCGTCTTCAGTCGAGTTTTGTCTGTTGGTGCCCTGTTACGTCTCTGAGTTGGAGAGCGAGCTCGTTTCCCCGAAGGGCTGATCCGCACCAGAGCCTCGGACGGGCAGCCCGATTGCCGGTTGTTCTACCTCGGTGGGTGGCGGTGCCGGCTAAACGCGCTGTTTACGCGCCCACCATAGCCGGCTTCAGTCCACGGGAGGTCCCAATCCTGGGCAAGAACAGTCCACAAAGGGCCTGTCTAGTCCAATCTTCGGAGGGGCCGTTCAGAGGCAGGGCCGAGTGGCGGCTGACGGCGCGAGTTCCCGATCCGGGGCGTTCTGAGGATGTGCCGTAGAGGCCGGCGGACTGCCCCGCCACATCGAGGCCAGGTGTATGTGACCGACCCGGCGAAGAACCGATTCATCTCTGACAGATGAGCCTGTGCAGCCCAAAGGGCTGGTACTTACGGCCGGTGCTGACTCGGGAAAGATGTTGTGGATTAGACGTGGACCAAAATTGGAGCGTGGCTTATATACACTTCTTGTGTTGTCGACTTACGCCTAGGCCTGGGCTTCCGGGGCTTCTCAACTCCTCACTCCTCTTTGCCGCTTCACTCATGAGTGAATGGGTATGACGTCGTTGTGAGGCGCTCTCGTGTTGCCTGACCATGGATGCCCAGATTCGGACGCTTGACTCGACCTCTCTCAGTCGGCCGTCGTTGAACCACGTTTCTTAACCACCCGTGCCTTCGTCGCTGGCTTCCACGCGTCGTGTCTTTGCGCTCAAAGGCTGACCATGTGAGCTTCCTGTCCTCGATGCAACCTGCGCGAGTTCGCGCCATTCTCACGGCCGTCTAATCCGTCCTAGGCGTTCAGCCTCCTTGCATGCCTTGAGCAGGGGGCCGATCGGCCTCCGTCTCAGAGACATCTGACCATTGTTTGCCTCGCCCCCAGCCACGCAAGGTGAGGATGTCAGGAGCCGCGAAATCTACGAGAGCATCAGCGCTCACGGTTTACGAGCTGTGGTGCGCGGGCTCGCGGGATTGCGCTCTTGCGTTGGCACGGGGCACCTGCTGGAGATTAAGAGGGGCGGGGACTCGCGTCTCGGCAGTAAAACGAACGGTCGCTAGAACGGTCAGCCCGCCGGCGAAAGGAGTTAGGCGCTATGGAGTGGGATCTTGGGTTGCGCGGGCTTGCGCTCCTTCTGGGAATGTCACTTGGATTCGGGTTCCTGGCCCAGCTAGTCATGTGGCGAATAACGACTCATTGGCTCTGGCTCATTACAGCCATGGCCTACTTTGCTGCGGGCCTGTTCATCAGCGAGGTCTGGTTCGGGTGGGCAACGGAGGAGGACCTGCAGCCCAATATCGACGGACTGTCATTTGACGAGGTTTTGCTGATTGGCCTTCTTCCCGTTCTGTTCGTGATGCTGGTGGCCTGGATTATGGCGCGACGAGCTAGGCCTAAGCCGCCTGGAGCTCTGAGGGCTTAGTCCGCGAGGCCCGAGGGAAAACGTACGCGACTTGTCTCTGGAGAAACCGAGCACATGCCCAAAGCAATCTGCGCATGGTTCTGCATGCGCATCATGGAGCCGGCAGCATTCATAATGACGCGGCGGCTGCTTCTAGGGCGCATAAGGCCCGCCGAGCGCGACGCAGCCGACCCCGAGGCGTGCGCAACCAGGATCGGCGGTTGACGCCGCGGGGGTGCGCTGTGTCGCCTAGATCATGGCACTCCTGCGGAGGCGGCGGCCTGAGGCGCCTGCAGCGCCGATAGGGAAGCAACAGGCAGAGGCAGTGGCTCCGTAGGTTCCGACGTCTGAAGGGCTGTCACTCCTTCGATGTGGCTGAGGCGGCGCACCAGTTCCAGGAGAACGACGAGGCTCTCATCGCTTAGCTGCAGCGCGGTGGCCGCAAGGCTTCGTACTGGCTCCCTGGCCGTCGCCGCCAGCAGACGAGCGTCCTCGGGTACCTGTGTCAATTCTTCGTCAAAGAAGAACGACGGCGCGACCTGAAAGAAGGCTGATAGCGCCTGAAGGTGCTTCAGCGTCGGGTTGTCCTTGACCCCCATCCGGAGGCCCCAGATGTACGCGGCCGATATGGCTTCGCCGCGGCGCCGGCCGCCCTCGCTTCTCGATATGGCCGCAGCGACCTCGCGGTAGCTGTACTCGCGACCCTTCGGGCTCAGGTGAGTCCGGAATAGACGGTCGATCCTCTGCGCGAGGCTGCTGCTCACCTTCCTTTTTCTTCCATTTCTACGCCCGGCAATTCGCGCCGGCTTCCGGGCCGGCGTTGGGCGCGCCTTCTGCCTCCTCACGCGAGGTGGGCCGCTGACGCGGTGCTGCGTCGCCTGTAATATACGCCAGCACTGATGTGTATGAAAACGATACACAAACTTTAGTTCACACTGGTTGACACCGTTGGCTGCGAGGGGTGTTAAATGGCAGCGCCCTTTTGCGCTATGAAAACTAAAGGCACTGGTCTCTGAAGGCACATCGAATATGGCTACCACCGCCGTCCGTCGGCGTTCGACTCGGCTTGCCGCTCCGGCCTGGCTGGATGGCCGAATTCCGATGAAGCAATTGTCCACGATCTCGTCATGCCAATCGACGAAACCACCCGCTTGCGTCAGCAGCGCACCGTCTTGCAGCAGGTCTTGAAGAGCTTTGATGCCCTGCCACACGTCCTCAGGCGTGTCCTTCGCGAGGAAAACGGTGTAGACATCGATGCCATTGCCGGGGATGTAAGGCGAGTCCTGGGCTGAGCAGGACTGTTCCGCGAAGCACTGCTAGCCGCCAGGAGCTTGGTCCTAGGGCAGGGTAGGCCTTGATGACCCTGATGTTCTGCTTAAGCTCGAGGAATGCAGCAGTGAGCCCCACCGCTACAGACGCAGAAGGCGTCCATCCGACTCCTTCTAATTTGGTCCAGTTGGTCGGGACGCATAAAGCTCGGGATTGGCGTTGAAACGCTCATGACAAGCATGCGAGCAAAAGTAGTAAGTCTCGCCTGCGTACTCTTCGGTGGCGGCGGCGCTCGATGAATGCACCCGCGTCCCGCAAACAGGATCCCTTACAGACGCACTATCGCCTCTAGTCGAAACCTCAAGAGTGTCCATACCTATGCTCCATCAAGTCCTTCCAGCGAAGTTCGGTGGCCTGGCACTTTACAGCTTCTCGGGTGGCAAAGGCTCATTAGCGACAACTGGAACCGAGGCTTGGCCGAGCTGCACATGCACTGCCCTTGGATTTTCACCGGGCTCATCGCCGACGTGCTTCTCCGCGATAGAAAAATCTACTTCGCTTCCAACCGCGAGCTGGTCGAACTCGACGCCACTCAGGCCAGTCAAGTGGAAGAAGAACTCCCGGCCGTCCTCAGATTGGATGAATCCGAACTTCCCGTCGGGATCGATTCGAACGATCACACCACGCATGTCCTGGCGCCTCCCATCCCGATTTGTCCCCAGCATGATTAACTCAGGAAACGTTGCCACCTGCCAGAAGGCACCTACTCGCTGTCGTTTCGGCCCCTGGTCCTGTTCCCTCGAAGAGAGCACAGCATGCTGTCGCTCTGGCACTCTCTGTTCAACGGTAGAGGCCGCAGTCACGGCACGATTCAGATTTTCACCTGATGCCAGGCGTGTTTACATGATGTTGAACCGGCGTGACTTCATTGCTTCACGCACTCGCTCAGTCGCCAGTTGGACGGCAGCCTGGCGCGGCGGAGTCTGCCGTTCGACGGCAATGCCGAGCACGGACTCAACGTTCGTACGTATCTTCTCCTCGATCGACTGAAATACGGCCGATTGTGTCGCGCCAGCATATTCCATGGCCGCGCAGATCACGCCGCCTGCATTCGCTATGAAGTCTGGAACGCAGAGGACTCCCCTCCGGTAAAGAGCATCCTCAGCACCCGCTGTCAGTGGGATATTTGCGCCCTCGAGGAGGAGTTTCGTCTTTAGCCTGTCGACGTTGTCCTCCCGGATTACGTCAGGCCGGGCGGCAGGAATCCAGATGTCGCACTCGACGTCTATTATGGCGTCGCGCTCGAGCTTGCGGCCTTCGGGGTAGTCGCAGACGCCCGCGCCCTGCTCCTTCAAGCGTGCAAGCTCCGACACGTCGATG
>WHTK01000021.1 GCA_009377745.1 Dehalococcoidia bacterium
GACCACTCACCTTTCATGTTCAGGGTAAGCAGGTCGGCCTCGGTGATCGTCGCCGCTGGCGTATGACGGCCCATGACCATCAGCTCCGGGTCATCCGGATGCCGGAAGCTGATATGCCCCTCGATATCCATTACCCCATGCGCCGCAAAGATCCGATAGGCAATCACCAGTTGCCGCTCCAGCTTCGTCAGGTCAGGGCCCGCATTAGTCATTCGACTCCTCCCGTCTGCTCAAACGGCGCGAGCGTAGGCGGGTGTTGTTCGAAAATCAAGGATGCGAACCCAAAACGTAGGGGCGGCTCGCGAGCCGCCCCTACACGCACCTCAATGTTGAGAGCGCAACCTATGCTGCCGTTGCGAGCCATCGCCCGCAGGCAAGGCGCGGCAACCTGTGATCGCCCGTTTAAACGCTCTCCGCCTAAGCTCTGCCATTGCGAGCCATTGCCGATAGGCAAGGCGTGGCAACCTTTGATCTGTGTCCGCGAAAACCCACTACTCGGGTAGCAAGCGCTCCCAACTACCCCTCACCCTCAACCCTGATCCGCAGCGTCTTAAGCGCCTCTTCCGCCGCCGGCGAAGGCGCCCCCGTCATCAGGTCGGAGGCGCTCTTTGTCTTCGGGAAGGCGATCATCTCCCGGATGTCGTCCGTCTGCGCGAGCATCGCCGCCGTCCTGTCAATGCCGCAGGCGATGCCGCCGTGCGGCGGCGCGCCAAACTCGAAGGCGTCCAGCATGTGCCCAAAGCGCTCCCGCGCCTGTTCTTCGCCGATCCGCAGCAGCCGGAAGATCGCCATCTGGTCCTCGCGGTCGTGGATCCGGATGCTGCCGCCGCCCATCTCCGACCCGCTGCAGACGAGGTCGTAGGCGTTGCTGCGCACCTTGCCGGTGTCAGACTCCAGCAGCGCCAGGTCTTCCGGCTTCGCGGCGGTGAAGAGGTGGTGCGTCGGGTCCCACCTCTCCTCTTCGTCGTCCCAATTGAATAGCGGGAAGTCCGTAACCCAGAGGAACGCCAGCTCGTCCGGGTCGGCCAGGCTCAGCTTCGCCGCCAGCGTCCGGCGCAGCGCGTCCAGCGCCGGCTTCACTCGCCCGGCCGAGCCCGCCTCCTTCGCCGGCAGGCCTCCTTGGCCCGCGACGATCAGCACCATGTCTCCCGCCTTCGCGCCCGCCAGCATGCCGATCGAGCGCGCGTGGTCCAGGCCGATGAATTTTAGCACCGGCGACTTGATGTCTTCCTCCGTAGCCTCTCCAGGGTCTTTGGCGTAGCCAATCGAGACCAGGCCCCTGGCGCCGTAGGTCTTCACCGTCTCCGTCAGGTCATCGATCTCCCGGCGTGAGAACCCGGCGCCGCCGGGCACGGTGATCCCCTCGATGGCGCCGCCGCTCTCCGCGGCCGTCTTGAATACGCCGAACTCCGTCGTCCGCACGTGCTCCGTGAAGTCGACCAGCTCCAGCCCGTAGCGGATGTCCGGCTTGTCGGAGCCGTAGCGCCGCATCGCCTCGGCGTAGGTCAGGCGCGGGAACGGCGTCTTCAGCTTCAGGTTAGGCCGCAGAGTCTGCGCCATCTCCGTGTAGAGCTGCTCCGTCAGGCTGAGGATGTCCTCCTCTGTCACGAAGCTCATCTCTAGGTCCAGCTGCGTGAACTCCGGTTGCCGGTCCGCCCGCAGGTCCTCGTCCCGGAAGCAGCGCGCGATCTGAAAATACTGCTCGAAGCCCGCCACCATCAGCAGCTGCTTGAACTGCTGCGGCGATTGCGGCAGCGCGTAGAAGTTCCCCGGCGAAACGCGGCTCGGCACCAGGTAGTCCCTCGCGCCCTCCGGCGTCGCGTTCGCCAGGATCGGCGTTTCGATCTCGAGGAACCCGCGCTCGATCAGGAAGTTGCGGATGAAATCGACAACCCTGTGCCGCATGACGATGTTGTTGTGCATCCGCTCTCGCCGCAGGTCCAGGTAGCGATACCTAAGGCGTAGCAGCTCCTCTACCTGAGTGTCCTCGTTGATGTAGAAGGGCGGCGTCTTGGCCGCGTTCAGCACCTCGATAGCGTTGGCCGTCACCTCGATCTCGCCCGTCGGCAGCGCCGTGTTCTCCGTCCCCGGCCGCCTTAGCGACACCACGCCGCGGACCTGGATCACGTACTCGCCGCGCACGTCGCTGGCCGAGGCGTGGGCTGCCGGGGCGTTCTGCGGGTTCACCACCACCTGGACCAAGCCCGTGCTATCGCGCAGGTCGAGAAAGATCAGGCCGCCGTGATCACGGCGCCTGTGCACCCAGCCGGCCAGGGTTACTTCCTGCCCGGCGTGCTCACCTCTCAGCTCGCCCGCGTAGTGGCTCTTCAGCACGTTAATCTCCTCAAGCTGGTCCGTTCAATCGGCCGATCGTCTAGAAATAATGAGACCCCGAATCGTCGGGGTCACAAGCGCAGTGTCGCATCGCGCCTAAACCCCGGTCAACGAGGCCCTGCGCGGCGAGTCGGAGCCGGCTGCGCTAAGCCGGCGGGTTCGTATCCTCCGGTTGAACGGCTTCCGGCTCGGCCTTCTTGTGCTTCATGAAGGCAAACGCGGCTGCAATAGCGCCGATGATCAGGCCGATGATTGGTAGTTTCTTCACCTTAGGCTCTCCTCTTACTTGTCGCCCATCCTACTACATTTCATTGCGCTTTATCTCGTTTCGAAGCCGCTTCCTGCCTGAGGCTGATCAGATAGGCGACCACGTCCGCTGCCTCCTGCAGCGCCTGCTCCTCCATCTGCGAATACGGCCGGCCACCCTTCCGTCTCGCGATGCACAACGAGCCCAGCGTCTGGCCATCGCTCAGCAGCGTGCACATTACATCTGCCTCGCCCCGCCACTCGCCCGTGACGAACACCTGCCTGCCGTCTTCCAGCCGGATCAGCCCTCCCTCCGCCTCCATGATCGCCGTTGACGTTTCGAGGAAGCGCTGCAGCAATCGCTGCCGGTCCAGCACCTCCACCGCCGTCCGCGTCTCGCGCGATAGCTTCTGTAGCTGCTTCGCCGGGTCGCTGCTGTCCTTGAACCGCTTGTCGACCCGCTCCTGCAGGTAGTTCTTCACCGGCGTCAGCATCGCCACGACGATTACCGTTGTCATCGCGATGGCGAAATCGGAGTTGTCTCCCGTGCTGTCAGTGACAATGGCACGGAAGACGCCCGTCAGCGCGATGTAGATGCCGGCCAGGATCGCCGTCAACGGCACGTAGACCAGGGTCCGGCTGATAATCCAGTCGATGTCGTAAAGCCGGTAGCGCAGCACGGCGATGGCGGCCGCAAGCGGGATCAATGAGATACCGATCAGGATAAATGCGTTCTGGACGCCACCGTCGAAGAGGTCCCTTTCTTCGCCGGCTACGCCGATTATCCAAAACAGGATGAAGACAACACCGGCGAACGCCACCCACTTCAGCTGCTCGCGCTGAATGCCCGTCGAGTTCCGGAAGCGGATGACGAGGGAAGTGGCGCCGGCCAGGCCGCAAATAACTACCAGCGCAAAGCCGATGGAGCCCAGGACTGAAACAACGTCCTCTGCGCTCCTGAGGCCGGCCGGGTTGTCCCAAGCCTCCAGGGGCGCGTCCAGCGCTCCCGGCCGGAATACCTCGCCGCCGGAGCCCAGTACGATCGCCACCAGTGCCAGCATGAGCACGATGTTCCAGCGCGGTGAGATGGGACGTCCGTCCGGGAAGAGCAGAAATAGCAGGCTGGTCATCAGGAAGAAGGCCGTACCGCCCACGAGGGAGAGGACTGCTGCTTCGCGGCCGAATGGGAGCACGCCCGGGTCTGTCATCAGCGCCCAGATCGCGTAGCCCGTGGCGAGAAAAGATATCTCGAAGAGCACGCCGACCGTATACACGAGCCAGCCGATGGCGTGGCCGGGATGCTGGGACAGGATCAGGGCGCCCAGAGTAGCGAAGCCGAACGCCATGACAATGAAGAGCCAGTCGAGCTCTATCGCCCGCTGCTCCCCGATGACGCGATTTACGTAGACCAGTGCCTCCGCCGCCACGAATACAGCAAATCCCAGACCCCAAAGGCCCCACGCCAGCCGCGCCTTCTGCATCGCAACCATTACCTGGATTATCCCCTATCGTCCCGCCGCGTTCTTCTCCCAAACCCGAGGCGCACCGCCGTCGCGCTGCTCAGTTGATCCCAGTCCAACCTAGTCATTCCGAGGCACGAGGAATCTCGCCTCTCGAGATCAGGTCCCTTCCGCCCTCGGCGTACGACCAGGCCCCGCCTCGTCGAGGACCGCGTATGGCATCCTGAGCCTGCCGAAGGTCGGGCTCGACTCCCTCGAATTACAAGCTGCGGGTTCAACCCGCAGATCGCTCCCACCCGCAGACCTGTCTGCCTAACCGCACCATCTCCCCTTCACGAATCCGCTAAACTCCCTAGGTGACCACCCAGCCCTTCTCCCTCTACGTCCACATCCCCTTCTGCACCGCCAAGTGCACCTACTGCGACTTCAACTCCTACGCCGGCCAGGACTCCCTCATGACCCCCTACGCCGAGGCCGCCGCCCGCGAGGCCGCGCTCTGGTCGCCGCACCTCGCCGGCAGGCAAGTCGAGACCGTCTTCTTCGGCGGCGGCACCCCCAGCCTCCTGCCCCTGGCCGAGATGCGCGTCATCGTCGAGGCCATGCGCGCCAACTTCGACACCCCCACGGACGTCGAGTTCAGCCTCGAAGCCAACCCCGGCACCGTTGACGCCGCCCACCTCCAGGGCCTGCGCTCACTCGGTTTCAACCGCATCAGCTTCGGCGTCCAGAGCTTCCACGAGGAGGAGCTCCGCCGCCTCGAGCGCATCCACGACGCGCAGGAGGTCGAAGACGCCTATCGCTGGGCCCGCGAGGCCGGCTTCGCCAACGTCAACCTCGACCTGATCTACGGCCTCGCCGGCCAGACCATGGAGGCCTGGCAGACCAACCTCGAAACAGCCCTCGCCCTGGGGTCGGACCACCTCTCCCTCTACGCCCTCACCCTTGAAGAGGGCACGCCCCTCACCCGCGATGTCGACCGTGGCCGCAGCGCCGGCCCCGACCTCGATCTCCAGGCCGATATGTTTGAATGGACCCGTGACCGCATGACCGCCGCAGGCTTCGCCCACTACGAGGTATCGAACTGGGCCCGGCCCGGCCGTGAGTGCCGCCACAACCTCGTCTACTGGCACAACGGCGATTGGCTCGGGCTCGGCGCCGGCGCCCATTCCCACCTCTTCGATAACCGTTTCGCCGCTGCCGCCAGCCCGTCCCGCTACATCGCCCTCGTCCAGGAGGCGAGCTCGAATCCCCCATTGCGAGGCCCTTCCGCAGAAGGGCCGTGGCAACCTTTGACGCCCCGTTCCTCACCATCGCCTCGAATTGCTGCAGAGGTTCTCCCCGCTCATCCTGAGGCTCTCGAAGGACCTGCTCCTGCTCCCAACCCCGATCACTCCTCCTCAATCTTTGACTCGTTCCGCCAGGTCACCTTCCGTGAGCCCGCCGACCGTCTCCGCGAAATGTCTGAGACCGTAATCCTGGCCCTCCGTCTCCGCGAAGGCCTCGACCTCGCCGGCTTCGAAGCCCGCTTCGGCGCACGCGTTGCCGATGCCTTCGCCGCGCCCCTCCGGGAAACGCTAGACCTCGGCCTCACCGAACTCGTCGACGGCCGCCTCCGTCTGCGCGACGAGGCCGTCCTCCTCGGCGACGAAGCCTTCCTCCGTTTCCTACCTGACTACGACCCCGCCTGATGCTCTATCAACGTGGCATCCATGTGCCGGCAGACCGTGATCTCCTGCTCGATTTCCACTGCCTCGGCAACCACGAGAGCGATTCTCCTCGGGCGCGCGAAATGTCCTTCGCGGAGTACCGCGCCGAGTGGCTCCGCACCGAGCAGCCACTCGGCTTCCTCGGTGCGCTGACCGAGAGCCTCAACGACCCGCGCACTGTCGCCGAGCTTTGGCTGGATGATACGAAGGTAATTGGCTTCCTCTGGGTCACATTCCTCGAGATCGAGGGCTACGGCCTCACCGTTGCTGAGGTTCAGGACGTAGAAGTTGTCCCGGACTACCAGCATCGCGGCATCGGCACCCAGATGCTCGCCCACGCTGAGACCCTCGCCCGCGAGCACGGCGCCCAGATCATCCGCTCTGAGACCGGCATCGAAAACGAGCCCTCGCGAGGCCTGCACGAGAAGTCAGGCTATGTGGTCTACCGGCTTCTCTACGAGAAGGTGATAGACGCCGAAGGCGACCCGCCTGACGTCGACGATCTCGCAGAGCCCGGCTCCAGCGACTGGGATGCGGTCGAAGCCGACACCAACTCGCTCCGCTTCCCGCCCCGGGAGGAGTTCCCCCGCCTCTAATCTCGCAGCCCGTGCAGCCCCCGCACGTCGCTGATCAGCCCCTCGATATCCACGGCCGCGGCCTCGAGCGCCAACCCCACCGGGTCCGGCGTCGGCTCCTCCGCCAGCATCGCCTCGATGCTGTTGCGCACGCTCCAGGAGAGCGCCGTCAGGTCGTAGCCGCCCTCCAGCGCCACCACCATCCTGCCGCCGCACAGCTCCTCCGCCAGCTCCCTCAATCTCGCCACCAGCAACGCGTAACCGCCGCACGACAGCCGCATCAGCGCGCCATCGATCGGGTCCGCGAAATGCGCATCGTACCCCGCCGAAACCAGGATCAGCTCCGGCCGGTAAGCCCTCAGCTTCGCCGTGATCACCTCGTCGACGACCCGCGCGTACTCCGCGTCGCCACAGCCGCCCGGCAGCGGCAGGTTCAGCGTTGTCAGGTAGCCATCGCCCTCGCCCGCCTCGCGCCAGTGTCCTGTCCCCGGGTAGTAAGGGGACTGGTGCGTAGAGACGTACAGCACCGACGCGTCGTCGTAGAACACGTCCTGCGTCCCGTTGCCGTGATGAATATCAATGTCGACGATCGCGATCCGCTCCAGCCCCAATGTCCCCGCGTGTCGCGCCGCCACCGCCACGTTGTTGAAGAAGCAGAAACCCATCGGCGCTTGCGGCAGGGCGTGATGTCCCGGTGGTCGCACTAGGCAGAACGCCGAGGCAAGGTCGCCCCGCACCACCGCCTCCGTCGCCGATAGACATGCCCCTGCCGCCCGCGCCGCCGCCGCGTACGTCCCCGTGTTCGCGATCGTGTCCGGCAGCACCATCACCGGCCCCATCGCGCTCACCCGCCTCATCCGCTCGATGTGCTCCGGCGCGTGCACCCGCGCCAGCTCCTCCGGCGTGGCGTCCCGGCTCGGCGGCCGCTCCAGCCGCTGCGCCAACCCAGACTCCTCCAGCAGGCGCATACAGGCCACCACTCGCGCCGCGCTCTCCGGGTGCGTCAGCGTGTCGTGCTCCAGAAAGACCGGGTCGTAGTAGAGGCCGGCGCTCGCCATGTCCCCATCCTTGACCTTCAGGCCCGGCCGCGCAACCCGGCGCTACCAATCCCTCGTAGTCAGAGCTTTCCAGAAGTTCATCACATTTGACGACGCGGATGATAGACATCAATGTGCATCTAAGAAGACTTATTAAACTCACTAAAAATGCTCATATAAGGCCACAAAATTACATACGCTATTTTGGGATGATTAATACCGGCCAATGCAAGGGTTATTCCTTGCTCAATTGCCTTTCGTAATATCACTGACCTCTACTCTGAAATCGTCTCTGATTGCGGGTTGTAAGTACTGCATCTGCGTTCAAATTTGAGGCGTGATAAGGAGATCGGATGGAAGGCAAGGATATTGGGAGGGTGGATGGGTTGGCGCGAAGCGGCAGCGTCCTGCGCTTCGCGATGGGCGTCCTTGGCGCTCTGGGAATCGCTATGGTCCTGCTGCTGACCTGGAGCCCGGCGCAGCAGGCCTCGGCTCAAACTCCGCCGGGTGGCGGCAGCCGGACGATCTGCTACAACGGCCAGACAATGAGCATCCAGGAGTCACAGCTCGGCCAGTATTCCGGCTATACGCCGGGTCCCTGCCAGAACGGCAGCCAGGGTGGCGAAACCTGCAATGACCGCCAGGCCCTCAACTTTGGCCAGCGCGGCGACTGCGAGTTCCCCCGTTGTGACCAGCAGGGCGCCTCCAACTTCGGCCAGCGCGGCGATTGTGAGTTCCCACGCTGCAATGAGCCAACCGCCCTAAACTTTGGTCAGCGGGGCAAGTGTGAGCACGAGCAGTGCAACGACCGCGGCGCCATGAACTTTGGCGAGCGCGGTAAATGCAAGTACGAGCAATGCAATGACCGCGAAGCCATGAACTTCGGCGAGCGGGGCAAGTGTGAGCACGAGCAGTGCAACGACCGCGGCGCCATGAACTTTGGCGAGCGCGGTAAATGTAAGCACGAGCAGTGCAATGACCGCGAAGCCATGAACTTCGGCGAGCGGGGCAAGTGCGAGATCGAGAAGTGCCACGACCGTCGAGCTATGAACTTTGACGAGCGCGGTAAATGCAAGCACGAGCAATGCAATGACCGCGAAGCCATGAACTTCGGCGAGCGGGGCAAGTGCGAGATCGAGAAGTGCCACGACCGTCGAGCTATGAACTTTGACGAGCGCGGCAAATGCAAGTTCGATGACAAGGACGAGCACGGCCGCAAGGACAAGGACCACGATAAGGATCACGATGATGACAAGGATGACAAGACCGTGATCATCATCAAGGAAGCCGCCCCGGTCATCATCGAGCGGCCCGTCATCGTCGAACGTCAGGTCGTCGTCGAGCAGCCGCCCGTCGTCGTCCAGCGTACCGTGGTACAGGAAGCCCAGGGTGGCGGCGCCACCTCCGTGGTTGCCCCCACGACGGCAACGACCCGCACGATCACGGCTCCGGCGGCCGGTGATGGCGGCCTCGCCGGCCCGCACTACAACACTGCCTCGGCAGCCGGCGCCTCGCTGGCTCAGGCCCTCGGCATCGTCCTTGGCTCGCTCGGCGTCGTGGCTGTCTACAGCTACTTCGCCCGGCGCGCCCGCCGTAATTAGCGATACCGTCTGGCAAACGAAAGAGAGGTGGCCAAATCGCCACCTCTCTTTCGATCTATAGCCCGTCTTCCTCACCTGCCAGCCTCGGCACCTTGATCGCCCGCACAACAACGTAGCCCTTGGATCGCGCCACGGTCTCGACGTTGCCGAAGACCTCCTCGATCTCGTGCTTCAGGCTCAGCAGCCGGTTGATCACCATGAATAGCTGCCCGCGCGGCTTCAGCACCTTGTACGCGCTTGCCACGAAGTCGTCCAGCACCTCGCGGCCGCTGTGAGTAGGCGGGTTGCTCACCACCACGTCAAAGCGCGATTTCGGCGGTAGGTCGTGGGTGCCGTCGCCCAGTACCACCCTGGCGTTAGTCACACCGTTGAGCTGGAGGTTTCGCTCTGCCAATCGGGTTGCCCGGATGTCGGAATCGACCAGCACCGCTTCGCCCTTGGCCGCCAGCTTGGCCGCCACAATGCCGATCGATCCGTAGCCGCACCCCAGCTCCAGCACCCGCGCCGTCGGCGACACCCGCATCACCTCGATCAGCAACCGCGAGCCGGGGTCGAGACCCTTGTGCGCGAACACCCCCGCCTGGGTTGCCAAACGCAGCTCGAAGTCGCGTACCTTCTCGGTGATCAAGGCCTTCGCCATCGCCCCATCTTCACTCTTGGCGCCCGCCCTTGTCGAACGAGTATCTGCATTCCGAGGCACGAGAATCTTGTGAGGACCAGCGCTACTTGAGCCCGGCGCCTCCGGTAACGGGCGGTCTGACTTCCGACGGAGTGCTCGAAAAGCCGCCATCGACTGGCGGTATTGGTAGAACTACCGTGCCTATTACGACGTTAGCTGACTCCGTTTCCCATTGAATCGGTGGCGAGCTGCTGGCTGTCACCCCAATCTGCCCTGGGAAAAAGAGAAGGATGCCGACGTCGTCGCCTTGCTGACAGTCGTTCGAAATCACGACCGTGATCTCCGCCTGGCCGCCTTGGGTTGTAGCTTCGGCGCACGGTCCCGCTGGGTCGGGTCGACTAGAAGTCGGGTTGCGCCGCCTTCGGACCTCGACGCGTGAACCGTCTGGTGCTAGTTGACCCTGCACCAGGGTTGCACGGAACCCCATTTCCACTCGCATCCTGTAAGTGGTTGTCGCCGGCTGTGCGGTTTGAGCCTCTGCGATCATCACTAGCGAGGTGGCGGACAAGATCGAACAGACACCTACGAAGGCCAAACGGAGCAAGGGCCAATTGGCCGTCGCTTCGACTTTACTTATTAACCTGCAAATACTGAACTCACGTAGCATAGTCTCGACCTTTCAACCGCTTCCGTAGAAATGCAAGGCCCATCAATGATAGCCCGCAAAGATGCTTCCCATTCCCAGAAACGTTAAAGATCCCCCGCGTTGCGCCTCCGCACCCCGTCCTCTACGATGCCAACGCTATGGGAATAACCACGGACATCGCCAAATTCGCCGTCTCCACCTCCATTGAGGACCTGCCCGCCAACGTCCTCCATGAGGCCAAGCGCGACGTGATCAACGTCATCGGCTGCGCCGTCTACTCTGCCCGCGACCCCTCGCTGCGCATCATCCTCGATGTCTTCGCGGCCGAAGGCGGTAAACCGCGCGCCTCGATCTGGGGCACGGACCGCCGAGTCTCGCTCCAGCAGGCCGCCCTCGCCAACGGCTACACCGGCCACCTGGAGGACTATGACGATACTCACTTCCCCACTGTCCTCCACCCCTCGTCGCCCACCGTCCCGGCCGCCTACGCTGTCGCCGAAGACCTGGGCCTCAGTGGCCGGCAGCTCCTTTACGCCACCGCCCTCGGCATCGAGCTCTCCTGCCGCGTCGCCCTCGCCGTCCACCCCTGGCACTACGACGAAGGCTGGCACATCACCGGCACCATGGGCGTCTTCGGCCCCGCCATCGCCGCGGGCCTCCTCCTCGGCCTCGATCAACCCAAGATGGTCGCCTGTCTCGGCATCGGCGGCACCCAGGCCGCCGGCGTCCGCGAGGTCTTCGGCTCCATGACCAAGCCCTTCCACGCCGGCCGCGCGGCTGCCGCCGGCCTCATATCGGCCCAGCTCGCCGCCGGCGGCTTTACCTCCACAGAGCAGATCTTCGAGGGCCGCCGCGGTGTCGCCGCCGTCCTCTCAGCCGAATCCGACCTCTCCCGCATCACCGAGGGCCTTGGCGACCGCTGGGAGATCTTCAACAACGGCCTCAAGCCCTACGCTTGCGGGGTCGTCAACCACCCCATCATCGATGCCTGCAAGGCCCTTCGCGCCCGCGGCGTCGACGCCGGCGCCATCGAGTCGATCGAGGCCGAGGTACACCCGCTCGTCCCAGAGCTGGTCAGCATCAAGGACCCCAAGATCGGCCTCGAAGGCAAGTTCAGCGTCTATCACTGCATTGCCATCGGCCTGCGTCACGGCGCGGCTTTCCCGGCCCAATTCTCCGACGCCGAGGCCGCCGACCCCGCCAACACCCCTATCCGACACGCCGTCACGCTCGTCAAGAACGAGAGTTTTGAGGAGGACGAGGCCGTTGTCCGGCTCACGCTCAAGGACGGCACGAAGCTGGAGGAGCGGGTCGAGCACGCAACCGGCGCGCCCCAGAACCCCCTCACGGACGCCCCCCTGACGGAGAAATTCCTCGAGCTCGCCACACCCACCCTCGGTGAGTCCGGCGCCAAAGCCCTCCTCGACCGTCTCTGGCGCCTCGATGAGGCGCCCAACCTCAGCGGCGTCTTCGCCAATGGCGCCTGACGCCCTTCGCTGGTAACTACAATCGGCCAGTGGTGCCGTCAGGCTGCTTCTTGCCCATGAGCCTACGCGGAATCTGTCCTTGCGAGGCCATCGCCCACAGGCGAGGCCGTGGCAACCATCGCCCACAGGCGAGGCCGTGGCAACCATCGCCCACAGGCGAGGCCGTGGCAACCTTTGATCGCTCGTAGGCTCGACTCCCCGGCGTTAGTGGAGTCCTAAGCTGCCTCTACAGCCTCCGTGCGTCGGCCCAGCGCCCGCGGCAAGTCGCCCTCATCCCACGAGATCAGCAGCTGCGCCGCCACGAAGATCGAGCTGTAAGTGCCGCTAACCAGGCCGATCAGCATTATCACCAGGAACTCCCGGATTGTCGCGCCACCCAGCAGGATCAGCGCCACCAGCGTCAGCACCACCGTGATCGAAGTGTTTAGCGACCGGCCCAGCGTCTGGTTTAGGCTCGCGTTCACCGCGTCCGCCATCTCCACGTGGTAGCCCGCCGCCTCCGAACGTCGCACATTCTCGCGCACCCGGTCGAAGACCACGATTGAGTCATGCACGCTGAAGCCGATGATTGTCAGCATCGCCGTGATGAACAGCGTATCGATCTCGAAGTCGAAGAAGCGGCCTAAGAGAGACGCCGCCCCCATCACGAGCACGACGTCATGGCCCAGCGCCACGATGGTGCACGCCCCCAGCCGGAACGCGTTCGGCACCGCCGCGAAGGACAGCGTGATATAAACCAGGATCGCCAGCGATGCTACGACCACGGCGATCGCCGCGTTCCGCCCAATATCGGACGACACCGACGGCGACACGGATGAGAACTCCAGGAAGCGGTTGGTCACGTCGCCATCCCCGTCGACCAGCGGCCCGAAGCGGTCCTGCAGCGCCGCCTCCAGGTTCTCTCTTTCGGAGGGTAGGGACGGCCCGATCGGCTTGATACTGCCCGCCCCCTCGATTAGCTCTGTCCTGATAATGTAGCGGCCGTCCGTCGCCGTCTGGATGCGTGCGTTCTCGTGGCCAAGCTCAGCGATAGCTGCCCTCAGGTCGCTCTGCTCAACCTCGTTGGCGAAGCGCACCGTCATCGTCGTGCCGCTGCTGAACTCGATGCCGGTCTTGAGGCCTCCGGGCAGCACCAGCGAGATCAGCCCCGGCACCATGATCAACAAGGAGATGACATAAAACAGGTTGCGTTTGCCGACGAAGTCAATCATGCTTCCGGGCTCCTGGGCGTCTGCCCTCGTGCTGCCGCCAGCGATACGCCGCCGCTTGCCTGCCGCGCCTCGGCCACGTCGCTGCCGAACAGCCAGAGGTGCCGCATGACCGGCGTGCCGACCAGCATGTGCAGGAACGTCCGCGTCACCGTAATCGCTGAGAACATGCTCACCAGCACACCCAGGGCCAGCGTCAATGCAAAGCCCTTTACCAGGCTGGCGCCGAATTGGTCGCCGAACCAGAAGAGGATGACGCAGGTGATCAGCGTCGCAATGTTGCTGTCGCGGATCGAGGTCCAGGCGCGGCTGAAGCCGGCGTCGATTGCGCCGACCAGACTGCGCCCCAACCGTAGCTCCTCTTTCATCCGCTCGAAGATCAGGATGTTGGCGTCCACCGCCATACCGACCGACAACACGAACGCCGCCATGCCCGCCGACGTAATCGTTACGGGCCAGAGCTTGAACACTGCCAGCGTCAGCGAGACATAGACGAACAAGGCTGCCGCCGCCAGCACGCCCGGCAGACGGTAGTAAGCCACCATGAACGCCATCACGACAAAAATCGCAATCAACCCGGCTTGCACCGAGTTGACCACGGCTTCGTCGCCCAGGGTTGCGTCCACGTCCTCCTGCTGCACCACGTTGAGCGGCACCGGGAAGGCGCCCGTCCGCAGCAAGGTGGATAGCGTCTCCGCCTCACCCAGGCTCAACCCTTCGATGACGCCCTGGTTGGTGATCTGAGAGCGCACCAACGGCGCGATAATCAGCCCGTCTGAGTTGCGCACCGGTTCGCCGTCCAGGAAGAACGCCAGCGGCTGTGGCGGCGAGGACAGCCGAGCCGTCGCTTGTCCCAGCAGCGTTGCGCCTTCGCCGCTCATGCCGAAGTTCAGCACCGGCAGGCCCACCACACTGCGGTCGAGGAAGATCTCGCCGCGGTCCAGGTAGGCGCCGGTGATCTCACGCCCGATACCATCGCTATCGACGACGGTCAGGGGCGCGTACTGCGCGGTCTGCACCAGTGTCGCGCTTTGCAGGACGTTTGAAAGCGGCTCGCTCGTGGTCGTGCCGTCCGGTTGGTTGATGATCACGTCGCCGTTAGGGTCGCGCGCCAGCTCCATGAACTGGAGCTGCGCCGTCCGGCCGATCTTGTCCAGCGCCTCGTCACTATCGATGCCCGGCAGTTGTACCGAGATCCGGTTTTCGCCGACGCGCTCCGTGATCGACTCCGCCACGCCGAACGCGTTGACGCGCCGCTCTACCACTTCGACAGCGCTGTCCAGCGCCTCATCCAGGTTGATGTCCGGCTGGCCGGAGATGTCTGCTTCCAGCACCAGACGCGTGCCGCCGCGCAGGTCCAGCCCCAGGAGCATCTCACGACGCTCGCGCCCGAACAGCTCGATGCCCTTGCCGATACACACTGGCCCAACGCATTCCTCTTCCGGCCACGGTATGAAGTCCGGCAGGTAGCGGTTCGGGTTAGACGGGAAGGCGACCAGGATGGAAAACAACGTCAGCAGGACGATGAATCCCATCACCAGTCTGGTGGTTCGATCCCTCATGATCTGCCCTTCTGCTCAGACGGCTGCTTTTCAGCCGCGATGTCGTTACGCCCCGCTGATAGCCGCTCCAGGATCGCCCCCGGCAGCGCCGTAACCAGGACGCCGTCAGCCAACTCCAGCGTGATCCGCGGCTGGCCGCTCTCTGGCACCTGAATGTCCCGGATCGTCGCGACGAAGTTGGACGTCGTCAGGACCTCGTCGCCGGCTCGCAAGTCGCGCATCTGCTTCTTGTGCTTGTCGCGCGCTTTCTGGTCCGGCCGCCAGAACATTAGATAAAACCCAATGACCACGCCGACAATCAGCGCCGACATCAGCTCCGCGTCATTCATCCCGCGTCCCCTTACCTCTCCCCTGCCGCGCTTCTTCCTCTCCGTTGACGGAGGGGGACTGACCCGAGTCGCCTGACAATGCATGTCGGATCTGGCCAAGAACCGGTTCGAGGTCGTCAAAGATTTGTTCATTCGAGAATTGCAGCACGCGCAAATCCAGGCTTTCCAGAAGATCCTGCCTGATCTTGGCTTCGAGCTTGGTGAGATCGTGGATCGTCCCGTCTACTTCGACCACTAGCTTTGCCTTCGGACAATAGAAGTCGACGATGAACCGGTCAATTGCATGTTGCCGCCTGAAGTGAAATCCCAGAGCGCCTCGCCGCAGTGCTTGCCATAGCCGGTCCTCTGCTGCCGTTGGTCTGTGTCTGAACTCTCGCGCAATGGGCTTCAGCCGCTCCCAAAGTTGTGACCTTGTTGGCCAGCGCGCCTCAACCTCGGCACTTCCCCTCTCCACAGGCGGAGCGCCAGCTTCCCCGCTCTCCTTCAGAGGAGCGTCGGCTTTCCCCCGCTCCTCCAGAGGAGAGGGAGCAGGGGGAGAGGTCATCACACGCTTCGCGTAGGATAGCGCTTCTTCTCTTGTACGCACCTCTCCCGCGCCGATCGCCTCATCCACCGCAGCCAACACCCGGCCCAGCTCCGGCCCCGGCGTCATCCCCAGCGCCTCGATCAGGTCATCGCCCGTCACCAGCCGCGCCGCCTTCCGCGCCTTGATGTGCTCCTGACCACGTTCCAGCAGATAGCTCACGAACGCCACGTGCGTGCGCCATCGCTCTCGCGTCAGGCGTGGTCCGGCGGCAGCCGATCCATCGGCTAGCATCAACAGCAGGCAGGCAGGCGCCGCGTCGCCCAAGTCACGATAGAACCGGTAGAGCGCCCGCGCGCTCGGAGGCTCCCCTCGCGCCGAGAGCATCGTCGGCCGCAAATGCTCTTCGACCAGCAGCGCCACAAACTTCGTCTCCCTGCTGCCGAAGCGTAATCGCTCGCAGATTCGCGCTGCCTTCTCTGCCCCCAGCTCGGGGTGTCCCAGGAAGTGAATGCGCCCGTCCGCGTCGATGCCCTTGGTCTCCGGCTTCGACACGTCGTGCAGCAACCCCGCCAACTTCAGCAGCACCCGCCGGCTGTGCCCGCCGGCGTCCTCATCCAGATACTCGCGCAGCGGATACCAGGCCAGCGCCTCTCGCAGCTCGACCTTCAGCCGCGCCGGCGTATTCGGGGCCTTATCGTCCTCCAGCATGGCGTCCAGCGCCGCCAGCGTCTCCACGCTGTGGTCGAAGACGTCCCAATAGTGGTGCTCGCCCGGCTGCCCCACTCCCTTCGCCGGCATCAGCTCGGGCAGCGCCTGCTCCAGCAGACCCAGCGCGTCCATCAGGCGCACGGCCTCGGCGGCGCGGTCCGTGGCCAGCATCCGCGTCAGCTCCTCGCGCTGCCGCTCCGCCGCTGATGTCGTTATCCCTCCGGCATGGCGCTTGATCGCCTCAGCCGTTTCCTTCTCAATCTCGAACCCTAGCTCGATGGCCAAGCGCACCGCCCGCAGCGTCCGCAAGGGGTCTTCACGCAGATTCGACTCATTGACCATCCGCAGCAGCCGCGCCTCGATGTCCGCCTGCCCGCCCGCCAGGTCGATGACCTCGCCCAGCGTTGCGTCTATCTCCACCGGCGCCGCCATCGCGTTCACCGTGAAGTCGCGCCGCCTCAAGTCAGCCTCGATGCTGCTCTCGACCTGCCCCACATCGATGCTCTTCACCACGTCCATCTCCAGCGCGACCCGCCATTGCCCGCGCTCCGCGTCCAGCGCGAAGGCGCGCCCGCCCAGCGATATTGCCAGCTTCTCCGCCACGTCCCTTGCGTCTCCGCTCGTCACGAAATCGAGGTCGGAGGGCCGCGATCCTCTCAGCAGGTCCCGCACCGCGCCGCCGGCCAGCCATGCCTCGGACGCGGCTTCACGGACGGTGCGCAGGATCGCCTGCTGATCACCGTCTACCTGGAGCCGGGTTGGATGTCTGGGCTGCTCAGTCAAAGCGGGGGAGCTCATGGAAGCGCGGGCACGCCATACAACGCCGCCAAGCGGCCGCGCCGTCATCGGACGGCAGGGCCGTTGTCAGGCTGTTAGTGCCCGGCCGTGACCTCCTCCTCCTCGCCCGCCTCGCCGTCCTCCGCGGGCCCGTAGACTGTCAGCTTGTCGATGCTATCGAGATAATCGAAATAAAGGATGCCGTTGAGGTGGTCCACCTCGTGCTCAATTGCCTCCGCGAACAGTCCGCCCGCCGTGTAGCGCACCGGCCGCCCGTCGCGGTTCTGCCCCTTGACCACCACCTTCTCCGACCGCGGCACCTCGTCCGACCGGTAGTTGGGCAGCGAGAGGCAGCCCTCGGTGCAGAGCCGCGTGCCGCTCCGCTTGACGATCTCCGGGTTGATCAGCACGATGAGGCCCGGGCTGGAGTCCTGCGCCGATCTCATATCGGGGTCGTTGGCGTGGATCACGCAGATCCGCAGCGCCACGCCGACCTGAGTCGCCGCCAGGCCGACGCCCGGCGCGTCGTACATCGTCTCGATCATGTCGTCGATCAGCTTCTGGATCGACGCATCGATCTTCTTGATCTTCTTTGTTTTCTGCCGCAGTACCGGTTCAGGCACCTTGACGATGGGCAGGATGGCCATGGGCTTCGAGGTTCCTCGTAAGAAAAAGTAAGTATCGCCTTCATTCTAACGCAGCCCTTTCCTTACCTGAAAGGTCACTAGCCTGTCGGCAAACGCTCCCTCTCTCACTCGAACCACCGTTCTGTCGTTGCGAGCCATCAGCGATAGCTGAGGCGTGGCAACCTTTGACCTCCCGCTCAACTTAAGGTCTCCGTCAACGGAGATGTGCCCCCGCCAGAGCCTCAGCCTGCCAGAAGGTCGTTGCGGTTCGCCAATCACCCGCCATCACGGCCACACCCCAGACGCTCGCCCACTTCCGGCGTCCAAAATCCGGTGGATAAGCTCGGTTCCTTAAAGCAGGGGTAGCGGGGGCGCAGCCCATGCGCGGGGGTCTGGGGGTGTCCCCCAGGTTCTTAGTTTAAGTGGGGTGGGGGCGGAGCATCGCGACAGCGCTGCGCAGTCGGGGCGCGCGCTACTTCAGCAAGCCAAGCTTTGAGATGCCCTCTCGAAGCCCCTCTACTCCAACCACCTGCTCCGCCGAGATACCTAGATCCCGCGCCGCTTTGACATTCGCTTCCACGTCGTCGAAGAAGACCACGGCTCCGGGGTCGATCTCCAGCGCTTCTAGCGCGAATCGAAATGCCGCCGGATCCGGTTTGCGAAAGCCCGTCTCGTGTGACGAGAAAGCGCGCTCAAAAAGTGCCTGGACGCCCAGTAACGCCTCGTTGCGGCGCCAATGCAGCTCGTTCGAGTTGCTCAATGCTGCCAGCCGATACGTTGGCCGCAGTCCTTCGAGAAGCTCGCGCGCGCCGGGATACAGCCGCTTCGTCCAGGACTCGAACTGAGTCAGGAAGCCCGCCGGCGATAGGGTCAGTCCCCATTCCTCGACAAAGCCAGCAGCGAAGTCGCTCGCCGAGATTCTGCCAAACTCGAACTCCCGCAGCAGGTCGCAACTCGCCCAGTGCTGTCTGATCGCTTCCTCCGCAACATTCTCAGCGGTCGTCTCCCGAAGCCACGGCACGATGTCCTCTACACCGGAGAACTCAACAAGGACGCCACCCAGGTCGAAGAGCAATAACTCAGGTCTACTTGGCACCTTGTTGCACCCTACGCCAGCGACGCCGGGTCGATATCAAGAATCCACCCCTCCGGCAGCGACAGCTCCCCCAGCAGCTCCACCGGCTCCGGCGACCGCACCGTAACCTGCTGCCGAAATCGCCCGTGCCACTTCGGGATATGCGGCGGCGCCGGTCCCAACACCTCAACGCCCGGCAGGCCCCGCTTCGTCGCGTCGCTCTTTAGCTCCGTCACCATCCGCAGCGCCTCCCGTTCAGCGCGCTCCGGGCTGGCGTGCGAATACACCAGCCGCGCCAGCCGGACGAACGGGGGGTACGCCTCCTCTCGCCGTAGCTCCACCTCCATCGCGAAGAACGAGGCGTAGTCGTGCTGCGCCGCCGCGACGATGGCGTAATTCTCCGGCGTGTATGTCTGGATCACCACCCGTCCAGATTGCGGACCGCCGTCCCCAGCCGACGTACGCCCGGCCCGCCCTGCGACCTGGGTCAGCAGCTGGAACGTCCTCTCGGCCGACCGGAAGTCCGGCACGTGCAGGCCGATGTCGGCGCTGATCACCCCCACCAGCGTCACCGACGGCAGGTCCAGCCCCTTGGCCACCATCTGCGTGCCGATTAGCACGTCTGCATTCCCCTCCAGAAAGCTCGAAAGGATCAGCTCGTGGGCGTTGCGACCCTGCGTAACGTCGCGGTCCCAGCGCAGCGTCCGCGCCCCGGGGAAGGTCTCGTGCACGGATGCCTCCACTGCCTCGACACCCAGGCCCATCGGCCGCAGCCTGCCGCCGCCACAGGTCGGGCAGCGCTCCAACGGCCGTCGCGTCCGGTTGCACTGATGGCACATCAGCCGGTCGCCGCCGCCATTGCTTCGGTGATAGCTCAAGGCGATCGCGCAGGCCGAGCATTGAGGCACAAAGCCACAGTCGCGGCACTGCAGAAACCCCGCCGTCCCGCGCCGGTTCAAGAACAGGATCGTCTGCTCTCCCCGCTCCAGCGCCTGGAAGATCGCCAGTTGCAGTGCCCGGCTGAAGATCGTCCGGTTGCCGCCCTTCAGCTCCTCTCTCATATCGACCACGTCCACCGGCGGCAGCCAGGTAGAGCTGACAACAGTGGGTGCGTTGCCCGTTTGCCCGTTTGCCCGTTTGCCCGCCCCGCCATCTTCCTGTCCGTATGCCCGTATGCCCGTTTGCCCGGGGGTGCTGGGGGAGGGGGTGGCCTGCACTACCGGCCTCACCCGCTCGTGCAGCTCCAGCAACCGGTAGCGGCCCATCAGCGCCCGCTGGTAGCTCTCGACGTCCGGCGTGGCGCTGCCCAGCACCAGCACCGCACCCGTCAGCTCCGCTAGCCGCTCCGCCGCCGACCGCGCGTGGTAGCGCGGCGCCGGGTCCTGCTGCTTGTACGTCCACTCATGCTCCTCGTCGATCACGATCAGCCCTAGGTCCGGCTGCGGCGCAAACACCGCCGACCTGCTCCCGACCACGACGGTATAGCGCCCTTCCCGGATCCCATGCCACTGGTCGAACAGCTCCCCAAGCGAGAGGCCACTGTGCAGCACAGCTACCTGCCCCGGAAAGCGCTCCGCAAACCGCCGCACCGTCTGTGGCGTCAGCGCGATCTCCGGCACCAGGACGATCCCCCGCTTGCCCAGCGCCACCGTCTTCTCCAGCGCCCGCAGGTACACCTCCGTCTTGCCGCTACCCGTCACCCCGTGCAGCAGGAACGTCTGCGCCTGCCCGTTTGCCCGTGTGCCCGTTTGCCCTCCGATCCCGGGACGCGGGGCTTCCATGCTCGTATGCCCGTACGCCCGCATGCCCGCATCAACGAGCGCCGTCTCGATTGGCTCGAACGCCGATGCCTGCTCCGGCGTTAGTGGCGGCGCCGGTCGCGCCTCATAGCGACGCCCGGCAAGCGGGTCGCGCTCGACCGCCTCTTCCCGTATCTCGACCAGCCCGTCTTCGACCAGCGGCCGCAGTGCCGGCAGCCCGGTCCCGGCGCGTACCCGCAGCTCCGCGGCCGTCATCGGCCCGCCCTCGTCGATCAGCAGCCGCAGAGCCTTTGCCAGCCGGCTCTTTCGCTGTTCGTCCAGCGCGTCCGCCGCTTCAGCCGCGACCTCCCGGGCAGCGACTAAGTGGACATAACGCATATGCTTGGCCTGCACACTCGGCCGCGCCAGCCTGTAGCTCCGCTGCACCAGACCTCGCTGCGCCAGCTGCGACAACGCCGTCGCGACGCCCTTCAGGTTCGATAGGTCGCGCTCGATCTCCTTGGCCTCGTGACGGCCGCCGCCGGTCAGGTACTCTAGCACGCCGCGCTGTCGTGGCGGCAGGGGAGTGACATCGATCTCGTCCGCGCCCACCAGCGACTCGTAGTAGGTCAGGGGGCGGCGCTCGAAGCCCGGCGGCAGCATCAACGCCACGGTGCTGAACAACGGCGCCAGGTAGTAGTCCGCCAGCCAGCGCGCCAGCTCGATCCGCTCTGGCGACACCACGGGCCGGTCGCTAATCTTTGCGTCGACGGGCTTCGGGTCGGCGAAGGCCGGCACCTCCACCACCTGCATGACGATGCCCTGTAGCATCCGCCGTCCGAACGGGACGAAGACGCCGTCTCCCACCCCCAGCGTCATGCCCTCCGGCAAGGCGTAGCTGAAGGTCTGCCGGTGCGGCAGCCCGGAGTTCACGGCAACTTCAACAAAGGCCATTTGTTCTAAGTATCGCACCGACTGGCTCCAGGTGTCCTCGCCGCTTTGACTCTCACGTCCGCTCCTCCTGAGGCTCTCGAAGGATGAATCCGACCAAGCCTTATCCTTGGCTTGCCCGCTTGCCCGCTTGCCCGCTTGCCCGCCTGCCCGTATGCCCGTATGCCCGGGTGGGGCAGGCAGGGGGTGGCATGCCCGTACGCCCGCATGCCCGTATGCTGCCCCAGTGGAACCAACTCACCCCACAACCGAAGCCACGGCCTCGCGCCTACCCTGGCAGGCCCGGCTGCCCTTCTTCTACGGCTGGATTATCGTCGGACACGGACTGCTCTTCTCCTTCTTCGGTATCGGCGTCACCTGGGCCGCCAGCATCCTCGCCATCCCCATGCAGGACGACCTTGCCTGGAGCCGCTCCGACATTTTCTTCGCCGTCAGCGTCCGCGGCTGGATGGCGATCTTCATCGCGCCGATCATCGGCCGCTACCTCGATATGGAGAACGGCGCCCGCCTCCTCGCGATCGGCGGTGGCCTGCTCAACGCCGCCTCGCTGTTGCTGATCGGTCAGGTGCAGGCCGTTTGGCAGTTCGTACTGCTCTTTGGCATCCTCGGTGGCATCGCCCAGACCGCCCAGAGCGGCGTCACGGTCGCCATCGTCCCAAAGTGGTTCATCGCTAAGCGCGGCACCGCCGTCGCCTACTCGACCCTCGGTGGCGCCATCTCTGCATTCGCCATGCCGGCCCTGCTGGCGCCCCTCAGCGACGGCGTCGGCTGGCGCATGAGTTGGGTCGTGGTTGCCGGCCTGGCGTTCATCTTTGCCTGCCTGCCGGCCCTTCTCCTCCGCCGTGAGCCCGAAGACGTCGGCCTTCTGCCGGACGGCGAGCGCTCGGCTCAGGCCCCAGTCGCCGCCTCGTCCGCCACTCCCGTGCGCCGCGCCGAGGAAGGCTCTACCCTGCGTCAGGCCCTCAGTGAGCGCACCTTCTGGCTGCTGCTCATCGGCATCTCCCTGGGCTCGCTGACCAACAACGGCGTCCCCGCGATCTTCACGACGATGTTCGTCGAGCGCGGCTTCACCCTCGAAGCGGCATCATCAGCGCTCGTTGCCTACGGCGTCGCATCGATGTCGGCCAAATTCGCCTGGGGCTGGCTGACCAACCGCCTCCACGTCCGGCCCGCGCTCGTCGCCCTCACCCTCTTCGGCGTCTTCGCCATGCCCTCGATCCTCTTTCTCCCCGAGGGCCTCGGCTCGATCACGCTGATCTACGGCTTCCTCGTCGGCTTCTTCGTCGGCGCCTTCATCCCCTTGCACCAGCTGGTCTGGTCCGTCTACTACGGCCGCGCCCACGTCGGGGCCATCAGCGGCGTCGCCCGGCCCGCCGGCCTCTTCTTCGCCGCCAGCGGCCCCTTCCTCATGGCAGCCTCGCGCGACCTCACCGGCGCCTACGATGCCGGCATCCTCCTCACCACGGCCTGCGTCGCCGCCTGCGCCGTCTGCATCTACCTCGCCCGCCCGTCGCGACCCACCGGCGGCCTTGTCGTCGCCTCTTCATCCACCAACACCTGATCGACACCAAAGGAAAGACGGCCCCGAAGGGCCGTCTCATAATCCTGATCCCGGTAGGGGCGACCTTCACGGTCGCCAGGGGTGGGGATGGCTGCTGTATAGTGGCTAGCGCGAAATGTCCGGTTAGTCAGGTAGCTACGGGATTCATCCCGAAGGGAGGTCCCTACCGGGTTCTCGCCGCTTCCTTGATCCTCGCCGCGCGACCCCGCAAGCCACGCAGGTAATACAGTCGCGACCGCCGTACCTTACCCTTCCGCACGACCTCAACCTTGTCGAGGCGGGGCGAGTGGCGCTGGAACGTCCGCTCCACGCCGATGCCGCTGGCGATCTTCCGCACCGTGAACGTCGAGGCCGGGCCGCCGTTGCGGATCCGGATCACGTCCCCCTCGAAGACCTGGATGCGCTCCCTATCGCCCTCAACCACCTTGGCGCTGACGCGCACACGGTCGCCGGGGCCAAAGTCCGGGATGTTGGGGTTCACCTGTGCGTTGGAAAGGGTAGCTACGTCCATGGTCGTTCCTTACTAAAATCTTCGGCTCGAAGCCATGGCCTCCGGCCGCCGGCTCGTTACCTGCTATTTGTTGTCGGTCGCTTCTCGGGCGATTCGCCGCTCTTCGTCGCTCAGGGCTACCGCGTCCAGAAGGTCGGGCCGCCGCTTCGCCGTACGAACTATCCGCTGCTCACGCCGCCAGCGGGCGATCTCACCGTGATTACCGGAGAGCAGTATATCCGGTACGCGCCATCCGCGAAACTCCGCCGGCCGCGTGTACTGCGGATATTCCAGCAGCCCGTCCGAATGCGACTCCTCCAGCAGCGATTCCTCCGACCCCAGCGTCCCCGGCTGCCGCCGCACCACCGCGTCGATCAGCACCAGCGCCGCGATCTCGCCGCCCGAAAGCACGTAGTCGCCGATGCTGATCTCGTCATCGACCAGGTGCTCCCGCACCCGCTCATCCACGCCCTCGTAATGTCCGCAGACCAGGACCAGCCGCTGCTCCGCCGCCAACTCATCAATGACGCCCTGGTTCAGCACCCGCCCCTGCGGTGTCAGCAGCACCGTCCGGCCCCGCGGCTCCACCCGGCCGCGCACGTCCTCGATCGCCGCTGCCAGCGGCTCTGGCTTCATCACCATCCCCGGCCCGCCGCCGTAAGCATAGTCATCCACTATCGAATGCTTATCCGTGGCCCAGTCGCGGATGTTGTGCAGCTGCACCTCGGCGATGCCGCCTGCCAGCGCCCGGCCCAGGATGCTCGCCTGCAGCGGGCCGCTAAAGGCCTCCGGAAACAGCGTCAGCACGTCGATGCGCATATCAGCCCAAGTCTATCCAGTAGCGGCGGTAAAGTACGCCGTCTTCATCGAGGCGTTCGTCCTCTAGTTGGCCACCATTAGCCTCGGCGATATGGATCGAGGGGATGTTGTCGGATTCCACCGTGAGCAGAGCTCGCTGGATGCCAAGCTTACGCGCCTCGACTAATGTCAGTCGCAGGATTGTATTGCCGTAGCCTTTGCGGCGTTGCGAGCGCAGAACGTAATAGCCGATGTGACCGCCATCATTGAGAAGCGCAAGCGTCAGTTGATGGCGCAGACGGCTGACTCCCACTATTTGTTCTTCGTTGTCAAGGAGCCAGTAGGTAGTCATTGGCACCCACTCGGGGCGCAGGTTGGCTCCGTTGTCCATGTCCATAAGGCTCTGCAGATAACTGGCCAACGTATCGGTGTTCGCCGGTTGGCCAGTCCCCATGAACCCGTTCTCGCCGGTAGTGCCGAGTTGCTCAAGCAGCATCTTGAGCCCGGACGGCGGCTCGAGTGAGGCCTTAACAAGTTTCATGTAAACCTAGCTCCCTATCACAGAGCGAAGCCTGGTGCCCTCCGCTAGGAGCTAGTGGCTCTGGTTGCCGCTGGCGACTTCTACGGCGTGGGGAAGAATGGGAAGGATCGCCTCCAGGTTCTCGACCGCGCCCCGCTCGCTGCCCGGCAGGTTGATGATCAGCGTCCGGCCCCTGGTCACCACCACCGCCCGCGACACATCGGCCAGCGGCGTCTTCTTGCGGCTCTCTGCCCGCATCACCTCGGCGAAGCCCGGCACCTGGCGCTCCGCCACGTCCTGCGTCGCCTCCGGCGTCACGTCTCGGGGGGCCAGCCCCGTCCCCCCCGCCGTCAGGATCAGGTCCAGCCCCGTCTCATCCGACCAGCGCCGCAGCAATGCAGCGATCTCCGCGCGCTCGTCCGCAATCATCGCCGTCTCGCTCACCTCGATGCCGTTCGCAGTCAGCAGCTTTACCACCGCCGGCCCCGCCGTATCGACGCGCTCGCCAATCGACCCCTTATCGCTGACCGTGATCACGCCCGCACGAATCGCCATACCGCCCCGATCTTAGCTTCCTCTCCCCCTCATTGCGAGATCATTCGTAACTACGTTCGTCGGGCGATCTCGTCCTGAACTCTGAGGATAGAGGCCCGAGCTGAGCGTCCCTCTCCCTCGAGGGAGAGGGCAGGGTGAGGGTGTCACGCGCTCGTCGTTGAACCACGCCTGTGTCCCAGCGAGATGCCTGCCCCGAGGACGCTGAGCTTCCCCTCGGAGCCTGTCCTGAGCCACGTCGAAGGGTCGACGGAGAGGGGAAGAGGGGAGAGGTCTCCCAACGCCTTTAATTACAAATCTCCCTGCCCCGGAAATGTTTTCGCAATTACTGTTGACAGCGGTATGCGCGATGGTAATATGTGGGAGCTTGTGGTGAAAGATGGCGGGAACTGGACAGCTTGTCCGGTCCCGTGGGGGACGGGGCCCCTCCATGAATGCTCTTCCTGGGCAAGCACGATTACTCAATGGACGAGCGCGGGCGGGTTCCCATGCCGCCGCGCTTTAGAGAGGCGTTAATGCAGGGCATCATCCTTACTCAGGGCGCTCCCGACCGCTGCATCCGCGCTTATCCCGCGGACGGCTTCGAGCAGCAGGCCGCCCATTACCTCAAGGAGCCCATCACCAGCCCCACCGGCCGCGTCATGCGACGCGCCTTCTTCAGCGGCGCCTACCAATCAGAGCTAGACCGTCAGGGACGCGTCCTTGTCCCGCCGGTCCTGCGCCAGTGGGCCAACCTCGAAGGCCAGGTCGTAGTCGTCGGCACCGGCGAAGGCATCGAAATCTGGGATGCTGCCGGCTTCGAAGCTGCCCTTACTACCGAGGAAGACGACTTCCGGCAGACATTAGGCTTGTCCGCCGGACAAGCGGGGTCAGAATGACCCTGCTGATGGAAGCGCCCGCTCGGCACGAGCCCGTCATGCTGCAGGAAGTCCTTGCAGCCCTGGCAGTGCGCCCTGGTGGCCGCTACCTCGATTGCACCGTGGATGGTGCCGGCCACGCCGAAGCCATCCTCGATGCCGCCTCGCCCGGTGGCTCCCTCCTCGGCCTCGATGCCGACCCGGAGGCCACAGAGATGGCGCGACACCGCCTCGCCCGCTTCGGCGGCGATGTCGATATTGTCAACGCCAACTTCCGTGACATCGATGAGGTCGCCCGCGACCGCGATTTCGCGCCCGTCAACGGCGTCCTCTTCGACCTCGGCCTCTCGTCGCACCAGCTGGCTGCCGCTGCCCGCGGTTTCAGCTTCCGCCTCGAATCTCCCCTCGACATGCGCTTTGGTCCCGATCAGGAGACGACGGCCTCCTATTGGGTCAACGATGCTACCGAAGAGGAGCTTGCAGACCTCATCTGGCGCTTCGGCGAAGAGCGCGAAAGCCGCCGCATCGCCCGCGCCATCGTGCGCCGTCGTCCGCTCGTGACGACGACTGATCTAGCCAAAGCCGTCGAGCAGGCCGTGGGCCGGAGGCCGGGAAGTCAAACCCACCCCGCCACCAAGACGTTCCAGGCCCTCCGCATCGTTGTGAACCAGGAATTAGCCAGCCTGGTTGACGCGTTGCCTAGGGCTCACGGTCTGCTCGGCTTTGGATCTCGGCTGGTGGTCATCAGCTACCACTCGCTCGAAGATCGCATCGTCAAGCAATACATCGCCCGCGAATCGCGGGACTGCATCTGCCCGCCCGGCCAGCCGGTCTGCACCTGCGGCCACAAGGCAAGCCTCAAGCCGGTCACCCGCGGCGTCCTCATGCCTTCCGAGGCCGAGGTCGCCGCCAACCCGCGCAGCCGCAGCGCCAAGCTGCGCGCCGCCGAGCGCATCGCCAGTTAGGTGGAGGCCTCAGCCGCATGGCCACCCTCGATCGGCTCGCTCCCCCTGCTTCCCCGCCCGTAGCACAGGCCTGGAACCCCCGCCGCGCGATAGTCGCAGCCCTCTTTGCGGCCGTGACTATCGCGCTGCTCCAGGTCGTGCAGTCCAGCAGCTTCGCCCACACCGGCCAGAAGCTGCAGGACATCGAAGCCGAGCGCACCCGCCTCTCGGCGGAAATCCACCAGCTCGAGGCCGAGGTTGCCGCGCTTTCGTCCCTTGACCGTACTGAGCGCGCCGCGCGCGACCGCCTCGGCATGGTCCCCGCTGTCAGGTTGGAATACGTCTCCGTCGGCGTTGAGGCCCCCGCCGGCGCCCTCCTGCCGCGGCCCCTGATCATTGCCTCCCCGGGTGCCCAGCGGCAGCCCCTGCCCTGGTGGCAGACGTTGCTGCAGAGCCTCCCCTTCCGTTAATCCAGATGCGGCACGGCTTCCTGCCATCGGCCTCCTATCGATCCAACCCCCTTCAATGGAGGTGTGGCTAACATGGGCCACGGCCGCTTCACCTGGCGTGTCGCCCTCCTGGCGCTGGTCCTCGTCGTCTCGACCGGCGGTATCGTCGGCCGCCTCGTCTATGTCCAGATCCTCCACCACCAGCACTACTGGCTCGAAGCCCAGGCTGAGCATCTCGATAAGCGCCTCGTCCATTCGACCCGCGGCGCCATTCTCGACCGTAACGGCTTCCCCCTGGCTACCTCGGTCGACGTCTTCGATGTCTACATCGACCGCCGGGCCTGGCGTGACGACCCCCTCCTCGCCCGTGAGGTTGCCTTCGAGCTTGCCCCCTTGATCAACGACCAGCCGGAGCCCCTCTTCACCCGCCTCCTCAACGAATCCGGCGGCCCCGTGGAGCTGATTGCCTCCAGCGTCGATTTCAGCGCCGGCCAGAGCATCGAGAGCCTGCGTCTGGCCGGCGTCGTTGTCGCCGGCGGCACCAAACGCTACTACCCGGAGGGTGACGTGGCCTCCAACCTCCTCGGCTTCCTCGGCCGTGATCACGTCGGCTTGGCCGGCGTTGAAGCCGACTACGACGACGTCCTCGGCGGCACTCCGGGCGCCATCTACTTCGAGCGCGACGGCGGCGGCCGCCCCATCGCCTTCGGACGCAGCCGTATCGAGCCCGGCCGCCCCGGCGCTGACATCCGTCTCACCATCGACCGTTACATCCAGCGCCTCATTGAGACGGAGCTTGACTTCCAGATCAGGGACCACCAGGCCAGCGGCGGCACGATCATGGTCATGGACCCGACGACCGGCGCCATCCTTGCGATGGCCAGCCGCCCCAGCTTCCGCCTCTCCAACCTCTCGCTCGATAACCCGGACCTCAACCTCTACCGCAACCGCGCCGTCACCGACCTTTACGAGCCCGGCTCCGTACTCAAGACCATGACCATGGCAACCGCACTCGATCTTGAGCTGGTCAACCCCAACACGACTTACTACGATTCCGGCACGGTCGAGAAGGGTGGTTACACCTTCAAGAACTGGGACTTCAGCGCCCACGGCACTCAGACCATGACCCAGCTGCTCCAGAAGAGCCTCAACACCGGCGCCATCTGGCTCAGCGACCAGATCGGCGCCACCCGCCTCTATGAGTCGATCCATCGCTTCGGCTTCGGCGAGTCGACCCACTCTGGCCTCGGCGGTGAAGCTGAAGGCCTCATGCGCACCAATAAAGACTCCGGCTGGTACCCGTCCGACCTCGCCACCAACAGCTACGGCCAGGGCATCGCCGCGACGCCGCTGCAGGTAATCACCGCCTTCTCCTCCGTGATCAACGGCGGCAACCTCATGCGACCCTACATCGTTGAGGAGATCGATGGCCCGGACAGCAAGCGCATCTTCGAGCCTGTAATCGTCCGCCGCGCTATCTCCGAGAAGACCTCAGCCACCATGGTTAAGATGCTCAACGACGTCGTCGATGGTGTCCCCGCGCATCGAGCCCAGGTGAAGGGCTATCATGTGGGCGGTAAGACCGGCACAACCCTGGTATCCATTCCGACGGGTTACGCGCTGGACTCGACCCTTGCCACCTTCGTCGGGTTCGCCCCCGCCGAAGACCCCGCCTTCGTCATGCTCGTGAAGATCGACCAGCCTCAGGATGACCCTCTGGGCGGCATCGTCGCCGCCCCTGTCTTCGGCCGCCTCGCGCCGCAGATTCTCTCCTATCTCAATGTCCGGCCTTACGACCAGCCGCTCGTCCGCTCCGGCCAGTAGGTGATTGCAATGCCGCTTGCACGCGCAAGCCTCATTCCGCGCATATACCGTTTCGCAACTCTCTCGCCTAATCGAAGCGTAAACATGTCCAGCCAATCGACGCGCGCAGAACATCCCGATGCCCCGTGCTCCCAGGCTGGCGTACTGCAAGCGTCCTGTTTCCTCGGCCCTCGACGTGAGTACAACGCCCCGATGCCCCAGCCTTCCAGGCTGGGGCGTTGTAGCGGCCAGCTTGCTCTCCGCTGTGGGAATCGCTAGTGGCCACCTTCTCCATAGACGACATCCGTGACGCGCTCGGCGCTTCCCTCCTCGGCGAGAGCCCCGGCCTCGCCGAGTCCTTCAGCGCCGTCGTCAACGATTCGCGCGTCGCCGAGCCCGGTCAGCTCTTCGTAGCCCTCGCCACCGATGCCCGCGACGGTCACGACTTCATCCCCGATGCCGTCAGCCGCGGCATCGCCGGCGTCCTCACTCAGCGCCAGGATATCCTCCTGCCCGAGGGCGTCTGGGCCTTCCTCGTCGCTGACACCGCCTTCGCTCTCGGTGAGCTGGCGCGTCACTGGCGTCTTCGTCAGCGTGTCCGCAGCATCGCCATCACCGGCAACGTCGGCAAGACCACCACCAAGGAGCTGACCGCCGCCCTCCTCTCGCAGCGCTTTGCCGTCCACAAGAGCCCTTCTAACTTCAACGACAACATCGGTGTCGCCATGAGCGTACTCGGCCTAACCGAAGCGCATGAGGTCGGCGTCTTCGAGGCCGGCATGGACCACCTCGGCGAGATCCGCCGCTCCTGCCAGATCGCCCTGCCCCAGATCGCCGCCGTCCTCAATGTTGGGCCCACCCACCTGGAGCGCCTCGGCAGCCTGGATGCCGTCGCTCAGGCTAAAGCCGAGGCCATCGAAGCCCTGCCGGACGATGGCGCCGCCGTCCTCAACGCCGACGACCCCTACGTCGCCGCCATGGCTGAGAAGACCCGCGCCCGAGTCCTCACCTTCGGCCTCAACCCCGGCGCCACCATCCGCGCCACCGATGTGCGTACTCGCGGCCTCAGCGGCGCCGACTTCCAGGTCAGCCTCGGTGGCCGCGGCGTCCAGGCCCATAGCCCGCTCCCCGGCGATCGCCTCATTGCCAACGCTCTCGCTGCCATCACCATCGCCGTCGCCTTCGGCCTCAGCATCGAGGAGGCGGCCCACGCCCTCTCCCGGGCCGAAGTGCCGCTGCGGCTTCAGGCCCGCGCCGGCGTCAACGGCGCCACCCTCCTGGACGACTCCTACAACGCCAGCCCCGCCTCCGTCCTCGCCGCCCTCGGCGTCCTGTCCGAGATGCCCGGCCGCCGGCTTGCCCTCCTCGGCGACATGCTGGAGCTCGGCAGCGCCGAAGCCGAGGGCCACCGCGCCGTCGGCGAGCGCGCCGCCCAGGTCGTAGATGCCCTCTTCACCGTCGGGCCGCGTGGCGTCCAGATCGCCGTCGCCGCTAAAGCCGCCGGCGCCGCCCGCGTCCGCCACTTCGATTCCAAAGACGAAGCCGCCGCCGAGCTCCAGCGCCTGCTGGCGCCCGGCGATATCCTGCTCGTCAAAGCCTCCCACGGCCTCGCGCTCAGCGACGTAGTCAAGGAGCTCGTAACTTGAGTCCGTCCCGCGGCTTGTTACCTGTTACCTGTTACTTGTTACTCGGATGAGCGATGCTCTGTATTCCGCCCTTCTCGCCATGCTAGTGACCTTCGCCGTTGGCCATCCCCTGCTCGCGGAGCTGCGACGCCGCAAGCTGGGCAAGTCCGCCGACCTGGACGCGCCGGAAGTCTACGCCGATAAGGCAGGCACTCCCACCATGGGCGGCCTCATGTTCCTCGCCGGCATCCTCGCGGCGTCGATCCCCTTCGCTGTGACGCGCGACTCCGACATCCTGCTGCCCCTCGTCGCTATGCTGGCCGCCGTCGCCCCCGCCCTCTTTGACGACATCCAGACCCTCATCGGCTCCGGCAAGCTCAGCGGCCACGAGACCTGGTTCTGGTTGGTCAAGTGGGGTGTCCAGCTTGCCATCGGCGTCGGCGTCGCGGCGGTCCTCTACTTCCACCTCGATATCGACACCGCGCTCGTGCCCCACTTCGGCGCCTACAGCCTCGGCGTCCTCTACCTGCCGCTCGTCGTCCTCATCTTCATAGCCGGTACCAGCGGCATGGTCATCACCGACGGCATGGACGGCCTCATGGCCGGGGTCAGCGCCTTAGCCTACGCGGCTTACGGGGTCATTGCCCTCTCGCAGGGCCAGGAGGCGCTCGGCGCTTTCGCCTTCAGCGTCGTCGGCGCCACCGCCGCCTTCCTCTGGTTCAACGCCCATCCGGCCCAGGTCTTCATGGGTGAGGCCGGCTCTCAGCCCCTCGCGGTCGGCCTCGTCGTGCTCGCGTTCATGACCGGCTGGTGGCTGCTGCTGCCCATCATCGGCCTCGTCTTCGTCGCCGAAGGCCTGTCCGACGTCATCCAGATCGCCTACTTCAAGGCCAGCCACGGCAAGCGTTTCTTCCGCATGGCGCCGATTCATTACCACTTCCAGCTCGGCGGCTGGGCTGAAACCCAGGTCGTGACGCGCTTCTGGCTGATAGGGTTCTTCGCCGGACTGGCGGGGATAGCTCTAGCTTTGATAAATTAGTAAGATGCTATGACACTTAATCAAGATTGGCAGGGTAAGCGCATCACCGTCATCGGTCTCGGCATCGAAGGCGAAGACCTCGCCCGCTACTTCGCGACCCACGGCGCTTCCGTCACTGTCAGTGACATGAAGCCTCGCGCCGCCCTCGCCGCCCGCGCTGAGGCCCTCGAAGCCCTCGGCGTGACCCTCCATCTCGGCGCCAACGACCCCGCCTACGTAGCTAACGCCGACATCGTCTGCGTCTCCCAGAGCGTGCCCCTCACCAACCCCCTCGTCATCGAAGCCCGGCGGCGTGGCGTCCCGGTCGAGTCCATGACCAGCCTCTTCCTGGAGATGTACCCCGGCCCGATCCTTGGCATCACCGGCAGCAGCGGCAAAACGACCACCACCTCCCTGGTCGATGCCATCTTCACCGCCGCCAACCGCGGCCACGTCTTCGGCGGCAACGTCGGCATCGGCGCGCTATCCCTCCTCGATGCTGTCCAGGGTCCGCAGCGCACCGAGCAGAAATCCATGCCCGGGGGTTCAGCCACGGGTATAGTCCCCGAGGCAAATGACATCTCTGAGCCCCGGCCCATGCCCAGGCCTTCAGGCCGGGGTGCTGCCCCCCAAAACGCTGCCCGCGGTGTGGGGGCCGGGGAGGAGGTGGGGAGGACACCGCTTTCAGATCAATCCCGAGATTCTGAACCCCCCTGGGCCGTCCTCGAAATCAGCCACACCCAGCTTGTCCTCACGAAGCGCAGCCCTAATGTCGCTGCTCTCCTCAACGTCACGCCCAACCACCTCGACCAGTTCTCCTGGGACGAGTACGTCGACCTCAAGCGCAAGATTTACTCGCTTCAGTCCCAGGAAGATGCCGCCGTCTTCAATGCCGATGACCCCGTCTCGCGTGACCTCCGCCCCGAGGCGCGAGGCCGCGTCTTCCTCTTCAGCGTCGAGGGCGATCACGATACCGATGGCGCTTTCCTGCGCGACGGCACGATCTTCTGGCGCCGGGACGGCCGCACCGAGCCCGTCTTGCCCGCCGCCGAAGTGCCCCTGCGCGGCTTCCACAACGTTGCCAACGCCACCGCGGCCACCGCCATCGCCGCCGCCTGCAACATCGCCCCCGAGGCTGTCGCCGCCGCCATCCGCGCTTTCCGCGCCCCGCCTCACCGCCTCGAGTTCGTCGCCCGCGTCCGCGACGTGGACTACTACAACGACAGCATCGCCACCGCGCCGGAGCGCACCCTCGCCGCCCTGCGCTCCTTCGATCAGCCCATCGTCCTGCTCCTCGGTGGCCGTGACAAGAAGCTCCCCCTCGAAGACCTCGTGGCCGAAGCCAAGCGCCGCTGCCGCGCCATCATCTGCTTCGGCGAGTCCGGCGCCCTCTTCGCCGCCGCCTGCCAGGACGGCGGCATCCCCATCGAAAGCGTCGCTACCCTGGCTCAAGCCGTCGAGGCGGCTGCTAGACGCGCTCAGCCCGGCGATATCGTCCTCCTCTCGCCCGCCTGCACCAGCTTCGACGCCTACGCCAACTTCGAGCAGCGCGGTACCGATTTCCGTCGCCTCGTCGGCTTACTCGGTTCGGGTGCCGGAGTTAGTGGTGTGAGGGATGCCGGGGCGCAGGGGAGGACACCACCAATCTCCCCCTCTCCGCCTGTGGAGAGGGGCACCGGGGGAGAGGCGGTATGACCAACGCCCATCAGACCTCCCGCCTGCGACCCGGACGGCCCGACTACGCAATCCTCGCCACGACCCTGGCGCTCGTGGTTATCGGGCTGATCTTTGTCTACAGCGCCAGCTTCGCTATCGCCCTGGACGCCTTCGACGACGCCAATTACTTCCTCATTCGCCAGATGGCCTCGGCGCTCATCGGCCTCGCCGTCATGTTCTTCCTCATGCGCATCGATTACCGGCTGCTGCGGCTCGCCAGCCCGGCGCTCATGCTCTTCGCGGTCCTCAGTCTCGCTGCCGTCCTCTTCGTCGGCAACGACGCCTACGGCGCCCGCCGCTGGATCAGCATGGGCCCGCTGCCGCCCTTCCAGCCCAGCGAGTTCGCCAAGCTCGCTCTCATCATTTATATAGCGGCCTGGCTCGCCTCCCGCGGCCGCGATGTCCAGAGCTTCGCGCTCGGCTTCGCGCCCTTTATCTTCCTCGTCGGTGTCGTCGCCGCCCTCATCCTCATGGAACCGGATACCGGCACCGCCTCGATCGTCGTCATGACCACGGCAGCGCTCTTCTTCATCGCCGGCGCCTCCCTTACTCACCTTTTCGCCCTCGTTGGCATCGCTGCCGTGACCTTCGGCATGCTGATCCTCGGCGGCGGCTATCGGTCGGACCGCATCTTTGCCTTCATCCGCGCCGAAGACGACCCGGCCGGCGTCGGCTTCCACACCTTGCAGCTCCTGATTGCGCTCGGCAGCGGCGGCATCGAAGGCCTCGGCCTTGGCGTCAGCCGTCAGAAGTTCTTCTACATCCCGGGCGCCCACACCGACGGCGTCTTCGCCATCATCGGTGAGGAGACCGGCTTCATCGGCGCCATCGTCGTCATCGGCCTCTTCGCCTACCTCGTTTACCGGGGCTTCCGCGTCGCCATGAACTCCCGTGACGACTTCGGCTGCTACCTCGCCATCGGCATCGTCTCCTGGATCGCCTTCCAGGGCCTTATCAACGTCGGCGGCATCACCCGCTCCATACCCCTCACCGGCATCCCTCTACCTTTCGTAAGCTATGGAGGCACCTCGCTGGTGATGCTCATGGCCGCGATTGGTATCCTGCTCAACGTCTCGCGCTACGGCAAAGACCGTTCCTTCGCCGAACGGCCTCAGGCTCAGCGCGTCGCCCCCAAACCAACGCGCCGCTCCAACCCCACCCGGCAAGGCGAATCCCCCGCCCGAGGCCCTGCATGACGCGGTTATTCCATGCCCACATGTCCGTATGCGCATATGCCCGTGGGTGCTGGGTTGGTGAGCCGGCTCCTGCCCGTTTACCCGTTTGCCCGTTTGCCCGTGGAGGGGGGAGTGGGGTGGCCCAGTGCGCGTAGTCTTCTGCGGCGGCGGCACCGGCGGCCACGTCTATCCCGCCCTGACTGTCGCCGCTGCCCTTCGTCGCCAGGTGCCTGACGCCGATCTCCTCTACGTCGGCGTCCGCGGCAAGCTCGATGCCGATCTCGTCGCCCGTGAAGGCATCCCCTTCCGTGGCGTCACCGCCGGCCCGTTGCGCGTCGGCAACCCCATTGGCGCCCTGCGCGGCGGCCTCAAGCTCCTCGCCGGCGTCATGCAGTCCTACGCCATCCTCCGTCGCTTCCGGCCCGATGTCGTCTTCGCGACCGGCGGCTACGGCAGCGTCGGCGTTGGTCTCGCTGCCCGTCTGCGCGGCCTGCCTCTGCTCGTCTTTCTACCGGACGTCGCCGCCGGCTTCGCCGTCAAGACCCTGACCCGCGTCGCCAGCCGCATCGCCGTCAGCGTCCCCCCAGCCTTGGCTGCGATGCCCTCCTCCCGGACGCAGCTCAGCGGCTATCCGGTCCGCCCGCAGTTCTTCGACGCCAACCGAGACGCCGCCCGCGCCCACTTCGGCCTCGACGCCGTCCTACCAACCCTGCTCGTCATGGGTGGCAGCACCGGCGCTTCTGCCATCAACCGATCTGTCGCATCCTGGGTCGCCACCTTTCTTGAGACCGGCCAGCTCATCCACGTCTGCGGCCACAACGACGAAGGCTGGCTCCAGACCCACCGCGACAGCCTGCCGCCGCCGCGGCGCGATCGCTACCACCTCCACGCCTACCTTCACGACGACGTCGCCCAGGCCCTCGCCGCCGCCGGCCTCGCTGTCATGCGCGCCGGCGCTTCCACTCTCGGCGAGCTGCCCGCCGCCCGCTTGCCGGCCATCCTCATCCCCGGCGACTTCTCTGATCAGCGCGCCAACGCCCTCTTCCTCGAACACGAGGGCGCGGCCGTCATGCTGGAGCAGACCCACCTCGAAAGCCTGCCCACGCTCATCGACGCCCTGCTCAACGACAAAGCCCGTCTCGTCACTATGCGCAACGCTCTCGCTACCCTCGCCCAACCCGCCGCCGCCGATAATCTCGCCCGCCTCATCACCACCCTCGCCGGCGCAAAGGCGAAAGTGCCGGCATGACCAGGATTCGTCAGGCCGCATCGAATCTGAAATCGATGCCTCGGGGTTCAGCCCGAGGTACTACCCAGACAACCATCCACCATGCTCCATCTGGCGTGAAACTCCCCGTCCTCGATCCCCTCTCCGATTTCGGAGAGGGGATGCCGATAGGCAGGGGAGAGGTTTCAACGTGACCTCCGCTCCCATCCCCTCCCGCGTCCACCTCGTCGGCATCGGCGGCATGCACATGTCCGCCATCGGCCGCATCCTCCTTAGCTGGGGGCACCAGGTCTCCGGCTCCGACCTTCGCCGCTCGCCCTTAACCGACACTCTGGCTGCCCTCGGCGCCACCGTTGCCATCGGCCCCCACGACGCTGCCAACGTCGGCGACGCGGGGCTCGTCGTCACCACCTCCGCCGCCATCAGCGACAACCCTGAGCTGGATGAAGCCCGCCGCCGCGGCATCCCCGTCGTCAAGCGCGCCGATATGGTCGCCCGTCTCATGGAGGGCAAGACGGGCATCTGCGTCGCCGGCTGCCACGGCAAGAGCACCACCAGCGGCCTCATCGCCTTCATACTTAAAGACGCCGGTCGCGATCCTACTTACCTCATCGGCGCTGAGGTTTCCGGCCTCGGTACCAACGCCGCGCCCGGCTCCGGCGCTGAGGTCGTCGTCGAAGCCGACGAATACGACCGCGCCTTCCTCAGCTATCACCCCCACATCGCCCTCGTCCTCAACGTCGAGGCCGACCACCTCGACTACTACAAGACCTGGGACGCCTACCGCGATGCCTTCCGTCAGTTCGCCTCTCAGGTCGAGCCTGGCGGCACTCTGGTCCTCTGCACCGATAACGCCGAGGCCCTCGCCCTGCGCGAATACGCCGCGCCGGGGGTCGAGATCGTTACCTACGGCCTCGATTCCCAGTCCGACTGGGACGCCTGGTCCCTTGAGAGCGAAGGACCATTCCAGACCTTCACCGCCGTCTACAAAGGCCAGCTCTACGGCCGCTTCGCCCTCAGCCTTCCCGGCCGCCACAACGTCCAGAACGCCCTCGGCGCCATCGCCGTCTGCCATGCCCTCGGCCTCAAGCCGGACGCCATCGCCGACGCCATCGAGCGCTACGCCGGCGTCCGCCGCCGCTTCGAGCGCATCGGCGAAGCCGCCGGCGTCATCGTAATGGACGACTACTCCCATCACCCGACCGAGATCGCCGCCCTCGCAAAGTCCGCCCGCCAGCGCTTCCCTGATCGGCGAGTGGTCGTCCTCTTCCAGCCCCACACCTACGCCCGCACCCGTTACCTGCTCGATGGCTTCCGCACCTGCTTCCAGGGCTTCGACCGCCTCTTCCTGCTCGAGACCTACGCCGCCCGAGAGCCCCTCGCCGGCGGCATGACCGCCCAGCAGCTTTCAACCGAGATCACCTCCCCCATCCCCACCTACATCGATACGCCCGAAGCCGCCGCCGATGCCATCGCCGGCGAGGTCCGCGCCGGTGACGTCTTCTTCACCGCCGGCGCCGGCGACGTAGATGCCGTAGGCCCCCTCCTCCTCGAAAGACTCCGCGCCCGCGAGGCTCTGTGATGTGTTCAAATTGTCATTGCCAGCCACCACGGCAGCAGGAGGAGACACTGTCATTGCGAGCCATCGCAATAGCGAGACGTGGGAATCTGGGGAAGGGTGGCTCACGTCGTCTCGTAGCCTTCGCTCCATCTCCACGACCAGAGATCACGCTACCAATTTCGGCAACCAAGCCCTCGGATGAACTCATCCCCTCCCCCTTGAGGGAGAGGGTTAGAGTGAGGGTGTCAACGTTCCTCAGTTTCGACCAGCCGCCTTCTCATCAACCTCCAACCTCAAGCCTCGGGTTTCAACCCAAGGCACGGCCCCGCTCCCTCGAAGCAGAATCTCTAGCCCAAGGCGCCTCATGACCCTCGATGCCGCCTTCCTCCACGCCCTCGATACCATCGTCCCCTCCCGCCCCGGCGAGGCCCTCTCCCGCCACACCACCATCGGCATCGGCGGCCCCGCCGACGCCTACGTAGCCGTCGAGACCACCGACCAACTCGCCGCCGTCGTCCAGCTCTGCCGCCGCGCCGGAATCCCCTTCTTCGTCCTCGGCTCCGGCAGCAACATCGTCGTCGGCGACCGCGGCATCCGTGGCGTCGTCATCGAAAACAACGCTACGCACCTATCGGAGCCGATACCCATGCCCCGGCCTTCAGACCGGGGTACTACCCCCGACGCCACGAATCTCACTGACGCCGATCCCATGCCTCGGGTTTTAACCCGAGGTACAGAGGCTATGCCCGGGGGTTCAGCCCCGGGTACAACTCCGGACCGCTACCTCTTTCGCGCCGATTCCGGCTGCTCCTTCGCCGCCACCGCCCGGCAGCTCGCCTTCGCCGGTTACGCCGGCCTCGAGTGGGCCTGCGGCATCCCCGGCACCATCGGCGGCGCCGTTGTCTACAACGCCGGCGCTTACGGCGGCTGCCTAGGCGACGTACTCCAGCGCATCGCCATCGCCACCGAGGACGGTATCGAAGAGCTGCCCGCCTTCGATCTCGGCCTCGTCTACCGCGGCAGCGCCTTCACCCGCGGCCTCATGGCCGGTCGCGCCGTCCTCTGGGCCGAGTTCGCCCTCTGGCGCGCCGATCCCGATCAGCTGCGAGCCCGCGTCGCCGACTACGACCAGCGCCGCATCAAAGCCCAGCCCCGTGGCCGCAACGCCGGCTCCTTCTTCAAGAATCCTCCCGGCCAGCCCGCCTGGAAGCTCCTCGAAGCCGTCGGCCTGCGCGGCCACCGTGTCGGCGGCGCCGAGTTCTCCGACAAGCACTGCAACTTCCTGATCAACGCCGGTGGCGCCACCGCCGCCGACGTCGCCGCCCTCAAGTCCCTGGCCCAACAGCGCGTCCGCGACGAATTCGGCCTCGATCTCCAGAACGAGGTCTCCCTCGTCGGTGAGGGTTTCGGCGATGGGTAGGGAAGTAACAGGTAACAAGCAACAAGTAACAAGCGCCGCCATCCTGTCATTGCGAGCCATCGCGACAGCGAGGCGTGGCAATCTGGGGAGGGGTGGCTTACTTCGACTCGTAGCCTTCGCCCCGTCCCCATCGCCAAGACTAGAGATCGCGGCACTAATCCCAGCAGCCAAACCAGCGCCTGAAGACATCCCCTCTCCCTTGAGGGAGAGGGCTAGGGTGAGGGTGTCAACGCCCCGAAGTCAGTCATACAGTCGCGTCAAAGGTCAGGAAGATCGTGTTAGAGAGCCATCGCGCCAACGAGAGAGACTCCTGTCATTGCGAGCCATCGCGATAGCGAGGCGCGGCAATCTGGGGAGGGGTGGCTCATGTCGTCTCGGCCATGAATCTTCCGCGGATCTTCAAGATCACGCTCCATGTTGTTACTTGTTACCTGTTAGTTGTTACTCGCGAGGAGCAAGCTGATGGCGGGAAGCCGCCTCCGCCTCGGCCTCATCTTCGGCGGCCGGTCCGTCGAGCACGAAGTCTCCGTCGTCTCCGCCCAGCACGTCATCGAAGCAGCCGACCCCGCCCGCTTCGAGGTCGTCCCCATCGGCGTCACCAAGGACGGCGTCTGGCTCACCCCGGATGAAACCATATCCCAGCTAGAGAAACCCGATGCTCTTTTTAAGAAGCGCCTCGTCAGCCCCGCCGACCTCGCGCAACTCGAAGGGCGGCCTCGGCCTCAGGGCGATAGAGGCCTCGTCCGCGAGATTTCCCCCTCTCCGTCGATGGAGAGGGGGCTAGGGGGGGAGGTCGAACGTCCCATCCCTGACCTCAAGACCCTCGCCGGCCTCGACGCTGTCTTTCCTCTGATCCACGGCCGGCACGGCGAGGACGGCACCCTCCAGGGCCTCCTCGATCTCCTCGATATGCCCTACGTCGGCTGTGGCGTCGCTGCCAGCGCCGTCGGTATGGACAAAGCTCTGATGAAGGCCGTCTTCCTCGGCAACGGCCTCCCGATCGGCGAGCACATCGTCATTGATGCCGCCCAGGACGAGGCCGGCGCCCTCGCCAGCGCCCGCCTCATCGAGGAGCGCATCGGCTATCCCGCTTTCGTCAAGCCCGCCAACGGTGGCTCCAGCGTCGGCATCAACAAGGCTTCCGACCGAGAAGCCCTCGCGCTCGCCCTTACCGAAGCGTCGCGCCACGACCGCAAGCTGGTCATCGAGAAGACCGTCAAAGGCCGTGAAGTTGAGTGCGCCATCCTTGGCAACGCGGACGCCCAGGCATCGCCCGTCGGCGAGATCCGCTACCAGCGTGAGTTCTACGACTACGAGGCCAAATATCTCGACCCCGCGACCGAGATCCTGGCGCCCTCACCCTACCTCACGCCGGATATCGTCGAGCGGGTGCAGTCCCTCGCCCTTCGCGCCTTTCACGCCATCGATGGCGCCGGCCTCAGCCGCGTCGACTTCTTCCTCCTCGAAGATGGCAGCCTGCTCATCGACGAGATCAACACGATTCCCGGTTTTACACCTGCAAGCATGTTTCCGAGACTTTGGCAGGCAGCCGGTGTAGACTACAGCAAACTAATAACGCGTCTGGTCGATTTAGCCTTGGCGCGTCATTAAGATCAAAGGAGAGGCCTAGTGCCTAAGGACCGCAGCCCCCGCCGGCGGCCCGAAAGGAAGACCACTCAGCCTGCCCCCATCCGTAGAGGGGTGCGCTGGCGTCTGTTCCTCGCTCTCCTGCCCTTAGTCCTCGTTGCCGCCGGCACCTTCACACTTTTGCGCTCTCCCTGGCTCACCGTCCAGGAGATACGCATCGCCGGCGCCGAGACCCTCGATGCCGCCGGCCTCGCCGAGTTGAGCGACCTCCAGGGCCGCAGTATGCTCAGCCTCCCGGTAGACGAAGCCACCGAGCGCCTGCAAGCCCTGCCCCAGGTTCGCACCGCTTCGATTAGCCGCGAATGGCCTCAGACCGTCACCATCCACGTCGAAGAGCGCGTACCCTTCGCCTTCTGGTCCACCGGCAACCGCGACTACGTCGTCGATGCCGATGGCGTTGTCCTCGCCGCCGGCGTCCCCTCCGGTCCAGCGCCCCGCATCGTCGAACCCGGCGACCGCATCCTCGCTGCCGGCGACCGCGTCCACCCGGACGCTCTCACCCTGGCCGACCGCATCATGCGGGAGTCGCCCCGTTTCCTGGGCCAGAGCATCCGTGAGTTGGAGTACCGCGCCGGCATCGGCGTCACTGCCGTCTTCACCAACAACCTGCGCGTCACCTTCGGCGATGAGCGCTCCTACGAGTACAAGGTCGCTGTCCTCGCCAAGCTCCTGGACCAGCTCAGCCTCCAGGGCTATGCCCCCCGCTCCGTTGATCTTCGCTTCGGAGAGCGGGTGACCTATGAGTAAGAGCCGGCAGGAGTTAAGGCGACAAATAGGTTTGACTGTGAGCAGGCGGGCAAGCATGAGGAGGCCTCTTTGAGAAGCGGGACCTTCGCCGCCATTGATGTCGGCACTACCAAGATCTGCACCATCGTTGGCGAAGTCGCCGGCACCGGCGAGACGCGCATCCTCGGAGTCGGTATTTCCCCTTCTGCCGGCCTCAGCCGCGGCATGGTCGATAACATCCGCGAGGCAACGGAGGCCATCCGCGTCTCCGTGGAGAAGGCAGAGCGCGCCAGCGGCACTCGCATCCTCTCCGCGTACGTCGGCCTCTCCGGCGCCCACATCCAGAGCGTCAACAACCGCGGCATCGTCGCCGTGCCGGACCGCAGCCGCCCCATCTCTTCGGACGATATCGCCCGCGCCCTCGAAGGCGCCAAGATCATCAGCATCCCCTCCAACCGCGAGATCCTCCACGTCCTGCCCCGCTTCTACATCGTCGATGGTCAGGACTCGGTCAGCGATCCCCTTGGCATGTACGGCCAGCGCCTCGATGTCGATGCCCACATCATCACCGTCGCCTCCAGCGCCATCGCCAACGTCAGCAAGGTGGTCGAGGCTGCCGGTGTCCAGGTCGATGAGCTGGTCCTCCAGCCCCTCGCCAGCGCTGAGGCAGTCCTCAACCAGGAAGAGAAGCGCCAGGGCGTCGTCCTCGTCGATATCGGCGGCGGCTGCACCGACATCGCCGTCTTCATCGAGGGCAGCATCCAGCACACCGCCACCATCCCCCTCGGCGGTAACCACATCACCCGCGACCTCGTCGTCGGCCTGCGCTGCCCCTATCACAGCGCCGAGGAGGCCAAGGTCCTTTATGGCCACGCCCTCCCCAGCAGCGTCGCGGCCGACGCCACCATCGAGATCGAAGCCTTCGGCGCCGAGCGCCAGCGCGCCTTTCCCCGCCGCATGGTCTGCGAGATCATCCAGGCCCGCTGCGAGGAGATCCTCGAGATGGCCGTCGCCGAGGTGCGCAAGACCACCGAGGTCCAGTTCGTCTCCGCCGGCCTCGTCCTCACCGGCGGCACCGCCCTTCTGCCCGGCATCGATCTCCTCGCCGAGCAGGTGACCCGCCTACCCGCCCGCGTCGGCCGCCCCAGCCACATCTTCGGCCTCGTCGATGAGCTGCACGACCCCGCCTTCGCTACCAGCGTCGGCCTGTTGCAGTGGGCCGTCGGCCTGCCCGACATCGCCCCCATTGGCCACTACGCCGGCGGCCCCTCCGCCTTCGATGGCCTCTTCAAGCGCATCGGCAACTGGTTCAAGATCCTCCTCCCCGAATGAAAACGATGATTACCTCCCATCCCGCGACCGCGATCTTCCAAGCGTCAGCGACGATAGACCTTACTCAAGGCATCCTGAGCTTGTCGAAGGACGTACACCGTCTCGCGTATCAGCAAGCTCCCAAGCTCCTCGTAAGCGGCCCCCACCGCCCGCTCATCCTGAGGCTCTCGAAGGATGAGTTAGATAACCCCTCGTTTAACGGCGCCCCACGTAACCCCCTCTCCTTTAAGGAGAGGGTTGGCGTGCGATGGTCCCAAGATCAGCTCTCGTCCCTTCACCCGATTCAAAGCGGAGTGCAGGGGCCACAGGCCACGCCGGGGAGTCTGAGGGGTGCCCCCTCAGTAAATGTTGATTTAGAAGGCGGAGCGCACAAGCGCGTTAGCGCGCAGGACGCGCAGCCTTCCCCACGCCCGTTAACACCATCCCTCCTCGTTCTCACGAGGACGCCACCGGGGTCCCCGCCCCGCAATATCCCGCCAATTCCCGGGTTAGGAGGACAACAACATGAATCGACACCGTGAGTTCCAGGGTCTGCCGCCAATCAAAGTCGTCGGCGTAGGTGGTGGTGGCTGCAACGCCGTCAACCGCATGGCTGCCGAAAAAATCGCCGGCGTTGAGCTCGTCGCCGTCAATACAGACGCCCAGGCCTTGATGCACATCAACGCCGACGTCCAGATCCGCATCGGCGACAAGCTCACCAAGGGCCTCGGCGCCGGCGGCGACCCCAACCGTGGCGAACGCGCCGCCGAGGAGAGCCGCGACGAGATCCGCGACGCCATCAAGGGCGCCGAGATGGTCTTCGTCACCTCCGGCATGGGCGGCGGCACCGGCACGGGCGCCTCCCCGATCGTAGCCGAGGTCGCCCGCGAGACCGGCGCCCTCACAATCGGCGTCGTGACGCGGCCCTTCGGCTTCGAGGGCACCCGTCGCGCCCAGCGCGCCGACGAAGGCATCGCCGCCCTCGCCGAGAAGGTCGATACCCTCATCGTCATCCCCAACGACCGCCTGCTGACGATCTGCGAACCCAAGGCCTCCCTCAACGAAGCCTTCAGCACCGCCGATGACGTCCTGCGCCAGGCCATCCAGGGCATCTCGGAGGTCATTACTCTCCCCGGCATCATCAACCTGGACTTCGCCGACGTCCGTAAGATCATGAGCGAAGCCGGGCCCGCCCTCCTCGCCATCGGCAGGGGCCGAGGTGAAGGTCGTGCCGCCGAGGCCGCCCGCGCTGCCGTCGCCAGCCCCTTGCTCGACATAAGCATCCAGGGCGCCCGCGGTGTCCTCTTCAACGTCGTTGGTGGCAAGAACCTCAGCCTCCAGGAGATCAACGCCGCCGCCGAGGTCATCCACGGCGTCGTCGATGAGAACGCCGAGATCGTCTTCGGCGCCGCCATCGACCCCGAGCTCGGCGACGACGAGGTCAAGGTCACCGTTATCGCCACCGGCTTCGAGCCCGTCGCCCGCACCCACGAGGCAGAAGAGCGGCAGTCCGAAGCGGAGCCAGCCCATCAGGACGACTACGCCCGCGGCTGGACCTCAGACCTCCCTCAGGTGGACACGGAGCTGCCCGCCTTCCTCCGCCGCAACGTCACCGCCCGCTAACGAGGCGCCGAATCGTAGGGGCGCAGCATGCTGCGCCCCTACGCCTTTACTGTCGTTGCGAGCCATCGGCGATAGCCGAGGTGCATCCTGAGCCGCGTCGAAGGGTCGAAGGACGCGAGCCCTGGACCTAGCACCACTGAACGCGCAGCAGGCGTAGCCGTCCTGCCCGCTGGCATGCCCCAGTCTTCAGGCTGGGGTGTGGGTTCCTTGCCCAGCTATCCCGCCTCGTTGTGAAAGTCAACACCACGAGAGCCGAAGCGAACATTTCGTTCCAACAGCCCTGCAACTCACGTATCCGGCTCGGTAGCCGCGTTCTCCCGGCCGCTGGCCCTCGCCCAACCCCGGCGGGTATCATCTCCAACCAGACTCACACCCGGAGGGTACACATGCAGGCTGGCGTCAACATCCTCAACTTCGGTCCCGGCGCCGATCCCGCTGCCCTCCTCGGCTGGGCTCAGACCGCCGAAGCCCTCGGTTACCACAGCGTCCTCATCTCCGATCACGTCGCCATCACCCCCTCCGTCCGCCCCCGCTACCCTGAGCCCTACTACGACACCTTCACCACCCTCGCCTGGCTTGCCGGCCAGACCCAGCGCGTCCGTCTTGGCACCACCGTGTGCGTCCTGCCCTATCGCCATCCCGTCCTCACCGCCCGTCTCGCCGCCAACGTCGATCAGCTCAGCGGCGGCCGCTTCATCTTCGGCGTCGGCGTCGGCAACGCCCAGGATGAATACGCCGTCCTCGGCCAGCCCCATAATCGCCGCGGCGTCCTCGCCAACGAATGCCTGCGCGCCATCCTCGCCCTCTGGACCGCCGAAGGCTCCGTCAGCTTCCACGGCCGCCTCGTCAACTTCGACGACGTCTCTGCCATCCAGCCGGCTCAGCGACCCCACCCGCCGATCTGGGTCGGCGGCGCCAGCGATGCTGCCCTGCGCCGCACCGCCCGCCTCGGCGACGCCTGGCATCCCATCCTCCGCTCCCTCCAGCCCGTCGAGGCCGCCCTTGCCTCCATCCGCGCCCAGTCCGCCGCCCTCGGCCGTCCCGCACCCCGCTTCTCGCCCCGCATCCGTCTCGACATAAGAGAGGAAGCCCAGCCCGGCGACCGGCTCCCCGGCGCCGGCGCCCTGGCTCAAGTCCGGGATGACCTCCTGGTCCTCGACCGCCTCGGCGCCGATCACGTCACCCTCGACTGGTTCACCGGCGACCTCGAAGCCACCCGCGACCACGCCCATGGCCACCAAATGCTCCGCCTCCTCGCCGAGCAAGTGCTCAACCTCCCCAACCAATCCTTCCGCTAGGGCCCTTGTCGTTGCGAGCCATCGGCGCCAGCCGAGGCGTGGCAACCTTTGGCGCTCCCGTCCACTGATCACTCCACCATCTCGGCGTCCCCGCTCCGGAATAGCATCCTGAGCCTGTCGAAGGACCGCGCTCGCACTCCACTCACGAACGCCCACCCATATGTACGCCGACCCTCAACGGGCGCGCTTCTAACCTCTAGCTTCCAACCTCCAACCTCAATCGACTACCCTACGCCCATGCCCGAAGACACACTCCTCCGTATCGATCCCGCTATTCCCGGTGACATCCCCCTCATCCTCGACTTCATCCACGAGCTCGCCGCCTACGAGCATGAACCCGAAGCCGCGACAGCCACCCCGCAGCAGCTCCACCAAGCCCTCTTCGGCCCTCGCCCTGCCGCCGAGGCCGCCATCGCCCGCTACAACGGTCAGCCCGCCGCCCTCGCCCTCTGGTTCCAGAACTTCAGCACCTGGACCGGTCGCCCCGGCCTCTGGCTCGAAGACCTCTTCGTCCGCCCGGACTACCGCCGTAAGGGCGTCGCCCGCGCCATCATGGGCTACCTTGCGAGCCTCGCAGTTGATCGAGGTTATGGCCGTCTCGAGTGGTCCGCCCTCGATTGGAACCAGCCCGCCATCGACTTCTATGCCACCCTGGACAGCCGGCCGATGGACGAATGGACCACTTACCGCCTCACAGGCCCCGCCCTCACCCGCCTCGCTGCCGAATCCTGATCCGCCGCTCTCCGATATCAACGAACCCCAATTACGAATCACCGACCCATTGCGAGCCATCGGCCGCAGCCGAGGCGAAGCAACCTTTGATCTCCCATGCTCAAATCAAGGCGTGGGCATAGAGAGCGAAGCCGGATTCCCTCTCCCTTGAGAGGGTGAGGGCATTCACGCCCACATCGTCAGATCACCTTCTGATCCCAAAGAAACTCTCATCTGCACGCCAGCGCCTCGCCTGTTACTTGTTACCTGTTACTTGTTACTCACAACACCCCCGCAACCCCCAACATCCACCATTGAGACGCCTGTCCTACCAACCTACTCTCTCAATAAGCCCGTCCCCGCGACAGCGATTAAGGAGAGATAGCTATGGACTTCTGGGAATTCATGTGGAGCTCTCTCATCGTCCTCTTCTACGTCGGCCTCGTCTTCATGTGGTTCTTCGCCGCGTTCGACCTCTTCGCCCGCAGCGATCTATCCGGCTGGGGCAAGGTCCTCTGGCTCTTCGCGATCATCCTGGTGCCCTTCCTCGGTGTCCTCCTTTACTACATCTTCCGGCCCGTCTCCGCCCAATGGTGGGGCGCCCATGACACCGACTACGCCTACATCGCCCGCGACCAGCAGATGGCCGAGATTGAAAACCTCTCCCGCATGCGCAGCCAGGGCATGATCAGCGATGAAGAATACGACCAGATCAAGCGCCGCGTCATGACCGAAACCCCCGCCACCGGCGTCCCCGGTTCTACTGGTACCCCGGCTACCGGCCCGGTCTAACCGCAACCCTCCGCAGTCAGAAGACGCCCCGAAATCAACTCGGGGCGTCTTCCTTCTCTGTCACCTCGTATCCCAGCGACGAGCAATCTCGGCACTACGCCCTGGCCTGCCAACAAACCGATCCTGCAGACGAGCCATCCGGATGAGCTTGCTCAGCTCACTGCTGCCGGGTTCAACCCGGTACCGAGGATGGAACTGACCATAACCCGATCCCTTATGACCACCAAATTTCATCCGGTGGCCACAAAATGTTGTAGCCGCGGCGTTGACAGCACCTAAATGTGGTGTTACAGTCCGATTCGCCGCTCCCGCCCGCGGCATCGGGTTAGTCCGCCGAGGAGGCGATCAAATGGCCCCGCATAAGAAAGTCAGCCTGCATCCAGCCGCCCGCGCGGCCGCCAGGAGCCTGAGAAGCAAAATCGCTTCCGCCACCGCCCGGTCCGCACCCGGCGCCATCAGATCACGCCCGGCCCTCGATGTGGCTCGAAGCGCCTCCAACGCCGGCGCCCTGACCCAGGCCCGCGCCCGCCGGTCCCGCTAGCCTCTTGACCTGATATCTGACAACTCGTCATGAAGTGCCCCTACTGCAATCATCCCGACACCAAAGTCACCGACTCTCGCGAGGCCGATGACGGCATCCGCCGCCGCCGCGAGTGTCTCGATTGCGGCCGACGCTTCACCACCTACGAGCGCATCCAGGCCCTGCCCCTCATCGTCGTCAAGAAAGACGGACGCCGCGAGGAGTTCTCGCGCGAGAAGGTCCGCGAAGGCATCCGCCGCGCCTCCGATAAGCTGCCGATCAACTCCGCCCAGATCGACGCCATCGTCGACGACATTGAGTCCGCCCTGCGCGATCGTCCCGCCGCCGAGATCCCCTCTCAGGACGTCGGCGACCTCGTCATGGATAGCCTGCGCGAGCTCAGCTACGCCGCCTACGTCCGCTTCGCCTCCCACTACCGCGATTTCGTCTCCCTCGAGGAGCTCCAGGCCGAGATCGAGCGCAGCCGCGTCGCCCCGCGCCGCACCCCTCGCCGTTCCGGCGCCGCTCAGCCGCCCCTCCTGCCGCCCACCGCCCTCGATTCTCAGCCCGCGAGCCAGCCCATCGATATCGAACAGCGCCCGCGCCGCGCCGCCCGAGGCTCCCGCTGATGCGCCGTCCCCTATTAACCAGCCCCCAAGCGACCAGGCAGTCCCGCGCTCACGCCATGTCCTGGAGCGCTGCCGCCTCTACCGTCTCTACGAGCAGCGGCCAAGCGACCGTAGCCGCGCAGCATGCTGCGCTTTCCCCCGGCTCAGTCGCTAAGCACCTCTCCTCAATCGGCGAAGTCGCCCCCTCAATGCATCCTGAGCCTGGCTCCCCTGAGCCGAGTCGAAGGGTCGAAGGACGTGCCCCTAGCGCTTCGAGGCTCGGATTCATCCCTCGGACGTTCTCTAGCGGGGTGCAGGGGCCGCGGGCCACGCCGGGGAGCCTGAGGGGTGTCCCCTCAGAAAAACCCATATTAGAAAGCGAAGCAGACAAGTCGCGACGCGTCGCGACGCAGGATGCGCAGCGCGCCCTGAGTCCGCGATCGGCGGCCTGCCCATGATCACCGATGCCTTCGGCAAGCTCTACAACGATGGCGGCGAGCTCGTCGCCGAAGGCCCCTGCCAGATCGACCTCGACCGCGGCAGCGTCACCCTCCGCCCCATCGTCGATACCGCCCTCATCACGCGGCAGGAAGGCAACCTCTCCCTCCGCTTCGATGACGGCGTCGAGTACACCATGTCCGCCCGCGTCATCCGCTTCCGGCTTAACGTCGCCGGCGTCCCGCCCGGCCCCGCCTACCGCCTCGTCTTCGCCGACCCCGCCGACCGCCTCCGCTCGATCGGAGGCAGTGCGTGATTGAAAGTCGGCAACTCCAACAAGATAAGGCTGAATAGGGCTGTATGAACCAGAGAAGAGACAGGCGAGGGCCTGAGAAGGCAAGGAACATGATTAATCCACTCACTGAGCGAGAGATACGACAAGCGCTTGAGGTAGTCGACCAGAATAAGGGAGCTCTGCCCATAGCCTTCTTGAAGGCGGCTCGCGAGTTAGAGTCAGAAGTCGCGGCAGCTCGATCTACTGGCGAGGCTAATGACTCTGTACTCAATTTTCTCGAAACCTCGAAAGAGGTTAGAGGTAACGTGGGGCTAGCCCCCGGCTCGCTCATCATCAAGGAAGTCGAGTCCCTCTTCTTGAACCAACCGAACGTGCTAAACCCAAGCGTGAGTTGACCATCCCCCGAAAGGAACCCCGCCATGACCACAACCACCTATCCCGGACTCAGTGTTAGCCGCGACGAGCGGCCTACCCTCAAGCTGCGGCGGTTCTTCACCAACCCAAGCGTCTCCCCCTACGACAGCATCGACTGGGAGATGCGCAAAGCCGCCATCACGGACGAGTCCGGCAAGGTCTTCTTCGAGCAGACCGATATCGAGATCCCGTCCTTCTGGTCACAGACCGCCACCCAGGTCGTCGCCTCCAAGTACTTCCGCGGCCGCATCGGCAGCCCGGAGCGCGAAAGCTCGGCCCGCCAGATGGTCGACCGCATCGTCAACGTCATCGGCGCCTGGGGCCGCCAGCCCGCCGATATGGACCTCGCGACCGGCGTCCGCTCCGGCGTCCCCTACTTTGCCTCCGAAGACGAGGCCCTCACCTTCGAGGACGAGCTGCGCCACATCCTCATCCACCAGCTCGCCTGCTTCAACAGCCCCGTCTGGTTCAACGTCGGCACCAAAGAGAAGCCCCAGTGCAGCGCCTGCTTCATCCTCTCCGTCACCGACGATATGGAGTCGATCCTCGACTGGTGCCGCACCGAAGGAATGATCTTCAAGGGCGGCTCCGGCTCCGGCATCAACCTCAGCACCATCCGCTCCTCGCGTGAGCATCTCTCCGGCGGCGGCATCGCTTCCGGCCCCGTCTCCTTCATGCGCGCGCTGACTCCATCGCCGGGTCGATTCAAGTCCGGCGGCACCACCCGCCGCGCCGCCAAGATGGTCATCCTCAACGCTGACCACCCGGACGTCATGGACTTCATCGAGTCCAAGGCCCGCGAAGAGAAGAAGGCCTATGACCTCGGCGCCGCCGGTTGGGATATGTCCCTCAACGGCGAAGCCTGGGCCAGCGTCCAGTTCCAGAACGCCAACAACTCCATCCGCGCTACCGACGACTTCATGCGCGCCGCCATCGCCGGCGGCCCCTGGGAGCTGCGAGGCGTCATCGATGGCTCCGTTATCGAGGTCGTCGACGCCGCCGGCATCATGCGCGAGCTCTCCCGCGCCGCCTGGGAGTGCGGCGACCCCGGTATGCAGTTCGACACCACCATCAACGACTGGCACACCTGCGCCAACACCGCCCGCATCAACGGCTCCAACCCCTGCTCGGAGTACATGCACGTCGATGACTCGGCCTGCAACCTCTCCAGCATCAACCTCCTCCGCTTCCTCAAACCCGACCCAGACGCGGCGTCCGGCGCTGTAGCGGCGACCTTCAGGTCGCCAGGGGAGGGGACGGGCGACGGTGCATCAGTGGCAGGAGCCGGCGAAGCTGCGGGGTGGATACCGCCAGCAACCGCTCATCCTGAGGCTCTCGAAGGACGAGTTGGATCAAGTCCCGAGCTCATCTTCGACGTAGAAGCCTATACCCACACCGTCGACATCATGACCACCGCCCAAGAGATCATCGTCGGCCACTCCGGCTACCCGACGCCGAAGATCGAGGCCAACGCCCACGCCATGCGACAGCTCGGCCTCGGCTACGCCAACCTCGGCGCCCTGCTCATGACCCTCGGCCTGCCCTACGACTCCGGCGCCGGCCGTGCCTACGCCGCCGCCCTTACCGCCGTCATGACCGGCCGTGGCTACGCTCAGTCCGCCAACATCGCCGCCCGCGTCGGCTCCTTCTCCGCCTACGAGCTCAACCGCGAGCCCATGCTCCGCGTCATCGGCAAGCACCGCGACGCCGCCTACAAGCTGATAGAGAGTGCTGGGGCAGGTGGTGCGGAGGGTGGGCACTCTTTTTCAAACAATACCTCGCTGATCCCTGACGAAGGCCTCGCCGCTGCCGCCACCGCCGCCTGGGACGAAGCCCTCGACCTCGGCCAGAAGTACGGCTACCGCAACGCCCAGGCCACCGTCCTGGCGCCCACCGGCACCATCGCCTTCATGATGGACTGCGACACTACCGGCGTTGAGCCTGACATTGCGCTGATCAAGTACAAGAAGCTGGTCGGCGGCGGCATGCTCCGCATCGTTAACCAGACCGTCCCGACCGCCCTCAGCCGCCTCGGCTACAGCGAGGACGAGGTCGCCAGCATCATCGCCTACATCGACGCCGAGGGCACTATCGAGGGCGCCCCCGCCCTGCGCGATGAGCACCTGCCCGTCTTCGACTGCGCTTTCCGCGCCGAGAAGGGTGAGCGCTCGATCCGTCCCATGGGCCACGTCTTGATGATGGGCGCCATTCAGCCCTTCATCTCCGGCGCCATCTCCAAGACCGTCAACGTCCCCAACGAGGCCACCGTAGACGACATCGTCAACACCTACATCGAGTCCTGGAAGGCCGGCGTCAAGGCCATCGCCATCTACCGCGACGGCTCCAAAGCCGTCCAGCCCCTGAGCACCAGTAGCGACAAGAAGAGTGATGTGGGGGCTGGTGGCGAGGCGGGGAGGACATCACTTTCAGATCAATCCGCGCTTGCCCCTGCCCTTCCCCACGGCCCCGTCCGCCGCCGCCTGCCCGACACCCGCCCCTCGATAACCCACAAGTTCAGCATCGAAGGGCACGAGGGCTACATCAATGTCGGCATGTACGAAGACGGCGCCCCCGGCGAGATCTTCGTCACCATGGCCAAGGAAGGCAGCACCATCTCCGGCATGATGGACGCCTTCGCCACCTCTATCTCCCTCACCCTCCAGTACGGCGTGCCCCTGCGCGACCTCGTGCAGAAGTTCAGCCACATGCGCTTCGAGCCCATGGGCCGCACCGAAAACCGCGAGCTGCCCATGGCTCAGTCTATCGTCGACTACATCTTTCGCTGGCTCGCCTCCCAGTTCCTCAGCGAGGACGAGAAGAGCGAGCTCGGCATCCTCACCGCCGGAGAGCGCGCCCGTCTCGAAGCCAGGTACTCCGGCGTCCAGCCCGAGCTCGTCACCGCGCCCGTCCAGCCCATCGTTGAAGTCAGCCCGGCCGTTACCAACGGCAACGCCGCCGGCGTCCAGGTAAACGTCGATGTCATCAACGTCATCCCCACCATCGAAGCCCCAGCCTACCGCGGCCCGCGCGTCCAGGAAGACGCGCCCTCCTGCGCCAGCTGCGGCTGGATCATGACCCGCTCCGGCACCTGCTACCGCTGCGAAAACTGCGGCAGCACCTCCGGCTGCAGCTAAGGAACGCGTTGAAATGAAGCCGCTCCCGAGCCGCAATCTCACCCTGGAGGATGGCCGCCGAGGATCATCCTCCGGGAGATTGCCCCTCGTTGGCTTAGGCAGCGGAAGTGCAGAGGGCGCAGCGCCTCTGCCGGGGAATCTGAGGGGCGTCCCCTCAGATCACTTCCTCAATCATCTCGATGCGCAGCGGGACCACGATCACATCTCGAACCGCGAAGCTGCGGGATTCATCCCGCAGACATCATCCCATCGACCCTTAACTAGGAAGGAGCCCCGCCAATGCTAATCATCGCCGTCGCCGTCATCCTCTGCGCCGCCTACCTGCTCTGGCAGCTCCTCGAGGCCGACCTCATGGACGACCGATCTTAAGCCAACCCCGTCGGCGGCTCCCTCCCGGCTTACTGCCGCTGCGAAACTGCGCCGAGGGGTGTCTGAAGCCAACGGAATGCAAGGAAGTGATCAGCCCGAGGGCGTTCAACCCGGCCATGGCCTCGAAGCAAGCTAGTTGGCCCTGACACATACTCTCAGGATCCGGTCACGCACCGGCCCGGACGGCAAACGCTACTGCGCGGCGAAGTGCTGGTAGGCGAGCCGCGAAATCTCTTTGATGACCCGCGTTTCGTGTTCCTCGCTCGACAATACAACGATGAGGTAGGCCCCCATTGGAGCGAAGACGATGCCGGCGTCATGCGTAGCGTTGGACCAGTTGCCGGTCTTGTGGACCGCGCTGACGCCAGCTGGCAGTCCAGCCCGGAGGCCGTTGTCGAACTCCTCGCCCTGCATCAGCAGCATCATGTCCTCGCTGGCGTCCGGGCTCACCGCGTCCCCGTTGCCGATCATTTCCAGCAGCAGGGCTATATCGGTGGCGGTCACCGGCAGGTCGTCCGTCAGAAGCCGGCTCTGGCGCAGGCCCAGTGCGGCCAACGCCTTGTTGATATTCCCCGAGCCGGCGAGGTCCTGTAGCAGGACTGCCGCCGCGTTGTCACTCTGGCTGGTCATGGCCACGAGAGCCTCCCGCAGCGTCAGCCTCTGACATAAGTAAGTCCCGCGTGGCCCAAGCCCATACGAATCGTAGTAAGAGGTGATCGTTACCTCGTCCGTCAGCTGCAGCAAGCCCAGGGATTCCTGGCGCAAGATCTCGTACATGACAAAGAGCTTGTAGAGGCTGGCAGCGTAGAAGATGGAGTCAGCGTTGTGAGAAGCGCCCCAACCGCTGCTCAGGTCCTTCACCACGAACGCGTAGGAGTCTGCCTTGTCACCAAGCGCGGCCTGTAGCGCGCCGCCGAGGGCAGGGTCTTCTCTGAACGCGGCCGGCTCATAGGGTTGAGGCAGGTCCACCACCTGCGGGGCGATTAATCTCTCCATCGGGCCGGGCGTCGCGCCGGTCTCGGCAAGTGTCCCGTCCAGCTGGCAGGCAGGGCTTGCCGTGGCAGGGACCGCCGTGGCCGAGGCGGCCGCCGCCGGCGTTGGGCGAGGCGTAGACGTCGCCGGGATCGCCGTGGCTACCGCGGCTTCGCCCAGTTCCGCGACAGGCTCAGCCGCACACGATATGCAGAGGCTCGCCAGGCAGGACAGGGCGAAAAGCGCTCTTACCACCGCGGTCATGATGGTCTTGTCGGCTCGCCCTCGTAATCGACGAACGCCCTGGCCTTATCTAACGTAGAAGTGGGTTTCCGACAGCAGCTCGCCGTCCGGGCCGCCGTACATCCGCACCGACCGCAGGCCTCGCGGCGTATTCGCCTGGAACGGCCCCAAACAAGCCCCGGTGCCGTTGACGAACCCATCGATGACCACCAGCGAGGTCCGGTCCGGCTTGGTGGCCACGATCCGGACGTCCGTCGGCTGGCTGACGTAGTAGCAGTAATTCACCGTCTCGCCGATGTCATAGGTGTCGTAGTCGCCACGGCCCGTCCAAACGCAACCGGAGAGCGAGTGGCTAGACAGACTTGGACAGTCGGCCGGCGTGGAAGTGACAGCCTGGGGCAAAACCTGGAACTGACAATCGCTTGGCGTGTAGAAGTGCATTGTCTGGCTGGGTGACCAGCCGTATTGAGTCAGGGTATTGACGCGCACGAAGTACCAGGTGGCGGGCGTGAGCCCTTCCCACATCAGGCCGGTCTGGCTGCTGTCCAGAGGTCCCGCGCTCGCGAAGCTCCCAAAAGCAAAGTCATTGTCGAAAGCCGAGAGGTCAAACCACTGCGGCCCCTGGTTCGAGCTATACCAGCCGAAGCCGGTGAGCATCGAGCTACCAGGCAGGCACTGGAAGACCAGGTCGGTTGAGAAGGAGGCCGCCGGGAAATCGGCCCGAGCCGGCCTAACCGAAGGCTGGAGAAAACTGGCTCCCGCGATTGCGATCATCAGGGAGACCACCGCGAAGGTTGTAAGCAGGGGTTTCATATGTATCACCAGGGCGCCCCGACGCCCAAGCAACATTAGCACGCGGCTCGGCCCGGGACATTACAAGGAGCTTGCAGTCGAGCTAAATCTGTTCGCGTATCTCAGGTCTAATCGACCGGATCACGGACCAGCATCGACGCCGGCCTCCGTAGGGGCGACCCTTGCGGTCGTCTCCGGCCAGAAGATAGGTCTCCTTCCGCCCATCCCATGCGCGACCCTACCGGCGCGGGATGCTACCTTGAGTGCCGAAGATCGGTACCACTACCAACCGAAAGGGAACCACCGTGGCTCTGCAACTCACGAAGCGTGAGGCCGCCCTCATCCTCGCTTCCATCCGCAACTGGCAGGAAGAGCTGAAGACCGTCGATCTATATGACTACTACGAGGGCTATTTCGAAGACATCGATCCCCTGGAAGACGCTCAAATCGAGGACCTCTGCGCCCGCGTCAGCGCTGAGGCGCGGATCGCGGACTGATCGAAGGGCATCCCTGCAAGACTCCCGTAATGTTTCGTACCACCGCCTTCACCTTGCCTAAACCCTTTCCCGCTACGATTTAGCAGACCTGACGCCCCCGTCTCTTGCGTCAGGCATATCTGGGAGGTGAGGAATTTTGGAAACTGAGCCGATTGTCCTGGCTGTAGACGACGAAAAGACGATTCTTAATGTCATAAGCACAGAGCTGAAGCTGCAGGGCTTCCGTGTGCTTACCGCGCAGAGCGCTGAGGAAGCTATCAACCTGGCGGATGAGTACCGCCCTGATATCGCTGTCCTTGACCTGATGATGCCCGACGTTGGCGGTTATGAGCTCATGCGCCACCTGCGTGAGCGCCGCCCCCTGCCCGTCATTCTCCTGACCGCCATGGGCGCCGCCACCGACAAGGTCCGCGGCCTGGAGCTGGGCGCCGACGACTACGTCGCCAAGCCCTTCGACCCGCAGGAGCTGGGGGCACGCGTCCGCGCTGTCTTGCGCCGCACCAGCAATGACGCGCCCGAGAAGGACAACGTCGTGGTCGCTGATGAAGGCCGCGTCGAGATCAACCTCGAAAAGCGCACCGTGCGCCGCCAGGGTGAGCTGGTCAACCTCTCCCGCACGGAGTGGCTGCTGCTTCAGTACCTGGCCGCCAACGCTGGCAAGGTCATGCTCAACAACCAGGTTCTCAGCGCCGTCTGGGGCCCGGAGTACCGCGACGAGTTCCAGTACCTGCGCGTCTGGGTCTTCCGCCTGCGCCAGAAGCTGGAAGAAAGCCCCGCTTCGCCCAAGATTATCAAGACGCGGCCCGGCATTGGCCTCATGCTCTGCTCAGATGACGTCGCGGAGGCCGCGCGCGAAAAAGAAGCGTCCCTTTCCGCTTCCAAGTAACGCCTGGCGGTCCCGCTCCGGTGCCGGTGCTGACCTGATCTTGACCTCCGAGGGGTCAGGGCTGGAGCAGCACCGGCACTTGCGTAACGTTGATCGGGCTGCCATCGCGGCCGCTGCGTTCGTGATACCAGACGCAGGCCGGCGATGGCGCCATCACTGAGAACGGCAACGCTACCGAGAACGCCGGGCTCAGGTTGCTCTTGTTGAAGTCCCCCGCAGCGATCTGCTGCCCCGCCGCGCTGAACACCGTCACACTGAACGCGCCCTCGAACGGGTTGGCCTGCCCCGAGACCGTTAGCGGGCTCTGCACCACCGCCCCCGGCAGCGGCGACGCAATCATTCGATAGCTGAAATCAGACGGCTGCACCGCTGGCGCCGGCGAAGGGTTCGGCCCACAGACGTTGGCGACCGGTGTCGCGGCTGGTACTGCCGTGGCGGCCGGTGATGCAACAGGCGCGAGTGTGACCGTGACCGCTGGCGTCGGCGGCCTGTCATCGCTGCAGGCGACTGCCGCCGCCATGAACAGGACCATTGCCAGCGCCAACGCTCGTAACATCTCTACTCCTTGGTCGAAGCTGCTGCGCGTCTCATGGTACTTGCTGCCGGCCTTAGCAGCTCCGTGCAAGGCAGGGATCGCGTCGTAGCCATTTGCTCCTGCCCGGCTGCCAGATTGCCCGGCTGTCCGGTGGTGTGGAGGGTGGGAGGTGGATGCTATACTGGGCTCACCGCACCCTGACCCATTGTGGCCAAATCTGTGGCGGCTTTTGCGAATTTAAGGAGTAAACGTGCCAACAAACGTAACCATGAAATCCCTGCTCGAAGCCGGGGCGCACTTCGGACACCAGACCCGGCGTTGGGACCCCAGGATGAAACCCTTCATCTTCACCCAGCGCAACGGCATCCACATCATCGACCTGCAGCAAACCGTCCGCCGCCTCGAAGAGGCCAGCGAGTGGGTTGCTGATACCGTCTCCAAGGGCGGCACCATCCTCTTCGTCGGCACCAAGAAGCAGGCGCAGGAGACCATAGAGGCCGAGGCCAGCCGCTGTGGCATGCCCTACGTCAACAGCCGCTGGCTCGGCGGCACTCTGACCAACTTCACCACCATCCAGGGCCGCATTGACCACCTCGTCCGGCTTGAGGATGCTCTGGCGCGCGGCGAGTACGTCCGCATGCCCAAGAAGGATGTCCTCAAGATCGAAGAGGAGATCGAGCGCCTCAACCACCACTTTGGCGGCATCAAGGAGATGACCAAGCTCCCGTCCGCCCTCTACATCGTCGATCCCGGCATGGAGTACATCTCCGTCGCCGAGGCTAACCGCACCGGTATCCCCGTCGTCGCGATGGCGGACACCAACTGCAACCCCAACCTGCTCGATTACCCGATCCCGTCCAACGACGACGCTATTCGCGCCGTCCGCCTCGTCACCGCCCGCATCGCCGACGCCGTTATCGAAGGCAACCAGCGCCGTGAGTACGGTGGCGATGGCGAGGAATTCGAGTTCGGTGAAGGCCAAACATCCTACAGCGCTTCGCCTGATGAGCCCGTCCCGGGCACTGAGGAGGAAGCGCCGGCAGCTACACCAGCAACGACAGAGGTACAGGCGTAAGTGGCAGAAATCACCCTCGACCAGATCAAAGACCTGCGTGAGCGCAGCGGCGCTGGCGTCATGGATTGCAAGCGCGCGCTCGAGGCTGCCGCGGGCGATATCGACAAGGCGATTGCCTACCTGACCGAGCAGGGCATCGCCTCGGCAGAAAAGCGCGCCAACCGTGTAACCGCCCAGGGCCTTATCGATTGCTATATCCACGCCGGCCGTATTGGCGCCATCGTCGAGGTCAACTGCGAGACCGACTTCGTTGCCCGCACGCCGGACTTTCAGACCCTCGTCCATGAGATCGCCATGCAGGTTGTCGCCGCCAACCCGGTGGTCGTCGCCGCCGAGGACCTGCCAGAGGGCGCTGAAGGCGATCCGGCCCAGCTTGTCCTGCTCGATCAGCCCTACATCCGCGACCCCTCCAAGACGATCCGGATGCTTGTTAACGAGACGATCGGTAAGACGGGCGAGAACATCCAGATCAAGCGTTTCCAGCGCTTTGAGCTGGGCGCCTAGCATCGTCGCTGGCCGCAGCTTCCCGAGGTTAGCGCAATGATCGACGAGATCCTGGCTGATAGCGAAGACCGTATGAAGAAGACCGTGGAGGCCGTCCAGCGTGAGCTCGCCGGCATCCGCACCGGTCACGCCCACGTCGGCCTCGTCGATCATGTCCGAGTCGACTACTTCGGCTCTCTGCTGCCCATCAACCAGATGGCCACCGTCGCGGCCCCGGAGGCGCGCCTCCTGACGATCCAGCCCTGGGATCGCACCGCCCTCACCGCCATCGAGAAAGCTCTGCTGAAGTCAGACCTCGGCCTCACGCCCTCCAACGACGGCCAGATCATCCGCCTCGCCATCCCACCCTTGAACGAGCAGCGCCGCAAGGAGTTGATCAAGGTCGTCCACACGCGTATCGAGGATGGCCGTGTCGCTGTGCGCAACGTCCGCCGTGATGCCCTCGAGCACGTGAAGCGCCTGATCCAGAGCAAAGAGGCATCGGAGGACGATCAGCGCCGCGCCCAGGACCAGGTCCAGAAGCAGACCGACAAGTACATCGCCTCCATCGACCAGCTGGGCAAAGAAAAAGAAGCCGAGTTGATGGAGGTCTAAGGCCCTCCGCCCCGATGATCATCCAGTCGTCTGACTCCAGGTCTCCCAAGCCCAGCCGCAAGCCTGATGACGGCTACCTCGTCGTCCCGCGCCACGTCGCCATAATCATGGACGGAAACGGCCGCTGGGCCGAAGAGCGCGGCCTCTCGCGCCAGGCCGGTCATCGTGCCGGGACTGAGAACCTGCGCCGGATCATCCGCCGCTTCGCCGAATGCGAGGTCGCCTACCTCACCCTCTTTGCCTTCTCTACCGAGAACTGGAAGCGCCCCCGGCGCGAGATCAACCCGCTCATGGGCCTCGTCGGCCGCGTCATCGACCGCGAGCTCAACGCCCTGCATCAGAACAACGTGCGGCTGCTGCACCTCGGCAGCCTGGACCCGCTGTCGTCCGACCTGCAGCGCCGCGTCCGTGACGCCATCGAGTTGACGAAGGACAACAAGGGCCTCACCGTCTGCGTCGCCTTCAATTATGGCGGCCGCGCCGAGATCGTCGAAGCCGTCCGGCGCATCGTCCGCGAAGGCGTCCCCGC
>WHTK01000055.1 GCA_009377745.1 Dehalococcoidia bacterium
GAGACCACAGCGCTTACGGCGGATGAGACCGCCGGACTGACGCTGTACCCATCGAGCCGGCTCCAGAGCCCGCCGGACATGCGCCAAGCGCGTTTCCGGTTGGAGGCCGGGTCAGCCTCGGTCCCGCCGGCGCCGCCAGTCCCGGCGCCGGCGGCCGAGCCGGCGCGGCCCGGCGGCGGCTTGGACGGCTTCGCCAGCCTCATCTCGGAGCAGCGGCTGACGCCGGCCTTTGTGGCGCTATCGCTGCTGGCGGCAGCGGCCTGGGGCGGGCTCACGCCCTCGGTCCGGGGCACGGCAAGACCATCGTCGCTTCTTATCTCGTCGGGTCGCAGGGTACCGCCTGGCACGCGGCTTTGCTCGGGCTGACGGTCACCATCACCCACACCTCCAGCGTCATCGCCGTCGGGCTGGTCACGCTCCTCGCGGCGCCGCTGCTGCCGGCCGAAGACCTCTACATCTGGCTCAGCGTCACCTCCGGCCTGCTGGTAGTCGGCGTCGCGGCGGCCCTGTTCGCAACCCGGCTGCGGTCAATCCGCCGTGGCGACGCCTTCTTCTCGGCCCGGCCGCGAAAGCGCACCCACGGCCGTCCTCACGTCCACGCTCCGGGTCAGCAGATTCACGGCCATGGCCATTCGCACGAGGCCGGCGGCCCCGGCCTGCGCGGCCTCATTGCCCTCGGCATCTCCGGCGGCCTCCTCTCCTGCCCCACCGCGCTGATCGTCATGCTCGGCGCCATCGCCCTCGATCGCACGGTTTACGGCCTCGCACTCGTCCTCGCTTTCGGGGTTGGGCTATCAATCGTCCTCACCGGCATCGGCCTGGTCCTTGTCTACGCCAACCGGTTCCTCAGCGCGCCGGATCGCTTTGGCTTCCTCAAGCGCTCGCCGGTGCGCCGCGCCATGGTTGCCGCCCCCTTGCTCGGGTCTCTCGTGATGTTCGTCGCGGGCCTCGTGATCACCGGCCGTGCCCTCTCCGGCGTCCTCTAACGCCCGCGGCTATGGTGTTGGCGTCAACTCTCGATAGATAAAATTGCCCTCGACTTCACCTGGGAATCTCGAGCCTGAAGGACAGAGCAACCATACGTTTACGATTCCCTCTTGCGTCATCCACAGGCTAATGCGTCTGGGGAGCGCAACATCGTCAACGTTCTTTCGGAACACGGCGACCAATTGAATATCTGGGTCGCCAAAACCGATTGCTGATGTCTCGTACACACCTTCAAAGCTATAGACCAGAGGAAGAAACCGATTAAGTATAGGTTTGATATCCTCCGGCCTTCGCCGCTCACTGGAGCAGACCGTATACCAAACAGTCGGAGCCTGCGATTCTCCCTGCCTGCAACCCGGGCCAAATGGTCCTGCGCATGGCCCAACCACGGGAGCCAGTAGTTCCATCAGGCGCTCCACATCAGCGCCTTCAACTGCACTTGCGACTGCATCAACTAGAGCAATTCCTGTCAGGCCGGCCGGGACGGTCGCCGTGACTCTGGGACGAAGAAGACTCGTGCTCAATTCGGTTGGGCTCTCAAGATCTGGCGCCTGAGTCGACAGTTCTCCATTGGAGGAAATCCCTCCGTCGGATGAGCAAGCTATGAGCGTTAGGAGCACGAGGATCGCAACAATCCTGATCACATGTGGATCTTCGGCTTCATTTACTTAGTCAGGAACCCTTTCTGTTGCCATGTGTCCCCATCTTCAAAGACTAAGTACATCCCGGAACACAGGTCGAGAGATTAGTGAGCATGTAAACTTAAGTGAAGGTATGGAAGGGTGAGCGAGGACACTGACACCCCTACGATCTACGTCCAGGTCGGCGGCATGGCGACCTTCAAGCGCCTGGCCGAAGCCTTCTACACCGGCGTCGAGGACGATCCCCTTCTGCGGCCGCTTTATGTCGAGGAGACACTGGAGGCGCCGGCGGAGCGTCTGGGCCTCTTCCTGGCGCAGTTCTTCGGCGGCCCGCCGCAGTACTCCCTTCAGCGCGGCCATCCCATGCTGCGCGCCCGCCACCTGCCCTTCCGCATTGGTAAGCCCGAACGCGACGCCTGGATCGTCCACATGCTCGCCGCCATCGACGAGACCGGCATCCAGGAGCCGGCGCGCTCCGAAATGCGCGAATACTTCGAGAGAGCCTCGACCTTCCTGATCAATCAGTAAGTCGCTCCCGCTTAATGTAGATGTCTATGTAGCTAGCAATCGCTTCAATATGCGGCTAAGATTGCCGCAGGTTCGCCCGGCTGATTTTTTGTGCGAGCCGGGGACGGTTCAATCGGAGGGAAGAGATGGACAGCAGCTACTGGTCGTCTGTATTGGCCAGACGTCAGCTTACCCGTAGGCGCCTCCTCTCAGGAGCTGTCGGAGTAGCGGCGGGCGGCGCGGCCCTCAGCCTCATCGGCTGCGGCGGTGGCGGGGGTGACGACGGCGTCTCCGGCGACGCCTCGGGCCTCCTCGAGCAGCCCAGGGACACGACGAAGCAAGCTAAGGCCGGCGGCACCTGGCCCAGCCACTTCGCCGAAGACATCATCAACATGGATCCGCTTCTCAACAACGCCACACCAACCTTTCCGCAGCTCCTCCCCGTATACAGCTTCCTCCTCAAAGGTGGCCTGGGCACCGCCGAGCGCCCCGGCGCTGATGCCATCACCGGCGACGCCGCCGAGTCCTGGGAGCTTAGCGGTGATGGCATCCAGATCACCCTCAAGCTGCGCGCCAACCACAAGTTCGACCCGCGCCCGCCGACAAACGGCCGTGCCATGACTTCCGAGGACGTCAAATGGAGCTGGGACAAGTTTGCCTCCCAGGGCCCTTCTGCGGCCGACCTCGCCTACTCCCGCAACGACGCCGCCCCCCATCGAGGGCATCCAGACTCCCGATGCGCGCACCGTCGTCTTCAAGATGAAGTTCGCCTACGGGCCGATCACCGAGCTGCTCCAGTCTTCGCAGCACTTCTACCTCGAGCCCCGTGACGACAACTTCAACTTCCGCGGCGATATGCGCGGCTCCGGCCCTTACTTCCTCGAGAGCTACCGGCCCAGCTCCGGCATCACCTACGCGAGGAACCCGGATTGGTACGGCAACCCGCAACCCTTCTTCGACAAGATCGAGCGCACGCTGGTCTCCGACTACGCCCAGCAGCTCTCGCAGTTCAAGGCCAAGAACCTCTGGACGATCACTGTCCGGCCGGAGGACATCCTCTCCACCAAGCGCGACAATCCCGGCATGCTCATGGTCGCCGGGCGTGAGTACGCGACCGGCGTCAGCTACGTCAACTACTCCAAGCGCCCTGACTCGGTCTTCGCCGATGTCCGCATCCGTCGCGCTCTTTCGATGATGCTGGACCGTGACCTCCTGACAGACACCTTCGACAACCTGCAGCAGTTCAAGGACGCTGGCCTGCCGACCGACGCGGTCTGGAACAGCCACCTCTCCGCCGGTTTCGCCGAATGGGTGGACCCGCGCGGCAGCGACCTTGGCGAAGGGGCCAAGTACTTCCAGTACGACCCCGCCGAGGCCAAAAAGCTGATCGACGCTGCCGGCGTCAAGACGCCGATCAAAGAGACCTATGGCTCCTGGACCGACCGCGCCTTCGACATCGTCAAGCAGCATGAAGTCTCGATGGCCATGATGAACGAGGGCGGCCTCTTCGAGTTCACCTGGGACCCGCTAATCTACAACACCACCTGGCGCACCCAGGACGACAGCGGCGGCGAGGCTTACACGGGCCTCCTCGGCTCCCGTCTGGCCGGTTTCAGCCCGGACGTCTACCTGGTCCAGAAGTACACCCCCACCGGCCGCAGCAAAGTCTCCGGCAAGCCGGTGCCCGGCATCACCGATCTGGTCCTCAAGCAGCGCACTGAGCCCGACCCCAAGCGCCGCGCGGAGATCATGAAGGACATCCAGAAGGCAGCTGCCCTCGAGTGGCCGGACATCCCGTCTCCACCCGGGAACTTCCCCGGTTACTCGCTGCGCTGGCCCTGGCTCGCCAACCACGGCGTCTTCATCGAAGGCAACGCCACCGCTCGCTCCTTCACCACCTATTGGGACGACGAAAGCAAGCGCACTGCCTAGTCGCGGTTCAGCTCACAAACAAGAGAGGCCCTCGCGCTTGCGAGGGCCTCTCTTCATCGATGGGTAAACACTTGCCGCCCGGCCTGCCACATATCGCCTGCCATCGTCTTTGCGAGGCAGCCCGGCGGATGGCGAAGCAATCTTCGACGCTTCGTCTCAATACATACAAATCGTTAAGATTCGGCGCCCTTCAAGGCCTCGATAGCCAATCAGTCAAGGAGTGCGCCTATAAGATCTGTTTGCGCATCCAGCGCCCGGTTAAGTAATACGGGTAGTAGATGAAAAGACGCACCGCCTGCGCGATAACCATCGCCCAGGCGACACCGTAAGACCCCAGGTCGGGGCCGCCGAAAGGCAGGCCAAGGCCCAGCAAGGCCCAATCGTCCGCCTGGCCGGAGAGGAACGCGGCCATGGGCTGCTGCACCAGCCAGATCGTCGCCAGCGTCACGATCATAGGGATGATCGTGTCGCCGGCCGTGTTTATCGCCTGGACGAAGACCGTGCCGAGCCCCGCGGCCAGGAAACCAACTGCCATGATCCGCGTCCAGCCGGACGCCACCTCCAGCAGCTCCTGGTCGCGCGTGAAAATGATCAAGAACGCCTTCGGGTAGATGAACATCGCCCCGCCGATGACCAGGCTGGTCGCAATCGTAAGCAGCATCGCCCACTGCACCGTCTCCTTGGCGCGCTCCGGCTTACCCGCACCCAGGTTCTGTCCCACCAGCACGCCCGTCGCCGAGCCAAGGCCGGCGTGGCCGAGGTTGATCAGTTGGTTCATGCGCTGAGTCAAGGAGTAGGCCGCCAGCGCCACGTCGCCAAAGGGCGCCACCAGGCCGACGACCAGGATCTGCGCCAGAGAGCGCTCCATTCCCGTCACCGAGGCGGGCAGACCAATCTTCAGCTGCCGCCACATCGCCTTCAAGTCGATCTTTGCGTCGCTGAAGTGGAGATGCAGACGAGAGGTGCCTTTGAACAGGGCGCGGAAGTTGATCAGGGTCGCCGGGATTTGAGCGCAGAGGAACGCGAATCCGGTACCGGCGATACCCATCTCCGGCAGGATCCAGACCCCGAAGACGAAAATCGGCATCAAGCTAATGTTGAGGATGCGCTGCACCGTCTGGGCCCGCAGCGGCGTCAACGGGTCGCCCGCCGCCGTCAGCGCTGAGCTGGTCACCAGCACGAGCATGAACGGGAACGATCCCAGGAACCGGAAGCGCATGTACCACAAGGTCTGGTCCACGAGGCCATCGCTGACGCCGAGGACGCGCAGCAGCGGCTCGGCGAAGATGAAGCCGGGGATGATCCAGCTCAGAGACATGACCGAGTTAAGGATGATGCTCTGCATCGCCAGGTGGTTGGCCAGCTCAACGTTCTTGGCGCCCATCGCGCGCGAGATCAGCGCCCTCTGGGCCGTGTCCATACCGGTCCGGCCGGTGTTGAACATCGAGGCCCAGTTCTGCGAGATACCGATACCGGCGACAGCGCGCAGGTCAATGAATCCGGCCCAGAACAGGTCGACAAGCTGGTCGGCGGTGCGCAGGGCGCCGTTAACGGCCTGAGGCCAGGCCATGAACCAGAGGTTCTTGGGGATGCTGCCCTCGGTCAGGTCCTTGTCGGCGTAGGCCGAGCGTCTGCCGCCGCGACCGCCACCGCCCCTGACGGGCGCCGGTTGCGGCTCCGGCTCCTCAGCTGGCTTCTCAGCCGCCTCCGAGGCAGTGGTAGGCTCTGCCGTCGCAACGGCCGCGGACTGCGGGTCGGTCGGCGTGCTTGAAGGGAGGGAATCTGCGGCGGGCGACTCGCTCTGAGGCGCCTCTAATACTGCCGGGTTCTTAGCTTCGGCGGCGGCCTTCGAGGCCGCGGCTCGCGCCGCCGAGTTTCTGCGAAACAACAAACGAGAGCGCTAACTTTCTAGTATGCGTTAAGGTTAGACAGTCGATAGCTTACTCTATTCTTACTCGATTGCAAGCCATGGTTGCTTCAATGGGCCGCGGCTCCGGTCGCCGGAATGCCCTAAGGAAACCCCTCGGCATCTGCCCCGAGGCCTGGGCAGTGAGACCTCAGGCCTTACCCTTGTTACTTGTTACTTGTTACTTGTTACTTGTTACTTGTTACTTGTTACCCGCACGCCTACTCATCATCACCCTCGTCGTTGCCGTCACCGCCGCCCCGGCCGCCCCCGGCCGGCTCCGGCGTGCGCGACGGACGCGGTGTAGCCTCACGAGGCGACGCGTCGCTGGTCGGCGAGACTCGCGGCGTCAGCGTCGTTCGCGGTGTGGCGGCGCCGGCCGGGGGCGGCCGGGGCGGCGGTGTGGGCGTAAGCAAGCCGCCCGGGACAAACGTCTCGCGCGCTGGCTGCCTAGCGCGGGGCTGGCTGCTGGCGCCCTGAGGTGTGCGGCCTGCCAGGAACGGCTCCCGCACGACAGCTCCGCAGCCCGCCGTCGGCGCCTGGCCGGTCGCTGCGCAGACATCCACGAACTGAATCCCCTCCGGCACCGGAAAGTCCGTGGGCCGCTGGCCCTGGAGCGCGGCCGTCATGAAGGCCGCCCAGATCGGCGCCGCCGTGTAAGTGCTGGTTGCGCCCGGCATCGGCGCGTTGTTGGCATTACCCACCCAGACGCCCGTGACCAGCTCCGGCGTGAAGCCGATGGCCCAGGCATCGCGGCTATTGTCGGACGAGCCGCTCTTTACGGCCGCGGGACGGCCCGGCAGGTTGAGGGGGCTGTTCGCGCCGAACATCGAGACCCGGGCGCGGTCATCTGACAAGACGTTGGTTACCAGGTAGGCCGCGTTGGCCGGCACAACCCGCTCTTTTCGCTCGCGGGCGCGCCAGATCACCTTGCCATCGACGGTCTCCACCTGCAGCACGGCGATAGGGTCGAGGTCGCGCGAGCCCGAGGGCAGGCCCAGGACGCTGCTCATGCCGGCGTGCTCTCCCTGGTTGGCGAACACCGAGTAGACGTAGGTCATATCCAAAAGCGTCACGTCCACGCCGCCGAGGGTGAAAGCGGGACCGTAGTTGCTGATGTCCTCCAGCGTCGTCAGGCCCATCCGCTTCGCCAGGTCATGCACCTCCGAGAGGCCGGCGTACTCCAGCGCCTTCACTGCAGGCACGTTCAGCGAGCTACCCAGCGCTGTCCGCACCGGCACCGAGCCGCGATAGCGGTTGTCCGCGTTGGCAAGCGTATAGGGCGATTCGCCGTCCGTGATCCGCATCGGCTCGTCGACAACGATGCTCGCTGGCGACCAGCCCTTCATGAACGCGGCCAGGTAGGTCACCGGCTTGATCGTCGAGCCGGGCTGGTTGAGGGACGTGGCGTTGTTCACCTGGCCGCTGATGTCGTCGCGCTCGAAGTCGTGGCTGCCGACCATCGCCAGGATCTCACCCGTGCGCGGGTCCATCGAGACCAGGGCGCCGTTGGTCGCGCCGACCTGCTGCTCCAGCCGGTCCAGATTGCTGGTGACAATCTCCTCCGCCTTCGTCTGCAAGGAGGCGTCCAGCGTCGTCATCACGCGTAGCTGCTGTCCCTCCACGCTCTCGCGTCCCAGGATCTGGGGCAGCAGCTCCTTCACGTAGAGCGCGAAGTGCGGCGCGATCTGGTCGGTTTCGCTCTCGACGTTAGGATTGCGGCCTTCGCGCAGAGCTAACGGCTCTTGCAGCGCCGTGGCGGACTCCTCCGGCGTCAGCAAGCCGTGACGGACCATCAGGTACAGGACCTGCTCCTGCCGCTGGGTCGCGCGCTCGAAGTCGCCGATTGGGTCGTAGAGGGAGGGCGCGCGCGGGATGCCAGCCAGCAGCGTCGCCTCGGCCAGCGTCAGCTCAATCGGCGGCTTGTTGAAGTAGCGATAGGAAGCCGACTCGACGCCGTAGGCCCCGTGGCCGTAAAAGACGTTGCTCAGGTACCACTGCAAGATCTGCTCCTTCGAGTAGCGCCGATTGAGCTCGAAGGCGATGATCGTCTCCTTGATCTTGCGCAGAGGGCTGCGCTTGGCGCGGTCCTCCGGCTTGATGTACAGGTTCTTCGCCAGCTGCTGGGAGAGCGAGCTGCCGCCGGAGCCCTTGAAGAAGCCGCCATTCTCCCAGAACGCCAGGTTCTCGTAGGTAGCGCGGGCCAGGCCTTTCACGTTGACGCCGGGGTTGTCCCAGAAATTGGCGTCCTCGGCGGCGATCGTGGCATTGATCAGATGCGGCGATATCTCCTCCAGCGGCACAATGCGGCTGGAGCCCGGCTCATCGCTGAAGGTGTAGATGATTTCGCCGTTGCGATCGAGGATCTCGATGCCCTTGGCGCCGAGAATGATCCGCTCCGGTGACGTAAAGCCGGCGGCCACGCCGGCGTACATGAACGCGATCCAAATGATGAACAGCGCCGGCACAAATACCAGCCAACGTGAGGCGCGCCGGACATTGCCTGGCTTTCTAGACCAGGCGCGCAGCCTTCGCCAATCGCTCTCAAGGCCCTCGCGAATCTGCGTGGCCAGAGGCTGGGATGGCTGATTCGATGATCGTTTAGTCATGATCGCAGACGAAGCGTAGACTCGTCCGGCAGCAGCGTAAGCTGGCGGTGGTATCAGGCCCGCAGCCTGGCAGCCAGCGGCATTTCAGCCGTCTACTATAGTAGACGTTTCGCGGCCGAAGGTTGTTCCCTAAGGCGTCGCCGCCACCCGCGCCAGACGGCGCTTGTCCACGGCATCCATCGGCTGCTTGCGGATACGGACGGACTTCGGCGTCACTTCCAGGTACTCATCCTCCCCCAGCCACTCGATCGCCTGGTCCAGGCTCAGCAGCCGCGGCGGCTCCAGCCTCACCGTATCGTCGGAGCCTACGGCGCGCATATTGGTCAGTTGCTTCGTTTTGCAAACATTGACCGGCACGTCCTGGTCGCGCGCGCTCTCGCCCACCACCATGCCCGCGTAGACCTTGGCGCCGGGCTCGATAAAGAACGACCCGCGGTCCTGCAGGCGAAAAATGCTGTAAGCCACGGCATCGCCGGCCTCCATGGCAACCAGCGCCCCGCGTGTGCGCACCGGCGTCTCGCCCTTGAACGGCTCGTAGCCGTGGAAGCTCTGATGCAGGATGCCGGTGCCGCGTGTGATCGTCGTGAACTCGCCCCGGAAGCCGATCAGGCCGCGCGACGGCGCCAGGAACTCGAGCCGGATGTTGCCTTCGTTGCCGATGAGGTTCTTCATTTCGCCTCGTCGACGCCCCATGCTCTCGATCACGCCGCCGGAGTACTCCTCCGGCACGTCCACGACAACCTGCTCCACCGGCTCGCACAGCACGTCGTCAACACGGCGCAGGATCACCTCCGGCCGCGAGACCTGGAACTCAAAGCCTTCCCGCCGCATCGTCTCGATCAGGACGGCCAGGTGCAACTCACCCCGGCCGCTGACCTTGAAGACGTCGGGCGTCTCGCCGTACTCCAGGCGCAGGCTCACGTTGGATCGCAGCTCGCGGGTCAGCCGCTCGTTGAGGTTGCGGGACGTGACGTAGCGGCCGTCTAGCCCGGCAAAGGGCGACGTGTTAACCAGGAAATTCATCGAGATCGTCGGCTCTTCAATCGAAACGAAGGGCAGCGGCGATGGGTCTGCCTGGTCGGCAATCGTCTCGCCGATGTCGACGTCCTCCATCCCCGCGATAGCGATGATGTCGCCAGCCTGTGCCTGCTCCACTTCGACCCGCTTCAGGCCCTCGAAGGCGTAAATCTTTGACACGCGGGCATCTTCCACGCTGCCATCGCGGTGCACGACCTTCATCGGCGCGTTCAGGCGGATGGTCCCGCGATTGATCCGCCCGATGCCGAGGCGGCCCAGGTAGTCGTTGTAGTCGATTGTGGTGATCAGCATCCGGAATGGGCCTTCGAGGTCGCCCGATGGCGCCGGCACCGCTTCCAGGATCGTGTCCAGCAGCGGCCGCAGGTCCTCGCTCTCGTCCTCCAGGTCGCGCTTGGCGATGCCCTGCTTCGCGACGCAGTAAAGCGTCGGAAAGTCCAGCTGCTCGTCGGTAGCGCCGAGCGAGAGGAACAGCTCGAAGACCTGGTCCAGCACCTCGTAGGGCCGCGCGTCCTGGCGATCGATCTTGTTAATCACGACGATCGGCTTGAGGTGGAGGTCCAGCGCCTTCTTCAGCACGAACTTGGTGCCGGGCAGTGGCCCCTCGGCGGCGTCCACCAGCAGCAGCACGCCATCGACCATCGTCAGGGTGCGCTCCACCTCACCGCCGAAGTCGGCGTGGCCGGGCGTATCGACGATATTGATCTTGGTCCCCTTGTAGAAGATCGCCGTGTTCTTGGCCAGGATCGTGATGCCGCGCTCGCGCTCCAGGTCGTTCGAGTCCATCACGCGCGTGACAATGTGCTGGTGCTCGCTGAAGGCGCCGGTCTGGTTTAGCAGGAAATCAACCAGCGTCGTCTTGCCGTGGTCGACGTGGGCAATGATGGCTATATTGCGGATCTTTTCCTGTCCGCGGGGAGTCTCTTCTGGCATAAGGTGGCTTTTGTCCCTTGGCTGGCGGGCGGGTCACAAAGATACCCCCAAGCGCCGTGGGGGCCGCTCAGGGGTATGAGTCGCGAGGCCCGGTATCTGACTACTTACTGTCAGTATAGCAGGCTTGGCCTCCAGGCCAGAATTAGCGCGCCACGGCTGACCGGCCCAGCAGCTCGCTAAACAGCGCCCGGTAGTGGATCACCGCCTGCCGCAACGACTCGGTGCCGGCGCCATCACGTTCGTGTTCCAGGGCGATAGTGTGGGCGGCGCGGTAGTTAGATACGACCTCAGGATGGTCAACCGAGATATCGGCGGCCTGCTGATCGAAGTCCGTGATCGGGTAGCCGCGGGCGTCCATCACCTTTTGCACCAGCGTGTCGGCATCCTTGATCGTCGCGCCCGGGTCGTCTACGAAGCGCACCTGCACCAGACGCCACTCGTCCCCAAAGCGGTCGCGCTGCTCATCGGTAAGCTCCTTGATGTGCAGCCGCTTCACGCGCTCTTCGCGGGCCATCAGCTCTTTCTCAGCTTCACCGCGACGGTCGCTCTCGGTAACCGTGCGCTCATACTCATCGCCGTAGCGATCCTTCAGATGAGCGGTGCGCTTCTTGTTGCTGCCTATCCACAGAGACACCGCAATCGCGATAGCAATGCCGATGCCGATCAGGCTGATGATTAATGTGGTGTCCATCCTGCACCTCCTGCGTCCAAAGGTAGGAGGAATGCAATAACAGCCGCGTAAGCCGGCCGCGTGCCTGGCTAACAGACGGGTTCTTCAGGCAACGGTCAGCACCACGACGCCCGCCACCACAAGCATCGCGCCGATGACCACGCGCGGGCTCAACTGCTCCACGTCGCGCAAGAAGATCGCGGCCAGGACCAACGTGAACAGCGGGTTGGTGCTGGAGATCGGTGAGACAATGACCACCGGCGCCCGTTCGAGGGCGATGAACAGACCCGTCACGCCCATGGCGGAGAAAATGCCGCCGGCCGCGAAAAGGAAGACTCCGCGCCGGAAGTCCTGGATCGGCGCGCCGCGCGTCCGTGACGCCATCAGCGCGCATCCCAGCGTGCCCCAGAACAGCGCCAGGCAGGAACCCACCAGTGGCGGCGCAATATCCGAGACTGTATGGCGGGCCAAAACCTGCGAGACGCCGTAAGCCAGCGCCGCTGAGAAGCCGAAAATCACGCCCAGAATGGCGCGCCGGCGCGCTTCGGAAGCCGCTTCCGCTGTCTCGATCATCGCGCCACTTTCGTCCGCGGGTTCATGATCGTCACGTAAAGGCCGGCCAGGATCAGCCCGGCGCCCAGCAGCGTCCCAACGTCAACCGTCTCCCCCGTAAAAACCACCGCCACCACCATCGCGAAGAAGGGCGCCGAGGCCAAAATCGGCGTCGAACGGCCAACCCCCAGCCGGCTCATCGACATGTAATTGAAGAAGCGCCCCATCGGGAAGTTCAGCACGCCGATTACCGCGAACAGCAGGATCGCCTCCAGCGACAGCGACTTCGCCTCCTCGAACTGGAGGATCAGCACTAGCACGCCCGTGAACACGAGGCCGGAGATCAACGAGATCAGCGTCCCCAGCGCCGTCGACGAGATGTACTGCTGCCCGCTGCGGATCAGCACCGCGCTACAGCCCCAGGAGAAGGCGGCTGCCAGCGCCAGAAGAATCGCGTCCAAGAATAGGGCTCTTTCTAGTCAGTAGCTCTACGTCCGTCATTCTACGGCAGCCACCGCTTACGCTCTCTGCCTGCCTCCCCGGTTATCCCCTCTCCCTTCGAGGGAGAGGGCTAGCTGTAGTTCCCACGAGGGTTGTTGACTGAGAGAAGGCCACCTGCTGGTCTGTGGTTGTGGGGCCATAGATCAGACAGGAGGCCTTCGTGACTCATCCTAACGCCAAGCTGACTTTTCCTGGACGTAGGCTTATCATCCAGCGGCTCGGAGTGGGGTGGACCCAGGCTCAGGTGGCGGAGGCGCAGGGCGTCTCTCGTAGCACCGTAGCCAAGTGGAGCAAGCGTTACAGGCTGGAAGGCGATGCAGGCTTGCGAGACCACTCTAGCAGGGCCAAGCGCTTCCCCCGTGCTTTGGGAGCGCAGTTAGTCGAGGCGATTTGCCGGCTCAGGCGCGAGCTGGGAGCCGGGCCGCATCGCATCGCCTGGGAGCTCGCGATGCAGCCCTCCACGGTCTATGGCGTGCTCAAGCGGATGGGGCTCTCCGTCCTGGCGCGGCTGGACCGCAGCACCCGCTCTGTCATCCGCTACGAGCGCGCGCGGCCGGGCGAGCTTATCTACCTGGACATCAAGAAGCTGGGCCGCATACCCGAGGGTGGCGGCAAGCGGGTCGCTCCCGGCTGGCAGGAGACCAAGGCAGCACGCAAGGGTCCGGGCGTGGGCAGTGACTACATGCACATCGCTATCGATGACCACAGCCGTTACGTCTACGTGGAGGCGCTGGCGGACGAGAAGGG
>WHTK01000056.1 GCA_009377745.1 Dehalococcoidia bacterium
CATGCTCGGCTTTCGAGGCGCTGATACTGACCTAAGACGTTGGGGTCTGATGCGCGCTGAAACCGGTGGCAAGAGTGGCAAGAAGCGCGCCGTCGTCGCCGTGGCCCGCAAACTTGCTGTATTGCTCCATCGCCTCTGGGTCACCGGCGAAGTCTACATACCGATCCGTCAGGCGGAGGAGGCAGTCGTCTAGAGTCGCTCTAAGTTGCCGCGTACCGGGTGACTGCGGACTATTGCCAGGACCTCCGAGTCCGTCGATCAGATTGCAGCGCCCCATCAGAAAGTACCCCAGCATGCACCAGGTCAAGCCGACCATCGAGAGTGCGAATGGAAGCCGGGCACGATGAGCGGCACGGGACAGGGGCCACCACGTTGGCCTTGACGGAGAAGGGCCTTCTCATGGAAGCCCCAATTTCCTCAACGACTGTCTCAACGGCGCTCAGCTGATGCCAGCAGTCGCTGAAGCAGCCTGAAAGACTCGTCTGCAGAGCCTCCATCAGCCGCTTGCGAACGTTGATGGCGCCAGGCGGGTCACCCACGATGCCGATGCGTTCCCATTCCAGCGTGGCTAGCATGGCCTCCTGGCTACGGCGTTCTTGCTCCACCTCGTCTGCGAAGCGGTCCGGGACGATCCGGTAGCGCAGCAGGTCCTCCGGCACCGCTGCTGTCGTCCGTCCGAAGGCACCGTCGAAAGAGCCCATCTGCAGCTTCAACGATCTGCCCTTGCCGCGGGCTAGGATCTCCTTGGACTCCACCAGAGTGCGGAGTCGGCGCCCCTGGCTCTTCACCTCCCGATCCCAGGCAGCGTCCGTGACTTCGCGGGTCTCTGACTCATCCACAGACTCCCAGTCGGTCTCGGCCCAGTCCGTCTTCTGGCCGGCCAGAAACTCAGCCAGCTCCGTGACGGGCACCCACTCTTCCCGGGCTCTCGTCACCTCGGCCTCGTAGTCGCTCTCGATGATCGGTTCCCGGGAGCTGACCTGCACGATGCGCCGGATGTCATCTATCTGTTCCTCCCAGAGCTTGAGGGCCACGTACCAGCAGAAGCGAAGCTCCAACTTGTCGATGAACTGGTTGATAAGGACGATGTAGATCGTCCCGATCTTGAGGTTGGCGCCGTTCATCAGGCCGATGTAGCGGTTGAACTCGTGCGCCTGACTTGAGGGCATAGACCAGCGCCAGGACGGGTCCTCGGGCCTATCGTCCTTCCACGACTCCAGGATCAGGATCGCACGCTCGCGGGCGCTCAGCACCGGCATCAGCTTGTTGAGGCGGGCATCGATGCTCACGGCCGCGTCACTCGCACATTGAAGTGACGGAAGGCGTGCTCGACGCGCTCGTTCATGTCGGCCAACATGGCCTCGGTTGGCACCGGCAGCTGGCGTCGGCTTGAAGCCTTCAGCACCAGCTCCCTTAGGCGCGCCGAGACATCCATGGCCTTCTCCCTTAACTCTCGGTCGCGTGGGTCCTCACCATCAAACTGATCGGCAATTTCCTTCCAGGTTGCCTCGATGGCTTGCAGTTCCTGGAAGCGGAACTCCGCCTGCACGGCGATTCGGCGCCTGACCTCGTCTCCCAGGTTGCAGATCAGAGTGGCGGTGCTCATCTCCTTCAAGCGTCGCCAGGTCTTGGTTGGCTTCGGCGGCGTTTCGCCGTCCTGCTGGGCGACTTCACGGCCCGCCCAGGTCAGCAACTCGCAGTCAGCCCAGCTGCTTTCCAGCTCGCCGACCACCATCTCAAGACCAAAGACCAGGGTGCCGAGCTCGAAGTTGGCGGCAAGGAATAGCGCCATATAGCGGTCGTATTCCTGGCGTTGTTCCAGGCTGGTCAGCCGGCTCAATTCAGGGTCGTGGTCCTCGCCAGCCGCCTGTGCTCGCAGGATGAGGGAAACCCGCTCGCGGACCGAGAGCGCCGGCATTAGCTTGTCGAGGCGAGCCGAGATCGACATTACCGCCGTGAGTCCTTCTTGACGAAGCGCGGCCCCAGCGTCGCCTTGATTGCAGCCAGGCGTTCTTCGTGCTCGCCGACCTCCAGCAGCTTGGCAGCGGCCAGTACGCCGGAGATCAGGGCCCGGCTGCGGGCGACTGAGTTCTCCAGGCCCACAAGGTCAACCAGCGCCACCTCCAGGAGCCGCCGGATGCCGGCAACGGTGTCGAGTCCATCAAGATCGTAGGCGCCCTGCAGCGTCCCTTCCCGCCTGCGCCGCAGGCCGCCCAGGCGCCTTGCGTCAGCCGCTTCAGCCTGGTGTTCGGGGTCATGCCAGAAGCAGAAGTCGCCCTCACGCAGCGGCGGCGCCGAGCAACGTTCGCCGCCTTGCTTAATGCCTCTGCAGGTCCTGGCGCTTAGCATCCCTTACCTCTGCTTATGTCGAGCCCTGGTAACACCATCTCGCCATAGTGTTACGTCTGAATCGGCAGGCCGGCGTCCGTCCAGAGCTCAATCGCGTCGGCCGCTTGACGAAAGCACCGCGCCATCTCAAGCGGGCTGAGGATCAGGTCGGCGTCTGGCTCCTCTGGCGGGATGGTCCCGTCTCGGACGAAGCGGACCGCATCGATCATCGCTGCCGCCAGGTCCTCAAAGCTTTCGAGGCGTGGGTCCGGCGCTGATGACACCACCCAGATGGCGGGCCGGCGGTTCATCCTGTAGACCTGCGTTTCCATTTCCTTGCTCCATTCCGTACTACGAGAGAAGCCCCCGGAGGGGCCAACTCTCGGGTTCACAGCGTTGGATCAGTAGGCGGCTCCCTTCACGATCTCGCCGTCGGCGAAGTTAAGTCGCTGACAAAGCGCGTCGATCTCTTCATCGCTGAGTGGCTCATGGCCCTCGAACGCCTCGGGCAGGTCCTCGTTGAGCGAGTCGGTCTGCCAGTTGCGCAGCGCCCGCTAGCAGCTGGGCGGCCTCGCGGGCGCTAAGCTCGATCTTCATCGTCGTGTCTTCCTTTCCCGTTGCTTGCGAGGGCCCGGCTCCGTCCAGTCCTCTTCCGAAGTCCATTTGTCGGCGCAGACTCGGCAGAGGTAAGCGACCTCACCGCGGTTGTTGTGGCCGGTCCGCAGGCGGACGCGGACTGCAGCCGGGTTGGTGCAGGGGTCGATATGGCCGGCCGGGCAAGGATCAACCAGATTGCCTTCGTCGTCTTCGACGTTGCCCCAGGCGCACTGGCAGATGAACTCCGACGGGTCGCGGGTCACTTCGGCCACCGCTAGCCCTCCGCCTCTAGCGTCCCGACGCTGCCGGTCAGCTCCGGGTCGTCGATCAAGTGGCCTTCGGGGCAGACCTGCGGCTCCGCGTCGCCTTCCGCCACGAAGCTCTTCATGCAGGCCGTGCAGAACCACTTCGTGTTTCCCTGAGCGACGCCGCCCTGGTTGGGCGTCCTGTAGATCAGCTTCTTGCTCTTTCGGGCCTTGGCCGGCTTGGCTGCTGCCGTTCGGGGAGCATCGGTTGCTCCCGCCGGCTCGTCGCCCTCCAGGCCCCAGAAGCGCCAGCCGTTGACGGCCTTGCCGCCCATGACCTTGCTGCCTGCAGCCGACCGGCTCTTGTGCCGCGTCCCGTCCTCCAGGACGTAGACAACGCCCTCGCCGCCTTCCGCGGCCTCGATTGTGCAGACGTAGCGCTGCTTCTTGTAATTCGCCACCAGGCGAGTCCCCTCCAATAGGTTCCGGTTCTCGATTGGCATTTTTGCCAGCCTCCTTTCCTGAGGTGGCACATCACTCACTCCGTCCGCCGCCGAAGTCAACTCCATCGTCTGAGATTCTTTTGCCCGCCTGACACGAGGGTTGATAGTGACCGGCTCATTCCAGCCTCCGGGCTCTCTCGCCGCTGAACGCCTCCCAGCGCAGCACCGCGACGTCCACGTAGCGCGGCTCCAGTTCCATTGCGAAGCAACGACGCGCCAGCTTCTCGGCGGCGATGACCTGGGTACCGGAGCCGGAAAAGGGCTCATAGACCACGCCGCCGGCCTCGGTGTGGTATTCGATGGGCCGCAGGAAGACTTCGAGCGGCTTCTGCGTCGGGTGGATGTTGTCGTTCTCGCCGCCGATCTCCCAGACCGTCTTCGCGTTTGCCGGCGGCTTGCGCTCCGGCTGCTGACCTTCAACCCAGCCGTAGAAGCAGGGCTCATGCATCCACATGTAGTGGCTGCGCGTCAGGACCGCCCGCGGTTTAACCCAGATAATCGTCTGATGCAGGTGCAGACCGGTCTCCTCCCAGGCCCTCATTACGAGGTGCTGTCGGATCGTCGCGTGCCATTGGTAGACCGGCGTCTTCGAGTTCAGATGAGGCAAGGCGACCTGGACGAACCGCTTGAAGAAGTCCACCGAAGTCTCCGGGTCGTGGTAGTCGTCCCAGTGCTTCTTGGTCCTGCCTTTGTTGCCCTTCGTTGCCGCGCGTTCGCCGCCGTCGTAATCCACGAGGTAGGGCGGGTCCGTTGCCAGTAGGGATGCCTTCTCGCCGTTCATAAGCCTGGACACGTCTTCAACGCTGGTCGAGTCGCCACACATGATGCGGTGGTCGCCTAACGCCCAGATCTCGCCCTGTTGGGCGCGTGGGGCGCTCCTGGCGGCTTCCAGCGCGGCATCCAGGTCGAACGCTTCTACCCGCTCCTTCTTCTCTCGCAGTTCCAGCGACTTGAGCAGCTTGGCCAGCTCGTCCTCACTGAAGCCGCTCAGCGACAGGTCGATGGTCTCAATCGGCTTCAGGTCGGCCAGCAGCCTCGCCAGCAACTCCTTGTCCCAGTCGCCGGTGATCTTGTTCAAGCCGACGTTCAGCAGCCGCGCTTGCTCTAAGGTTATGTCGAGAAAGATTACCGGCACCGTCTTGTAGCCAAGCCGCCGCGCAGCCAGCAGCCGCTGGTGACCGTCTTCGAGCGTGACCTCAGCGCCGGTGATTGGGCGTAGTCCCCAGGCCTTTGCGGTCTGGGCGAACTCCATCGCCCCGGCCAGGTTGTCGTGGTCCGTGAGCGCCAGTGACTCATAACCGAGGCTTCGCGCCCGGAGTACCAGCTCTAGCGGAGTCGACGCGCCCTCGCGGAAGCTGAAGCTGCTGTGGCAGTGCAGCTCGACGTAGGCCATCTCTCAGTCGAACTCCTGCCGGAACCACTCGCCGGTCATTAGATCGTGGAAGAGGGTAAATGGCGGTCCGTCTTCAGGCGCGACGCGGTAGTACGTGCGGCTAACAGGTTGGCTGCACCACCAGAACTGTTCTACCCGCCAGGGCCGGCTGATAGGAGTCACCTGGAGCCACTTCGATCCAATCAATAGCGTCTGCGGCGAGCCGTCATCAGCCGTCCTGACCGATATGGCGCGCGGTTGCTTCAGGCGTCGGATTCTACGAGTATCTGCCTGTCCTCTGGGATCGCTGACCATGGCTCCACATCCACGCATCGATAGATCGGTGAGAATCCATACCTTGTCTTGAGCTGGCGGATTGCCTCCTCTATCTGACGCCTGACCCTGCTCCTGTCATCGAAGCTCAGTTGTTTACCCGATTCGGCGGCGAGGCTCGCCAGTCGTAGGGACATCGCGACCACCGGCCTGGGTGGCGTCGACGCATTTAGAACGGACTTGAGGACGAACGCGAGCCGATCGTTATCGCTGATTGCTTCGCGGAAGACGACGCGCTTCTCCCAGGTTCGGCCGCCGCTCTCGAGCTCGGCGCGAATGGAGAGCTCGCGGACCGCCCTGCCGCGGAGAGGCGTACTCAAGCGCGACAGTAGCTGACGCCCGCAGGCGACCAGCACCTCGACGCCGGCCACCGGCGCCTCCAACTGCATTTGCTGTTCAAGGAATTCCACTCGAGGGCGCGGCAGCAGGGGGGGTTCGTCGATGCCGTTGCACAGCTGCCACAGTCTCTTTCCCTGGGCTCCGAATTGCGAGATGAGGTCGCCAAGGGAAATGCAAGCCACCTCGCCGATCATGTCGAGCCCCAGGAGACGTAATCTTTCGAGGATCTCTTGACCAACCGGCAGTAAAGAGATGTCGAGGGGTGCCAGGAAGTCTGCTTCAAGGCCCGCTGGGACGACGGTCACCTCCCCAGCGCCGCCAACCACAGCAGCAGCTGAAGCCGTGAACCTCCCTTCGGCGATGCCGGCGCCCCCCAGAGATCCGGCGACTTCGCGCACGAGGCCGAGCACCGCTTCTCCAAGTAGGAGCTCGCTCCCGTAGTGAAACCGTGAGGCCGGTAGTGTCCAGGTAGGCCTGGCCGAGGCCCCCGTGATTCACCGTAGGACTGATGCCCTCGAGGGAATCGAGTACCTCATCCCAAGCGCTGCGGTAGCCGAGCGGGTCGGCCTCGAGGAACACGCCGTTGGGGCAGAGACTCAGCGCACGGCGTAGCGGCATTCCGGGATAGACACCGAGAGATCGAGCTACCGCGGAGCAGAAGACGACGGTCTTGCGTCTTTCCTGATCGCTGATGATCAACGGCACGCCGCCGAGGCCCGGATTGCGCCTCTCCTCCAGGACACAGGGAAAGTCCGCCAAGTGGATGGCCGCAGTGCGCAAGCTTCACCTTCGAAAGCTCCGGGCGGGTCGGAGTAGGGTAAGTATAGCACTCATGTTCTATCAGTGACAAAAAGAAAAGGCTCGATGACCTTCTTCCAGGCAGGCCAGGGAAGAGACGAGAAGATCGCCTCCTCCCTGACTGCAAGGCTCGACTCGACATGTGAGTGGCTATCGTCGGTCAGTACTGCCTTCTGCCGTTCTGAGGCGGCCGGTCTGTATTACGCCGCTCAGGCTCCGACCTCAAGTACGTAAGGCGTCGGCGGCAGGCCGGCCAGGTCCGCTGCATGAGGTCGGCAATCGCTTTCGGCGACAGGTGTGCGATTGCGATCAGGCGCGCGTCCTCGTCGTCATTCCACGCAACGCCGCGGCGTCTCCTCATTCCCCTCGTGCGCTGCGAAGCCATCACGCTGCCTCCGTGGGCCGTTGGTCGATGGAATCGCGCTGGAGATAAGGCGCAACCAGGTCCATGAACCAGAGACTGTCGACCTTCCTGAGGTCAACCTCGTAAGCGTGATCTCGCAGGAACTCGACGACGCCCTCGTCCGTGATGAGCCAGCTATCGCCACCCTGTTCGATCGTGCGCTGTGTTTGCCGGTGAATGGCTCGGAGCTCACCCGACCGGATGCGTGTCAGCACCCAGTGCGGGTCGACCCCGAGGGCCTCCGCCAGCGAACAGGCGGTGTAGCCCTCGTCGTGCTTACGGACGCCGAGACGCTTCGCTTTCAGCTTGATCGCCGTGGGCGAACGGGCCAGCTTGCGGGCAAGCGTCTTGATTGAGGTGCGATGGAGATTCGCTTCCAGGTAGGACTCGTCGTCCACGGACCAGGGCCGATCCTTGGGCCGGCTTAGACCCAGGGCTGCAGCGCGGCGGTTCACGACCCACCGGGGAACCTTGAGGCGGTTGGCGATTACCTGGGAGCGCCCCTTCACAGATGAGTCGTAATTGCGCCGCAGCAGGTTGTCGGTTGACTCGTTCCAGAACCACTTCTTCTTTGGCATTTGCCTTAACTCCTTCCGAAATGGAGAAGGAGAGCCCTATAGCGGGCTCCCCTTCGTGGTCTTCCTTGCTGATGTCATAACAGCCGCAATTGCTGTCCGTGTGTAAGCGGGGCCGGTTCGGCCTCGTCCCTTGGGCTCCCTTCGCTTCCGTTTGCCCGCTGAGGCGCGGCGGCCGCTACGCCGTTGCTCTCCGCGTTAGGATGCACGCCGTTGCCCGACATGACGGTCGCGGCCACCGGCGCAAAGAGCGGCAAGGCTTCGATCTCGAACACGCTTAGCAGACCGCCGGCCGGCGTATCAATTGCCTGCTCCAGCGGTTCGATCTCGCGTTCTTCGGGAGCCAGATCGCCAGGCCCCAGGGAGGCCTCCGCGTCCGCCTCCGCCCTGCGAACGCCGGCGAAGAGCCCTTCCAGGGAATCCTCACTGTTCTCTACCTGGTCGGTGAGGCTGCGCGCCAGGGCCAAGAGCATGTCATCGCCTTGGTCGCCGTGGGCGGCGAGCCCTTCCTCTACCAGTTCGCCCTCTACGGCCAGTGAGGCTTGAAGCTTCCTGGCCACGAGGGCCAACGCCTCGGCCTGAAGCGTGCCGCGGTAGGCGAAGTAGACGACCTGTACAGGCAGGCGCTGGCCGATGCGCCAGGAGCGGCGGCTGGCCTGGCGCATCGTGTAGACGCTGCATTCCGTCTCGTAGAAGACGATGGTCGGGAAATCTACCAGATCGAGGCCGGTCTGCACGAGGCGCGGGTGAACCAGGAGCACGTCCAGGCCTTCACGCACCCTGCGTGCGACCCATTCCTCGCGGCGGTCGGCCGGGACCGTGTCCGACTTGAGGGTAATCACTCGGTGACCGGCCCGGCGGAGCACCTGCTCCAGACGGGGCGAGATGTCCCGCGTGGCCGTATGGGTGATGTAGGTCAAGACGCGCCGGCCTTCAAGGCGCTCCTGCCGCACCAGGTCGAGAAGCGCCCGCTCCTTGGGATAGAGGCGGTCCTCCGGCAGCGGCGGAACGGCGGCGATGACGTCGCCGTCATGACTGTCCAGGACCGTCTCGCCCTTGGTGACCGCGTCCGGGTAGGCTAACAGCGTTTGCAGGTAGGCGGCCAGCAGCCGCTTTGAGCCCTGGGCAAGCGCCTGCACGACGCGTGCATGCAACTCAGCAGCCAGGCGGTGGTAGTAAGAGGACTGAGACGGCTCGTCTGGCTTCTCGCTTGCTTCGAGGCCGACCAGCCGCACCTCCTCTCGGTACTCGGGCAAACCGGCAGCCACGTCGGCGAGACGCAGGAAGGCGGTGTTGCCGATGAGATGGAAGAGGACAGCTGGCGAGATGCCGGGCTTCTCCACTACTCGCGTGCGGTAGCCGCGGCGGCGGCTGGCGCGGCCGTCCTCGTAAGGTTCGTCTTCCCCCTTGCGGGTGATGCGCTCCACTATGCCGAAGCGCGCCACCCAGCGTTGCTCGTCCTTGTAGGCGAACTCCTCCCGCACGAGGGGGGAGAAGCGCCACAACAGGTAGAACAGCGTGGAAGCGTAGCCACCGAACAGCGTGCCGGTGAGGGTCAGGGTCCGCCCGCAGGCCTCGGCGAGAGCGCCGGCGGCCAGCCCCTGCGCCGAGCCGCGCGCCTTGTACTCGTGGCTCTCATCGATCATGAGCAGGTCGAAGAAGCCGGGCATGCGCCGGCCGATGTAGTCCGCCAGCGCGAAGCGCCGCGGCCCTGACCGGTCGGCCTGCCATAAGGGCCCGCCGCAGCCCCCGCAGCGCTGCTTCTTGCGCTCGAGCTGCTCGCGTTCGAGCGGCAGGCCGTCAGCGTCCAGAACGGGAGCGAAGCAGGCTGGACAGCAGAGCCGGCGCACCGGTTCGCCGTCCTCGCCTCGCAGCAGCCTGGCGCTCACGACCGCGAGACGGCTCATGACGGCGGGTGACCAGCGGTAGGACAGCTTTGCCTGCTCGCGCGAGAGGACGACGAACAGCGGCTGGCTGCCGCCGGCCGGAAGGCGCCGGAGGTCCGAGATCGAACGGACGATGGCTGCGTTGGCGCCCGGCACCGTTGCCAGGATCTCCCGCTGCCACTTGCGCACGAGGTGGGGCGGCACGAGGACCAGAATGCGCCGGAAGCCGGCCAGGTAGGCTGCGGCGACGCCGATCGTGGTCTTTCCCGTCCCCATCTCGCCGACCAGATTCGTGCCCCGATGCCGTTGCAACGAGAGCGCCACGGCACGGATGGCGTCGCCCTGGGCGCCGAGCGGCCGTCTGCGCAGGCGACGCAAGTCGAAGCCCCAGTCATCGCGGTTGCGGGCCGAGTACAGCGGTGGGTAGGTCTGCACTACCGACCGAGTTATGGCCTCGTGGAAGGTCTCTATGAATTGGGCGAGATTCACGCTGCCTGACGCTCCTCGTCGTGAGCCTGCGTGGAGCCGGCCTGCTGGATGGCCTCGAAGCCGCCGTTGTCCAGGTCCAGCGCCATTACCGAAGTACGCAGTACCTCGCGCTCGATCTCGACCTCGGGGTCGCCCGATTCAACCGGCACGGACTCTTTGTAAGTGCGGCCCTTGACCAGCAACCGCCGGCCGTCGGCCTCCAGGAGGATGTTGTTCAGGAAGCCGGCGGCTATGAGCACGGCCAGGTGGCCGCGGCGCAGCGGCATCAACGGCCGCACAGGGTGCTCCTCGGCCGGCCACAGGCGCTCGGCCAGGGCCGGGCTGACCCAGAGGCCATGCTCCCGCGCTTCCAACGCTGCGGCCTCAGGGTCGAAGAACATAGATGCGAAGAGGACGGGCCCCTGCGGGAGGAGAGGCAGGTCGTAGAAAGGATCGAGAGAGCCCGCTGGCGGCAGCTCCTGACCCTCGCCAGTTAGGGACCAGCCCTCGATGCGCTCCCTCAGCCTCTGGTCAGTCATGACCGCCTCTCTCTTCTCAGCCAGCAGCACAACCTGCTGGTAGCCGTCGTAGTCCGGCGAGGGAAAGCGGTAGCAGTTGAGACGCGTGTAGTGCCCGGCCAGATAGCGGGCTGATACGGCGAGGCGCCGCTGGGGCACGATGAAGATGAGCAGGCCGCCGGGGCAGAGAGCGCGGGTGACCTCGGTCAGAAAGGCATGCTCCAGCCTTTTGTCTTCCTCGTCATATTCATAGGGCGGGTTCAAGAGAAGGCAAGAGAAGGCGCTGTTGGCCATGCGTACTGAGAATGCGCTTTCACTCAATACGTGGTCCAAGACGGCCTTCGCCTTGTCGCAGCGGTCGCTTGCGATCTCGATGCCGTAGGTCTCCCCGCCCACGGAGTCTGCGAGCTGCCGCAGGGCGGCGCCGGTGCCGCAGCAGGGGTCAAGCAGACGCACGGCCTTGCGCGGCCCTGCTCGCGCTGGGCGGATCAGGGCTGCGATGCGATCGACGACGGAGGGTGGCGTCGGGTAGTACCCGGCTTTGCTAATGGACTCCAGGCGACTCATATCTTTTCGGCCTCCGTCATTGCCATCAGTTCCTCACCCGGCACCGAAAGAACGCGTTGCCGGATGGCCTGAGCTAGATCAGCCTGCAGGGCATCGGCGATGGGACGGCAGTGAAAGGCTTGGACGCCGACGGACTCAAGTGCCTGGATCTCTTCCGTGTTCAGACCCCGCTCCCACAACCAGCCGGACCACGATTGGTGCAATGGGATGTCCACACGGCGGTTTAGGAAGCGGTAATGGAGGAGCGGCGCCTCCTCCTCGTGGCGGGCCAGGAGAAGGAATTCCTGGCGGTCGATAGCGTAGGCCGCGAGGTCCGGCACGAGCATGCCCTGATAGGCGAACCCGGATGGCAGGCGGCCCCGGAAGAAGCGCCAGGTACCCCAGGCCTCGCGGGCGAGCCAGCACGGCGTTCCGCCGGCCAGCTCGTCTTCGGCCAGATAAGCGGTCTCGCCCTTCAAGAGGCGCGCCCAGATGGCGCGAACAGCCTGCTGGCTGCCCAACATCGAGATAAGCCAAAGCTGGCCCTCGTCCTGAGCGCAGGCGTCAACCGTTGCGGTAAAGCCGGCGGCGCGAATGGTAAGCAGTTGCACGGTGAATTCTCCTTTCCAGGAATGAGAAATGAAGTGGCTTTTAGAGGACGCCGCGTTCCTTGAGGCTGACGAACCCACCCTTAGCGACGATTACGTCGTCGAGCAGTTCTCTGCTCAGCAGCTTTGCTGCCTCAGCGGCGTCCTTGGTGAACGCAAGTCCTCCGGACTTGCGTTCGCTCGCCGGAGGGATGGAGCCGGCGATGTTCCTGACGGTAACGTTCGCTCGCTCGGAACATGTCCGTTTCTCGGTCAAGCGGCGATCCGTGATATCGCTTCAAGCTGTTGTGGATCCTGCTCCTGGCGTTGCTCTTCCGGCATCAGGCCTTCGATGGCGAGGTAGCGCTGCACGGCTTCCGCTACGAGTTGAGTCATCGGACGGCCGCGGGCGCGGGCCAGCTCGTAGAGCGCTGGAATTACGTGGAATATCGCTGTGGTTCTGTACATCTCATTTCCCTCTTTCTTGGTTTAGCTGGTTGGAAGACGGCTCTATCGAGCCATTGCTTGCGAGCGG
>WHTK01000004.1 GCA_009377745.1 Dehalococcoidia bacterium
CAAGCCGAGAATCGCGCGTCCGGTGTACGCGAGATCGCCTGCGGCACGGCGCCGATCATGGTTGACCAGGGATCGCGGGCCACGCTGACCTTCGATCAGCGGTCGTTACCTGATTACCTGATCTCGACCGTCGCGGTGCGGAGTGTTTCGCCGAACGCGTCGCCGCAGGCCGTGAACGCGCGGGCGCAGCAGGGTCTCAGTGTGCTGTTCGAAGCGTTGGCGGCGACCGGCCCGGGAGGCCGTACGGATGAGTACAAGCTGACAGTGACGTTCAGCAAGGACGAAGAGCGGACGATCTCCGAGTGCACGGTGCTGGTTAAAGCGCCTGCTGGCCTCGCCGCGACGGCCACGCCTGCCTCACCGGCGGCCTCGCCGACGGCGGCCGCCACGAATACGCCGGCGCCAGTGCAGCCGACGGTCGCTCCGACGCGGCCGCCGGTGGTTGTCCAGCCGACCACGCCACCGGCCATACCAACCGCCACGCCAACGCCGCGTCTCTGCGCTCCAACACCTGGCCCGCCACCTGCCGGCACGCCGTTCCCAATACCGTTCCCAACCTTCACGCCTGTCCCCGTGCCCTGCTAGTGGTGTGTCGCTTAAATAGTGATCTGTCGTAGTGTGGGTGGGATGGTGGCTGCGGCTGGGGCATTGGAGATGACGGGTGGGCAGCGGGTTGAGCTGGAGGGGCTTGCTCGTTCGCACACCGCGCCGGCTCGGGAGGTGCGCCAGGCCAAGGCGTTGTTGTGGGCCGCCGCGGAGGGAACCGCTGCGGTGGGGCGCGCAAGAGCCGCGAACCAGGGCTCCATGATGCGGCCGGCTCAGGCTAGCAAGCCCGATGGCTACCTTCTCGGCTCATACCGCATCGCTACTGCCCCCGAGCTGAACTCAAGCCGGCTCACGAGCTTTAAGTCGACATACGTCGATAGGCCCGCGAACAACGTCGGCCCGTGGCCCGCGAGTCTGGGATGCACTACGAACTCGTACTCATCGATCAATCCCAGCTCCGCCAACGCCAGCGGGAGCTTCACGCCGCCCACGAACAGTCCCTTACCCGACTCCCCTTTGAGCTGTTGAACGGCCTTCCCCAGATCCCCGCGCACGAGCTCCGCGTTCCAATCGACCCGGTCCAGGGTGCTCGATAAACGACGTACTTCTTTGCCGCGTCGATCGTCCGGGCGAAGGGTTCCATCCAATCGGCCATCCAATCAGGCCTCGCTCCCGCCGCCGGCGGACGCCACGCTGCCTCCATCATTTCGTAGGTTACCCGGCCAAAGAGGAGGGCATCGGCCTGCGCGAGGCTCTCGGCCCAGTAACGATGCAAGTCTTCGTCCGTCACCATTGCCCGATGATCGCAGCACCCGTCCAGTGTGACGTTGATAGAATACCGAAGAGGTCGCATTTCGCAAGAGTACCGCCGATGGGCGTAACCCGCCAGCTGCCGCAGCGGTGTTCTGTTTCGACGAGAAAACCCAGGTCCAGGCTCTGGACCGCACCCAGCCGTCCCTGCGGATGGTGCCCGGGCGGGCCGGGACGATGACCCACGACTACAAGAGAAACGGCACCCTGGACCTGTTCGCCGCGCTGAACGTGGGCTCCGGGGAGGTGCTGCACGACACCCGCCGCTCCCACACCGGCCGTGACGTGCTGGCGTTCTTCCGCTGGATCGACATGCACGTCGACCCCGACCTAGAGCTGCACGTCATTTTGGACAACCTGTCGGCCCACAAGAGCCAGCCTGTCCGTGACTGGCTGGCCCACAAGAAACGCCGCCGCTGGCACCTGCACGTCACCCCGACCAGCTTGTCATGGCTCAACCTCATCGAGTGCTGGTTCTCCGTGCTCAGTCGCAAAGCCTTGACCAACACCAGCTTCACCTCCGTCGCCGACTCGAAACCCGGATCGACTGCTGGGTCTCCCACTGGAACGACAACCCCGAGCCCTTCGTCTGGACCAAACCCGCCGACGAGATCCTCGACAAAGTAGCCCGCGGATAAGCCACCCTCGACCGGATCACCAAACCCGCGACACACCACTAGGCAATCGATGCCAAAGTAAGAGGCCGGACGTTAAGTCCGGCCTCTTTGATTTCAAGAAGTCGTGATTAGAGCAGGCGCTCCTTGAGCACGCGCGCTGCCGTCGCGCCGATCTCGGCCGGGGAGTCAGAGATGACGGCGCCGGCGTCGGTCAGGGCGGCCTTCTTGGCGGCGGCGGTGCCGGTGTTGCCGGCGATGATGGCGCCGGCGTGTCCCATGCGCCGCCCGGCTGGAGCCGTGCTGCCGGCGATAAAGGCGATGACGGGCTTCTTGACGTGGGCCTTGATGTACTCGGCGGCCTCTTGCTCCGCCGTGCCGCCGATCTCACCGATCATCACGATTGCTTTAGTGCCGGGATCGTTGTTGAACATCTCGAGGACCTGACGCGTTGTCGTGCCGATGATCGGGTCGCCACCGACGCCGACGCAGGTCGACTGGCCGATGCCCAGCCGGGTTAGCTGGTCGACGGCCTCGTAGACGAGCGTGCCGCTGCGGGATACGACGCCGACGTTACCCTGACTGAAGACGCTGCCGGGCATGATGCCGACGCGGCACTCGCCGGGGGTTATTACGCCGGGGCAGTTGGGGCCGATGAGGGTGAGATCGCTGCCATCGAGGGTGCGCTTGACGGTCATCATGTCCAGGGTGGGGATACCCTCCGTGATGCAGATGATCACCTTGATCCGGCAGTCCGCCGCTTCGAGGATGGCGTCGGCGGCGAATGGGGCCGGGACGAAGATCAGGGAGCAGTCGATCGGCCCCTGCGCTTCGATGGCGCCGGCGATGGTGTTGAAGACAGGGACGCCGAAAGCCGACTCGCCGCCGCGGCCGGGTGTAACGCCGGCGACCACCTTGGTGCCGTACTCGATGCAGCGTTCCGTCTGGAAGCCGCCCTCGCGGCCGGTGATGCCCTGGACGAGGACGCGGGTGTTCTTGTCTACGAGAATGCTCAAGTTGATCTCCTAATTCGTGCGGCCCAACTCAGGCCCAATGTGAGGATCGCTATTCCGACCAAGCCGGCTCCGGCCAACTGGCGCTGGTTCAGGTTGTCATCATCTCGCAAGTCGCCACCGGACCCGAGCGCCGGTAGCGTAGTCAGGCCGTAGGCGGCCAATCGCTCACGGATCCTCTCGTATCTGGGACCGGAAAGCTGATCCTTCTCACCGATGTAGAAGGTGTGGAGGAGGTGAGTCCGCAGGGCGCCGCCGTCCGTCCGGCTGAGACCCATGAGGACATACATGCCCGTGGGATCCGCATTGAAGGCGCCGCAGGCGCCACTCGAACCAACCCAGGCGCCGGCCGGGCCCTGACCTTCGCGGATCAGGCTGGAGGTGTCGACGGCGACCAGGCTCGAGACGGGCGTCCCCTTGAGAGTGCGGTCGACGCTGATTGTAACCTCGACGGTCTGAAACGTGGAGTGCGTTGGTATGTTTGCCGGCGCGGTGACGGGCTGCCAGCCCGTAATCGTGCCCATGACGATGACTTCAGAACTCGAGACGGGGTTGAAGTCATCGCCGGCGCTGCAGGCGTAAGCAGGTCGGGCCGACTCGATCGTGACCAGACCGGCTACGGCGGTGAACAGGCTGACGGCCAGGAGGATCGGTTTCATGCCGTCACTTCGTGGGCCAGGGAAAGGCCTTCGGATTGGATTGCAGCGACGAGGCCGCTGTTCCGATCCCAGGTGGAAATCTCAACTGGCTCAAATGATTTAGACGACAGGGCTAGCGCCGTCGCCAGAAGAATAGCGTCTACTCCACGGAGGAAATATCTCTCGGCCAGTCGCCCAGCCTCAGCGATGATCTCGTCTGAAAGGGCGATCCGAAAGTAGCCATCCCAGTCCACTTCAAATTCGGCCGTAATGCGGGCATAACTGCTGGCGCTGCGAATGCGCCGTACGCGCCGGGCTCTAGCCAAGACGCCTCTAACCTCGACATAAGACAGAATCGAAGCCGCAAGCACATCCGCCGCCTCCATAGCGAGGAGAGTCTCGTCGATGTTGTCTTCATCTCTGAGATAGCGTTTACAGATGCTGTCGCTATCGAGGAAGAGGATCACTCGCGCATTTCGTGAATCATCTCGGAGATAGAGGAACCCGGGGTTAGCTTGACAGGGTTCTTGCTACCCTTGGGTTTTTCGCCGGACCATCTGGCAAAGCCTTGATCTACGAGCCGCAATAGCGCTGTTTGAGAGACGCGCTTGCTCAAGGCACGTACCTGCTCGTCGTCCGGCTCTAGTGCCATCGCTTGCTTGATTGCAGTACGGGCGCCATCGAGGTTGCCGGCATCGAGATAGCTCTCCGTCTTGTGAAGCAGCGTCGCGATCTCGATTGCCGGTGCGCCGTGGCGATTCTCAGGGTTCTTTCGGCGTGCGACCATGGCTCTAGTTTACGCGGTGGCGGCGGCGACGGCTTTGCGGGCCGCTTCGCCGAGGTCATCGGCGCGCTCCACGTGGATGCCGGAGTCGGCGAGCATCTTCAGGCCTTCGTCGAGGTTGGTGCCGGCGAGGCGCGCGACGATTGGCACCTTGGCCGGCATCGAGTTATGAGCCGCAATGATGCCCTCGGCTATGACGTCGACGCGGGCCATGCCGCCGAAGATGTTGAACAGGATAGCCTTGACGTTGGGGTCGGAGGTGATGATGCCGAGGGCGTTGACGACGCGCTGGGGGTCGTTGGCCGTGGCGATGTCGAGGAAGTTGGCGGGCTCGCCGCCGGCCAGCTTGATCGCGTCCATCGTGGCCATGGCGAGGCCGGCGCCGTTGACGACGCAGCCGATGTTGCCATCCAGCTTGACGTAGTTGCTGATGCCCTCGGCTTGGGCGCGCACCTCCAGCGGGTCCTCTTCTTCCACGTCGCGCAGAGCAAGGATGTCCTGATGGCGGAAGGCGGCGTTGTCATCGAAGTTGAGCTTGGCGTCCAGAGCGAGGACGCGGTTGTCCTTGGTAACAACGAGGGGGTTGATCTCGGCCAGGGAGGCGTCCTTCTCGATGAAGAGACGGTAGAGGTTCTGCATCAGCGCGACAGCGGGTCGCAGCAAGTCGCCGTCGAGGCCGAGCGCGAAAGCGAGCTCGCGGCCCTGGTAGGGCTGGAAGCCGGCCGCGGGGTCGATGGCGACGCGGTGGATCTGCTCAGGGTTGGAGGCGGCGACCTCTTCGATCTCCATGCCGCCGGCCTGCGAGCCCATGAGGATCGCTCGGCCGATGCTGGAGTCGATCAGGACGGCGAAGTAGAGCTCGCGGTCGATCTGAGTCTGCTCTTCGATGAGTACCTTGCGCACGAGACGGCCCTCGGGCCCTGTCTGGGGCGTGACGAGGGTCATGCCGATGATCTGGCCGGCCGCGGTCTCAGCTTCAACCGGGGTGGCTGCCAGCTTGATGCCGCCGCCTTTGCCGCGTCCGCCGGCGTGGATCTGCGCCTTGACGACGACCGCAACGCCCAGCTCCGTGGCTATCGCTTTGGCTTCGGCCGGGGTTGAGGCGACGCGGCCCTTGGGGATCGGGACGCTGTAATGAGCAAGCAGCTCTTTGGCCTGGTACTCGTGGACCTTCACACGCGCCTCCTGGGGTGAGTAACAAGTAACCGGTAGCAAGTAACAAGCAGTGAGATTCGCGCTTGTAGTTGCCCCCGTAGCATAACGGAACGCCGCGTCAGAGACCCGCGCCGGAGCTGGGCGGGCAGATTGCGAGCCGGACTCGGGACCAGGCGTCAGGCGTTGTAGGCGTCGGCGCCGGCGCGGGCGATGGCCTCGTCTTCTTCAGACGTCGCACCGGAGACGCCGACGGAGCCAACGAGGTCACCGCGGGAGTCACGCACCGGCACGGCGCCCTGGTGCGGAGCAAAGCGCTGGCCCTGCATGCGCGCCGCGAGGGTGTTAAACACGAAAGGCGCGTTCTCCGACATACCCTTGAGCGTGCTGGAGTCGCGGCCGGTGATGGCGCTGGCCGCTGCCTTGCCCTCTGCGACGAAGGCGGTGAAGGGCGGCGCGTCGTTGAGGCGCTCGAGGACGACGATGGCGCCGGCGGCGTCGAGGACGGCGACGCTGACGGGCTTGCCGATCTCGTTGGCTTTGGCGCGGGATGCTTCGAGCATTCGCCGGGCGTCTTCGGTCTTCATGATCCCTCCTGAGGTTGCAAGCGGCCCCGGGCCGCGGTCGTTAACCATAGGGCTCATTCGCCACGAGCCCGAGCCAGATTATACTGGTCGGGTAGGTTAAGCGGCTCGCAATGGGCCGGCGTCAAACATCTTTGGAGGGTAAGCACACATGGCACAGGTCCAACTGAAGCCAGGCGACCAGGCCCCCGACTTCGAGACCCTTGACGAAAACAACCAGAAAGTCCGCCTGAGCGACTTTCGCGGCAAGAAGGTGGTCCTTTACTTCTACCCCAAGGACGAGACGCGCGGCTGCACGGTCCAGGCCTGCGGCTTCCGCGACTCCTACCCGCAGGTGCAGGAGAAGAACGCGGTGGTGCTGGGTGTGAGCCCGGACGATGCCGAATCGCACAAGGCGTTCAAGGCCAACCACGAGCTGCCGTTCCCGCTGCTGGTCGACACGGACCACGCGATCCACGACCTCTACGGAACCTGGGGCGAGCGCAAGCGGCCCGACAGCGATGAGACATTCATGGGCGTCCTGCGCAGTCACTTCGTGATTGACGAGGACGGGAAGGTTGTTGACGCGAAGTACCGGGTGGCGCCGGAGGAGAGCCCGGAGCTCTCGATCGGGGCGCTCTAAGGCACCACGACGGTCCCATCCGCGCGACAGGCACGAAGATCGGGAAAGTGCTATCGTAGCGGCGCTTTGAGGCATTGGTCAGACGTGACGATTCTTAATAGATCCATCGATCAGCCAGCGCCCCGATAGGCGCGAGATGCGGGATCGATGGCGGGATCGAACACTAGACGACGGCGATCAGGTCACCTGGTCGCCGTCGTTGGCGTAGAAGACCATGGCGGACGAAGTAACCAAAGCGCTATCGGACGAAGAAAAGGCGGCCGCCAAGAACCCCGAACCAGAGGCGGCCGCGGAAGCCATCGCGCCGGAAGCTGCAAGCGCATCCACTGGCGACGTGGAGGCGGTTTCTGAGACCGAATCGCCGGCGCCGCGACATGGCGGGCGCCGCGGCCGGCTGGCGGAGCAGTACGCGACCCGCAACCTGACCGAGGGCAGCATCTCCCGTAACCTGCTGTTCCTCTCCTGGCCGCAGATGGCAGAGGGCGCCCTCTACGTCTTCTACCAGATGGTGGACCTGTTCTGGGCCGGCCAGGGCTTCGGTCTCGACGCCCTGGCGGGGGTCGGCGCTGTCTGGACCTACACGACCCTGGGACTGACGGCGCGCGGCGGCCTCGATACGGCGATGCGCGCCATGGTGTCACGCGCTGTCGGGGCCGGCGATATGGCGCTCGCGAACCGGGTGGTCCTGCAGGCGTTCGCGCTCAACACCTTCATCTCGATCTTCTTCGTCGTGATACCGGGCGTGATCTTTGCCGACCAGCTGCTGATGATAATCGGCCTGCCGGAGGAAGTGCGCAACGAGGTCAGCCTCTACATGCGCTTTCAGCTCATCAACCAATCGCTGGTGGCGTGGCGGACGATGTCCGGGCAGGCGCTGGCCTCGGCCGGCGATAGCCTGACGCCGCTGCGCGCGACGGTGATCACGCGAGCCGTGCACATGACGATGAGCCCGACGCTGGCCTTCGGGCTGCTGTTCTTCCCGGAGCTGGGTCTCATGGGGTTAGCCGTCGCCGGGATCATCGGCCAAATCGTCGGCTCGATCCTGAACTGGAACGCCCTGTTCTCCGGCCGCTCCCGGCTGCACCTGACGCTCAAGGGCTTCTACCTCGATTGGGACGTCATGAGGCGACTGGTGCGCATCGGCGTGCCGGCCTCGGTCACGAGCATGGAGCGGGCGCTATCTCAGTTCGTCATGGTTGGCGTGGTGGCATCCTTCGGCGTGACGGCGCTGGGCGTCTACACGCTCGCGCAGCGCACGGACCTACTGGCTAACCGGGTGATCACCGGTCTGGCCAACGCCAGCGGCGTGCTGGTGGGGCAGAACCTGGGCGCCGGGCAGCCGGAGCGGGCCCGTAAGACCGTCCTGGTGGCGATGGTCTGGTCGTTCTTCTCGCAGCTCGTGTTCGCGGCGCTGCTGGCGGCGTTCCCGATCGCCTACATGGCGATCTTCAACGACGACGCCGACCTGCACGCGCTGGGTGAGACCTGGTTCCGAATCCTGGCGCTGGGCTATGTGACCATGGGCCTGAGCACGGTGATGATGCACTGCTTCAACACGGCAGGCGACACGATAGTCCCGGCACTCGTCAACATCGTGACGATCTGGGTCGTGCAGCTACCGCTGGCGCTCTTCCTGCGTGACTTCCTCGACTTTGACTCGACGTCGGTGGCCTGGGCCATTGTGGCGGCGATGCTGTTCCGGCTGCTGATCTACCTGCCGTATTTCCTGTCGGGGCGCTGGATGCGCGCCAGGGTGCTTTGAGCGATCATCGAGGGCCCACATGCGGGCGCGAAGCCTGCTATGGCTGGAGCAGGCTTCTCAGCTCGAATGACGGGTCCTGGAGCTCGGCTTTGTGGCCGCCTATGTCCTTCTTCGTCAGGATGAAGCGGCGGAGGATACCGTACTCGCGCGCCGGCGTGTTGAGGGCGAAGTAGGCGGTGAGACGGTCTTCCTTGAGATAGAGGACGGTGAACTTGTTGTCCTCATAGCGGCCCCGCAGCAGCACCTCGTCGCGCTCGCCCTCATCGCCGGCAAACTCGAGATGCAGGTCGAAGATGTCCGACCAGACGTAGGTGAGGAAGCTATAGGGCGTAGGTTCGCCGGCCATGTTGCGACCGGCGACCTGACCGGTGTACTCGGCGTGACCCCAGTGCTCGACGCGGCGTCGCTTGCCAAACGTGGCATCCGGATAATTGATGACATCGCCGGCTGCGTAGATCTCCGGGTTGGATGTGCGCAGGTAGTCATCGACGACGATGCCGTTGTCGACCTCAAGGCCTGCCGCCTGCGCCAGCTCGACGTTGGGCCGAATGCCAACGCCGATGCAGACGAAGTCGCAAGCGAGAACGTCGCCGCCGCGCAGAGCCACGGCGCCGACACGGCCCTCGCCGCGCAGCTCCGTCACGGTCTCGTTGGTGCGGAAGGTGACTCCCTCGCGGCTGCAGTAGTCCTGAAAGTAGCCGGCAAGGCTGGCATCGGCGAAGCGGGCCCAGATGTGAGGCAGCGCTTCGATAACGGTGACCTGGACGCCGCGCTGGGTCAAGGAAGCCGCGACCTTCAGGCCGATGAAGCCGCCGCCGATGATCACGGCGTGACGGCCTGGCCGGGCTTCGGCAGCGATGGCGCCCGCGTCCTGGGCGGTTCGCAGATAGTGGACGCCCGCAAGGTCAGCGCCGGGAAGTGGTAGACGAATGGGAGAGCCGCCGGTAGCGATGAGCGCCTTCTCGAAGTGGACGGTCTCGCCACCGGAGAGCGTTGCCTGCTGCGTTGTCGCATCCAGGGCATCGACGCGGACGCCAAGGGCGAGATCGATGGCCTGCTCAGCCAGCTTCCCGGCCGGCTCAAAGACGATCTCGTCGATCGACTTCTCGCCGCGCATAACCTCTTTCGAGAGCGGTGGCCGGTCGTAGGGTGGCAGCGGCTCCTCACCCACGATGAGGACGGAGCCTTCCGTGTCGGTCTGGCGGATCAGCTTGGCCGCGTTGAAAGAGGCGATGCCGCCGCCGATCAGGAGGTATTTAACATCGCGAGGCATGGGCCTATCTTGCCACGCTACCGCGTCTGTGGCGTGGCCGAGGTGTCCTATTCGCGGGTGCAGATTCGGAAACGGGTCAGCGGATGGAGTTGGATAGCTCGATCTGCCAGCGCCACTCCTTGCGGTCGTCCGCGTGCCACCAGGACCTGAGGATGCCAACCTCGCCACCGGGCAGGAGGATAGGCAGGCCAAGCTCGGCGTCGGTGGGCCAAATGTCCTCACGGCGGATGCTGACGCCCTCGCGGCGCAGCAGGCAGACCGGCGATTGAAGAGTACGCGGCAGGTCCTGGGCGAAGGCGATCCGCTCACCGTTGTCAGTGCGGATTTCGACGGTCAGGTGTTCGGGGACGGCGTGGACCAGCAGGGCCTCGGTGGCATCGAGGCGGCCGCGGGCGAAGGGGATGCCGGTGGCGGCGGCCTTCGGGTACCAGAGGTCCCAGATTTCGATAGACACGCCGCCCATCATACCGCCCTAGCCGCCGAGGATGATGACCACGAGGCCGAGGGAGAGCAGGGCGATGCCGACGACCTCGCTGCGGGAGAGGCTCTCCAGGAAGATGCGCCGCGAGAGCAGGTAGGCGAAGAACAGCTCGACCAGGCCGAGGGTACGGACGTGGGCGACGGGCTCGATGGCCATGGCGGTGAACCAACCGACGGAGGCGGCGGCGCCCATGAAGCCCGCGAAGATCGAGGGTCGCCAGACCTGGAGCAGCGTGCCAACGATGCCGGGCTGCCGAACGAGCAGCCAGCCGCCAAGCGCGACGGTCTGGATCGCCTGGGCCCAGAAGAGGGTGAAGGCCGCGGCGACGAGGAAGGACGGTGCATCGACCTCCAGAGCGGCGCCACGATAGCCGACGGCGGCGAGGGCGAAGCCGGTGCCGGAGGCCAGACCGAGGAGCGCCGTACGGGAGGTCCAGCCGCGGATGAACCCGGCCAGCGGGCGCTCCTTATCGGCGGGGGAGAGGAAGAGGACGCCGATGGTCGCCAGCATGACGGCAATGGCGGCCAGCAGCGAGATTTCATCGCCGAGGAAGACGAGGGCGAAGACGGCGACCTGCACCAGCTCGGTCTTGGAATAGGCGACGCCGAGGGTGAAGTTGCGCTCCGCCATGACTCGCAGCAGCAGGGCCGTGGCGGCGATCTGGGCGAGGGCGCCCTCGGTGACCCAGGCAAGGAAGCCGAGGTTGGGCTGCGGGATGCTATCGCCGCGGATGAGGAGGACGATGACGAGCCAGGCGGCGGCGAAGGGCAGGCCGTAGAGGAAGCGGACGAGGGTCGCGCCGAGGGTGCCGAGATCGGCGATCAGGTGTCGCTGGGCGGCGTTGCGCAGCGTCTGGGCGAAGCCGGCCCAAATCGTCAGGGGTATCCACAACCATTCGAGGCCGCCGGGCGCCATTGCCTGACGATAGCGGAGGTGTGGGTATGGGGCTATCGGGAATAAGGCTGAGGAGGTTGTTCGCCAAGATGTTGGGGGGTTCGATCTACGGGCGCTATACACCCTCACCCTGGCCCTCTCCCTCGAGGGAGAGGGCCTTACTGGGTCTGCGGGATGAATCCCGCAGCTAGCACCTGATGCGGCCTATTTTCAGTAGCTGCGGGATTCATCCCGTAGGTTGCGCGATGCCGCCTGCTAAGGCCGGTATTTGTTTGTGATCGGCAGGCGGCGGTCGCGGCCGAAAGCGCGGGGCGTGATCTTGACGCCGGGAGGGGCCTGGCGGCGCTTGTACTCGTTGCGGTCCACGAGGCTGACGATGCGGCGGACGGTGGCCTCTTCGAAGCCCATGGCCACGATCTCGTCCAGGCCGCGGTCCTGCTCGACGTAGGCCTCGAGTATGGGGTCGAGGACGTCGTAGGACGGCAAGGAATCGGTGTCGAGCTGATCCGGCTTCAGCTCGGCTGAGGGTGGCTTATCGATGATGGCGCGGGGGATGAGGTCACGGCCGGCGAGGGCGTTGCGGTAGCGGGCGAGGCGGTAGACCAGCGTCTTCGGCACGTCCTTGATAACGGCGAAGCCGCCCGCCATGTCGCCGTAGAGGGTGGCGTAGCCGGTGGCCATCTCGCTCTTGTTGCCGCAGCTGAGCACTGGCTGCCAGCCAAACTTGTTCGAGAGGGCCATCCAGATATTGCCGCGGATGCGGGACTGGATATTCTCTTCGGCGGTGCCGGGCGCTGTGCCGGCGAAGACGGGTTCTAGCATTTCGAGGTAGGCGGCGTGGCCGGGTTCGATAGGGATGATCAGCAGCTTGATGCCGAGATTCTCGGCCAGGGCGCGGGCGTCGGCGATGGAGCCTTCGGAGGAGTAGCGAGAGGGGTTGGAGACGCCGACGACGTGGCCGGGGCCGAGGGCGTCGGTAGCGATGGTGGCGACGATGCTCGAGTCGATGCCGCCAGAGACGCCGACCAGGACGGTCTCGAAGCCGTTCTTGTGGACGTAGTCGCGGGTGCCGGTGACGAGGGCCTGGTAGACCTCTGCCTCTTCGGAGAGAGGTGGGGCGATTTCGGCGGGAACGAGGGATGGTATGAGGCCTGAGGCCGCTCGCTCTTCGAGTGCCTCAGGGTGAGCGGTTCGGGTTTCGAGGGCTTCGGAGTTAGTGGTTTGGGATCCGGCTGGAGACTTGCCCGTATGCCCGTATGCCCGTATGCCCGCTTCCCCCGAAACGAAGACCTCGTCGACGGGGGCGGCGCGATGGCGCAGCGTTTCGAGGCGGCGCAGGGGGTTGTGCAGGCGCGAGAGGTAGAGCGAATCGAGATTGAGGTCAACGACGAGCAGGCTCTCCTCGAAGGCGGGCGCGCGGGCGATCAGCTCGCCGGTCTGGTCGAAGACAGTGCTGCTGCCGTCGAAGACGAGCTCGTCCTGGCCGCCGACAAGGTTGACGTAGCAGAGGATGACGGCGTTATCGGCGGCGCGGGTGGCGACCATGCGCTCGCGGTCGGCTCGCTTGCCCTTGTGGAAGGGGGAGCCGTTGATGTTGATGATTACGTCGGCGCCGGCCAGGGCCTGGTCCTGGGTGGGACCCTCCGGGTACCAGATATCCTCGCAGATGTTTACGCCGACCCGCGCCCCGGCGATGGTGAAGAGCTGGGAGCGCTCGCCGGCGCGGAAGTAGCGCTTCTCATCGAAGACGCCGTAGTTGGGCAGGAACTGCTTGTGGTAGACGCCGGCAATTTCGCCCTCGTGGATGACTGCGGCGGCGTTGTGGATATCGGCGTTGGAATCGACGAAGCCGGCGACGGCGGTGATGCCGCGTACGGAAGCGGCGATCCTTCGGAGGGCGGCCTGGTTATCGAGGATGAAGGAGCGGCGCAGCAGGAGGTCCTCGGGCGGGTAGCCGGGGACCGTCAGCTCCGGGAAGGCGACGAGATCGGCGCTGGCCTCGCGGGCGCGGTTAGCGTAGTCGATGACCTTGGCGGCGTTGCCGTCGAGGTCCCCCACGGTGGTATTGATCTGCGCGAGGGCGACTCTTAGTGTCTTAATGACACTAACCTCCTGCTAGGGTGATTATCGGCCGTGGAGGGCAGGAGGGTCAATGCGAGGCGTGATGTAATCGTTCCTCCTGCGCGGTGAATCAGGTCGGGCCGATGCGCAGACTTTCCCCTGGCTTGATGCTCACCAGGGCCTTAAGCACAGCCGGGATAAGGGGTTGGAGAGATTCAATACTATTGGTTGCCGCTTGGAGCGTAATTATCGCGAGTCCTAGAGGCACAGGAGACTGTCTTGCCAGACGCTGGTCGATGGTAACAAAGACTTCATAGTCTCTTGCCGCGAGGTGAAGAAGCTCGCTGTTGCGGATGCCAGACCAGCCAGCGCGTGATACGGTTTGACCGTATGTCCGGTGAGGTAACGCGCCAGCCGAACAGGCAGGCACTCATCAATGAGAATGCGCACTCGCGAGGAGGGCTTGGCGGGCGACTTCGAGCGCTTGAACTGCCTGATCGCGACTGACCGAAGGAAAGTCTAAAAGAAACTCGTCGAGGCTATTGTCTGCTTCCAGATAGTCAATCAAGTTCTGCACCGGCACACGCGTTCCAACGAAGACGGGTATCCCGCCAAGTATTTCGGGATCGGAATGAACGATTCTGGCCTTGTCTGTCATTGCGTAATTCATCTTATTCTAGGGCATGCACCTTGAACAGGGTAACGTCCGCGCGCGGTCTGCCTCGAGTATTGAGTCATTGACCATCCGGCCACTGCTTGCGTCAGAGATACCGGCGCTGGCGGCATCGATCGAGGAGATGAGCGCGGCGCAGTTCGAGAACCGCTGGCGGGAGCAAGAGAACGGCTATCGGGAGTTGCTTGTGGCTGAGCTGGACGGCGAGCTGGTCGGTACGGTGAGCATCCGGCATTCGATAGCGCAGCAGGCGCTGCATCTGTTCGCGCTGGAGGTAGGGCTGTCCTGGCGCCGGCGCGGCGTCGGCAGCGCCATCGTGGCGCACGTACTAGAAGAGGCGCGACGGCGGCGGCTGCGCAGTGTCTACCTGGAGGTGCGGGTCGATAACCCGGCGCGAAAGCTGTACCACCGCCTCGGATTCCGGCGGGTGGGCAAGCCGTTTCTCAACGCCTGGTGGCGCTTCGGCGATGACGGGTCGCAGCGGCGGGTGGAGGAGCTTTCGTTCCGCATGGTGCGGCGGGTGTCGCGCTGACCGGGGCTGGGCTGCGCGCTCATGCGCTTGTCTGCTCCGCCATTGAGAAAGAAATAGAGAATTAGACTTGAGGGGACACCGCTCAAACTCCCCGGCAGGGGCGCTATGCCCTCTGCACTTCCGCCTTGCCGCCTTTAAGACGCGGAGGCTTTGGATGCAGCCGGAACCACCTCAGGGGGCATCTCATCTTCATGGCGGCGCCAGAGGAGGGCGATGGCGGCGAGGGCGGCGGCGGTGAGGAGCAGGGCGGGCAGGCGCAGAAGCAGGACGGCATCGAGGTGGTTGTGGTAGAGGCGCAGCTTGTCTTCGACCCAGACGCCGGGCACCCAGTCGGGGTGGTGGAGGGCGTGACCGGGGTCGAACATGGCGAAGTCGGGCGGGAAGAGCCAGAAGTCGCCGGGGTAGTTGAGGCCGATGAAGGCGAAGGCGAGCGCGGCGAGCAGGCCGAATCGGAGTAGCGGCGCCGCCGGGATGAGTCGAGACGGGGCGAGGAAGACAGCGAGGAAGACGGGCAGCAGCCAGACTGCGTAGAACTCCCAGGTGACACTGCTGATCAGAAGGCCGGCGGTGACGACAAGGTAGAACTCGGCGAAGAGGCGCTCGCGAGGGAGATCGGCGCGACGAGGGCGCCCGAGGATCAGCGCGACAGCGGCGAGGACGGCGATGGTGACGGCGCTGGAGGCGAGGCGGGCTGAGAGGCCGCTGGGCACCTCGTCCAGGTAATCGACTTCGGCGAGGCCGTTGATGACCTCCGGGGTGCTGGCGCGGGCGATAAGAGCCTGCACGGTGTTGTTGGAGTAGTGGGTGCTGCCCTTGAGCAGGGAGGGCAGGGAGTCGGTCAGGTAGGTACGGTAGATATCGACACCGGCATAGGCCAGGGAGACAAGGAAGAGCCCGGCGCCGGCGCCGAAGCCCCAGGCGACGATCTGGTAGCGGCCGCGCCAGAGGAAGTAGAGCAGGAGTAGCGCCGGGACCAGCTTGATGGCGGCGGCAAGGGCGATGGCGATGCCCGCGATGGGGTCGTGGCGCGTGGCGGCGGCCCAGAAAGCGATGCAGAGCAGCAGTAGCAAGGTCGCGTCCCACTGGCCCAGGACGAAGGAGCTGTAGACCTGGCTGAAGGCCGCGAGGACCACCGTCGCGCCGGCTATGAGCCAGGGCAGCGACAGGGCAGGCCGCATCGTGTAGAGCGTCAGGCCCACGGCGGCGAGGAGGATGACGTGGTTGAACACCAGACCGGCGCGGGTCGCGTCACGCCAGGGCAGGAACGAAAGCGGTGTCAGGAGCATGGCCGAGGTGGGCGGCTGGATGTAGGAGGTGAAGAGCTGGCTGTAGACGTCCTGAGTCGGGCTGCCGAGCGCCTCGGCGCGTTCACGCAAGGTGGTGCGGCCGTAGGGACTTTCGCCGTCTTGCAACGCGTCAGAGGCAACGAGATTGATCGAGAGGTCGATGTGGAACGCGTCGTAGGTGCTGAGGAGGGAGGCGTTGAGAAAGATGAAGCCGGCGACGACAGTGATAACGGCGGCCAGGAGCCACTCGAAAGGCCGAGGGCGCCGGGTTGAGTGCGGCTGCATGGGCATAGGCTACGTCTTTGACGTTTGTGGGGCATCCAGGGGCAGTGGGGTGGGCGGGCGCGGCTACGGGCGGCCGCGGCGAGGAGTGAGGCGCCTGGGCAGGATGGCGGCCACCTGGACTGCGCATCGCAAGCCGATGCTGAAGCAGACGATGGCATCGATGAGGGGATTCGAGGCCAGATAGCGGCGGTAGTAACGCCACATGCCGCGATGGTGCGCCACCACCGCGCGCGTCGGGGTGCTGCGTGCGCTGACGCCGATCGTGTGGGTCACGCTGGTCATCGGGTAGTAGACGGCGCGCAGGCCGGCGCGTCGCAGACGCTGACAGAAATCGGCGTCCTCGAAACCGTAGAAGAAGCCCTCGTCAAATTGCCCCACGTTATCGAGGACGGCGTGGGTGGTCATCAGGCAGGCCCCGGATATCCAATCGACGTCCGTGACGTCGGCGTCCTCCCCATCGCTCAGGCGTGGTGGCGGTGAATGGCGGTTAAATAGCGCCGTTGTGAGGCCGGGGAAGCGGCGGACCGAGGGCTGGGCCGTCCCGCCCGGGTCCAGCAGCCTGAGGCCGAGGGCGCCGACGTCCTGGTTCTCGCGCAGATAGGTTGCAGCGTCCGAGAGGGCGTCTTCGGCGAGCTCAGAGTCCGGGTTGAGGAAGAGGATCACGTCGCCGGCGGCGGCATCGGCGGCGAAGTTGGCGGCGGCGGAGTAACCCTCGTTGCGGCGATTGCGCAGGAGCCGCACCTTGGGGTAGCCGTAGGCCACCATGTCGGCGCTGCCGTCGCGGGAGGCGTTATCGATGACGCAGACCTCGAAATCGCAGGTGACGTGGGCGTAGATCGAATCGAGGCAACGGCGCAGATGCTCACGGGCATTGAAGCTGACGATCACGACGGAGAGGACCTGGGGCAGGGGCACCTGCCCACTTTGCCCGTCTGAGGCCCCGAAGTCAAAAACCCGATAGGAATTGGCGATGCGTATCAGGGCCGAACACCCCAGCCCGGAAGGCTGGGGCATGAGGAGACCTTCGCTTGCCTGACTCGATGGAGCCTAGGTCTCACCGAGGACCTGCCGATAGACCGACAGGGTTGCGGCCGCGCAGTCCTCCCAGCTGAAGCCGGCGGCGCGATCGAGGCCGACCTGGCGCAGGGTCTCGGCCAGGGCGGGCTGGTCGAGGATGCGCGCCACGGCGGCGGCAATCGCGCCGGCGTCCAGGGGATCGATGAGAAGAGTGGCGTCGCCGACGACCTCTGGCAGGGAGGAAACGTTGGAGGTGACGACGGGAGTGCCGCAGGCCATTGCCTCCAGCGGTGGTAGGCCAAAGCCCTCGTACAGCGACGGGAAGACGAAGACGCTGGCGGCGTTGTAGAGCGCCGGCAGGTCGGCCTGGGGCACGTAGCCCGTGAAGCGCACTCGGCCGGAGAGGCCCAGCTCATGCAGCGCTGCCTCGTCCTCATGCGAGCGCCAGCCGTCCTGGCCGACGATGGCGAGATGCAGGTCGCGGCCCTGATCGAGGAGGTGGCGGAAGGCGCGCAGAAGGGTCGGGCGGTTCTTGCCGGGCTCGCGGGTGCCGACGCTGAGCAGATAGCCTTCCGGCAGTCCATAGCGCTCGCGAGCAAGGCGGACGCATTCGGCCTTGTCTAGAGGATGGAAGCCAGAGTCGACGCCCTCCGGCGTGATGTGGATTCGTTGGGCGGGAGGGTGGAGGTAGGTGCGCAGGTCATCGGTGGAGCTGCGACTGGGCACGATGATCGCACGGGCGCGGCGGACGCTGAGCCAGGTGTTGAGCTGGAAGTAGAGGCGCCGGACGAGGGTGTAGCGCTGTGGCAGTACAAAGAACGTTGCGTCGTGGATCGTGACGACACTCGGGCAGGGCAAATAAACAATCGGAGTGGTGTGGTGCGTCGAGTGCAGCAGGACAACGCCGCGCCGCCTGAGGTCGAAGGCGAGCCGCGTCTGCTCCCAGACGTAGCGCGCGGCGCGTGACTTTGGCCCGATATCGACGACCTGGAACGAATGACCAAGATCACTGAGGACCGCCAGGCTGTGACGCCGAGCGTAGATGACATAATCATGCTCGGTATCGACGCGCGCCATCGCCTGGATCAGGCTAAGGGTGTAGCGGCCAGCTCCCGCCGGTAGCGGCGGCGCCGAGGTGGCATCGATGGCTATGAGGCGACGCGGCGGCATGGAAGTCAGAAGCTGGACGTTAGAAACCGGACCGGTCCAACATCTAATTCCTAACCTCTAACTTCCAGCTAGGCGGCTAGCTGGCCGGAGAGTCGCAGGTAATCGGCGAGGGCCTCACGCCAGGGACGGGGCTGCGCAATACCCAGCTCTTGCAGACGGCCGTTGTCGAGCACGGAATAGAGCGGCCGCTGGGCCGGTGAGCCGAACTCGGCGGAGGTGACGGGCGTCAGGTCCGGACGGAGACCCAGCATCGCGAAGAGCTCGGTGGCGAAGTCGTACCAGGAGCACTGGCCGGCGTTGGAGATGTGGAAGGCGCCGCGTCCGCCCTTGTTCGCCAGCTCCAGCAGCGCGGCGGCGAGGTCGAGCGTGTAGGTGGGCGCCTGGATCTGGTCAGAGACGACGCGGATGGGAGCGCCTTCACGGTGGAAGCGCAGCATCGTCTCGACGAAGTTGCCGCCTTTGCCGCTGGCGCCCGCGACGCCATAGAGGCCGGAAGAGCGGACGAGGATGTGGTCCCGGGGCAGGATGTAGCGCAGGAAGTGCTCACCGGCCAGCTTGGAGATGGCGTAGGCGCTGCATGGGCTCGGCGGGTCGTCTTCTGTATAGGGTGAGCGTTTCTCACCATCGAAGATGTAGTCGGTGCTGAAGTGCATCATCACGGCGCCGAGGTCGCGGCAGACCTCGGCCACGTTCTTCACGCCGACGGCGTTGACGCGCATGGCTTCCCGGACCTGCGTCTCGCAGTCATCGACGCGGTGGAAGGCGGACGTATTGATCACCAGGTTCGGTTGCACACCGGTGAGGACGGAACGCACCCAGGCGGCGTCGACCACGTCGACGTCCGCGTGAGTCAGGGCGATGAGCTCGTCGCGCCGCCCGATTGCGGATGAGGTCCAGAGCCGGGCGATATCCGTGCCCAGCTGCCCGTTGCTGCCGATTAGAGCTACGCGTGCCATTTCTTATTCACTCACTCTCGCTCCTTCGCCACGCCGGAGGACGTAACCGAAGGGTCTAAGACCGGCGTGGGCCTCCGTCAGGAGGACCAGCCAGTCGAGGTTGTAATACCTGGGATGGGCCAGCCGCGCCGTATCCATACCGCCGAATGCCGCGACCATCTCGTCGACTGATTGCGTGACGCCGCGGGCGGGCCGGAAGCCGAGTGTGTCGTAAAGCTTGTCGTTGGCGCAGCGGTAGTTGCGTACCAGGGCCGGCTCGGGCGCCATGTTGATGGCGACGCTGCCGTGCGCCTGGCCGACCGACTCGGCGACCTGCATGGCGAGGTCACGGATCTGGTAGTTGTCCTGGACGACGTTGAAGATCTGGCCTCGCACCGCGTCTGCCGGCGCTTCGAGGGCCGTGATCTGGGCGTCGGCGGCGTCCTGCACATCGACCAGGGGGCGCGACATCCAGCCGCCGCCGTGGAGCAGCAGCCGGCCCTGGGTAAGGGCATCCTTGACGAAGGTGTTGACCACCAGGTCGAGGCGCATGCGCGGGCTGACGCCGTAGACGGTGCCCTGGCGCAGGATGACGGGGCAGAAGCCATCGGCGGCCATCTGGAGCAGCGATTCTTCGGCGTAGCGCTTGGACTCGGCGTAGGGGCCGCGCGGCGCGATCGGCGCGTCCTCGTCGTAAGTGGCGCCGTCCGGCAGGCCATCGTAGAGAGAGCAGCTGGAGCCGAAGACGAAGCGCTGGACGCCGGCTCGGAGGCAGGCAGCGGCGATCTCGGCCGTGGCGACGGCGTTCATCTGCCAGTTCGCCTCGGGGTCAAAGTTGGCGGTCGGGTCATTGGAGAGGCCGGCGAGGTGGACGATGCCATCGATGCCGGTGAACCACTCATCGCGGGCGTCGCGGATGTCGGCGTGGACGACCTCGATGCGCGGCAGGACCTCCGCCAGCGGCGCCATGCCCCAGTAAAGACGATCGACGACGCGGACGGCGTGCCCCTTATCGAGGAGACGCCGGACAAGGACGGAGCCAATGTAGCCCCCGCCCCCGGTCACGAGAACGCGCAAAGCTTAACGACCTTTCACTGTCCAGACGTCGCCGAACACATCGGGCGAGACGCGGACCTCGTCAGGGTTGTCTCCATTGTATACTTCCGACCCTGTCGAAACGACTAAGGTCTCGTCCTCCAGCGCCATCCAGCCGTGCCAGTGTCCCGGGGGGATCACCAGCAGGCTGGGCTGGCGCTCAGTCAGGACGAAAGTCTCGATCGCGTCCGGAATTACCACGCCGCCGGCCTCTGAGGCCGCCGCCGTGTCCCGGTCGTGGGAGCGGGCGATGACGAACTTGCCGGCGCCGCGCACGACGCAGAAGTAGTCCCAGAGGTGGTGGTGGCGATGGAAGCCGCGGATGGTGCCGCGAACCGGCGAAGCAACGACGTAGGTCTGGCCAAACTTGGGCAAGAAATCGTCCGTGGCGTGGATGATCTCGTAGAGGTAGCCCCGGTCGTCGATGTGACGCTCAAGCCGGATGAGACGGACGCCTTCGATCAACTATCGCTCCCTGGCAGGCGTGGCAGTGACTATTGCTCTTACTGGGTGAGAACGCCGCTGCTCTGATAAAGGTTACTTCACGGCTCTTGCGGTTGTCGCGGAGGCACGAGGAGGAGGGCACCGGCTCAACGGGCCGCTCATCCTGCGAGTGTCGTAGGTTGGCCGGAGATGCACCTCAGGGTGAGCGGACGAGACATCTCAGGGGGTGCCAAGACGGTAGCTGACGGAGCCGCTTGCGCTCAGCTAGTAGCGCTGGTTGGGCGGGTTGAGGTCGGAGGGCTGGTAGGTCATGCCCATCCGGCCGGTGTAGAAGTCGCGCAGTCCCCGGAGATGGGCGCGAAGAAGCGGCCAGTTGCGCGTACGCACCTCGCCCGCAACCTGACGCGCGTGGGTGGCGAGGAAGTAGACGCTGAAGAGGAGATAGCGCGGCAAGCTAAGGTGCTTGCGCAGCGTGAAGGGACGATTACGGACGGCGTAGTAGAGGGTGAAGGGCGAATCGCGCCCGCTGGAGCCGCCATGGCTGTGATGGATGATCGCGGCAGGTTGGATGAGGATGCGGAAGCCGGCTTTGCGTGCCCGGATTGAGTAATCGGTGTCTTCGTAGTACATGCCAAAGCGCTCATCGAGGGGGCCGATGGCGGCGAAGGCCGCCGCCGGGATGAGGATGCAGGCGAAGCAGGCGACCTCGACCTCTCGAGGTGAGGTGTGAGCGGGGCCATCCTGCTCGCCATCGTGGGTGTGGGTAAGGCGTCCCCTGAGCCAGCTGAAACCACCGGAATGGGTGGCCAGGCGGCCGGTATCGGTCGCCAGCACCTTGGGTGAGACCAGGGTGCTGGCATCGGCGCTCTCGACCAGGCTATCGAGGAAGCCGGGCGGCAGCGTCGTGTCGGGGTTGAGTAGCAGGACGTAGTCCGTGGGCTTGGTCAGGCAGATTCCGGCGGCCTGATTGACGGCGGCCGCGTAGCCGGTGTTGACATCGTTGAGGATGATCTCTGCATTGGGGAAGAGAGTGCGCAGGCGGGTGCCGGAGCCATCGGGAGAAGCGTTATCGACCAGGCAGAGGCGGTGGTTGGTGTAGGTTATGGCTGCCAGCGATGCGGCCAGGTCTTCTAGGACGGCGGCGCCGTTGTAGTTGATGACGATGATGGCAACCGAGGGCTGGGACATCGACTAAGGACGGTGTGCGCTGGTGGCTGATAACGCAGGGGCTGGAAGGCCTCGGCTGCGTAAGCGCCGATCCGAGGTGAGCATCAGGGGCCGTGGGAGCGGGCAAGGCGGCCGGCGTACTGCTGCTGGTAGTAGACGGAGAACTCGCCGGACCTGATCTTCTGCCACCACCAGGGATTATCGCGGTACCAGGCGACGGTGCGGGCCATCGCTGTCTCGAAGTCGTGCTGTGGCTCCCAGCCGAGGGCGCGAATCTTCGACGTGTCGAGGCTGTAGCGGGCGTCGTGGTTGGTGCGGTCCTCGATGAAGCGGATGAGGTCTCGCGGCTTGTCGAGGAGGTCGAGGACGGCCTGCGCGACCTCGATGTTGGGGCGCTCGTTGTCGGCGCCGATGTTATAGGCCTCCCCGGGCTGGCCTCGATGGAGGACGAGATCGATGGCCTCACAGTTGTCGTCGACATAGAGCCGGTCGCGGACCTGGAGGCCTTCGCCGTAAACGGGCAGGGGCAGGTCTTCGAGGGCGTTCGTGATGAAAAGGGCCACAGCCTTCTCCGGGTGCTGGCGCGGGCCGATGTTATTGCGGCTGCGAGTGACGATGATGGGCAGGCCGTAGGTGCGGAAGAACGCTTGGCACTGCATCTCGCCTCCGGCCTTGCTGGCCGCGTAGGGGTTGGCGGGCGTCAGCGGGTCATCCTCACGGGCTGGGTTGGCCGGAAAGCGCGGACCGTAGACCTCGTCGGTCGAGATGTGGAGAAAGCGCTCGACGCCGTGTTGGCGGGCTGCTTCGAGGAGGGCGAAGACGCCGTGGACGTCGGTCTGGATGAAAGCGCCGGCGTCGATCAGGGAGCGGTCGACGTGGGTCTCGGCGGCGAAGTTGACGACGGCGTCGCAGCCGTCGAGCGCCACATTGACGGCCGCGGGGTCGCAAATGTCGCCCTTCACGAACCGGTAGCGACGGTCGGACTGGAGGTCGTTGACGTTATCTGGGTTGCCGGCGTAGGTCAGCTTGTCGAAGTTGACGACCTCGTAGTCATAGCGGGCGAGGAGGTGGCGGATGAAGTTGGAGCCGATGAAGCCGGCGCCGCCGGTGATGAGGACGCGCTTCATAGCGTGACGGCCTGGGCAGAGTCCCGCAGCAGGGCTTCGGCCGCGGGGCCGAGCTTCTTGCGGGTCCAGTAGACGCTGGTGCGATAGAGGCTCTCGAAGGTGCCGGCATCGCTCCAGAAGCCGTCGAGGATGGCCCAGCCGAGGGCGCCCTTTTCGAGGTACTGGTTGTTGACGTCCGTAATCTCCATCTCGCCGCGCGCGGAGGGCTTGTTGAGGCGGATGAAGTCGAACACCTGGGCATCGTAGAGGTAGAGGCCGGTGACGGCGTAGTTGCTCTGGGGATTGGCGGGCTTTTCGTCGATGCGGAGGATACGCGAGGGTTTCTGAGGATCGTCGAAGCGAGGGACGCCGAAACGATGGGGGTCCGGCACCTGCTTGAGGAAGATGCGGGCGCCGCCATGAAAGCTCTCGACATCACCGCGGATGCTGAAGTCGGTGCAGTTGTCGCCGAGGATGACGGCGACGCTCTCGCCGTCCACGAAGGCCTCGCAGAGGCGCAGGGCGTCGGCGATGCCGCCTTCGCCTTCCTGATAGGCATATTCGAGGTGGCGGATGCCGAACTCCTCGCCGTTCTTGAGGACGTGGATGAAGTCGCCGGCGTGGGGGCCACCGGTGACGACGATGACCTCGTCGATGCCGGCGTTGACCAGGGTCTGGAGGGGGTAATAGATCATCGGCTTGTCGAAGACGGGCAGGAGGTGCTTGTTGGTCGCATAGGTTAGAGGGTAGAGGCGGCTGCCGAGGCCGCCGGCCAGGATGGCGCCCTTCATGCTAGTGGGACAACGGGTGTACGGCCCGCGCGGGCGGTCTCTGACATAAGCGGATTGTAAGCGGATACATCCGGCGCGGGCAAAGCATGGTGGCGGGCTGCAAAAGAACGGCTGTGCCCGGAAGCTTGTGGCCTCGCGCTTGCGTGCCTACAATGCGGCTACTGTTCGAGGCCGGGTGGTTGCAGACGAGGGAGGCGACATGAGCACCGAAGACACGCTGGCATCGGTTGAGCTGTTCCGGGACATCGAAAAAAACGACCTGGAGACGCTGGCCAAGATCGTGGTCGAACGCGATTTCAAGCAGGGCGATGTGATCGTCAAAGAGGGCGAACCCGGCCTGGCGATGTACATCATCTCCAGGGGCAAGGCGGAGGTTGTGAAGGGCGCGGGCGGCAGCGAGCAGGTAATCGCGACTCTTGGCGCTGGCGACTTCTTCGGAGAGATGGCGCTGTTCGACGATTCGCCGCGCTTTGCCAGCGTGCGGGCGGTGGAGGACACGGATTGCCTCGTGATGTCGAAGTGGGACCTCAAGACGGCGTTCGTGGCGACGGACGGCCGCGTGGCGATGGCGCTGCTGGCGGTGCTGGCGCGCCGGGTGCGCAGCCTCTCGGACGCGGCGACGCACTAGAGCTTAGTTACATCCCAGACTGATTGAGAATGGCACCGACACTGCGCCAAAAACCAAGTCGGGGCATGACTCTCTTCTTGATAGCCGCAGTGATGCCCTCAACCGTCGTGATGTTCGCGATTCTTGCCGGCTTCTTCTACCTTGCCTGGTCAGCCGGTTGGATCGTCGGCCTGACATTCACCGTCCTAATGATCGGTATGGTGCTGGTGATGGGGAGGTTGACCCTTCAGCGAGTAAAGAAGATCCGTGATGCTCAGGCTAACAATCTAACCTGATCCACTGATGGATAAAAGAGGGGCTTGGTATGAGCCACGCCCCTCTTTGCGTCCAAGTTAGTTGCCCTAGAGCAGCATCATCCCCGGCGATTCCAGGAGCTGGCGCAGGGTCTGGAGGAAGCGGGCGCCATCGGCGCCGTCCGTGGCGCGGTGGTCGGCGGAGAGGATGACGTTCATCATCTGACGCACGACGACCTGGCCGTCGCGGATAACGGGTGTCTCCTTGACCGCGCCGACGCCGAGGACGCCGACCTGCGGCTGGGTGATGATAGCGGAGATCGTATCGATGCCGAAGCCACCGACGTTGGAGACGTTGAAGGTGGCGGCGGTGTACTCCTCCGGCTTGAGGGAGCCGCTGCGGGCCCGCTGGGCAACGTCGCGGGCCTCGATGGAGATCTGCTCCAGGCCCTTGTTGGCGGTATCGATGACGGCGGGGGCGACTAGGCCGTCGTCCAGGGCGACGGCGATGCCGACGTTGACCTGGCTGTGGCGCTCGATATGGTCCTCGGCCCAGAAGGCGTTGAACTTGGGGTGCTGGACCAGGGTCCTGGCGGTCGCCAGGATGACGATGTCGTTGACGCTGATCCGGCCCCGGTCGCCGAGGGCCTTGTTGACGGAGCTACGCAGGGCCATCAACTCGGTCATGTCGATATCGGCGCCGAGGTAGTAGTGGGGTACGTTCTGCTTCGATTCCTGGGTGCGCCGGGCGATGGTCTGACGCATGCGGCTGAGCGGGATGTTCTCGATCTCGTCGACGCCGGCAGGGGCAGCGCGAGTCATCGTCGCGGTGGCGGTCGCGGCCTGGGCCGGAGCTGCGGTGCGGGCAGCTTCGACATCGCGGCGGACGATGCGGCCGTCGGGACCGGTGCCGTTGACGGTGGCGAGGTCGATGCCGAACTCCTCGGCCATGCGCCGCGCGACCGGAGAGGCGCGCAGGCGGCCATCGGCGCGGGCTGGAGCGGCAGGCGCAGCCTGAGCAGCCGTGGTGGCGGGAGGCGCGGAGGGGACCGGAGCGGCGCCCACGGGTTCCGGCGCAGGGGCGCTGGGGGCGGGCGCTGACTCAGGTGCGGGAGCCTGGGCCTCAGCCGCGGGGGCCGGAGCTGCGCCGCCGCCTTCATACTTGGCGATATCGTCGCTCGGGGCGGCAATGACGGCGATGATCGTGCCCACGGGGACGGTCTCGCCGTCCTTGTGGATCGCCTTGCGGAAGACACCGGCGCCGAAGGCCTCGATCTCGATGTTGGCCTTGTCGGTCTCGATCTCGGCGATGATCTCGCCACGGTTAACCTCATCACCCTCGGCTTTGCGCCAGTTGATGATGGTGCCTTCCTTCATGTCGGCGCCCATCTGGGGCATGACGACTTCGGTAATCATGTGACGTCTCCTACCAGGATGGTACCAGGGGCTGCGCACCGCTCTCGCGCTGCTCCGCCCGGTTTAAGGTGGGGAATTGCCGAGGAGATACTCCTCGAACTCCCCGTCTGGGGCTCTGCCCCGGTACCCCGCTCGCGCATATTCATTACTGCCGTGGCAGCGGTGGTGTCTAGAACAGGGCCCGGACCGCTTCGACGACCTGTTCTCCGGTGGGGAGGGCGGCCACTTCGAGCGGCATGGAGTAGGGCATTGGCACCTCCACACCGGCAACGCGGCCGACGGGCGCGTCTAGGTAGTCGAAGGCTTCTTCCTGGATGATGGCGGCGATCTCAGCGCCGAAGCCACCGAAGCGCCAGGCATGCTCAACGACGACGCAGCGGCCTGTCTTCTTCACCGACTCGAGGATCGCCTCCTTGTCGAGAGGCCGCAGGGTACGCAGGTCGATGACCTCGGCGTCGATGTCTTCCTGGGCCAGCAGCTCGCCGGCCTTCGTAGCCTCGATCACGCTGCCGGAGTAACCGATGATGGTAACGTCCTTGCCTTGGCGTGCGATGCGAGCCTTGCCGAAGGGGACGTAATACTCGCCCTCCGGGACCTCCCCCTTCATGCCGTAGCTGGCGGTGTTCTCAATGAAGATGACCGGGTTTTCGTCGCGCATGGCGGTCTTGAGCAGGCCCTTGGAGTCGGCCGGGTTGGAGGGCACGGCGACCTTGAGGCCGGGGACGTGGGCGAACCAGCCCTCGATGCTGTGGGAGTGCTGGGCGCCGACGGAAAGGCGGGCGCCGCTGGCCATGCGAATGACGACAGGCACGCTGACCTGGCCGCCGAACATGTAGTGGATCTTGGAGGCGCTGTTGATGATCTGGTCCAGCGCCAGGAAGCTGAAGTTGATCGTCATGATCTCGACGATGGGCCGGAGGCCGGCCATGGCGGCGCCGATGCCGGCGCCGACGAAGCCGAGCTCGCTGATCGGCGTGTCGATGATGCGATCGGGACCGAACTCTTCGAGCAGGCCCTTGGAGACGCCGTATGCGCCACCGTAGGGGCCGACATCCTCGCCCATGAGGATGACGCGCTCGTTGGCCAGCATCTCCTCGCGGATGGCCTCACGCAGGGCTTCGCGGATCAGCATCTCAGGCATCGAGCGGGCCCTCCGTCTGGAGGTTGTCCAGCGGCGAAGGGGCGTACATGTGGTTGGTGAGGGTTGAGACGTCCGGGAAGGGACTCTCGTCGGCGAAGCGCGCGGCCTCTTCGACTTCCTCTTCGACTTTCTTCCAGACGACCTCGATCTCTCCCTGGTTGAACATGCCGCCCTGGATCAGAGCGTCGGAGAAGGTCTTGATCGGGTCGTTCTGGCGCCAGTGATCCACCTCGCTCTTGTCGCGGTAGAGCTCCGGGTCGGCCATGGAGTGGCCACGGAAGCGGTAGGTGATGGCTTCGAGGAAGTAAGGGCCTTCGCCGCGGCGGATCAGCTGCAGCGCCTGCTCGGTCTTCTTCGCCACTTCGATGACGTCCATGCCATCGACCTGCTCGGAGCGGATGCCGTAGGCCTCGGCGCGCTTGTAGATGTCAGTGCTGGCGGAGACGCGGGACATAGCCGTGCCCATGCCGTAGAAGTTGTTCTCGCAGAGGAAGAGCACCGGCAGCTTCCAGACGGCGGCCAGGTTGAGCGCTTCGTGGAAGGCGCCTTCGTTGACCGCGCCGTCGCCGAGGATGGAGACGGTGACTGCATCGGTGCCGAGGTGCTTCTGGGCGAGGGCGGTGCCGCAAGCAAGCGGCATGTGGCCGGCGACGATGGCGTAGCCGCCCATGAAGCGCTTGCTGATATCGAAGATGTGCATGGACCCGCCCAGACCGCGGCTGACGCCCGTGGCCTTGCCAAACAGCTCCGCCATGATCGCTTTCGGGTCCAGGCCGCGGGCGATGGCCTGGCCGTGCTCACGGTAGTGGCTGTAGATGTAGTCATCCGCGCGCAGGCGGGAAATGACGCCGACGCCGACCGCTTCCTGCCCGATGTAGAGATGGAGGAAGCCCCTGATCTTGCCACGGGCGTACATTTCCGCGGCCTTCTCTTCGAAGCGGCGGATTAGGATCATCTGGTAGAGGAGCTTACCGAGCTCCTCCTTGGAGATGGACGCTAGGGATCGTTCTGAAACAACCAACTTGACCTCGGGCTTTCTCAGGTCGTCTGACCTAATCCAGTCTCGATTACACCCTAATCCCGTTTCGGGGCGTAGAAGTGCACCGCTTCACCAGTGACCGCCAGCGCGGCCTCTTTGACGGCCTCCGCCAGCGTTGGGTGCGCATGTACAGCATACCCCAGCTCCGCGGGCGTCGTCTCCAGGATGCTCCCGAGGCTTGCCTCGCCGAGCATCTCGGTCGCATTGTGCCCGATAATGTGGTAACCCACAATCTCGCGTGTCTTCTTATCGACAACCAGCTTGACGAAGCCATCGGTTTCGCCGGTGGCCAGAGCTTTACCGTTGGCCCGGAAGGGGAACCGGCCGGTGGCCACATCGAGGCCCTTGTCCTTGGCTTGCGACTCTGAGAGGCCGAGGCTGGCGATCTGGGGCTGGCAGTAGGTCGCGCGCGGCACCTGGTCGTAATCCATCGGCGGCGGGTTGTGGCCGGCGATCTTCTCGATGGCGATGACAGCGTGGTGCGAGGCCACGTGGGCGAGCAGCAGCTTGCCGGTAACGTCGCCGATTGCCCAGATGCTGGGGATGTTGGTCTGGCAGTAGTCATCGATCTGGACCCAACCGCGCTCGATCTTGACGCCTATCTCGGCCAGGCCGAGACCCTCGCTGGCAGGGCCGAAGCCGATGCCGATCAGCACCTTCTCCGCCTCGATGTCTTCCTTCTTGTCGCCGCTGGCCACGCTAATCGTGACGCCGTCCGGCTTGACGGCGATGTTCTCGACGCGGGTGTCGGTGCGGAAGCTGATGTTCTGGGCCTTGAATGAGCGCTCAAGCTGGCGGCTGACGTCCTCGTCCTCACCGGGGACGAGACGCGGCAGCATCTCGACGATGGTGACCTCGGTGCCGTAAGAACGGTAGAGGTAGCCGAACTCGACGCCGATGGCGCCGCCGCCGACGATGACAATCGACCTGGGCTTGTCGCGCAGCTCCAGGGCCTCGCGGCTGGTGATGACGCGGTCACCGTCGATCGGGACGTTAGGCAGGGAGCGAGTAAAACCGCCGGCCGCGACGATAATGTTCTTGGCCTGCACCGTCTCGCCGGAGGGGTCGACGCTGATCGAGTTGGGGCCGGTGACCCTGGCGGCGCCCTGGATCAGCGTCACCTTGTTCTGGCCGAGGAGCGTCTCGACGCCGCTGACGAACTTCGACACGATGTCGCGGCTGCGATCAACGGCGACGGAGAGGTCTACTGTCAGGTCCTTGTAGCCGATGCCGAACTCGGGGGCGCGCTCGAAGAGGTTGATCACCTCGGCGCAGTAGAGCAGGGCCTTGCTGGGGATACAGCCCCAGTTGAGGCAAAGGCCGCCGACCTTGTCCTTCTCGATGAGGGCGGTCTTGAGGCCGAGCTGGGCGGCGCGGATGGCGGCGACATAGCCGCCGGGACCGGCGCCGATGATCGCGACATCGTACTCGTCAGGCATGCGTGTCCTTTCGTTCTAGAAGCCAGACGTCCTCGAAGCCATCGAGCGACACTGGGCGGTCCTCAGGGTGCGCGGCGGCGATCGTAGCGGCGTTGCGCCTGGCGGCGCGCGCCTGCTCGCCGGCGTGGTAGGAGCTGCGTACGAAGGGCCCGGCCTCGATGTGCTGGAAGCCGAGGCGCTGGCCAATGGCCTTGATCTCGGCGAACTCGTCCGGGTGGTAGTAGCGGACGACGGGCAGGTGCTTGTCGTCCGGGCGCAGGTACTGGCCGACGGTGAGCAGGTCGCAGTCCTGGGCGCGGAGGTCGCTCATCGTCTCCTCGAGCTCATCTATGGTCTCGCCGAGCCCGACCATGAGGCCGGACTTGGTGGTCATATCGGGGTCGATTTCCTTGATACGGCGGACCAGCTCCAGCGAGCGCTCGTAGCGCGCCTTGGGCCGGACGGTCTTGTAGAGGCGCGGCACCGTCTCCGTGTTGTGGTTGTAGACGATAGGCTTGGCCTCAACCACGGTGCGGAGGGCATCCCAGTTGCCCTCGAAGTCGGGCGTCAGCACCTCCACCTCGCAGTTGGGGACGAGGTGGCGGATGGCGCGGATGCAGGCGGCCCAGACCTCCGCGCCGCCATCGGGCAGGTCGTCGCGGTTGACGGAGGTGATGACGGCGTAGTCGAGGTTGAGGGTCTGGACGGTGCGGGCAAGGCGCAGCGGCTCCATGAGGTCGAGGCCGGTGGGCTTGCCGGAGGTGACGGCGCAGAAGCCGCAGGAGCGGGTGCAGATGTCGCCGAGGATCATGAAGGTCGCTTCGCCGGCGTTGAAGCACTCGCCGATGTTGGGGCAGTGCGCCTCTTCGCAGACGCTGTGAAGGGCGTGCTCGCGCAGGAGGCCCTTGATCTCGCTGTAGCGCTCGCCGGCCGGGAAGCGGACCTTGAGCCACTCCGGCTTGGGGACGCGCGGGGCCTGCTGTTTAGTAACCATGGGTGAGGACGAGATCCCTAGACTCGTTAAAGGTGGCCGGGTCGGGCATGCTGGCATACAGGCATTCTGGCTGGTAGTCAAAAACGGTTGCAAAGGAGTCGATGAGGGCGTCCTCGACGGCTGCGAGGCCAGGGGTGAAGCCGAGCTCACGGGCCAGGGACGTGACGCCGGCGTTGGCGATGCCGCAGGGGACGATGGCCTGGAACCAGGCAAGGTCGGTCTCGACGTTGAGGGCGAAGCCGTGCAGGCTGACGCCGCCCTGGACACGGACGCCGATGGCGCCGATCTTGTCGCCGCCGAGCCAGACGCCGGGGCGCCCGGTGACGCGCTCGGAAGTGAGGCCGAAGCGGGCGAGGGTGAGGATCAGGGTCTCTTCGAGGCCGCGGACGTAGTCGACGGGGCCGAGGGCGCGCCGCTTGAGGCTGATGATCGGGTAGCCGACGATCTGGCCGGGGCCGTGAAACGTGACGTCGCCGCCGCGGTCGCTCTCGATGACCTCGGCGCCGCGCAGCCGCAGGTCTTCGGCATCTACAAGGAGATTGTCTGGGCGGACACGGCGTCCGAAGGTGAAGACCGGCGAATGCTGAAGCAGCGCCAGGGCGTCAGGAGCGCCCGCGCGTACGTCATTAGCGGTTTCGGTCTGCCAGTTCCAGGCCACGTGATAGTCGACCTGGGGGAAGCGGAAGACGCGGAGGGAACGGCTCAAGCTGGCTCCTTAATGGGATTGGGGCCTCACCAGAATCGTATCATAGCTACCCGCCTGGTCGCAGGCGATGCGGGTCTGCCCGTACAGGTAGATCAGGGACCGGTGCTGATTGAGGCGACGAACTTGGGCGGCGTCTCCAGGGTGCGGTGGACCGGGCAGCGGCCGGCGATTTCCAGGAGGCGGGCCCGCTGCTCCTCGGTGAGATCGCCGCGGACCGAGAGGCTGGTGCGGATGACATCGATGCGGGCGTTGCCGGCATTAGCGATCTCATCGTCGGTACACTCGGCGCAGTCGGCGGGGTGGACCTTCTCGTGCGAAAGGTGGACGGAGATTTCGTAGACCGGCCACTCTTTGCGGCGGGCGTACATCAGCGCCGTTATTGCCATGCAGCCGCCGAGCGCGGAGAGCAGCAACTCGTACGGCGAAGGGCCGAGGTCGTTGCCGTCGTTATCGAGGGGCTCATCGGCGTACCAGGCATGACGGCCGTCATTGATCATCATCGTGTAGTTGTAGTCCGGCAGGGATTGGACGGTGACGGTCTTCATGGCATCTTGTCCGGGATGAGGCCGAGAAGCGCCATGGCGTTACCGGCGTAGATCTTCTCCTTGTCGGCGTCCGAGAGTCCCAGCTCTTCGATCGAGCGGATGGCTTCGCGAATGAACATGGGGCCGCCCTCGGGGTCGAAGGGGCAGTCGCTGGCGAAGACGACGTGATCGGCGCCGAAGAAATCGAGGCCGCAGCGCAGGGCCGGGGTGGAGCCGCCGAGCACGGTATCACCGTAGAAGCGGCGGAACATGTCGAGCAGGGATTCGTTGGCGTAACGGTCGCGCAGGGCGGAGTAGTCCTCGTCGGCGGTGCGGCTGCCGATCTGGGCCCAGAGAGTCTCGGCGCGGCCGGAGAAGAAGGGCAGCATGCCGCCGCAGTGGTGGGTGACAACGCGGAGGCCGGGCAGCCTATCGAGGAGGCCGGAGAAGACAAGACGCGACATGGCGGCGGTGGTCTCGTAGGGCCAGCCCATGACCTGCCAGATCTCGTAGCGCGATTTCGGCTCCGTCTTGTAGTCGCTGAAGCCGGCGTTGCGGGCGGGGTGCATCCAGACGGCGAGCCCGTGATGGTTGACGGCGCGTTCGAGGATGGGGAAGAACTCGGGCTCGTCCAGAGGGCGGTCGTTGACGTTGGTGAAGGTCTGGACACCGCGCGCACCCAGCTTCTCGACGGCGCGGTCCATCTCGGTCAAGGCGGTAGCGGGGTCGTTCCAGGGTAGGGAGGCGACGAAGGCGGGGAAGCGCTGAGGCCAGCGGGCGCAAATCTCGGCCATGGCGTCGTTGGCGGTGCGAGCGTATTCGACGGCGAGGTCGCCGAAGGCCTCCGGCGGCGGATTGGAAAGCGTCAACACCTGCTGAAGATCGGGCCACTGCCCGAGCATTTCGACGCGGGCCTCGATATCCCAGAGGATGCGGATATTCGACATGCGCTTGACGAGGCCCTGATCGCTGAGGTTGGCCTGGAGCAGGTCAAGGCAGGCCTTAGGTATGACGTGGTTAAAGAGGTCGATTTTCATGCTGACTCCCGCCTCGAATGATACAGGCAGCTAGGCGAGGTTGAGGAAGGCCGGGAGCTGGCCAGCGGAGGCCAGGGTGGCGATGGGCTTGAAGGGCGCGAACTCGTCGGCTGTTGTTGGACCAGTGAGGACGGCGACGAAGCCGACGCCGGCCCGGTGGGCCGTCTCGGCGTCGATGACGGTGTCGCCCACGTAGAGAGTCGCGTTGGGCTTGGCGTTGAGGCGCTCGATGGCGAGGAGGAGGCCGCGGGGATCGGGTTTGAAGTCGGGCAGATCGTCACCGCCGAGGATGGCGTCGAAGAGAGACAGGAGACCCTCGGCGCGAAGTACGTCCTCGACGCGATGGCGGAGCTTCTGAGAGACGATCCCGAGCTTGAGGCCGGATGAGCGGAGGGCGCGCAAGGTCTCCGGGACGCCATCGATGATCCGCGTCAGCCCGGTCATCACCTCGTCGGCGTGCTGCTGGTAGGCGCTGAGGTAGTCGTCCAGCTTATCGAGGTGGTCCCGGCCGTGGAGCCGCAGGAAGACCTCCGGCAGCGGTGTGCCGATGGTGGGCGCTACGGCCTCGGCAGGCGGCGGCTGCAGCCCTGACTGCCGAGAGGCAAAGGCGTGGCAGTGGACGAATGCCGGTGTCGAGTCGACGAGCGTCAGGTCAAAGTCGAAGACGATGGCGGCAGGCAGGGGTTGGATCAAGGACGCCCCTTTTCCCAGTACCCCAGCCTGAAGGCTGGGGCATGAGGAACCTGGCTCAGGTGGCCTGATGGCATGCAGGACAGTGCTTAAGCACCTAGGGCCGGCTCGGCGTGGAAGTCGAGGAGGTTTTCGACCCAGGCGGCGGCGCTGAGGAGCTGCGCTTCGGCGAAGGGGCCTGCCATGAGCTGCACCGAGAGCGGCAGGCCGTTGGCAGCGAGGCCGCTGGGCAGGGCGATGGCGGGCAGGCCGGTGAAGCTGGCCGGAGCGTTGAACAGCGGCGGGCCGGTAGAAGTGAGCCCGAGGGGAGCGGTGCCGACGGAGGCTGGAAAGAGGAGGACGTCGTAGCCGGGGAGGATGGTGGTAAGGGCGCGGCGCAGGTCCTGGTAGGCTGAGCGCGCGGCGATGAAATCGACGGCGGTGACGGCGAGGCCGGCCTCGATGTGGCGGCTGATGATCGGCGGGTACTCCTCCTTGTGGCGGGAGTAGGGTCGAAAACGGACGGCGGCGGTCTCGGCGCGGAAGAGCGGCTGACCGAGGTCGGTGATCTCCTGAGCGCTCGCGGGCATTTCGACTTCCGTGACCCGGGCGCCGGCGGCGGCGAGGCGCTCGGCTACGGCATCGATGTGTCGCGCAACCTCGTCATCCGCGACGCCGTGGTAAAACTTCGTAGCCAGGCCGATGCGGGGCCTTAAGTTGGGGTTGGCGGCAGCCGCGACATAGTCGTCGACCGGCCGGTCGATGGAGTAAGGGTCGGCGGCGTCAAAGCCGGCGAGGACGCTGAGGGCGAGGGTGGTATCGGCGACAGAGCGGCTGAAGATGCCAATGTGGTCGAAGCTGGGCGCGAGGGGAAAGACGCCGGCGGCGCTGATGCGGCCGTGGCTGGGCTTGAAGCCTACGACGCCGCAATAGGCCGCGGGTCTCAGGGTGGAGCCCACGGTCTGGGAGCCGAGCGCCAGGGGGATCATGCCGGCGGCGACACCGGCCGCTGAGCCGCTGGAGGAGCCGCCGGGCGTGTGGTCCAGGTTCCAGGGGTTGCGGGTGGGGGCGGGGTCCTGCATGGCGAAGGCAGTTGTGTGCGTCTTGCCGAGGATGATCGCGCCGGCCGCGCGCAGCCGGGCGACGGCGGCGCTGTCGGTGTCTGGGTTGTAGTGGGCGTAGGGGCCGGCGCCGAGTCGCGTCGGTAGGCCGGCGACATCGAAAATGTCCTTGATGCCGACTGGCACGCCGGCCAGGGGTCCGGCCGGGGCGCCCTCGCTGGCGGCGCGGAGGGCGCCTTCGCGGTCGACTTCAACCCAGGCCTTGATCTCGGAGTCCAGGGCGTCGATGCGGGCGAGGGCGGCCTCAACGGCCGCGGACGTGGAGCCGCCGTGACGGACCGAAGCGGCGATCTCGGTTACGGACTGCATGAGCCGAGTCTACACGGCGCCAGGGAGCTTCTCCAGCCCTTAAGGAATCGCCTTCGCGGCGGCGATTATGGTATCGACAGCGAAGTCGAGCGAGAGATTGTCCGTATTGAGCGCCAGCTCATACATGCCCGCGTCCGCCCAGTCGAAGTGGTAAAGGCGCTTGAGCAGCTCGGCCCGGTCCTTGTCTGACTGACGGACAGCGGCTTCGGCCTGGGAGACCTCGATGCTCTGCTCGGCCGCAAGACGTTCGGCGCGAATGGCGAGGGAGCCGTGGATCAGGACCCGCAGCACGCCGGGCCGGCCGGCAAGGGTGTGCTGGGCCGCGTGGCTAACGACGACGGCATCGCCGCGATCCGCCAGCTCCAGGACCACGCGGCTGATGAAGTCGCGGTAGTCGTCAGAGCTGAGACCCTGGAGGGCGTTACCCCAGGCGGCTGGCGATGGGTCGGTGAAGGTTGGGCTGCCCTCTACGCCGACGGAGGAGACGGCGCCAAGGCGGCGCATCATGCGCTCCATGAAGCCGGGGACGTGCTCGGCGGCGATGACCTCGGTAGGGGAGACGCCGGCGCGGGCGGCGGCCTCCGAGGTTATTTCCCAGTCGTAGTAGCGCAGGCCGAGGCTGTCTGCTACCTGGTGGGCAATCGTGTAGCCGCCGGAACCTGCCTGAGCCGAAACAACGATAACGGACGCCGCCATCAGTCCTCCTCCTGCGGGTGAGTTGCGCCCTAGAGTAGCAAATAGAGGCGGCGTGCGGGCGTTTACTTTAGGCCGGGTTTGGGTGCGCCGATGAGGATTGCCATGTTGCCGTTGGGGTGCTTGTTCTCGTAGAGCAGCTGATGGACGGCGCCGATCTCGTCGTAAGCGAAGACCTTGCCGAGACAGGGGTCGAGCTTGCCATCGTGCACGAGCTGGTTGACGGCGGCCGCCTGCTCCGCGTTGGCGAAGTGGGAGCCCTGGAAGCGCTTCTGCCGCGTCCAGAGGTAGCGCAGGTCGACGTCAGCGTTGTAGCCGGTGGTGCCGGCGCAGATGACGACCATGCCGCCGGTGTCACAGATGAACATCGACGTGGGGATCGTGTCCTCGCCGGGGTGCTCGAAGATGATACGGGGATTGCGGCGCTCGCCCAGGACCTCCCAGACCGCCCGCCCGAAGGCGCGAAAGCCCTGGACGGCTTTAGCCGTGGCTTCTTCATCCCGCCAGTCCGGCAGGCGGCCCCAGTGGTTGAAGCGCGTGCGGTCGATGAAGCCGCGGGCGCCGAGGCGGAGGCAGTACTCGCCGCGCTCGGCGTTTGAGACGACAGCGATGGGGATGCCGCCGAGTGCCTTCGTAATCTGAATCGCCATGGAGCCGAGACCGCCGGAGCCGCCCCAGATCAGGACGACATCATTCTCTCTTACCTGGTGAGGCGGCCAGCCGGTGAGCATTCGATAAGCTGTAGCGCCATCGAGCATGAAGGCAGCCGACTCTTCCCAGCTCAGATGAGGCGGCTTCGGCAGGCACTGGTGGGCCTGGACGCGCGTGAACTGGGCAAAGGAGCCCCAGTTGCTGTCGTAGCCCCAGATGCGGAAGGTGTTGCTGAACATCGGGTCGTTGCTCTGGAGGACGAAGGGGTCGTCTTCGTCCCACATACCGCAGTGGAGCACGACGTGGTCGCCGACTTTGACGTTGTCGACCTTCTCGCCCACGGCGTAGACGATGCCGGAGCCATCGCCGCCGCCGATGTGGAAACCCGTGGCGTCGCCGCCCTTACCGGCCATCTTGTGGCCGCGGACGACATCGACCGGGACACCGAGGCTGGCCCAGACGGTGCTGTAGTTGATGCCGGCGGCCATGACGTAGACCAGGACCTCGCGCGGCCCCAGGGACGGTATATCGACGATCTCATCTACAAAGGCGTCACGGGGCTCGCCGTAACGGCTCTGGCGGATCAGCTGGGCGTGCATCTTCGGCGGCACAACGCCCGGCGGCGGCGCCTCACCGATCTCGTAGACTTCCTTGCTCGCGGTCATCAGCTGCTGTTCTAGAGGGTCCAGCCCTCGGCGCCGGAGAGACGCCAGAAGAGAATAACGGGCGCTTGCCGGAGCGTCTAGGCGGCCCGGCGGGCTTGAAGCCCGGGGCGCAACCATTCATGGAGGATGAGATCAGTAACCTCAGCAGGCCGGCGGCCCGGATGCCCTCAGAAATCCGGCAATCGAGCCGAAAATCATAGAAGAAAGGCCAACCTGCTTGAGGCAGGGGCAGAGGCGAAGATGCCCGAACCGATTTTCAATCCCCAAGAAGCGAGTCAGCCGGATTGGCGAACCCTGGTCCAGGAGGCTGAAGAGCGGATTAACGTCCTTAGCGCTGCCCTGGACGATATGCGCTCCGTGGTGCGCGATCTCGCCTTCCTGGCGCTGCAATCGCCTGCGGAGGTGATGGACGCCCCGGCGGCGCCGCCTGTCCGGACGGCTGAGCCCTCAGCGGCGGCGGGACACGATTCGCTCTCCGCAGCTACCTGGCCTCAGCGCTTTACCGAGACGCCCACTATCGAGGGGCCACCGTCTCCGCCGCCTCATCACGAGATCCCGCGAGCCGACCCGGTTGCCTTCAGCGGCATGATGCGTGACGACGGCTGGGGCGCCCCGAGCTTACGCGTCGAAGAGGCGCAGCCGGAATCAGATTCAACCGCCGATGAGCGCGAAGTCCGCCGCGCCGTGGAGCAGGCTCGCGCTGAGCTTGAGACTTCATGGATCGCTGAGGATGAGGCATCGCAGGACGGCGCCTCGGCTGCGGCTGCTCAGGGAGAATCTCAAGCGGAAGACGATTACGACGCCCGCGAGGCTGTCCGCCGCGCTGTCGAGCAGGCCCGCGCGGAGCTGGAGTCAGACCAGGCCGCTCCCAGTGGCTCGCTCTGGCCCGAATCGGCTTCCGTGGCGCAAAGCGATGCTACTGAAGTAGATGCGTCATCGAATGACGCGCGCGATGAAGTCCGCCGTGCCGTCGAGAAGGCCAGAGCCGAGCTCGAATCGTCCTCGGCGGCGCCTGCAGGGGCGCTATGGCCGGCGGAGCAGTCGGGCTGGCCCAGCCGAGCGCCGGCTAACGAATCTGAGCAGCCAGAAGACAGTAACGAGCACGAGACCGTCCGCCGCGCTGTAGAAGAAGCGCGGGCCGACATGGAAGCCGGGATGCTGCGGTTGTCCGAGATGGATGTCGATGCGTTGAGTGAGGCTGGACCGTCCTACGAGGAACGCGAAGATGTGCGGCGTAAGGTCGCCCTGGCCAAGGCGGAGTTGGAGCTCAGCGCTATTAATCCCGATGGTGAGGCGCCCGACCTGATGCAGGCTATGCCCGCGCGGCGCGCTTCCTGGGAGGCCCCAACCTTCGATGAAGCGGAGCTGATGCCGCCGGTGATGGTGATCGAAGACGCGGAACGGCACGTTGAGCTGGCCCGCGTCTACGAGGTGCTGAACCGGCTGGAATGCACGGCCCACGCCTCTCTCCTCAACTACGCTCCGCACAATGTCAGCATCGGCCTCACCTCACGCGAGGTAGTGCCGCAGCAGGAGGCGATTCGGGCTGCCGTCAAAGCCGTCTTCGGACGGGGCTGCCAGATCGTCGCGGAGGGATCACGGCTTTCGATCAACATTGGCGATAATCAAGGAAGAGCAGCCTAACGAGGTGGTGGCATGAGGCTATTTTCAAGCTGGGCTGGTGGTAACAAGACGGAGGGTATCGACGCCGAGGGGCTGCGCCGCTCGACTAGAAATGCTCACCGCGAGCGCACTCTCAGCACCGAAGAGGTCCGGACGCAGTCCGAGCGTCTGCATGAGCTGGCGGTACTGAGCCTGTTCCTTCACAGCGCCGGCACCCTGGAAGAGATGCTGTCGCTGTTCCTGGAGCGCTCTCCGCGCGTGACCAGCGCCGTGGTGACCTACCCGCTGCTGCTGGACCGACGCCGCGAAGTCTTGACCGCCCAGCACCTGTCGACAATCGACGAGACTGGTCTGGACCAGGCGTCCCTGGCCGCCAACGAGAATCTGGCGGAAATCGAGTACCCCTTGCCGCTGCGCAGTTGGCGTCGCTCTGTCATGGAGGGTGGCGAGGTTGCCGTTGTTGACGACCTCAAGGACGTGCTGGGCGACGTGCTGGGCAAGCAGGCCTGCGACCAGATCAAGCAGCGTCTGGAGATCACGCGCACGGCGGTGGTGCCGCTGGTCATGGAGGGCGAGGCCTTCGGTCTCTGCGTCTTCCTTTTCTCAGGCGCCGAGCCGGACATCGAGCTCCTGGAGTTGGCTGCCGGCCATTGCACGCTGGCCCTCAAAGACATCATGACTGGTGAGGAGACCACCCGCTTCGGCGGCATTGACCCGGTCACCTGGGCTCACAGCCGCGGCTACTTCCTTGAAACCCTGGACTCGGAAGTGATCCGCGCCAAGCGCTACAGCCGCGGGCTCTCGCTCGTCTTCTTCGATATCGATGACTTTGGCGAGTTTAACGCCAGCTATGGCCATACCCTGGGCGACCGCCTGCTGCGGGCCGTGGCGATGACTCTCGCCGGCTCCGTGGCGCCGCCAGAGATCGTGGCGCGCTGCGGCGGTGACGATTTTGTGCTGGTGCTGCCGGAATCAAACCGCGCCGCGGCCGTCGAGCTCACTTCCAAGGTGGTCGACAAGCTGGAGGCATTGTCCGTCTTCGATGTGGATGCCAAAGAGCGCCAGGGTGTTTCCGTTTCGGCGGCCATCATCGCCTATCCGGAGGACGGCGGCAGCCGGGACGAGCTGCTGGCGGCCGCCGAAATCGCGATCGAACAAGCGAAGGCGGAGCGTAAGGCACAGCGGGCGCCGGTGCAGCAGCTAACGCCGGTGCAGCAGCTCCGGCTCGCCGGCCGTCGCCGCAGCGCTTAGAGCTCAGTCCTCAAATTTGCCCTATTTGTTATGCGGACGTAATTTTGTAACTCCGCCGCCTTGGGAATTCGTCGCGCCGGCCGATGCTTATGGTGGCGGGTGATTTAATGGCATATGCGCTCTCGATACAAAGAGAAGCCTCGCGGGATATTGTCCTCCAGATCCTCTCCCGGCTCTGGCAGACAAAGCTGCGCAGCATCAGCATCCTCGAGAAGTGGCTGGAAAAGACGGCAGACGCTGAGATCATCGCGGGGCTGAAGCCGCAGCTCATCGATGAGCGGCGCCATCTACGTATCCTGGGTGACGAGATCAAACGCCTGGGTGGCAGCATCGCGGCGCTCTCACGCGAGAACCGGCTTGGCCGGCCGTTCGCGTTAGTCCAGACCCAGCCCAACGACTTCTACCGCCTCAGCGCCTTCCATTTCGGTAGCAAGGCATTCACGCTGGACCGCTGCGGCCATATGATGCAGCTGGTTGATATCAGGCTGGGGCGGACGCTGGAGCAGATTGTCCTGGACGAAGAGCGCCACATCCGCTGGGCAGACATACGCCTGGCGCGCCTGAAGGACGTCGAGGAACTGCGACTGTGCCAGCAGCTGATGGAGCGGGTCGGAGGCATGCTCGAAGGAGTCTGGCCGAAGCCGTGGCTGGAGCTGAACCGGCGGCGCGCCGTCTCCATCGTCGCGCGGCGTTGAACCCCTGAAGGCCGGGCGCTAGTCTGGCCTCGTGTCAGCGGCGCATTCGCAAACAGCGGCTATCGTCGTAGAAGACGTCGACAAGACGTTTCGCTTAACCACGCGCCGCGATATCAAGTCGGCGGTCCTTCATCCCTTTCGCAACCGCCAGTCAGCCAGCGAGCCATTCTCGGCCCTGAGCGGCGTCTCGCTCACCGTGGCGCGAGGCGAGAGCCTGGGCGTCATCGGCGCCAACGGGTCGGGCAAGAGCACGCTGCTACGGCTAATGGCCGGCATCTCGCGGCCGACACGAGGCCGGGTGGAGGTGCGCGGGCGCGTGTCGGCTTTGCTGGAGCTGGGGGCCGGCTTCCACGACCAGATCAGCGGCCGTGACAATGCCGTGATCAACGCCGTACTGCTGGGCCTCAGCTTGCGGGAGGCGAACGAGCGCCTGGATGAGATGATCGCCTTCGCCGAGTTGGAGCAGTTCATCGATGAGCCGATGCGGACCTACTCCTACGGCATGTATCTGCGCTTGGGCTTCTCGGTAGCCGTGCACGTGCGGGCGGAGGTGCTGCTAATCGATGAGGTGCTTGCCGTAGGTGACGCGGAGTTCCAGGCGAAGTGCTTCGCCCATATAGAGAGGCTGCGGCGGGATGGCGCCACGATCGTCATCGTCTCGCACGATCTGGCGGCGATCGAGCGCTTCACCGACAGGGTGGTGTTATTGGACGGTGGCCGGATCTTGGCGGAGGGCGAGCCGGCGGATGTCGTTGCCCGCTACCGGGCTCAGGCCACTACCTTGTAGCTGGTCGATTCGTCTTCGGTGGCCGGGCTGACCGGCGCCGGTGAGGCAGGACCGAATTCAATCGGCTCTGAGATGGATACCTGCGCGACTTCGATGTGCTTTCTGCCGAGTAGACGTTCGCGGGCCACGCCGACAAGGGAGCCGGCATCGACGGAGTCGGTGGGGTAGACGGCCCAGCCCACGCGCACCTTCAGCGTCGCCTCCGCGGTCATGGCGACGAGGCTACGCAGACGCTCTGCGAAGGCGGCGGCGTGAGCCGAGTCAGCCTTGGGGGCCAGGATGCCGATCTCGTGCGGCCCCAGGATGGCGAGGCACTCGGACTCCTCGGCGGTAGGAGTCAGGATGCGCAGAGCCTTCTCACTGTTCTGCGTGCTCTTGAACTCGTCCTTGTCGGAGCCTTCTAGACGCAGCGCGACGACGGTGAACTCGCTGCCGGCGGCTTTGGCGCGCTCGCATTGGATGACGATGCGGTCGTAGAAGTACTCGCGCTTGCGGGCGTCGCCGAGGCCTTCGTGAACGGTGGACCAGGTGAGGATCGTCTGCTCGACGCGGCGGCTAAGGTCACGATGATAGACGGCGCCGAAGGCCGTAACGCTGGCCATTGCCAACAGGCCCAGCAGACCGGCAAGGCGCTCGTTGTAGTCCTCAGGAGAGAGGCCGTAGGGGAACCAGGGGACCAGCCAGAACAAGATGGCGACGAAGATGATGCTGAATGAGGCGAGCATCACCTTCTTCCAGAGAACAGCCCGCTTGTAGGACTGGAGAAGGGTGGAGGACCTCTGGGGCAGCGGTGGTTGTCTCTCTAGCTGTTTCGGCACTGCCTATAAGTATCGGCAGAATCTCCGGTGTCAGGTAGTGGTCTAGAAGTCGCGCTCCAGGATGAAGGATGTGAGCTCGTCAAAGTGGACGCGCGACTCGAAGGGGATCTTGGTCTGCGATAGGGCTGCCATGGCGTGAGAGCGATAGTCTTCGGCCAGTCCCTGGGCAAAGTAGCGGCAGTTCCAGCGCTGGAGGACCCCCAGCACCACATCGACGTCTTCGTCTTCGATGGCGGGCGTGCTGTAGACGTTGCGCAGCAGGTCCCTATCCGGGCCAACCACCTGCTCGAAGGCCTGGACGATGGGCAGCGACTTCTTCTTGCGGGCGATGTCGGCGCCGACGGGCTTGCCGGTCGCGGTGCCTTCACCCCAGATGCCGAGAATGTCATCGCGGATCTGGAAAGCGAGGCCGAGCTGGCGGCCGAAGACGCCGAAGCGCTCGATCTCATCGGCATCGGCGCCGGCAACCAGGGCGCCGGCCTGAAGCGCGGCGCTGAGCAGGGCGGCCGTCTTGCGGCTGATCATCTCAATGTAGTCCGGCATGGTGATGTCGGTGCGCAGCTCGTAGCTAAGGTCGAGGTGCTGGCCCTCGATCATCTCGCTACAAGCCTGGTTGAGGATGCGCCGCGCCCCCAGGACGCGGTCGGCGGCGAGTCCGCGGTCGAAGCTGCGATTGAGCGTCTGGTAGGCCAGCGTCCAGAGGGCAATGCCGGCCGCGATGGCCTGGTCGCGCCCGTACACGCTCCAGAGCGCGGGACGATGGTAGCGCAGCTCGTCGCCGTCTTCGATGTCGTCATGGATCAGGGAGAAGTTGTGGATCATCTCGATCGCGGCAGCGATCGGTAGGGCCTGCTCGATGTCGCCGCCCATCGCATCGCAAGCCAGGAGGCAGAGCGAGGGTCGTAGGCCTTTGCCGCCGAGATTGACGCCGCCATCGGCGGACCAGCCGAGCTGATAGCGCAGCATGTCGTTCATCGGGGAGCTTTCGGAGGTGAGGGAGCGGCCCACCTCCAGCTCAATCGCCTGGCGATAGCGGTAGAGGACTTCGGGGCCTTCCACGTAAGCGATGGTACGCCGCGGGACGGTCCGTGTTCAAATCGCCACCCCCTGGCTGGGCAGTGTCATGGCGGGGATTTATTGTACAGAACATTCGTTCTATACTCCTGCATGTCGGACCGAGATTGCGAGAGCTGAGGTGGATGTGCAGTGGTTGGATTTGTTGGTCTCGATAGAGGCGGGCGGCGATTTCATCCTGGCGTCGCTGAACTGCCTGTACTTCTTGAAGTATGCCGCGGCCACGCGGTCGCCGTCACGCAGGCTGGGGGCGGGCGCCCTGGCGTCTCTGCAGGGCAGCCTGGCGCTGGAGGCGCTGCTGTTCCTGTCGCAGGCGCCTTCGGGGGCACAGTCCTGGACGCGGGCCGTGGCGCTGGTCACGGTGCGCAGCGCGCTGCTGGCTTCGACGGCGCTGGTGAGCCTGCTGATCCGGCGTCACCTCTGGCTAACCCGGCGCTAGGCGGTGGCCGGTGAAGCCGTTTGCCGTCGCTGTGAAGCGGCAGCAATGGACGCTCGTCTCGCTCTACCTGTTGCTGGCAATCAGCGAGACGGCGGCGAAGCTGCCGCCGGAGTCGCTGACGGCGTTGATCGACCTGTTGGGCGGCGACGAGGCCCCGGCGAAGGGCGGGCAGGATGATTAGCGGTCCGTCCCTGCCCGATGAGGCCCTCATTGCCAAAGACAAACCCAGGAGCCACGCCCGCCGTATTCGCCGGCCGGACCCGCGACGGTTCTACGGCGAGGCGTTGAGTAAAGCCGAACGCTTGGACCTGCCGGCGGCGCTAAAGATCGAGGGCATGGATGAGGAGATCGCCGTGCTGCGGCTAAGGCTGCGCACGGCGATCGAAGAGCGGCCGGACGACATCGAGCTGATGTTCAGGGGCATTGGCCTGATCGTCAGGACGGTGGCGGCGCGCTATCGCCTCTCCAAGCAGGCTGAACGCGACCTGGACTCTAGCCTGGCCGGCGTTGTCCGGACCCTGGGCGACCTGTTGCCGGGAGGGCTCATCGATGAGTGAGAGGTCATCGGCGTTGGAGGCTGAGATCGGCCGCGTTGTGCAGCGCACCCGGCGGATAGGCGCGGAGGCGGCCTTTCGCGCCGCCATCGAGGAGCGGCTACGCGGCCTGGAATCAGAGATGAGCGAGGTGAAGTCGCGGCTGAACGGGCTGCTGTTCTTCATCGCCAGCACGGTCATCGCGCAGGTCGTACTGAGGATCTGGGCGTGATGCTTGCTAAAGGTGCGAGGGGCGCCTCCAACGCGGTGTCCACCGCCCAGATTGATCTGAAGGTGGCGTCCATCCCCAGCCGCCCGGTCCCCACATCACAGGGCCCGGCGTCCGGAAGGCCCGGGAAGACGGCAGCGGGTCTCAAATCGCCGTTGAGGCCTTATCAGCGCCAGGCGGCGCGGGCCATTGTCGATAGCGTGCTGCGGCGCAAGGGGCTGTCGTTCTCGGTGGAGATCGCGCGGCAGGGCGGCAAGAACGAGCTTTCGGCCCGCATCGAGCTGCTGCTGCTGGCGACGCATCTCCATCGAGACATCACCTCGATCAAGGCGGCGCCGACGCTGCGGCCCCAGGCGCTAATCAGCCTGCAACGGCTCTGGGAGCGGGTGCAGGACGCCGGTCTCGACGCCTGGGCAACGAAGGAGAACGGCAACGCTGTCCGGCTGGGGCGCGCGCGGCAGCTCTTCCTCTCGGCGGAGCCCAACAGCAACGTCGTCGGCCACACCGCAGGTCTCCTTCTGGAGATCGATGAAGCCCAGGACGTGGACACGGACAAGTTCGACAAGGAATTCCGGCCGATGGCTGCCAGCACAGGCGCCACCACCGTCTTCTATGGCACGGCCTGGGACGACGCCAACCTGCTGGAGCGCGCCAAGCAAACGCACCTGGAGCAGGAACGCCGCGACGGCATCCGGCGTCACTTCGAGTACGACTGGCAGGTGGTGGCGGCGAGCAACCCGGATTACGGACGCTACGTCCTCGGCGAGCGCGAGCGGCTGGGCGCCGAGCACCCGCTATTCCTCACGCAGTACAGCCTGCGGACGCTGCCGGGGGCGGGCAGGCTGCTGGGCCCGGCTCAGCTATCGCTGCTGCGCGGGTCGCATGCGGCCCTGGCTGGGCCGGTGGCGGGCGAAACCTACGTGGCGGGGCTGGACCTCGCGGGCGAGGCGTCGCGGCCGGGGAGCGAGGCCGGGCACGACGCCACGGTGCTGACCATCGGCCGGGTGCGCGAGCCGGAAGCCGGTAGCCCCCTGGCCGAGAGCAGCGTCGAGGTGGTGCGGCACTACGCCTGGACCGGCGTGGCGCACACGGAGATATACGGCGCCCTCGTGTCGCTGCTGCGTGACACGTGGCGGGTGCAGCGTCTCTGCGTCGATGCGACCGGTATCGGTGAGCCGGTTGCCGCCTTCCTGACCAAGGGGCTGGGCGGCGGGCGTGTCGAGGCCGTGAAGCTCAGCTCCGAGACCAAGTCGAGTTTGGGCTTCGAGCTGCTGTCAGCCGTTAACGGCGGCCGGCTAAGGCTTTACGAGGCCGTGTCAGCCGAGTGCTGGCGGCAGCTGGAGCGCTGTCGCGCCGTCTACCGGCCGAACCGGACGCTGAGCTACTTCGTCGAGGCGCGCGACGGCCACGACGACTACGTGATCAGCCTGGCGCTGGCGTGGGCCGCCGCGTCGGGAGCGGGGCCGCGACGCGCCCGCGGCCGGAGCGATGGATTGATCTGAAGGGTGGTGTCCACCCCATGCCCTGCAACCCCCACACCACAGGATGGGCAGTGACCCTCAACGAGAGGAGGAAATGACATGGTAGCCCTACAAAACAGACCGCCTTCCTATTTGCGGCAACCCGTCATCGGAGACGAGGAGCTGCCGCGGCCGGCCCGGCGAGACGCGCTGCCGGAGCACACCCATTACGCCGATACCGGCTGTGACCTGCACCCGAGCTGCCTGACTTGCCCGCTGGTGCGCTGCCGCTACGACGAGCCCGGTGGCGCCCGCCGCCTCCTGAGTGAGGACCGCGACCGGACGATGCTGGAGCTACAGCGATCGCACGTGCCGATCAACTCGATTGCGGCCCGGTTTGGCATCTCACGCCGCACCGTCTTCCGGGTGCTGGCGCGGCACCGAAGTTAGGCAGGCCGATTACGAGTAGGGTTCCTGTGGTGTGGGTGTGGGGACGGCTGGAGGGAGGACACCACTTTCAGATGAGGAGGAGCAGATGACCAGTCCGCCCGCTACCGCCAACCAGAGCGTCATAGAGCAGCTGACGCGCCTCGATAGCCAGCGTCTGCGCGCCTACCGCGAGAACCTGGCGTTCTATCGCGGGCAGCAATGGCCGGCCCAGGCGCGCCGCCGGGAGCGGCGGCTGGTCTTCAACTACGCCAGGGCGATGATCGACAAGACAGCGTCTTACCTGACGGCGGGCATGAGCTGCGTCGTGGATGAGGAAGACGGGACGCAAGAAGCGCGGGAGCGGGCTCGGCAGGCCGAGAAGGCCCTGCGCCAGGTCTATGAGGCCAACAACCTGGCCCAGCTCGACTTCGATGCCGAGATCGACGCCTCGATCCTGGGCGATGGCGCCTTCAAGGTGACCTGGGACCCGGACGAACGCCGGATACGAGTCTCTTCGCCGGACGTGCAGGGGCTATTCGCCTGGTGGCTGGGCGACGACGTGACGCGGCTCTGGCGGGTCGCCAGCCGCTACTACCTCTCGGACGAGGAGGCCACGCTGCTCTACGGCGAGGCGGTCCCGCGGCGGACGCAGCGTCATGGCGGTCGCGCCGGCGTCCCGGTGGCCAAGCAGCATAGCGTGGTCGAGGTCTGGACGCGGGAAGAGTTCGAGCTCTGGTTTGATGGCGGCCTACTTGATGCCAAGCCGAACCCCTACGGCTTCATCCCGTTCGTGATCTTCGCCAACCTGCGCGAGCCGCATCAGTTCTGGGGCGTCAGCGATATCGAGGCCGTGCGCGAGCCGGTGCGGGAGCTGAACCGGGCGCTCTCGCAGCTCTCGATGATCCTGGAGCTGTCCGGCAATCCCGTCGCGGTTCTGGAGAACGTGACGGAGGCGCAGGACATCGCCGTGGCGCCGGGCGCGGTCTGGGAGCTACCGGAGCGGGCGCGCGCCTACTTGCTGGACCTGCTGCAGGGTGGCGGCGTGGGCCTGCACGGCGACTACGTGCAGATGATCTACCGGACGCTGCATGACCTGGGCGAGTCGCCGCGTACCGCGTTTGGCGAGAGCCGCGGGCTGTCCGGAGTTGCGCTCAACATCGAGCTGGACCCGCTACTGAAGAAGATCCAGCGCAAGCGCCTGCTGCGCGACGCGGCGATCAGGCGCCGCAACGAGCTGGTCCTGCGGCTACTGGAGCAGTACACCGGCGTGAGCTACGCGCCTTACCGCTCGCGCGTAGTCTGGGGGCCGCTGTTGCCGCCGGACCGCAGCCGGCTGGTCGGCGATGAGACGCGGCTGGTGCAGGCCGGCATCCACTCGCGTCGCCGGGCTGCCAACGAGCTGGGCGTGGCCGACCCGGAGACCGAGTTTGAGCGCTGGCGCGAGGAGCGGGCGCTGCTGGTTGCTGAGGAGGAAGACGATGCTTGATGACACCGCGACGGCGATCGTATTGCTGCTGTTCCTCTCGGCGGCGGTAGAGCGCGGCGTGGAGGTCGTGCTCTCCGCGCTGGATGGCTGGCAGGCCCCGGCGCAGCGCCGCCTCCTGGCCGTCGGGCTCTCGGCCGCCTTGAGTGCGGCGATTGCTTTCGGATTGGAGCTCGACCTGATCGGTCCGCTGCTGAGCGAGGAAGCGCTGACTCTGACTCAGGCCCGAGCCGCCACGGCAATTGCGCTGGCCGGCGGCAGCGGCCCGGCCCACGAGCTGATCCGGCTGATCGAAGAGGCGAAGGCGCGCTTGAAGGCCGGATCGTCAGGAGCTTAGCCGGCGGGGTTGCTGCTTTCGGCGGCGGCGAGCCACTTCTCGTAGGAGAAGTCGTAGCTCGCTTCAATGTGGCCGCGAGCGACCTTCTGCAGCGCCGTCTTGGGCAGGGGCTCGTCGCTCAATTCGATGCGGCTAACGCGCTTGTAGGCCGCCAGCTGCTTGCCAAGGCGGTCGATCTCGCCGCTTACGAGGCGGCGGAGGGCGGGCTCATCGGCGGTGGCCGCGGCCTGAGCAGCCTCCGGGTCCGGGTAGACCAGCGCGGTGACCTGAGTCTTGTCGCCGATCTTGCGGCCGAGGACGCAGATGTCGTTGAGGAGGGCGCTCTCGCGCAGCTTGTCTTCCAGCTCGTCCGGGTGGACCTTCTCGCCGGACTCGAGGACGATGACGTACTTGCTGCGGCCGGTGAGGTAGATGTTGCCGCCGGCATCGATGCGGCCGAGGTCGCCGGTGCGTAGCCAGCCGTCGAGCTTGGCGTCACCGGTGGCGTCCTCCGCCTGCCAGTAGCCCTGGAAGACGTTATCGCCGCGGACGATGACCTCGCCTTCACCGCTAACGCTGACGCGGATATCCTTCTCCGGCACGTCGATCAAGCGCACCTCGACGCCGGGGACGGCCGGCCCCACGCCGCCGGCATGGTCCTCGTAGAAGCGGCTAAAGCGGAACTTGGAAGCCGAAAAACGCTGGACGGCGATTACCGGCGAGGCTTCCGTCATGCCCCACCCCTGCAGCAGCGGCAGGCCGAGGCTAAAGAAGTCGCGGGCGGTCTGAGGATTAAGGGCGGCGCCGCCGCTGACCAGGAAGCGCAGCTTGCCGCCGAGCGCCTTGTGAATCTTGAAGAAGACCAGCGGCCCGATGTTGATGCCGGTAAGGCGCTTGATCAATCGGCCGCGACGCTGCCAGGCTTGCAGCGTTGCCAGACGGCCCTCAGCCTCGGCGCGGGCGAGGACGTTGCGGTAGACGATCTCGAAGAGGGCAGGGACGCCAAAGAAGATCGTCGGCTTGTGCTCCTGCAGCCGGTCGCGCACCCGGCGCAGGTCGTTCTCGATGACGAAGCAGGCGCCCACGAGCATCGGCAGGATCAGCGCGGCGATGAACGGCATGGCGTGATGCATCGGCAGGACGAGCAGGGCGCTGTCGCGCTCGCTGAAGCTCAGGGCTTCGCAGCAGGAATGGCCGTTGGCGAGGAAGTTGCGATGGCTGAGCATCACGCCCTTGGCGCCGCCGGTGGTGCCGGAGGTGTAGATCACGGCCGCGAGGTCATCCGGCGAGGGAGCCCGGCCCGGCAGCAAGCGGCGGCTCTCGGCGGTAGCCTTGAGCGCAACCCCGGCGAAGGAGAGGGCGTCGCGTCGCGGCGGCGCGTTCTTGCCGGACCGGCCGATGGCGATGACGCGCTCGACGCCGGGGATGCCGCCGCCGAGCTTCTCGATTACCCCCTCGGAGGCGACGAGGAAGCGGCTGGCGGGGCGCGTGACTTGCTCAGCGATCTCCGGCGGCTTGAGGTCGTAGTAAACCAGGACACCGGCGCCGCCGGCCAGGGCGGTCGCTAGGTAGGCGGCGATCCACTCGATGCCGTTCTCGGCGCAGATGGCGACGCGGTCGCCGCGCTGGAGGCCGAGAGCGATTAAGCCGGCCGCGGTCTCGCTGACCAAGCGTTGTAGCTCGGCCCAGGAGATGGTATGGCGCGAACCAGCGCCACCCTCGATGTAGGCGGTGCGGTTGGGGAAGCGGCGCGCCGCCTGGGCCAGCGCCGCCGGGATTGTCAGGGGCCGTTCGAGATTATCCATCGCCGTTCGGGAGTATAGCCCAGGGTAGTAAAGCCAGCCTGTCAGGCGACGCGGCTGATACGGGTGTCTGAGAGCAGGCTAATGGAGGCGAGGTTATCGCGGTTAAGCAGTACGACACTCAACTCAAGCGGGTCAACGTCCGGCAGGTAGAGCGCCGCGCCCGTGATGGGAAAGAAACGTGCGAATACGGCCGGGTTCGGCCGCAGCTTGCCCGCGCCCGCCGAAACGTGAGCCGTCCCTTCGACATAGAGCGGCGGCAGCAGGAAGCCCATCTGCGCCTGCCGGGTCATGGATCGGCCGATGGCGGTGTTGAGCAGGGCGCGATGGCGCATCTGCTCGCGCGTTTCGTGGGGAATGGCTGCGAGGATGGCGCCCTTGTCGATGGCCATGATCGGGAAGTAGCGTGGCTCGTCCCCGGCGGCGATGGTCAACTTCGCCGATTCGAGCTCGAAGAGCGTATCGGGGGCGTTTAATACGTCGACGAGCCGTTTGCGCTGTTCGACCTGACGGGTCACGCCGCTTACGTGACCGCCATGCAGGTATACCTCCACCAGGAGGGGCGGCCTCGATTCACTCATATCTATGATCTTCGGCGGCGAGCGGCTGCTGATTTACCCGGTAGGTCTTTCGAAAGGCTGAAAAAGGGTTCAACTGTCACCGTGGGGCACCGTCAGAATGCCGCGCAGGTCATTCTTGTGGCTGAGGATATCTGCCCAGGGGTCGCCGTGGCCGCGGAGCAGGTCCGGGATCGTTAGCAGGTTGTAGTCAGTAGGGTCCAGACGTGAAAGCTCCGGCCAGGCGACCGGCATCGAGACACCGGCCCAGCCCGTTGGCCGCAGCGAGTACTGGGCCGCGAGGGTCTTGCCGCGGGTGTTCTGGTTGTGGTCGAAGAAGACCTTGCCGCGGCGCTTGGAGGTGTCCCAGTCCATCGTCAGGTCCTTGGGGTGCTGTTGTAGCAGGAAATGCCCGATTGTCGCGGTAAAGGCGCGGATGTGGTCGTAGTCGAAGTGGCGCAGGACGGGGACGTAGATGTGGAGCCCCGTCTTGCCGGACGTCTTGACGAAGGACGAGAGCTTGAGGCCATCCAGCAGGTCCTTGAGGCTGAGGGCAATCTCGACGGTCTTTTGCCAGCCGCGCTTGTTGTACTCCGGCTCTTCGCCCTTGCCCTCCTGGCCGGAATAGATGTAGGGGTCAAGGTCAAAGATCATGTAGTCGGGGTAGCTAAGCGCGGAGGCATCTATGGCGGCCTCGGAGCCGGAGAAGGTCATCGTCCGGCCGTGGGCGTCCGGCTCCGGGTCGATGCGCGACATCCAGGCGTGTATTTCCAGGTCGGCGATCTGGGCCAGCCAGACCAGGGTCGGCAGGTTGTTGCAGAGGATGTACTCGCCGTCCTCCTTGTTGCTTTCCGACCAAAGATTTACGGTCTCGACGAAGGATGGGATCGGCTGCTCGTAGTGCTTCTGGTAGAAGGGCTTGGCCGTGACACCGTTGGGGTAGCGGGTCAGGGTGAGAGGACGGTCCTTGAGGTGAGGCAGGATGTAGGGCGCGACGCTGGCGTAGTAGCGGATGAGGTCGCGCTTGAGCAGCGGCGGCCGGTCCTTGTAGGCGGGCCAGAACTCCTTGTCCAGGTTGGTGACCTTGATCGACTCGCCGGCGATGTCCAGGGGAAAGGTCTGCTTCGGGTTCTCCAGCTGGCGCAGGACGAAAGCTACGTCGGAATCGAGGGGGCTGGTTGTGCCTACGGGGCGTAGGGGTGCGGCATGCTGCGCCCCTACGCCTTCGTGATCCACGGTGGCATCCTCGATAGGTCCAGCTGTCACTTCCGCCGCCGGGCTGGCTTGCTCGCGGCGCACCTGTCTGGGGTCGATGTCGTTGCGCAGGCCGAGGAAGACGGGCGCGCGCAGGTGGCCGTCCTTGGTCCACTCCGCGAACTTGACCTGCGCGACCAGCTCCGGCTTCACCCAGGCCGGCTTGCCCTCAATCTTCTTCTCGGCGAAGGGCGGCTCGTCAGTCTCCAGTGACATGAGCTTCTCAAGGACGACGCCGAGGGAGCGATCATCGAAGCCGGAACCGACGTTGCCGGTGTGGTGGAGGAGGCCGGCGTCGTCGTAGTAGCCGATGGCCAGGGCGCCGAAGCTCTTGGCGCGCGACCCTTCGCCCCTGGTATAGCCGCCGACCACGAACTCCTGCTCCTGCACCGCTTTGACCTTGACCCAGGCGCGGCTGCGCGCCCCGGGCTCGTAGCGGGAGTCGGCGCGCTTGCCGACGACGCCCTCGAAGCCAATGCGCCTCGCCGCCGCCTCGACCTCGCGGCCCTGCTCCTCAATGTGGCTGACGATGCGGACATTGTCGCGCTGGACGATTCGGGTCTGGAGCAGGTTCTTGCGATCGCGGATCGGGACGGCTTTGAGGTCATAGCCGTCGAGGTAGAGAAGGTCGAAGAGGAAGTAGGCGACCGGTATTTCCGCCTCGACGCGGGCGATGTCGGCCGGGCGGGTGAGATTGATCCGGGGCTGCAAGAGCTGGAATCGCGGCACGCCCTCCTCATCCAGGGCGCAGATCTCGCCGTCGAGGACGCAGTTTGCCGGCGCTTGAGCCTTGAGCGCCCCGGCCAGCGCCGGGTAGGCCTTCGTGACATCGACGCCGCGGCGGCTGCGCAGCTCGACCTTGCCGTCGCGGATGAAGGTGAGGGTGCGGATGCCGTCCAGCTTTGGCTCCCAGAGCCAGGCCGTGTTGTCGAAGGCTTTGTCGACCAGCGTGGCCAGCATCGGCTGCAGGCGCCTCGGCTCCGGGAAGGGCGTTTGGCGGGCGTTGGGCAGCGCTTCCAAACTGGCAGCGCCGGGGTTGGGCAGGCGGCCCTCCTTTAGGTCCTTGATGCTGAGGCCGGAGCGGACGGATCGGTCCTCTTCGAGGATGTCGCGCTCGGCGGCGTACTCGTCACGGTGTTTGATCAGCAGCCAGCTATCGGCCGAGTAGCGCGTCTTGACCAGGGCGAAGGAACCACGCAGCTTGTGGCCCTGCAGCGTGAAGGAGAGCTTGCCGGCGGCGATGCCCTCCAGCATGCGGTGGCTGCCCTCCTCCTTGTCGTCCCAGGACGTGGCGCCGCCTTCGTCCGGGGTGTAGATGCCCTCGTCCCAGACGATGACCTGGCCGCCGCCGTACTCGCCCTTGGGGATCACGCCCTCGAAGGTGCGGTACTCGTAGGGGTGATCCTCCACCATAACGGCCATGCGCTTCTCTTTAGGGTCGATGGATGGGCCCTTGGGCAAGGGCCAGGACTTGAGCACGCCGTCAACTTCGAGGCGGAAGTCCCAGTGCATGCGCGTCGCGGCGTGCTGCTGGACAACGAAGACCAGGTTGCGCGCGGAGGCGTCCGGGTCGCCGGGGGGCGGCTCCGGCGTCTTGCTGAAGTCGCGCTTCTTGCGGTAAGCATCGAGCTCTGGCATGGAATGATCGTAAGCGAGGGCTTTCGCCCTGGCAAACTGCTAACGCCTGGCCTTCACGCCTCGTTGGGCAGTATGGCGTAGATGTTGCCGTCACGTTGGAGGACGGCGAAGACGACGAGCGGCTTGGTGCGGACGCTGGCCATCATCTGGCTACGCCGCGCCGCCCGCGCTGCCGCCTCCGGGTCGATTGGCGCGGCCGCGGCCGTGGCGGCTTCGCGGTTGCCGCCGCCCATGATCGGCGCGGTCACGAGGCTGTAGTCGCTGAGGTCAAACCGGGCGCGATGCTGCGGGCAGGTGACGACGCAGCCCTCGATCGCGCCGTAGCTCAGCGGCACGGCCATATGAGGGCAACGGTCCTCGACGACGCGGACGGCGCCATCGATGCGCGTGACGCAGAAGTCGATATCCCCGGCCGTGATCCATTGCAGCGACCCCCTCGGCGACTTCATCATCGCGCGCCAGCAGTAGCTCTCGGTCCATAACGCTCCTCCTCAGAGCCTCGATTATGGCTGATGCAGCCTGATTCGCCTACAGCAGCGCCGGGTAGACGACCCGGCCGTCGACGATCCGTGCGTGCGGCGATAGCTGGTGCGGCCGTTGCGCGCCCTGCAGCAGGTGCCTGACATCGATGCCGCGAGACACCAGCGCGTCGCTGATCAGCGAGCGATGGCAGCGCCAGGGCAGCGCTTCCGCGCACATGATCGCTGTCGGCTGGTCGCGGCTGAGGTCGATCAGGTCCGCGAGGGCCTGGTCGAATTCCGGCGTCTGCATATAGTCCGCGTAGCCGCGAAAGCCCTCGTTAATCAAAGCCGTGTTCGTGGATTCGGGCCGCGGCTCGCGCCGGCCGCCCAGCGACTCCAGGTGGACGTATTCGATGCCGTGTTCGCCCAGCGCGGCGGCGAGGGCGTCGCGGTTGAACTGCGGGTTGCGCCTCGACATCGGATAGTGCCGCACGTCCACCAGCCTCTCGATGCCGGCCGCCAATAGCTGGTCCAGCAACGCCTCGCCCGGCACATTGGAGTGGCCGATGGTCCAGATTACCCGCGTCACGTTCAAGCCGGCGCCGGGGTGCCGCTCAACGGCGGGCTTCTGTACGATGTCGGGGTGCTCTTTCTCGGCCACATCGCTGCCAGCCTCCTGATCGCCGATGCCACAGACTCAGATCGCGCCACCGCCATCGCCGGCAACCTGGTGCCGGATGTCACCGACAAGACCGGTAGCTGGATCCTGAAGGTCATGCCGTCCAGCCGCTGGATCGCCCACGGTTTGCCCTGCTTCGCCATCGTCAGCCTGGCCGCCGGCCTGGTGCTGGACGGCCCCAGATGGCGCGGCTTCGTCCTTGGATATGCCGGTCACCTGGTCTGCGATCTCTGGAACGGCGATAAGGTGCCCTGGCTGGCGCCGTTCCAGAAACCGCTACCGAAGAGCAAGCGGCGCTCCAAACTCAGGATACTGCTCTATTTGCTGCCGGAAGTTGTGGGAGCTGCCATCATCAGCCGGCTCCTGCGCGGGCCGTCCGTATTACAGAGGCCGGAAGAGGCAGGGATAGGGCACAGGACACGGGGCTGAGGCTCTGTCCTTTGCCTAGTACGCGCCGCGTCCAAAGAGGACGCACGGCACCGTCTTGAGGATGATCTTCACGTCCATCCACAACGACCGCTCCTCGATGTAGCGCAGGTCCAGACGCACCATCTCCTCGAACGGCAGGTTGCTGCGGCCGTTGACCTGCCAGAGACCGGTCAGACCCGGCACGACGCGCAGCCGGGCGCGCTGCACCTGCTCGTAACCTGCCAGCTCGCGCGGCAGCGGCGGTCGCGGCCCCACCAGCGTCATCTGGCCGAAGAGGATGTTAAACAACTGCGGCAGCTCGTCCAGGCTGGTGCGGCGCAGCCAGCGTCCCGCCCGGGTGATCCGAGGGTCGTGACGCATCTTGAACAGGGGGCCGGTCGATTCGTTGCGCTCGATCAGGTGGGTGGGAATATCGCCGCTGTCCACGTACATGGTGCGGAACTTGAGCATCGTAAACGGCCGCGCGTCTTTGCCGAGGCGGCTCTGGCGAAACAGCACCGGCCCCGGCGAATCGAGACGGATCAGCAGGGCGATGACGATCATCACCGGCAGGGCGGCCAGGATGGCGCACATGGCGATGGCGAGATCGAGCGCGCGCTTGGCCGCGATGTAGAGTCGCTGGTTGAGGCCAGAGCCGGTCTCCAACCACTCAAGGCTGCCGGCCCATGCCGATAGGCTTAGCGTTTGCTCGGCGTCCAAGGCGGCGCTCTGGGCGCGACGGTCCGGCTTGACGCCCGGCGACCTGAGGGAACGGCCGCGAGTAGCCATTAGCCGTCGCCTCGGATGGAGCCGCGGTGGCGGAGAGGAGCAGTGGTGGACAGTGTGTGTATCAGCATCCTTGCCAAATAGCGAAAACCGGCAAACGCCTGTTGCCGGTTTCACCACTGGCCTGTCCCGGGGAGGGACGGCTCCGGAGTCTTCTGGTGACCACGTCGAGTCGCTTGACGACCCTGACCCCGGAGCGGCCTCAACAGCCTATCTAACGTGTCCTACACAGCTACAAACGCAGCCTGGTGGGACGCGTTACAGGGCAGAGGCTGTCGCGGACTGGCGATCTGCTTTCGGCTGCCAGGGGCCGGCGAAAACGTCGGGCCGGCAGACCTTGCAGGCCCGGTAACCAGCCTGGATCGCCGCGGCTTCAGATTCGAAGCCAACGCGGTTCTCCGGCTTCGTCCGGCGGCCGGGCGGGCAGTTCTCAAGGCAATAGATGCGGGTTGTGCGGCAGGCATTCAACATGCCGCAATCATACCCCTGCCTGGCTCAAGCCCTCGCGTGACTGCCGTAATAGTCGCGGACCCGCCCGAGGAACATGGCGTCACGCACGACCGTCTCGTCGAAGTCGGGCGCGCCGAAGAGCAGCTCCGGGCTCAGCCGGACAAGGACATCCTGGTCCGGCCAGCCAACCTTTTCGATGGCGGCTGTCGGCGCCAGCACGTGCCGATTGCTATCCAGCTCGGCGACCAGGTAGGGCGCATGCCAGATATCGCCATCCACCTCTAGCAGGAAGTCCGCTATCCTGGCGATCTCGCCATCGTGGGAGAGCAGTTTCTGGCCGATCAGGTGCTTGACGCTACGCAGGCTGTAGTCCCGATCTTCGGTCACCGGCGGCGTGGAGCCTGCCTCGGGTTCACTTCTCGGTAGCGGCGTCAGCGGCACCTCGGCCAGCGCATCGGCGTGGCCGAAGCCGACGTTGCCGCCACCCAGCCAGTAGTACGGCCAGCGATAGTGGTCGTGATAGGCAATCTCTTGATCGCGCGAGAGCGGCGGGTCAGACGCGATGTCCGGGCTGTCCTTGATCTCCTGCTTGGTCAGGCGCACGGGCAGCAGCTTGCCGGCGGCGTCCGGCTCCCGCGCCGCCACCGGCGCGATCATTACCTTGCGGCCGAATAGCCAGCCGCCTGTATCGACGACCAGGTAGCGCGCCGTCCAGTCGGCGTCGTCGACCAGCACGTCAGAGACGGAACCGATCTCGCCGTCCTCAGCCTGAATCTTGTAATCGAAGAGGTCCTTGACGCTAATGTTCATCTCGTTACCCTCCAACCTCAGTCTGCTCATCGATCCGGAACGGTGAGGTGAAGCGCAGGCAGCGCTGCCTTTCAAAATCATTAATCGCCTGTCGAACGCGAATGCATCGCCGGCCGCTCCCCCGCGACCGCAGCGCCGCGGTTAGTGCTCCAGGAAGCGGCGCCAGCTTGACGCCAGGACGACGTTAACGTCGCCGCTCGTCTCGACAGCGACTGAGGTGCGGCCTCGCTGCAGGTAAAAGCGCAGGTCGACCTTCTCCGTGCCCACCTGCAACCCGCCGATATGGACGCTTTTCAGCCAGTAGGGCAGCCGGGGCCGGATCACATAGAGGCGCTTGTTGGCCGCGTCCGGGTACAGGCCCAGCATGGCCTGGAGCAGATGTAGCTGGGCTCCCGCCGTCCAGGCCTGGGGCCGGCAGGCTACAGGGTACGGCACCGGTGGCTGGTATTCCGAGCGGGGCTGGCCACCGAACAGCTCTGGCAGCCGGTACGAAGGGAACTCCCGCGCGGCATCGAACAGGGCCGTGGCGATCTCGTTGACCTCATTGTCGAAGCCGTAGCGCTTCAGCCCCAGGGCAATGATCCCGTTGTCGTGCGGCCAAACCGTGCCGACGTGGTAGCCGAGGGGGTAGTAGCTAATCGCATCGCTGGAGAGGGTGCGGATGCCCCAGCCGCTGAACATATCGTTCTGGAAGAGGGCGTCTCGCACAAACGGCGCCCGGTCCGGCCGGAGGATGCCACTCCACAGCGCCTGCCCGGCGTTGGATGACATAACCTCTGACGGCCGCTTCTTGCCGTCGAGCGCCATCGCCAGGCGCTTGAGGTCCGGCAGCCAGAAAGCGCGGTTGAAGCGCCGCCGCAGGGTGGCCGCGCTCCGGCGTAGCTCTCCGGCTTTTGCCTCGTCGCCCAGAGCTTCGAACAGGGGAGCCAGTCGCAGGTAAGCGGCATAGACATAGCCCTGCACCTCCACAAGTGAGATCGGCCCCTCGCAGAGAGAGCCGTCGCTGTGCATCACGCCCTCGATAGAGTCCTTCCAGCCCTGGTTGCGCAGGCCTCCCAGCGCGTCAGTGGCGTACTCGAGGAAGCCATCGCCGTCCGGGTCGCCGTGGGTGTGCAGCCAGCGCAGGCCAGCGCTGATCGCCGGCATCAGGATTTCGATGAGATCTCTGTCCGCCGTCCAGTGGAAATACTCGGCGGCCAGCAGGAGGAACAGCGGCGTCGAATCAGCGCTGCCGTAGTAGCGCTCGTAGGGCAGCTCACCGATGACGGAGAGCTCATCCTCGCGCATCTCGTGCAGGATCTTGCCCGGCTCCTCGCAACGGAAGGCGTCGATAGTCTGGCCCTGGCTTTTCGCCAGCAGCACCAGCGTGTCGCGGGCGATTTCAGGGCTGAAGGGTAGCGTCTGCAGGGCGGTGATGATGCTATCGCGCCCGAACAGGGTCGCGTACCAGGGAGTGCCGGCCGCGATGTAGGGCAGGCCGTTCAGATTGGTCCAGAGCACGCGAAGGTCGCTTATCGAACGGCTCACCACCTCGTTGAAGACCTCGTTGTCGGTACGGATGCGCGCGAAGCCGGCGTGCCACTTCGAGTACTCACCGTGCAGCCGGCGCAGAGCGCTCCCGGGTTCAGACTCCTCCGGTTCGTCCAGCAGGATGCGGAAATGAATATCCTTCGTCTCCCGCGGGCCGAGGCTGAGCTCGTAGACAGCGCGGGTGGCGTCGATCTCGTCCGGTGGCTGGTCGAAGGCGATCAGGGTCCGGCGCCAGACACCGTCGGCGCCCCAGTAGCGATAGCAGATCGACCGTTCCGTCACCTCCGCCGGGGAGAGGTTACCCGCCTGCTTACGCTGGTGCCCCCGCACCTCGAAGATGTCGGCGAAGTCGGCGTCGAAAAAGTAGGAAGGGCGAATCGAGACCGGAAAGGTGTTGTAGTTTGTGATCTGCAGGCTCTCCTCCAGCCCGCGATTGAGCACCCTCTGACGCGTGATCTCGATGGTGCAGCGGCCGATAACGCGCCCCTCCTCCTGGACGCTACGGTAGTTGCCGAGCACCTGCTCCTGCGTGAAGCCGGAATCGGCCGTGGAGAGCAGCATCAGCGGAGGGGCGCCGTCCAGCAGGAACTCAAACGAGGAGAGGTGGCGCGTGTCGTGGGAGTAGAGGCCCAGGCCGCGCTTGTTCGCCCTGGGGATGTCGCCGGTGGCGTCCGTAAGCAGGAACTGTCCCTGCTCGCGCGTGATCAGCGTATCGCTGATGTCCTCAACGCGGCCGAAGACGTCCGGTAGCTGCTCCCACTTGCGCTCCTCCGAGTTCAGCGGGGCACGGCGGCGCAGGGAATGATAGCGCCCGGTCAAGGCCGATAGCCGGAGGTTAGCGTGGCGTTATCGTGGGGGGCTCGCGGGCTCGGTTGGGGAGAAGTCGGGCGGGACAAACTGGACGATTGCCGGTGTGACCCGCAGGCCGTTTTTGACTTGAAATCCGGCGGCACGGGCGGCGGTCTCCATTCTACGTTTCGCCTCGTAGCTGGCGATGCGGCCTTCGAGGATCAGCTCATGGCCATCCAGGCTGAGACGCACCGATTCTAGCTCGTATGGCGGCAACGAGAGGATCAGTTGAGACAGCCTCTGTTCACGCTCGGCGGTGATTTCAGGCAAGGACGTGGTCATGGACGGGCTCCTTCACTCCCAGTATTTTCTCGTAGATGGCAAGGTATCTATCAGCCAGCGCCCCCGGCCCGAAGTAAGTCTCGACGTGCTCGCGGCAGCGCCACGGGTCGATGCTCTCAATCCGTTTCAGGGCGGCAACCATGCCGTCGACGTCATCGATGACGAAGCCGGTCTCGCCGTCGATGACCAGCTCCGGAGCGGCGCCGCGGCGGAAAACGACGGCCGGCGTGCCGCAAGCCATGGCTTCTATCATCACGAGGCCGAACAGCTCGTCCCAGGCGAGGGGTAGCAGCAGCGCCTGCGCCCCGGCGTAGAGCTCCCGCTTGAGCGCCGCGTCAGCCTCACCGACGAACTCGGCAGTCTTGCCGTCGAGCATTGGCGCCAACACGTCACGGTAATAGCGCTGCTCCTCAGGGATGCAGACCTTGCCCGCCAGGATCAGCTTTACGCCCAACCGCCTCGCCGCCTCGACGGCAAGATGGGGAGCCTTGTCCGCTGTGATCCGGCCGATGAACAGCAGATAGCCATCCTTCTCCGGCCGGAAGGGGAATGACTCAACGTCGATGGCGTTGTGCACAACGCCGGCGAAGCTCGCGTTCGGCAGGTCCGGCAGCATCGAGACTTGCTGGCGGCTGATCGTGTTGTACCAGCCTTCGTAGTTGCTCCAGATGAAACGCGTGTCCGCCGTGAGCTGGTTGTGCAGCGTGGTCAGCATTGGCACGTGGATCATGTGACTCAGGGCCATGCCGATCTCGGAGGGAGGGCCGTTGTGGTTGTGGATGATATCGAAGTCGTCCGCCTCCGCCAGCGCCTTGGCGACGTGGATCAGACTGTATTGGAGAGATTCATCGATCAGCCCGGCAGGTCGTAGGCTACGATCGAACACCGAGAACAGCTCCGCGTCTGTCTGGGAGTCTCCCGAAGCGCAGAGACGCACGTCATGGCCGCGACGCATCAGCTCCTCGGTGAGGACGCTGACCACGCTCTCCGTACCTCCGTAACCCGGAGGCGGGACGGTCTCCCATATCGGCGCTAACTGCAGAATTCGCATGATCCCGGACGCTAAACAGACAGATGAGGAGCGGTCCGAGTGCCCGAAGCGTCTCGGACTCGCTCCGCTCAAGCCTAGCCGCGAGGAGATTACAGCCACATAACAGAGCCGCATAAAGCCGGTGCGAGACCATCTACGGGCGCTTTGGGAGTGGCAAACCAAAGCCACTGGCGCGATACTGCGCCGAGAAACGGAGGCGCGTCATGCCAGTCATCGACTTTCAAATCACGGGACGCAAGCCCCTCGCGAGCGGCCAGGAGTTCGGAGCGGCCGGCGCCTACGAGCAGATCGATGGCAGCGTTACGTTCGCCGTCGATCCGCGTCACAAGGCCAACGAGACGATTGTTGACCTTGATCTCGCGCCGCATGACACCGAGGGCAGGGTGCGCTTCCGGTCTGACTTCTCGCTGCTCGTGCCGAAGCAGCAAGAGCGCGGCAACGGCCGTGTCATGGTCGAGCTGGTTAACCGCGGCCGCCGCCTTGCCGGTAGGCTCAACCGCGCCCCGGCCGACGCGCCGCTATATGAGGTCCATCCCGGCGACGGATTTCTCTTTCGTCGCGGCTGGTCCGTGGCATCGATCGGCTGGCAATGGGACGTGCCGGACGGCGGACCGCTGCTCCACTTCGACGCGCCGCCCGTGCTGGAGAAGGGCGCGCCGCTGACAGGCTCCAACGTGGTGACGATCCGTCCCAGCTACCCCGGCACGACGTTTCTGCTGGCCAACCGGGTGCACAAGACATACGCCGCCTCAGACCTCGATGACCCGGACGCAACGCTCCTGGTGCGCGACTACGAGGACGGTGAGGATACGCTGATCGCCCGCGACCGCTGGCGCTTCGCCAGCGAGGCGCCTGACGGGAGCGTTACGCCCAGCCGCGAGCACGTCTACATGGCATCCGGCTTCGAGCCGGGCAAGGTCTATAACCTCGTCTACCGGGCGGCGGGCGCGCGGGTGGTTGGCGCCGGGCTGCTCGCCTTCCGCGATATCGGCTCCTTCCTGCGCAGACCGTCGGCGCTGAACCCGGTGGCAGGCTTCGATTGGGTCTACGGCCACGGCGTCTCGCAGACGGGCCGCATGCTGCGCCACTTCCTCTACCTCGGCCTCAATCTGGACGAGGGCGGCGGCCAGGTCTACGACGGCCTCCTGGTGCACGTCGCGGGGGCGCGGCGCGGCGAGTTCAACCACCGCTTTGCCCAGCCCAGCGTGCAGACGACGCCCAACTTCGGCCACCTCTTCCCCTTCGCCGACGAGGACGCCATCGACCCCTACAACGAGCGCGAGGGCGGACTGCTGCGTCGCCAGCGCGCCCTCGGCGGCGTGCCGAAGGTGTTCTACACCAACACGTCGGCGGAGTACTGGCGCGGCGACGCGGCCCTGCTGCATACGGACGCTCTCGGCAAGGCCGACCTCACGCCCGCGCCGGAGACTCGCATCTACCACTTCGGCGGCACGCAGCACATGGCAGGTGTGCTGCCCCAGGGCGACATCAACGCCGCCGAGGGCATCCGTGGCCGCTACGGCTTCAACGTTGTCGATTACGCGCCGCTGCTGCGCTCGGCTCTGGTTAACCTCGATGCTTGGACTTCGCAGGACGTTGAGCCGCCGCCCAGCGTCCACGGCCGCATCGATGACGGGACGCTGGTCAGCGAGCCGGAGGCGTTGCAGGGCTTTGCTGGTATCCCGTCGATGGCGCTGCCGGACCCGGAGCGGATGTGGGCTATCCGTGAGCTCGATCTGGGGCCGGACGCGGCCAGAGGCATCGGCGACTATCCGGCGAAGGCAGGGCGTTTCTACGGCCGGATGGTGGCTGCCGTGGACGCCGATGGCAACGAAACGGCGGGCATCCGGCTGCCGGACTTGACGGCGCCGGTGGCGACGAACACGGGCTGGAACCCGCGCCATCCGGAGACCGGCGGACCGGAACAAATCATCTCGATGATGGGCTTTACGCGCTTCTTCCCGGCCACTAAGTCCGAGCGGGAGGCCAGCGGCGACCCACGCCCGTCAATCGAGGAGCGCTACGCCGGCAAGGACGCCTACCTGGCGCGGGTGCGCGAAGAGGCGAAGTCGCTGGTGGAGAAGCGGCACATCCTCGCGGAAGACATCGAAATCCTGGTTAGCAATGCGTCCGCCCGCTACGACGCGGCGCTGGGCGCAACCGAGGGAGAAGCCAGGGCCGCGACGCACTAAGTCAGGTCGGCGGGTGACTGCGACGGGTCTACCGGCACGGCGACGAGGCAGGGCTCGTCCAGGTCCATCGCCTTGCGCAGCGTGGGTAGCAGCTGATCGGCGCTGGCGACGGCGAAGGCGGGCAGGCCGAAGCTCTTCGCATACATGACGAGGTCGGGATTCTGGAATTCGACGCCGAAGCCGCGGCCGAACTTGCGCTTCTGGTTCAGCTCGATGACGCCGTAACGGTCGTCCACGAGCACGACGGCGACGAAGGCGGTCTTCATGCGCTTCGCCGTCTCCAGCTCCTGGGAGTTCATCAGGAAGCCGCCATCGCCCATCACCGCGACGACCTTGCGGTCCGGATGCACCAGCTTGGCCGCGATAGCGCCCGGCAGGGCGATGCCCATCGAGGCCAGGCCGTTGGGGATGACGACGGTGTTGGGCCGCGATGCCGGGAAACGCGTGGCGATCCAGAGCTTGTGGACGCCGACGTCGCTGATCAGGATGTCGTCGTCGGCTAGGGCGTGGCGCAGGTCATGGACGACGCGCTGAGGGCGCACCGGGTAGGAGTTATCCATCAGCAGCGAGGCGTCGTAGTCGTGGGCTTCGAGGCTGCCCCAACCCCATCGCGGCGTGAAGCCGGCCAGCGCCGCGTCCAGGGAGCGCAGGCTCTCGCCGATCTCGCCGACAACCTCGGTGGCGGGCAGATAGGCGCGGTCCACCTCAGCGGCGATGCTGTCGATGTGGAGGATCGTCCTGTCCTGCTTCGGGTTCCAGACCTCCGGCGACCACTCGACCAGGTCATAGCCCACCGCGAGGACAAGGTCGGCCTCGCCCAGCAACCCCAGAGGCGCGTCCGCGGAACGCAGGCCCATCGACGGCAGGGCGACCGGGCTGCGGTAGTCGATAGCGCCCTTGCCCATGAAGGTCGTTACCACCGGGATCGAAAGGCGCGTCGCGAAGGCCTCCAGCGCCTCCGATGCCTGGCGCCGGATGACCCCGTTGCCGGACAGGATGATCGGCTTGCGGGCCTGCTGGAGCAGCTCGGCGGCGCGCGCCACGCTCTCCGGCCGGGCGACCGGGTAGTTGGTGCGCCGCACCGGCATCGGCAGGGCGTCCACCTCTTCGGCGGCCACGTCCTCCGGCAGCTCGATGTGGGTGGCGCCCGGCTTCTCCAGCCGCGCCAGCCGGAACGCCTTGCGGACGATCTCCGGCAGCGTCTCCGGCACAACGACGCGGGCATTCCATTTCGTCACCGGCTGGAACAGGCCGAGCACATCCAGGTACTGGTGCGATTCCTTGAAGAGCCGGTCCTGCGACGCCTGACCCGTAATCGCGACGATGGGGGCGCGGTCGAGATGGGCGTCGGCGACGCCCGTGATCAGGTTGGTGGCCCCGGGGCCGAGGGTCGCCAGGCAGACGCCGGGGTAGGTGCTGAGACGGCCGTAGACGTTGGCCATGAAGGCGGCGGCCTGCTCGTGCCGGCAGACTACGAACTCCACGTCGTCGCTGCGGGAGAGGGAATCGAGGACGTCCAACGTCTCTTCGCCCGGCAGGCCGAAGACGTAGCGCACGCCCTCGTTCTCCAGGCAACGGACGAGCAGGTCGCTGGCTTTCATGCCTGCTATTCGCTGGGAGGCGGCGCGGAATCATCACGCCGGGGGCCGATCCAGACCGTCTTGACATTAACAAACTCGCGGATGCCGAACTCGCTCAGCTCACGGCCGTGGCCGCTGTGCTTGACGCCGCCGAAGGGCAGCGCCGGCTCGGACGCGACGAGGCCGTTGATGAACACCATGCCGGCCTCGATCTCCCGCGCCAGGCGCCTGGCGTTGGCGATATCGCGCGTCCAGACCGAGGAGCCGAGACCGAAACGGGACTGGTTCGCCAGACTGATTGCCTCGCCGGTGCTGCCGGCGCGGATTACCGCCGCAACCGGCCCGAAGACCTCCTCGTCGAAGGCGGGCATGCCGGGCTTCACGTCGGTGAGGACAGTAGGCGCGTAGTAGTAGCCCTTGCGGTCGGGGCGATAGCCGCCGGTCAGAACCGTCGCGCCCAGGTCCAGTGAGCGATGAACCTGCTTCTCCAGACCGTCCAGAAGATCGCCGCGCGCCAACGGGCCGATGTTGGTCGAGCGCTCCGCCGGGTCATCGAGGTTCAGCTTCTCGATTGCCTCGACGAAGCGCGGCACGAAGGCGTCATAGACCTCATCGGCGACGATAAAGCGCTTGGCGGCGATGCAGCTCTGGCCGGCGTTCTGGTAGCGGGCCGTCACGGCGGTGCTGACGCTGGCTTCGAGATCGGCGTCCGGCAGGACGATGAAAGGGTCCGAGCCGCCAAGCTCCAGGACGCTCTTCTTGACCACGCGCCCCGCGGTGCTTGCGACGCTGGTGCCGGCGCGCTCGCTGCCGGTCAGAGTCACGGCGCGGATCCGCTCGTCCTCGATGATCTCGGCGGCGCGGTCATGGTTGACGAAGAGGTTGGTGTAAACGCTGTCCGGCAGCCCGGCTTTGCGGAAGACCTCATCGATGGCGAGGGCGCACTGGGGCGTGCTGGCGGCGTGCTTGACGATCATCGTATTGCCGGCCATCAATGCCGGCGCGGCGAAGCGGAAGACCTGCCAGAAGGGGAAGTTCCAGGGCATGATCGCGAACACCGTGCCGATGGGGTCGAAGACCACGTAGCTCTCGGTGGCGCTGCTCTCCTTTGCGAGGTCGGCCAGAAACGACTCGGCGTGAGTAGCGTAGTACTCGCAGCCGCCGGCGCACTTCTCGATCTCAGCCTCAGCCTGGATGATCGGCTTGCCCATCTCCAGCGTGATCAGGCCCGCCAGGCGCTGCTTATCGCCGCGTAGCTGCTTCGCCGCGGCGCGGAGGAGATCGCCGCGCTGCTGGAAGGATGTGCGGCGCCAGCTCTCGAACGCGGTGACTGCCCCGGCGAGGGCGGCTTCTACCTCCTCGGCCGTGGCTTCCTGGAACTCGGCGACGACCTCTTCGGTCGCGGGGTTAAGGCTCTGAAACAGCATCGCACGCCTCCTGATCGCTCTCGTCTCAGCATTGCACGGAAGCCATGCCTCGTCTAGGAGACGGGAGGCCGGGAGCCGTTAGAGCTTCGTGACGATCAGCCGCCCGACGATCTCGCCGATACCGGCGTTGAAGCCGAGGATGCGGTCGGAGACCTGCAGGCGGTTGTTCTTCTTGAGCCCGGCTATCAGACGGCGCTGGTTGACCTCGCAGGCGCGCTCGGCGGGCTTCACGGCGCGATAGAAGACCGGCGAGAGCTGCAACTTGCCGCCGCGACGCAGCACCCGCAGCGCCTCATTGAACCCGGTTTGCAGCATCTCGTAGTCGTGGTCCAGCGTCCCGAAGATGCCGAGGCTGGAGGTGACCAGGTCAAAGCTGCCGTTCTTGAAGGGCAGGTCCAGGGCGCTGGCCGCGACATAAATGGCCGGCGCCGGCGCGAGGCTGGCGCGGAAGCGGTCTGCCATCTGCTGGGTAAAGGTCAGCGCCTCCGGTTCTTTGTAAACGTCCTCGGCGGCGCGTTGGATGCTGTCGTTGATCACCCAGTCCATGCCGCGGCCGTAGGTGAGATCGAGGCCGTAGGCTTCGGCGCCACGGGCGCGCAGCCAGGCCGGGAAGTCGCTCAGTCCGGTTCCGATGTCGAGCACGCGGGCGTTGCGCAGCTTCTTCGGCAGCTCGAAGACGCCGCGCAGGTGACCGGCCTCGTGGGCCGTGATCCCCACCTCGGCGGCCAGGCTAATCTCGAGAGGTCTATCGCGCGCCGTCACGCCGCCAGCATGGCACAGCGCGCCTGAGAGCCTCAAGGATGCTCACGGCGGAGGGGTGGACGCCATGCGGAATTGGGTTGGTCAGCCGGTGTGAGAGCCAGGCTGCCGTCCTTAACATAACTCCTGTGCCCAGAGCCAGGGGGTTCTGCGGTCTCTTGCGTGATGGGGGACTCCTTCTCGTGAGGCGTTTGTCATTTGCATCCCGTGGCGGTTGGCGCTTTGCAACGCCTGCGCTGCGACGATGCGCTAGACGTGGCCATTCGGGACATTGAAGGGAGACGGCAGTGAGTTGGTACAGCGCCCTGTTGCACCTCAGACACGGGAACGGCCCCAGTGTGCGCCGGCCCGCTGCTCCGCCGCCTTTCGATCTCCCCGAGGTTACACGCCTCGCCCGCGAGATCGAGGTCAACAACCCGGAGCTGGTCATCACCGGAATCCGTCAGCTGCGGCTTCGTGGCAAGCCATCTTGGGTCATCGACGTGGTCAACCGGCTCAACGGCGGCATGGCTTCGCTGGACGAGCGCGACCACTGGACCCGGCTGCAGGAGCTCTTGCCCGAGCGCTCTCTGGAGGATGCGCGCGTCATCCGGCGGTCAGAGGTCTCTCTTGCTCCGCGCGGTGATGGTAGCCTCTTAAGTTAGAGGCAATGTCCGCTTAACGGCCTGCCATAATCCTTGACCGAGCGGCGAGACCGGCCCTGTTAGCCTGTGCTCGATGCCCTCCGTGGTCTGCGCCTGACCCATCCGGCTCTCGCCTTTAAGTCAGGTTCAGAGGCCATCACCGTGGAGTTTTATGCGCTACTTCGCCCTGGCCTGTGATTACGACGGCACTATTGCCACGGACGGCCGTGTTGATCCTGCCACCCTGGCGGCGTTACAGGAAATTAAAGCTACCGGCCGCCGCCTGCTCCTCGTCACCGGCCGCGAGCTGGATGACCTGCAGGAGGTCTTTCCAGAGCTCGAGATCTTCGATTGGGTAGTCGCCGAGAACGGGGCGTTGCTCTACCAACCCTCGACGCGCGAGGAGACAGCCCTGGCCGCGGCGATAACCACGGACTTCGCAGAAGCGCTGACGAAGCGCGGCGTCGAGCCGGTGCGCCGGGGTCGCGTCATCGTGGCGACCTGGGAGCCGCACGAAACCACCGTGCTCGAGACCATCCGGGACCTGGGGTTGGAATTGCAGGTGATCTTCAACAAAGGCGCTGTCATGGTGCTGCCCTCGGGCGTTAACAAGGCCAGCGGCCTGACCGAAGCGCTGCACCGGCTGGAGCTCTCGCCTCACAACGTCGTCGGCGTGGGTGATGCCGAGAACGACCACGCCTTCCTCAGCGCCTGCGAGTTCGGGGCCGCGGTTGAGAACGCCCTGCCGATGCTCAAGGAGCGCGCGGACCTGGTGCTGAAGCGCGACCACGGCGCCGGCGTCATCGAGTTGGTCAAAAAGATGGTCGATGACGACCTGCGCCGCCTCGACCGCAAGGTGCGCCGCCACGCCATCTCCGTCGGCGCCGACAAGCGCGGCCGTCCGATGGAGATCGAGCCTTACGGCCTCAACCTGCTCTTCGCCGGTCCGTCCGGTGGCGGCAAATCGACGCTGGCCAAGGGCTTCCTCGAAGGGTTGGTGGACCAGGACTATCAGTTCTGCGTCATCGACCCCGAAGGCGATTACGAGGACTTCGAGGCCGCCGTCGTCCTCGGCGACCGCACCCGCGTCCCAGCCTCATCCGAGGTGCTGCAACTGCTCAAGGACCCGGGCCAGAACGCGGTCGTCAACCTGTTGGGAGTGCCGCTGGAGCAACGCCCGGCTTTCTTCGCCGGCTTGCTGGTGGACCTGCTGGAGATGCGCTCCCGTACCGGACGCCCGCACTGGATCGTCCTGGACGAGGCGCATCACATCCTGCCGCGACAGCACCTGCCGGGCACTCTGACACTGCCTCAGCACCTCAACAACGTCGTCTTTATCACGGTCCTGCCGGAAGAGGTGCTGCCGGACGCGCTATCTCTGGCCGATATGATCTTCACGGTTGGCGAAGCGCCGGAGCGTACAATCGCCGCCTTCGCCGAGGGAGTGGGTGACCCCGTGCCCCCGGTGCGCCACCGGCACCTGGACAAGGGGGAGGCCGTGGCCTGGCGTCGCGGCGGCCCGGTTCGGCGCTTCAACGTCGCGCCTACCCGCTTCGAGCACCGGCGTCACCGTCGCAAGTACGCCGAGGGCGACCTGGGGCCAGACTTCAGCTTCTACTTTCGCGGCCGGGAACGAAAGCTCAACTTGCGGGCCCAGAACCTAATCGTCTTCAGCCAGCTGGCCGAGGGCCTGGATGACGATACCTGGACCTACCACCTGCGCCGCCACGACTACTCAGCCTGGTTCCGGGACGTGATCAAGGACCCTGCGTTGGCAGACGAAGCCGCGGCCATCGAGTCGAGACGATCACTCTCGGCGGCCGATAGCCGCGCCCGGGTACGGGAGGCCATCGATACCCGCTACACCTTGCCGGCCGAAAATCCGCCCTAGGTTGACGCTACTTGCGCGGTTGAGTCCGGCCCTTGGCAGGTGGCTTTGTGGATGCGCCGTTAGTCTTCGAGCGGCCGGGGCTGGAGCCGATTGAGTTCGCGAGCTTCTGAAAGTGCTGCTTAAGTTGCTTTAACTCTTCGTCTGAAAGGTCTTCGGCATCGATGAGGCGGTTGTCCGCGCCCCGGCTGTGGATCAGTAGCTCGTCCAGCTTGGCGTGTACGGCCTGGCTATCACGGTTCTGGGTGTTCTGGATCAGGAAGACCATGAGGAACGTGACGACGGTGGTGGCGGTGTTGATCACCAGCTGCCAGGTATCTGAAAAGCCGAAGAGCGGCCCGGTCACGGCCCAGACAATGACGACTAGAGCCGCGAGCAGAAACGCCAAGGCGCTGCCCGTGACCAGCGAGGCCACCTGGGCAAACCTTCGAAAGGCTTCACTCAACCCGCGCATCTTGAATCCAATGGTAAGCAAGCTGCTGTCTAGCCTGCCCTGTTGCGTATGGGGTTGCCCTAACATCGGCGTGTCAAAGCCATACCGTGAGCCTCTTTGGCAGGGTGCCGTTCATCTCCCGGTACTCAACGTTATGGTTTTGTCAGGTGGCCGAAAAGGCCTTAGACTAGGAAGCAAGGCTAATGCGCCAATCATATCCTTGATGTCTCAGGGGTCCGCCGCCAAGGTTTTTTGGTTCAGGCGGATTCACGGCGAAATCCCAATGATATCCAGTCAACGTTCGAGACATTCAGGGGAAGGAGCCAGGATGGCTGTTGAACCGCTTATCCTAGCCGTAGACGACGAGGCCGGTATTCTCCGGTTGATCAAGCTTGAGTTGTCCAGTCAGGGGTTCCGCGTCATCGTCGCGAACGATGGCGAGGAGGCGCTACGCCTCGCGGAACAGCAACGCCCCGACATCGTGATCCTCGATATCGTGATGCCGGACATGAGCGGTCTGGAGGTGATGCGCCGCCTGCGGGAGCGCACCAGCATCCCGATCATCTTGCTCACGGCCAAGGACCACGACGAAGACAAAGTGCGAGGGCTGGAGCTGGGCGCGGATGATTACCTCGTTAAACCCTTCAACCCGGAGGAGCTGAGCGCCCGCGTCCGCGCCGTGCTGCGCCGCGGTTTCCGTCCTTCAGCCGGCGGTGAGAACGTTGTCCGCGTCAACAATGTCGAGATTGACCTCAACCGCCGTCTGGTCAAGAAAGAGGGCGAGGTCGTCTCTCTGACCCGCACGGAATGGATGCTGCTCCAACACCTCGCCGCCAACGCCGGCAAGGTCATGCTCAATACAGAGCTGCTCAGCAAGGTCTGGGGGCCGGAGTACCGCGACGACTTACAGTACCTGCGCGTCTGGGTATCACGGCTGCGAAGCAAGCTGGAGCCGGACCCGGCCAATCCCGCGATCATCAAGACGCTGCAGGGCATTGGCTACCTGCTGGACGCCGAAGGCCACTTCGCCGACGGAGCCCAGGCCAGTTAGGACCTCGACCACCGGGTAACAGGAAAGGGAGGCAATTCGCCTCCCTTTCCTCGTTGTCCGCGTCTCAGCGCTATCAGACGCTGGGGCCCGGCAGAGAACGCCAGCTTTGACGCAGGTGTTCCAGCCGTCGCTGCTCAAAGTTAAGTCCGCGCCGCCCTGAATCGAGAGGGCTGACGCTGGCGTATGTGATAGGTACGGGAACGTCTCGATCGCTGGGTTCAGCCGGCTGCGGCCGGAAATTCGCCAGCCCGCGCCGGCGCAGCGTGTAGGCATTGGGCTGAGTCCTGCGCATCATTCAGAGAAGCCAGACCAGCAGAATAATCAGGATGAGCAGGGTGAGAAAACCACCACCTATGTACACTTTCGATCCCTCGCTACTAGCCCCGAGACTGGGGAAACCGTTGACGCTGTCAGGATCGCCGGAAATCGCTGTCGGGCCGGTAACACCGGCTCCGGCGCCGATTTCAAATCTCTTCCATGCAAGAGGGGCGATCGTGTCGATTGGCTACTGCTCGATCGGGAGCGCGAAGCAGAGCTCGGTACCGCCGCCATCACGCGCCTGAGCCCAGATGCGGCCGTTTTGCGCCTCCATCAGGCGCTTGCAAACCGTGAGGCCAATGCCCACGCCGGGCACCAGATCCCGGAGCGGCTCTGAGCGGAAGAATGGCTGGAACACGGACTCGATCTCTTCCCGCGGTATTCCGTGCCCGCGGTCCAGGACTCGCACCGTGGCTTCCTGCTCAGCGCACTCCAGAGATATCTCAATCGGCAAGCGCTTGGGGCTGTACTTCTCGGCGTTGTTGAGCAGGTTGCGCACCACCAGCTCCAGATAGGTCGGGTTGGCGGCAACGCACGTCTGACCATCCTCGATGTGCAGGTCGATGTGGCGGCTGGGATGGCTGCGATGATGCAAATCCTTCATCCGTTCCAGCACCCTGGCAATGAGGACGGGCTCCACGTCGTAAGCGCGACGGTCGGCGTCCCGCGCCAGCGCCAGCAAGTTCTCGATGATCAGGTGCAGCCGCTCCGAGTCCTGCTTGATATCGTCCAGGGCGGAGGCAACCGCCTCGCGGTCCAGGCTAGACATGAGCCGCTGCAGCACCTGGGCGTTGCCGTAGATCGTCGTAATCGGCGTCCGCAGCTCGTGAGACATCATGCCCAGGAATTCATCCTTGGCGCGGTTCGCCTGTCGAAGCTCATCCGCCACCTTGCGTGATGCAGCAAAGAGGCGGGCATTATCGACAATCACGCCGGCGCGGCTGGCCAGGCCGCGGGCCATAGCCAGCTCCTGCGGTGTGTAGCGGCGTCCCGATTCTGCCATCACCAGCGCGAGGGCGCCCAGGGTGCGGTTGCGCGCGCGCAGGGGCACGCAGATCGCTGAAACCGCCCCGAGTTGCATGATCTCTTCCACGGCCTGAGGCGGCGCGACCTGCTGCAACCACTCTCGCGTGACGATGGGCACAAAAACCTCGCCACCACGCATCAACACATGGGCGATGGTCTCGTCACAGCCGGGGGCGGATAGCCAGTCACGGACCCGGACCTGGCGCACGATTTCCGCCTTGGTAGGGTCCGTGCAGGCTACCTCCAGGCGCTGGATGATATTGCCCTCGCCCATGACGTCCACGGTGCAGATATCGGCCCAGTCCGGCACCGCCAGCTGGGCCAGGCGTCGCAGCGTCTGGTTGTAGTTCAGCGAGCTGGTCAGGGTCTGGACCGAGGTCGCGAAGAACTGACGCACATCCGCGGCCCGCTGATAGTCGTCAATGTCGGTTGCGGAGGCCACCCAGCCGGTTACGGACTCGTCAGGTTGGCGCAGCGGCGCCAGACGCAGCAGGTGCCAGCGGTACGCTCCATCGGCGCGGAGCAGGCGTAGCCGGAGATCGCCGGGCATTTCGTCGCTTAGGCAATGCATCCAGGAATCGAGCGCGGCAGCCGTGTCCGCCGCGTGGACCAGGGTCAGCCAGTCGCTCTCTGCCAGGGCGTCGGGCGAGATGCCGCTGTATTCGATACATGCGCGATTCGCGTACTGGATCGATCGGTCCGTAGCGCTGAGAAAGACGAGGTTGGGGACAGCCTCTGCTACCAGGCGGCCGTCACTCAGTTTCAATCGTTCCGCGGAGCCGCTGGTCATGAGGGAGCGCGCCGCGTTTGAGAGGTTTTACAGCCTCCGGGTGACACGTTCAGAAAAGCCGCGTTTGCAGATGTGACGTAAGGTTAAACGCGCCAAGCTTTTTCATGCCCCACCCCCGATGGCCTAACTAGACGACAGCATACGGAAGAAACGCATTTCAAAATCATAACGAGAAATGGTTACGTATCCACGTTTACGTAACCATTGTGAAAGCTATCGACAAAGAGGTGCTGGTCCCCGGATGGGGAGCCTGGGTCATAGCGCCGTTTCAAGATGATAAAAGGCGGCCACTTTGCTTGCGCTAAGCTGGTTATTGGCAAGGGAGTATGCTACCGTGCAATTCACTGCGGGGCGCGTGTGCGGGTCAATCGTGGATACCTGCAAAGCGCGGAGCAAGGGAATCTGACGGCTTATGAGTAGCTCTGGCTCACCTGTATCTAGCCTCGCTGACGGCGTAAAGGCGCGCACCAAAGCCTCCCTCTTTATCATCGATGATGACCGATCTCTGCTTCGTCTCCTGCGGCTGATCTTTGAGGACGCTGATTTTGACGTCCAGGCCTTCCCGGATGCGCAGGTAGCGCTGGCGGAGATTGCTCAACACGAACCCGACGCCATCATTCTCGACCTCGAAATGCCGGTGATGAACGGCCGCGATTTCTACCGCGCGGTAAGAGAGGCCGGCCTCCAGACCCCCGTCCTTATCCTTTCGGCCTATGGCGCCCGCGCCGCCCAAATCGAGCTGGGGGCCGATGCCTATGTCGACAAGCCCTTCGAGCCTGAGCAGCTGATCGAAGCGATAACGAGACTGCTCAACCGGGCCTAGTACTCGTCCCTCAGGCGACGCGCTGTACTTCGGCAGCCGGCGGCGCCGAAGCTGGCGCCGGCCTCTCGGATGGCAGTTTGGCGAGGAAGATCGCCAGGTTGACGAGCTTCGAGAGGATGAAGAAGAACAGCAGCCCGCCCAGGATCGCCACCAGGTAGACTTCCATCGCTACCAGGGTGGCAAACTCCAGGACGCCCGTCATCCTTATCGATTGCGAAGGCTCCAGGTCTTGAAACGGTGAGATCAGGAAGTCGGTGGCGCTGAAAACGGAGCGCATCAGCCATGTTTCCAAGCTCTGCCTGGTCAGCTGAGCCCAGAGGCGCGCCGCCAGCAACCCTTCGACGATGAGACCGGCCAGCAGCACCAGCCAGGCCAAACGTCCGGCGAGATAGCGCACCTTGAAGGCCGCCGCCAGCACATCCTTACTGGACTCCATCAGCTTGGGCGCCCACTCTGACCAGGAGCGCATGCTGATCTCGAACGTCAGCCCCTCGCCTCTGTCTCCGGCGCCCTTGGGGCCATTCATCGTCACGTTCATCTCAATCCTCCAAGCTTTCCGAAGCCCTCAACGGCTCACCGTTGCCCTGGCGGGCAGTTGCGCTGGAACCACTCTCGCTCCGGCGCTGACCGATACGAGGTCCCGCGGATTTCGTTGCAGTCCGTCCGGTCTGGCCCCGAGCCGCCGCTCGGCACAGATGGGCAGTTGTTGCGATACCACTCGCGCTCTGAGCCGGAGCGATAGGGCGTGCCGCGAATCTCATCGCAGTTGGTGCGGTCGCCCTGCTGCGGCTGAGATGGGTTGGGATTGCTAGACCGGTTCTGGTTGCCCATGCAGTTATCCAGGTACCAGCGGCGCTGGTCATTGGACTCGTACGGTTTGCCGCGGATGGCCGCGCATTCTGAGGGCTCGCTGCTGGCCGGCCGCGAGCCGCTGGTCCGCGCCGGCGATTGCGGCACGCTAACCGGCGGCCACTGATTGCAGTTCTCCTCATACCAGGAGCGCTCGTCGTTAGAGCGGAAGACCGTGCCCTGTATTTCACCGCAGTCGCTTCGGTCCGGCATCGGCGTTGGGTCTTGAAGAAGGGGCAACTCCGGCGCCGCGTCTCCCACCGTGACGCAGCCCACGGCCAGCGCGACTAGCGCCAGTAAGACGACTGCGGAGACAAGGCGGGACACAGATCCCCTGGTTGGCATGGCTCATGATCGCCCGTGGCACGAACACGGCGAGTGAAAGCTGGGCCTCGCGCGATTTCAGATCGCTTACATCAACGGTCGCTTGCGAATGGACAGGATGTGAGACCCCAGAGCGCCTAGGTCCTGTCGCTGGCGGTGACCTCTACGGAAGCGTCCTCTAACGCCAGAGGCAGCGCGAAACCGACTTCGAGGCCGCCGCCTTCGCGAGGAGATGCCCAGATACGCCCTGCCATCGCTTCGATCAGGCGTTTGCAGACGGTCAGGCCCAGTCCCTTGCCCTGTGCCTGTCGCGCCGTACGCTGGGAACGGTAGAAGCTATCGAAGATCTGATCCATCTCTTCGGGCGCGACGCCGGGTCCCCGATCGAGGACGCGCACGACGCTTTCGCCGTCCTGGACGCTGAGCTCAACCTCGATGGGCAGGCCGGAATCGGAATACTTGTCGGCGTTAGTGATCAGGTTGTTAAGGACCTGATGGACGTAGGTGGTCTCTGCCAGGATGTTGCGAGGCTCTTTGCCGCCACGGACTTCTACGGGCCTTCCTGGATGGCGATTCGTAAACTGCTTCACCACCTGCTCAATGATTGGGTTCAACTCCACCGGCTCCCTGACGACTTCCTCACTGAGGTCGGCGCGAGCGATCGCCAGCAGGTCTTCCACCAGGCGGTAGAGACGCTCGGCTTCATCCTCAATCGAGGCGATCATCTCGTCTGTAGACTCCTCCGGCAGAGAGCGCCGCCGCGAGTGCAGCAGGCGGGCGCCGCCGAAGATCGTGGTGATCGGCGTCCGCAGCTCGTGAGAGATCAGGGCCAGGAACTCATCCTTGGCGGTGTTGGCGCGCCGTAGCTGCGCCTGGACTTCCTGGGCCTCGCTGTAGAGCCTCGCATTCTCGAGGACGATGCTTGCCCGGCGCGCCAGGCCACGCGCCAGACCCTGCTGATACTCATCGAAGGCGCCGGGTCGGGAATCAAGCAAGAACAGCGCGCCCTGGCGTTCGCCCGTCCGGGAGACGACTGGTAGGCCGAGAAAGCTGCGTAACGTCAGCCCTTTATCGCCATTGCTCTGGTCGCCCTTGCTTGGGCGCCTTCCCGGCAGCGCTGCCAACTCGGCCGCGTAGACGCTTTCGCCGTTGAAGGTCCGTTCCAGGATCGCATCGTCGGGTCTCATGGGGAAGGAGCCATCGCCACCAGCGACGCTGAGCAGCTCGAAGCCGCCACCCGGCTCACTGCTCTTGTGGAACAGGGCTGCAACCTCGGCGCGAGTCACATCCACGGAGGCCTGCGTGATCGATGCGACCGCCTTGTTGAAGTCGAGCTCGGTCGCCAGCGATTCGCCCACGCGGTCCAGGGTCTCGAGGACGCGTGCCTGGCTTGCCAGCCTTTCTTCCCTTTCGACAACGGCGCGGCTCATGCCGGCCATAGCCGTCTCCAGCTTGTAGACCTCGGCATCGCGGGCGGCGTCCGGGACCAGGGGGCGCTCGCCGCGAGCGATCGCCTCAGCCGCGGCCGAGAGCGCGCTCAACGGCCTGGACAGGCGGTTGGCGATCAAGATCATCGCCGCGAATCCCGCCAACAACAGGCCGCCCATGATCAGCAGGTCGCGGCGAAAGCGGCTCTCCAGGGGGCCGTCCACGATCCGGGTTGGGACCGTCAGGCCCACCACCCAGTCGGTCTGCGATACAGGCGCGTAGGCGCCATGCCGTTTCTCATCGGCCGTGATCGGCGTCGTCTGGGATTCAATGGCGACCGACCTGCCGGCGCGAGCTTCCTGGTAAGCCGGCGAGTCAGCAAAGTCCACGGGCGGCAGCGTCTGATCAGGGTCGTCCGAGCGGTAGATCAATCGCCCCGCGTTATCGACGAGGCTGACTCGCGCGTCGCTTGGCAAATTGTCGGGCAAGCGGCGCACCAACTGGTTTGGATAAAAGGCGAGGACGAAGAAGAAGCGCCGTTCGCCCTCGGATGAGATGATGACGCGGGCATAAGCCAGGGTGGTCTGCCCGGACTGCAGGCCCGGTATCGCCCCTGACCACGCCTCGTCCGCCCCCTCTTTCAGCGCCGCGATGTAGTTGCGGCTGGAGAGGTCTGTACCGTTGCCCTCCCCCGTGCTGCCCGTAAGGACGCGACCATCAAGATCGGTGATAAAGATCGTCCTCAGGTTGCCGTAGCTTTCCGCCAGATGAGCCAGATAGGGTTGCAGGGCCGGGTTGTTGGCCGCGGCCTCCGGGGGCACCTCTCCCAGGGTAATCGTCGTGGAGAGGGCAAGGCTCTCCATGTCGCGCGCGAAACCGTCGATTAGCGCGGCAATCGTCTCGCTGATCGTCCGGAAGTTCTCAACTCTGCTCGTGCGTCGCTCGTCCAGATTTTCGAGGTGGGTGACGATGAGCAGGATCGAAATGGGGATAAAGACAGCCAGCAGGGCGAGCGCCAGCCGGGTGCGCAGACGCCAGGGACGGCGCCGCGGCAAATCTGACTCTGAAGGCTGGCTCATGGGTTGGTTTCGTGGCCTCATTTGCTGGTGACAGGACACCAGTTACTGCCGCTACAGATTACAAAACTCTCGCATAAGAGCGTTTCAAATCTATATCGGCGAGGGCTAAAAGGCTCTCGGAACAATAAGCGGCCGGGTCCGTCCGCCGCAATGTTTACAACGATAACAGGCCGTTAGCGCCGCACGCTTGTGCACGAAGCCGACATGGCGGGCGACTGGGTCCTGCCGGAAGCGGTGGCTCAGGACCAGAGATGGCTCTGCCCGAGCTGCGGCTATAGCCGGCCGGTTGTCTACGCCGTTGAGCGCTCCGCGAGAGAGTCAGAACCCAACGGCCGCTTCAGCCGCGCCATCCGGCCGCTGCTAATGAAGCGCTACCGCTAAGTCCCTTCCTCCGTCCCTACCACAAACGTGCCCACCGCGCCTATCGGAGGGCTGCTTCGCTGTTCGCGGCGTCTCTCAGCCGCCTCGTGAAAAGCCCCCAGTCCGCGGGCCAGGACGAGGAATGCGCCCTGCTGAGCGTAATCGGTAGGAGCAGCGAAGCGATCTGGCGCCGGATCAGACCTTCTCGGTCACGCGATACTCCATGCGCCGGCCGAGCATGAGGCGGACCTGCGAATCGAGGGCGGGGAGAGCGGAGAAGAAGAAGGTTATCGGCGGGATCAAGAGCCAGTGGATATAAGCGAAGGCTCTACGGCCCGTCGATAGCGACGGCGGGGCCGGCGGTCGCAGGTGCCGGTCTGTGGTGATGATGATCAGGTAGCAGAGCATGCAGGGCGAGAGGATGAGGGTGGTGATAGTCACCCAGCTGGGCAAGAAGGTCTCGCCGATGAGCCCATCCATGTAGAACCACTCCGGTGTCAGCAGGTCGCCCGTGATCACTCCATACATCGTCGGGATGAAGCCGCCGAGCGTGATGAAGAACCACTGCGTGGACCAGGAAAGATGATTCTCGAACATGTACCAGAAGCGCAAAAGGCGCTTCTGCAGCGGGATATCGTGCCGGTTGAAGACGTGGTTGAGGACGTAAGGCGTATCGGCGGCGCCCCAGGCCCAGCGCTGGACCTGCAGGTACTGGTTGACGTAGGTCTCCTTGGGCGTATGTGAGAGAGCGCCATCGTTGCCGATTGGCAGGTGGATGGGCTTGACGTCCACGTTGCCGCCGAGCCGGTAGAAGCACTTGAGGAACATGTGCCAGTCCTCTGGGATGATATCCGTGTCCCAGTAGCCGACGTCGTGCGCCATACGCATCGAGAGGGTGTAGGTGGACTGGGAGAAGAGCACCTTGCGCTTGCGGCTGAGGCGGCTGAGGTGGATGAGGCCGCTAAGGGCGTTGGGGATGCGCAGCGGCGCCGGCACCTGCCAGATGTTGTTGTAGAAGAAAATCGGCGCCTGCCAGAAGCGGCGGTAACGCGCCGGGTCGGTCGCGAAGTTATAGGTCAGGGCCTCGAAGTATTGCTCCGGGAAGAGCGTATCGGCGTCGCAGCTGGTCACGGTGAGGTTATCGATGTCCATGCCGCGGCGCCCGGCCAGCTCTTCGACAGCGCAGCGGCCGGCCCAGGCTTCGTTGGAGGACTTGCCGCGCACCTCGCCGGGGATGTTACAGGGGTGGTAAGTGACGAGGAGGCTGTGGAAGGCGCCGCCAAACTCCCGGATCAGAATGGAGGCCTTCTGCCGGGCGCCCAGCTCGCCCTCCTCCATCGCCAGGACGGGGATGACGTTGTCGCGCGCGCCGGCGCACTGGGCCATGGCCAGGAGGGTCAGGCGCAGCTTTTCGACCGATTCCTTGTAGTTGGGGATGATGACGACATGGCGGACGTCAGTCCAGGGAAGCACCGGCAGGCCACGTTCCGTGGCGAGGCGGTACTCGGCGCGCCAGTCCATGGCCTGGGCGCGGCGCATGAGCCGGACGCCCTTCATGACGTGAAAGGCGATGGTCCAGGACTTCCAGAGCCAGTAGACGTCGAAGATCAGCAGGCCAATGGCCATCTCGGCCGGTAGCCAGACGAAGCCCCAGATCAGGGTGCTGATCAGGAAGAGCGCCAGGCCTCCCGGCAGAATTTCGAGCAGCCGCTGCACGCCCCTCGGCCAGGCCGCGCCTTCGTCCGCGGGCCTAGCGCTGCGCCGTGCCGGAAGAGAAGGTGCGTAACCGGCAACAGCTATAGAACCAGGAGCGGGAAGATCGCGGGGCCTACGGGCGGGGAGTTCGACCGCCATTAGCAGCCGTCAATCAGCAAATACGCCCCCTTCGAGGAAGCGCCTTCCTTAACGCCTACGAGGTTAGCTGTCGGGTTAGGACCGGAAGGTAGCCCTGTCGCGCGAGCGACCTCACCCCTCAGAATGGTTCCCCCGTTCCCTCTTGCGAGAGACTCGGCGTGCTCAGTTGTTCCTCTGAGGGTAGGCCCCGTACTTGGCTGGCGTCAAGCCACTTCGTCTCATGGTTCTCTCACTTTAGCCTATAGGTCCAGTTACAGTTGCGTTGCCCAGTCGCCCGATTGAAAGGCTGCGAGGGCCTCCTGGTAGTCCTCCGGCGTGTTGAGATCGACATCCACCGCGTCGCTTTCGACGTCGATCGAGCCGGCTTCGGCGACGTGGCGGTCGATCACGGCGCGCAGTCCCAGAGAGGCTTCATCCACGGCGCGCAACTCCGGCAGCAACGAGCCCGCGACCAGGATGGGATGGCCGAAGCCGCTCGGAAAGCGCGGCGAAACGATGAGGGCGTGCGTCTCTCGCCAGCGCTCGACAAGCCGGCGCGAGAGCCAGGCCGGGCGCGGCTGGTCGACGCCGAGGATCAGCAGCGCGTCCACGGGTTCCTCTATGGCCTCGGCGCCACGGCGCAGGGAGGATGCGCGTCCTTCGCGATAAACCTCGTTGACGACGACGCGGGCCGTCTCAGGCACGGCGAGCCGGATGCTCTCTGCATCATGGCCGAGGACGACCACGATCTCCGCGGCGCCGGCGTGCTGCAGCTGCCCCACCTGCCAGTCGATCAGGGTGCGTCCGGCCCAGTGCAGGAGCTGCTTGGGCCGGCCCATGCGCGTGGACTCGCCGGCCGCGAGGAGGATGGCGGCTATGCGCTCGGGATGGTTGATCACGGCCCTAGTTTAGCGGCGATTCCCTACGGCGCGCGGTCTAAGGCCTGGTTGGCGAGGGCATCGGCGTGTTTGTTCTGGGCGCGGGGCACGTGGCGGAAGACGACCTCGTCGAACTGGGTGCGCAGGGCCAGTACGCGGTTGTGCAGCGGGATCAGCGCCGGGTTCTTCACCCGGTAGCGGCCGATAGCCTGACGCACGATAAGCTCCGAGTCCATACGCACCTCAACGCGCCTGGCGCCGAGAGCGAGCGCCGCTTCGAGGACGGCGACGAGCGCTTTGTATTCGGCGACGTTGTTGGTGGTGACTCCCAGAGTCTCTGAGACCTCGTGGACGACGCGGCCGTCGAGGTCGATGACGACGCCACCGATCGAAGCGGGGCCGGGGTTGCCGCGCGAAGCGCCGTCAGAGTAGACCACCCAGGTCTCGGGCTGGGTCACGAGACTGCCTCACCAGAAGCAGCGTACATCGATAACGGGGCGTCAAAGGTTGCCACGCCTCGACTACGTCGATGGCTCGCAACGACAGATACATGGCTTGATAGGCCACCAGGAGTTTGCCCGTATGCCAGTTTGCCCGTATGCCCGGGGGTGGTGGCGGTTGCTGGCAGGGCCGTCACGGCTTGAGGAGGACCTGCACGTCCTCGTCGGAGACCTTGACCTGCTCGACGAGCTCACGCAGGAGCTGCTGACGTTCGCTGAGGTCCAGGGTCTCCCACTGCGAGACGAGCAGCTCCAGGGCGGCGTTGCGAGTGCGGCGGCGCTCGACGGCGGAGGAATAGTGCTCGGCGCGCCATTCGGCGTCACGCAGTTCCTCTTCGGCCTTCAGGCGCTCCTCGGCCAGGGGCATTCCCTGCGTGCGCAGCTTCTCGCTGCTGAGCTTGACTCCGGCCGCGGCTTCGAGGCTACGGCTGAGGCGGCGATCGATCTGCTGCAGGCGCTCTCGCAGGCGCCGGGCTTCCGCCTGCCACTGGGCAATGACGGCGCCGTCGTCGCCGGCGGTGGCGAGACTTCGGGGGTCGAGGTTGGCGAGTTGCTGGTGGACGTTCTCTTCCAGCTCCTCGGCGCGCTGGGTGTTGTAGGTGCAGGTGCCGCGGTTGGTGCGCGACTCGCACTGGTAGTAGCGATAGGAAGCGGACTGGGCGCTGCCATCGCTGCGGCGGGTCCAGGCCTGGCGGCGGCTGACGCCGATCATCCTGTTGCCACAGCTGCCGCAGGCCGCGAGGCCGGAGAGCAGGAAGCCACTGACGGTGCGCGGCGAGTAGTTGGTGCGGCGGTCGCTGAGGCGTTCCTGGACATGACGGAAGTCGTCCGGGGAGACAAGCGCGGGGTGGGTGCCGGGGACGCGTACGCCGAGCCGCTGGTAAGTGCCGAGGTAGGCGCGATTGCGGAGGATGTCTCGGATGCTGACCATGCTCCAGGCGCCGTTGCGGCGGGTGCGCAGCCCTTCTTCGTTGAGGCGCCGGGCAATCAGCCGGATGCCGAGCCCTTCTTGCAGATAGAGCTTAAAGATGTAGCGCACCACAACGGCCTCGTCGTCCACCAGCTCCAGGCGGTTGCGGGAGCCGACGTGGTAGCCGTAGGGCGGCCGGCCCAGGACCTCGCCACGGACGGCCTTGCGGTGCAGGGCAGAGCGGACCTTGTCGCGCATGCCATCGTCCCTGCCTGCCGACCAGCTTTCGAGGACGATGCCGAGGGCGTCGGCGCCGTCCTCAGCCGTGGCGTCCATGAACTGCACTTTGGCGCCTAGACGCTCGATCTGGAGGCAGCGCGCCACCGCGACGACCGTATCGTCCGCCAGTGTCGCGGGTGAGGGCGTGACAATGCTGATGAAGCCCTTCTCGGGCCGCTTGAGGTACTCGATCAGCTGGCCGAAGGCGGTCGTAGCGCCCTTCGCTTCCTCGGCAAACGTGGTCGCAACCTCGAATCCCTGGGCCTCGCAATAGTCAAGGAAGCGGCGGTTCTGGCGGCCGATGCTCTCGGCGGCAGGGGCGCGGCCAGTTCGAGGGGCGCTCTCGGCCCTAATCTTAGCCACTGACGACGGGGCAGCTTCACGGAAATAACCGACCGCCCGCATGCTTTAGCTACCGACGAGGATGCGCTCGCACCTCGGGCACTGGACGAGGGTGGCGCCGGTACGGACACGCTGGACGACGTGAGTTGGAAGGCTGACGCGGCAACCCTGGCAGGTAGTGCGCTCTATCCGGGCGACGCCGCGGCCCTGCTTCGCTTTGCGGAGATTCTCGTAAAGGCCGAGCGCGGAGCGGTCCATGCCCTGCGTGCGCAGGCTGCGTTCCTCCTGGAGGCGGGCGCTCTCCTGCTGGGCCTGGGTCTGATCGGCGCGCAGACGTTCCTGGTCGGCCTGCCAGTCGATCTCCGTCCGGCGCAGGCCGCCCTGAGCCGCGTTGAGGGCGCCGGTGGCAGCCTCCACGGTTTCGATAAGGCTCAGGGCCTCGTCGTCCAGGACGCGGCGGCGCGCCTTGAGGCCTTCGTCCTCCTTCTGCAGGTCGGTCAGCTCCTTGGGGTTGCGGACCGAGCCGCCGTAAAGCCTCTCTTCGAGCGGCTTGATCTTGGCGTCGAGGTCGGTCAGCTTGATGTCGAGGTCATGCTGCTGGCGCCTCAGGCCATCGAGGGCGGCGGTGGCCTCGGCGACGGTCTCGCGGGCGGCGATCAGCGCCTCGGTCTCGGCCAGGCGCGACTCGATATCGGCGATCAGGGCGCGACGGGCATCGTGCTTGAGGTCAAGCTCCTGAAGGGCGAAGAGGTCGGCGGGACTTGTCATAATTTAGGGTGCGGCAGTGGCTGCCGGGTACCGCTTTAAGGGCTGTGGTTGGCGCGTTGACAGCAGCAAGGATCCGGAGAGAGGCCGGCCTACCTTTGCCCCTGCCTGCCTGCTCGTCGGGATTATAGGCGGCGTGGTTCGAGCGTACAAGGCAAAGTCTGGCGAATGGCTGACAGGCTTGCGGATGGATGAGGGTTGCTCTCCCCTCGCGGTATGAGAAGAGCTAGCCGCCCTGTCCTCGACTGCGAGCCAGGGCGCCGAACACCTAACTTGTACTACAAAATTAGTAGTATAATATTGCCATGAGAACGGACAGAGATCGAGGTCACGGGCCTGATCTGGGACACGCAGAACGGGCTAAACTGGCGGCGCATGGTGTCACCCCGGAGGACATAGAGGCCGTCCTCGACAATGAACCTCGATTCTTTGTCGACCTTCCTGGACGCTCCGCTGATCGTGTAATGCTCGGTCCTGACCTTGAAGGGCGCTTCTTTTTCGCGCCGATGGTGCCCGCGCCAGTCGAAGGTTATTGGTACGTCGTGACAGCGTATCGGGTGGAGCGCCGGCGTGGACTGAAGCTCCATGAAGGAGGCTGAATGATGCAGGAATCAACTGACGACATCGCTCGTCGCTACGACAAGATGATTGAAGAAAAGACGGAAGGCGAAAGCCTTGTGTCTATCAAGGCGCGGGTGAAGAAGAACGCGGACGTTGTCTACTCGACTCGTTATTCGAAGGATGAAATAGCCCTCATCCGCAAAGCCGCCCAGAAGCGAGGTCTCCCGCCCTCGGCATTCATTCGCACGGCAGCGCTCGCAGCCGCGGCCGGTGAGTTGGATTTGGCAGCTGCCCGCAAGGTGGCGGTGGTGCAGGAAGTGCAGGCAAAAGCACGAGATCTTGCTGAAGCGGCCAGCAAACTATAAGCCGGCTGACGAAGAGTAGACCGCGTTGACCGGCTAAGAGGTAGCCCCTATTCTTTAGATTGGCAATGCTATTCAACGTCTCAGGGCTCATGCAGGAGGGTATCGGCGCGACGCGCCGGCATAGCGTCCAGGGCACCCTGACCAGCGAAGAGCACGGTCCGGAACGTCTTTCCGGCGATATTGAGCTGCTGCGGACGAAGGACGGCGTACTGGTGCGGGCGCACCTGAACCTCGTCGATCCGGAGACCTGCAGCCGGTGCTTGAAGCCACTGGAAGAGACGCTACAGATCGACTTCGAAGAGGAGTTTCAGGCCACGCTCGACCTGCGCAGCGGCCAGGTGGTGCGAGAGCCGCTGGACCCGGACGCCTTCACTATCGACGAGCACCACATGCTCGACCTTACGGAAGCAGTAAGGCAATATCGTGAAGCGTCGGCCGAGATGCAGCCGCTGTGCAAGCCGGACTGTCGCGGTCTCTGCCCCAACTGCGGCAGAGACCTCAACGCCGGCGGCTGCGATTGCAACAGCGGCCCCGTCGATAACCGCTGGGCTGGTCTGGCGGAGCTGCTCGGCGAGGGCGGCGAACAGAAAGATAGGCCGCCGTCTGGCGGCGCGAGTGGTGGTGGCGGGACGATGGGTAGAGGCCGGCGCTCGCGGCCGAAAATGGCTTATTCGAGAAGAGGGAAGGACTAACCTGTGCCCCCACTACCAAAGAAACGATATCCCAAAGCACGCCAGGGCAAGCGCCGGAGCCACCTGGCGCTGAAGCTTACCGGCCTGACCCGCTGTCCGCAGTGCCGGAACATGCGGCGGCCGCACCACGTATGCCCCGTTTGCGGCTACTACAAGGGTCGGGAGGCCGTCGAGGTCCAGGGCCCGAGCGTTGGGGAGTAGCCAGAACCGCGAGCAAAGCAGCGATCTCAGACTTCGACTGAGCGCGCAGTGCCTTAGCTTTTCTGCCTCCCCATGCCGAGGAACTCGCGTTGGCGGATAGCCAGCCGCGTTTTCTACCCGGACCCCAGGACGGGGCGATTGCCTGGCTCTTTCCCGGCCAGGGCGCCCAGGAGCCCGGCATGGGCCGCGACCTCTTCGATGGGTCAGCCGCGGCGCGGCAGGTGTTCGAGACGGCGGACAGGGTGCTCGGCTACGAGCTGACGCGCGTCTGCTTCGAGGGGACGGAAGAACGCCTGCGCCAGACCGAATACGCCCAGCCCGCGATCTTCACGGCCAGCCTCGCCTGCCTCGCCGCCGCCATCGAGAGCGGCAAGATCGGTGAGCGTCCGGCGTTCATGGCCGGCCACAGTTTGGGCGAGTACAGCGCTTTGGTGGCAGCCGGGGCAATGAGCTTCGAGGAAGGGCTGCTGCTGCTGCAAGAGCGCGCGCGCCTGATGGCCTCGGCCGGAGCCGAGAACCCTGGCGCGCTGGCGGCCATCATTGGCCTGGACGAAGAGGCCGTGATTCAGATCTGCCTCGATCTCGACATCGACCCTTGCAACCTCAACCTACCGAACCAGACCGTGGTGGGCGGCACGCGCGAGGCCATCGCCACTGCAATCGATCTGGCGAAGGAGCGCGGCGCCCAGCGCGCCATCGAGCTCAACGTCAGCGGCGCTTTTCACAGCCGGCTGATGCAGCCCGCCGTGCCCGGCCTCGTCGATGCCGCCGTAAAGGCGAAGATCGGCGAGCCTCAAGTGCCGGTGGTAGCCAACGCCACCGCCCGCCCTCTGACTTCGGCGCAGGAGATCGAGCAGGAGCTGGGAGTGCAGATTGCTAACCCGGTGCGCTGGCATGAGTCGATTACACTGATGGCGGCGGCGGGCGTCACGAGCTTCATTGAATTCGGGCCGGGACGCGTGTTGACCGGCCTGGTAAAGCGCCTTGTCCCCGGAGCCCAGATCACGAACATCAGCAGCCTGGCGGACGTTAGCAACACGAAAGCAACGGTGTAATCCGTGTTCAGACTCGATGGTAAAGCAGCTATCGTTACCGGGGGTAGCCGCAACATCGGCCGGGCGATAACGATCTCGCTGGCGACGGCGGGAGCTGACGTGATCGTCAACTACCTCTCCAATGACGAGACAGCGGAAGAGACCGTGAAGATGGTCGCCGAGCTAGGCCGTCAGGCGATCCTGGTCAAGGGCGATGTCAATGACCCGGAAATCGCGCAGCGGGCCGTCGATGAGGCTATACAGCGCTTCGGTCACCTGGACATCCTCGTCAACAACGCCGGCCGCACCTATGACAACCTACTGGTCCGTATGTCGGACGAGGAATGGGACCTGGCGATTGAGACCAACCTGCGCAGCGTCTTTCTCTGGACGCGCGCGGCGATGCGGCCGATGCTACGGCAGCGCTTTGGCCGGATCGTCAATATCAGCAGCATCGATGGGTTGGTGGGCAACGCCGGCCAGTCGAACTACTCCGCGGCGAAGGCCGGGCAGATCGGCTTCACCCGCTCCCTGGCGCGCGAGGTGGCATCCCGCGGCATCACGGTCAACGCCGTCGCGCCGGGCATCGTCATGTCGAGCATGACCGAGGTCTTGAACGAGAAGCAGTGGGAGCAGATCATCTCCCGCGTACCCATGGGCCGCGATGGCAAACCCGATGAGATCGCGCCGATCGTCACCTTCCTCGCCTCGGACGAAGCCTCCTATATCACGGGTCAGGTCGTCGCCGTCGATGGCGGCCTGACGTAACCCGTATGACCACCCCGCGGCGGGGTCAGGCGCCAAGGCGTCACGCGCGCGAGGTGGTGCTGCAAGCCCTTTACGAGATGGACATCGGCGGGCACGAGCCGGCGGAGGCCCTGGAGCGGCTGATCGTCGAAATGCGCCTGCGCGATGAGCTGGCGGAGTTCGCGCGACTGCTGCTAACGGGCGTCCTGGACCGGCGGGCGGAGATCGACGCGATGATCGGAAGGACGGCCCCGGCCTGGCCTACGCAGCAGCTGGCGGCAGTCGACAGGAACATCCTTCGTATTGCGATAAGGGAATGCATAGTAGATAATCTGACTCCGGTCGGAGCAGCCATCAACGAGGCGGTTGAGCTGGCCAAAAAGTACGGCAGCGATAGCTCCAGCAAGTTCATAAACGGCGTCCTTGGGTCAGTGAGCGCCCCTAACGGCAAGACGGGGCAGGAGGGTGAATAGGCTTGGCAACCGTCTTTGAGCGCGTCCGTAAGATCATCGTTGACCAGCTAGGCGTGGATGATGAGCAGGTTATCCCGGCCGCGTCTTTCGTCGACGACCTCAACGCAGACTCACTCGACCTTGTCGAGCTGATCATGTCTCTCGAGGAGGAGTTCAGCAAGGACGGCAAGCCCCTGGAAATCTCGGACGAAGATGCCGAGAAGATTGTCACCGTGCAGGACGCCATCGATTACCTGAAAGACCTGGGGATCGAAGACAGCTAAAGACGTCCGTCAGTAGACCTTCCAGAAAGCCGGGCCTCAGGCCCGGCTTTCTGCTATCAGCAGCAAAGGGCAATCGCTCCGGCGGCGTGCGGCGTATTTATGTTTGCGGTACCCTTGGGATGCGGAATCTGATCTGTCGCGCCGGGAGGCCGGACGCAGGGAAGGCGATGCTGACGATGCTAGAAAATAAACAACCTACGCTGGGACGCAAAGGCAGGTAACGCGCGATGCAGATGTTCGGCATCGGCATATTGGAGCTCATGGTCATCATGGTGCTGGCCGTTATTGTGGTGGGGCCGGACCGCGTGCCACAGTTCGCGGCCGACCTGGCGAAATGGATCCGCCGCACCCGCGCCTACGCCAACCACCTGATGAAGGACTTCAACGACGTCATGGGCGACTTCGAGAAGGAAGTCGGCACCAGCCGCGAGGACTGGAAAGAGATCGCCAGCGTCGTGACGCGTCACACATCGGACGTGACGAAGGAGATCGGCAAGGTCGCTACCCAGGTCGAGCGCTCCGTCGATATAGACGACACCAAGACACCGGGTCCGCCCAACGTCGTGCAGTTCGAGGCGCGGCCGCTGGGCGAGACGCCAGAATCGGCGACGGAGCTGGCTGCCGATGAAGCCGAAGCCGAAGCCGAAGCAGAGGCGAAGCCTGAGGAGGCCGCCGAAGAGCGCCCCTGGTATGAGACCGACACGACTCCAGCGAGACGCCGGCGGCGGGGGGCCTCTGAGTGAGTAGCGCTCGAACCCTGCGATCGCGGGGTCCGGCATGGCCGTAACCACCCAAACGCCGTCGCAGGAACAACCGGAAGACCGAGGCCTAACAATCCTGGAGCACCTCCAGGAGCTGCGCAAGCGGATGATGATCTGCGCCGGCGCCCTGGTGCTGGCGCTGGTGGGCGCGGCCTTTCTGGCCAACCCAACGCTGCGCTGGCTCAAGGCCCCGGCCGAAAATCGAGTCGAGAACTTCGAGCTGGTCTTCACGCAGCCGCTGGAATACTGGACAACCTTCTTCCAGGTCATGCTGCTGCTGGCCGTTACCTTCGCGATGCCGGTGTTCGTCTGGCAGGCGCTGGCTTTCGTGGGGCCCGGCCTTACAAAGAACGAGAAGCGCTGGGCCTTCCCCATCGTCCTGGGGGCGAGCTTCATGTTCGTGGCTGGCTGCGCCTTCGCTTATTACATTGAGATGCCACCAGCCTTGAACTTCCTGCTGGACGCGCCGGACGACATCGCTTCGCCGTTCATCACGGTCAAGAGCTACGTCAGCTTTGCGACGCGGCTGATGCTAGTCACCGGCCTGGTCTTTGAGCTGCCGCTGCTCGTGATGGGCCTGGCGAAGATCGGCGTCGTCAACTCCAAGATGCTGTGGCACTGGTGGCGTTTTGCGATCATCGGCTCCGTGATCCTGGCGGCGATCGTCACGCCATCTATCGACCCGATCACGCAGATGATGGTCGCCGGGCCGATGATCTTCTTCTACTTCCTCGGCATCGGCCTGGCGAAGCTGGTCGAGAAGAACCCGATCATCCCGCGTTAGGACAGGCATGCGATTCCTGGAATCTGTGCCGTACCTGCGAGTCCGTGATATGGCGCGCAGCCTGGAGTTCTACCGCGATGGCCTTGGCTTCAGCGTGACGCGGCAGCTGGACGACGCGCACGGACCGTTCTGGGCTCGCCTCGAGAAAGACGCGCTGGCGCTGATGATCTCCAGCCGCCCTTCGCGCTTCCTGCCCCATCGGCACGATGAGCATCACCCCGGCCACGAGGATGACGAGGAGGCGCACTTCCACGACATCGGCGCTGCGCACGACGCTGAGCTGAACTTCGTCACCTTCCTCTACGTGAAGGATGTCGACGCGGCCTACGGGGAGCTGAAAGAGCGAGGCGTGAGGACGGTGGATGCGCCGGCGAACACCCAGCTGGGCCTGCGCTGGTTCACGCTACGGGACCCGGACGGGTATTACTACACGCTGGCGCAACGCCTCGTCTAATGTCCGTACTTCAAGGCAAAAGGCGATGGCGGATTAGCAGATCTGGATTGACGGGCGCCAGGGCCGATGCTAGCATTCGCATATCCCAATGACGAGGAAATGATGCTTTCTCTGACTCCTTCCGTCCAATGCTTGAGAGGCGCCCCGTGGCGCCTCTATCTCTGCGCTGGACGATGATAGAGGCCGGCACGATGACGACCGAAGAGCTGGATGAGCGCCGCCGGGCGCTATCGGAGCTCAACGCCCAGATCCACGCCTGCCATGCCTGCGAGCTAAGCCGGACGCGCACGCGCGCCGTCCCCGGCGAGGGTCCCATCGACGCCGAGATCATGCTGATCGGTGAGGCGCCTGGCTACTACGAGGACCAGCAGGGCCGGCCATTCGTCGGCGCCGCCGGTCAATTTCTAGAGCAGCTCCTGGCGAGCATCGGCCTCAAGCGCGCGGACGTCTTCATCGCCAACGTCATCAAGTCACGCCCGCCCAACAACCGCGACCCGCTGCCAGAAGAGATCGTCGCCTGCGCGCCCTGGCTGGTGCAGCAGATTGGTATCGTCCGGCCGAAGGTGATCGTCACGCTCGGCCGCTACTCCATGGCGCGCTACATGCCGGGCACGGCCATCAGCCGGGTGCATGGACAGGGCCGCAAGGTCAATGACGCCTGGGTGGTGCCGATGTACCATCCGGCGGCGGCGCTGCATCAGGGCAGCTTGCGCAAGACGATCGAAGATGATTTCAAGAAGATCCCCGCGTACCTGGACCAGGCAAGACGCGAGATCGCGGCCGAGACGGCCAAGCCGCCGGTCGTGCTGGAGCCAGAGCCGGCCCAGATGAAGCTGTTCTAGAGGGGACACTCCGCAGTGATGCTGAACAACACCATTGGTGCGCATAGCGCCGTCGTGCGCTGGCAATCAGGCAATCGGGCAGTTTGGCAGGAAGCCCGGGCGGTCTCGAGTGTGATGCGTCATGGCTGAGAAGCTGCGGGTCATCCCGCTGGGCGGCCTGGGCGAGATCGGCAAGAACATGATGCTCCTCGAGTACGGGGAGGACATGATCGCCATCGACGCCGGCCTGATGTTCCCCCAGGAGGAGATGCTGGGCATCGATCTCGTGATCCCGGATGTCAGCTACATTGAGGAACGGCGCCACAAGTTCAAGGCGATCTTCATCACCCACGGCCACGAAGACCACACCGGCGGCCTGCCCTACGTCCTGCGACGAGTCCAAGCGCCGATCTACTGCACTCCGCTCACCAACGGCCTGATCAGCGTCAAGCTCAAGGAGCACAAGCTGCTCGACTCCACCGATCTGCGGACGATCTTGCCCGGTGAGTCTGTGCAGATCGGCGTCTTCCGCGTCCAGCCGTTCAGCGTGGCGCACAGCGTGCCGGACTCGGTCGGCTTCGCGATCCGGACGCCGGTTGGCATCGTCATCCACACCGGCGACTTCAAGCTTGACCACACACCGGTTATGGGTCAGCTAACGGACCTCTCGCGGCTGGCGGAGCTGGGCAAGGAGGGAGTCTTGCTGCTCCTGGCCGACTCGACCTATGCCGAGGTGCCGGGGTACACGCCATCGGAGCGCGTGGTCGGCGAGGCGCTGGGCCAGATCATGCACACCTCGCCGGGCCGGGTGATCGTTGCGACCTTCGCCTCATTGATCTCGCGGGTGCAGCAGGTGGTGGATGGGGCGGCCGCCACCAATCGCAAGGTCTTCGTCACCGGCCGCAGCATGATGGACAACGTCCAGATGGCGCGTGACCGCGGCTACCTCAGCTTCCCGCGTGAGATGACCCTCAACGTCAACGACCTGAAGAACACGCCGCCGGAGCAGGTCGTCATCATAACGACCGGCAGCCAGGGCGAGCCGACATCAGCCCTGACCCGCATGGCCAACGGCGATCATCAGCACGTCCAGGTCATCCCCGGTGATACCGTCGTCCTCTCCGCCTCGCCAATCCCCGGCAACGAGTCGTCCGTCTCTCGCACCATAGACAACCTCTTCCGCCTCGGCGCGCGCGTGCTCTACAACCGCATCGCCGATGTGCACGTGCGCGGCCACGCGGCCCAGGAGGAATTGAAGATCGTCCAGGCGCTGGTCAAGCCGAAGTTCTTCGTCCCCGTCCACGGCGAGTATCGCCACATGGTGCTCCACGCCCAGCTCGCCCAGCAGATGGGTGTGGCGAAGGACAATGCTATGGTCCTCGTGGACGGCGACGTCCTGGAGCTGGACGGCGAGAGCGCTGTCGTCCACCAGCAGGCGGTGCAGGCCGACTACGTCTACGTCGATGGCCTGGGCGTGGGCGACGTGGACCATATCGTCCTGCGCGACCGGCAGCACCTCGCTACCGATGGCATGGTCGCCGTGATCCTGGCGCTGGACAAGCAGACGGGCCGGATAATCGGCCGGCCGGATGTCGTCTCGCGTGGCGTCACCAGCATAGAAGAGTCGGACGAGCTGCTGGAGCGCACCAAGGACGTGGTGGTGGCCTCAATGGAAGGCGCGGACCACATCGTCGAATGGGCGATGGTCAACCAGACCGTCAAAGAGGCGGTAGCCAACTTCCTCTATCGGGAGGTGCACCGCCGTCCGATGATCCTCCCTGTCGCCTTCGAGGTCTAGCAGCCGCTGGCGATCCGTGCTGCGGTATCGTAGAATCCCCCCCGCGAGATTGGTGGGCGACATGACATCGACACAACTCGACCTGTCCACCGTACGCCGCATCGGCTTATCAAGAAGATGCCGGCCTGCGCTTCGACAAGCCAATCCCCGGCTTGCTCAAGCGCCGCTTTGGGCGCGGGGTGGACGTTGTCGCCTCGGCTGGCACCCACTGCCAGCGCAACGACGACCTCGGCGGCGTTGCAGTGCTCGACCTGGCCGGCCTCAGGCCGGTGGTGACGCTTAACGAAGGCTTAATGCCACTAAGAGGACGGCTGCTAAGAACGGCTGTTAGAATCGAAGGTGAGCCGGGCAACCGGCTTTAATCTTGCTGGAGGATAAGGTTATGACGAGACCGCTGGTTGGTTCCTTCCACCACATCCACACTGCCATTGGCGGCGAGTTGCTGAAGCTAGAAGAACACGCCCGGATGGTCGACCCGTCCAACGCGGAGTCCGTGGGCGGCTTTGCGGGGCATCTGGGTATGCTGGAGGCGATCCAGGAGACGCATTCGCACGAGGAGGAGAACGCCCTCTGGCCCAAGATTGAGGCCAAGCTGCCGGGGGCAACGGCTAGCTTCCTCTTCGACCATGAGGCCGAGCGGCGCTACTTCGTCGAGATAAAGGCAGCATTAGGCGAAGTGCAGGCCGGCGGCGACAAGCAGGCGGCGGCGGCCAGGCTGTATCGCACTTGCGTGGCGCTCTCGGCGCACCTGACGCATCACATGGCGAAGGAAGAGGCGCAACCTTACTCCCAGTTCGCAGACGCCATGACGCCGGAGGAAGAGGCAAAGGTCATTTACGGCATCTACGAAGGCCTGCCGGAAGAGATGGTGACGCAGGCGATGCCGTGGTTTGCCAGCTACCAGTCGCCGGCGGACATTGTCGATGAGGCGGAGACGCTGCTGACGATGGCGCGGCCGGAGAAGGCGCGGCTAATGCTTAACGCGGTCGTAAAGAGCCTGCCGCCGGAGAAGTGGGCGGAGCTGGAGAAGCTGAAGCCGTCGCTGGCGGAGTTCCGCTAAGGAAAAGCAATTTATCAGCCGCGCAGGATGTGGGGCGCCTGTAGCGGCGACCTTTACGGTCGCCAGAGCGTCCGTCTTGAAAATTGGGCTTGTCTGGTCAAGACGCCACGCCGTAGGGGCGCAGCATGCTGCGCACCCTACGCCTCCAGCAGCCGCCGGCGCGTCCCGGCTATCGGCGTCCTCCCGGCTGTTTTCTCGTCCAGCAGGCGCGCCATCTGCACGAGCAGGTTAGTCTCGGAGTGCAGGGTCATGCTCAGCCCGTTAAGCAGCCCCATCACGCGCCCGACGAAGAGCAGGTCCGGCGGCACCTTGATCACGGGATTGGCGCGCAGGATGCGCAGCACGTCTCGATACGAGTCCTGAAACATCTCCGGCGACACCCAGCCGCGTTCGGACGACAGCATCTGCTTGGAGATGTCGCCGACGTAGGCGCGTCCCAGGTCTTCGTAGCCGCTGGCTGAGTCTTGCTTCATGCGGAAGCCCAGGTCGCGGAAGGTCTTGCCGAGGGCGGTGTCATCATCCGCCATCAGGGCGCGCGTCATCTGGGCGAAGACGAAGCGGAACTGGGGGCCGATCTCCTTAACCTGGCCGAAATCGACCAGCAGCAGCCTGGGGCCGGGCGCGACCAGCAGGTTGCCGGGGTGCGGGTCGGCGTGGAACATGCCGTGCTCCAGCAGCATCTCGGCGAAAGCGACGACCAGCACCTTGGCGACCTCAGCCGAGTCGATGCCGAGCCGCCGCATGCCCTCGATGTCGGTGATCTTGACGCCCTTCACGTACTCCATCGTCAGGACGCGCCGGGTGGTGTACTCCCAGTAGATCTCCGGCACGACCACGTCCTGGACGCCCTCGAAGTTGGCGGCGATGGCGTCGGCGTTGCGGCCCTCGTTGATGAAGTCGAGCTCCTTGGGGATCATCCGGCCCATCTCTTCCGAGATGAAACGGAAGTCAAGCGTCTTGTCGATGCGGTTGAGGACGGCCACGAAGCGGGAGATGTTATCGAGGTCGGTCCGGACCAGCTCTTCGATGCCGGGATACTGCACCTTCACGGCAACGACGCGGCCATCGCGCAGCACGGCGCGGTGCACCTGCGCCAGTGACGCGGCGGCGACCGGTTCGGGGCTGAACTCCCTGAACACGGCTTCGAGTGGCTGCTCCAACTCCCGCTCGACCTCGCCTCGGATGACCGAGAACGGCTCCGGCGGCACCTCATCCTGGAGGTGAGACAGCACCTCGATGTACTCGTCCGGCAGGATGTCGGGGCGGCTGCTAAGGAACTGGGCTGTCTTGATCAGGAGGCCCTGGTTGCGCACGGCCGTATCGTGCAGGAGGCGGGCGCTCCAGCGGTGGTGCTTCGTCCGCCTGGCCTCGGCCCATTCCTCGCCGCGCCAGCGCTGGAGGAAGCTGATCAGCTTGTAACCGGCGAAGACGCGGGCCAGCGCCTGACCTTCGACGATGAAGCGCCGGATCGAATTGCGCGGTGGGCGTCTTCGGGAGAGGGGCGATAGCATTAGCTTCACTATGTTGTCACGCCGGTCGCGCTGAGGCCAACGGCGTCAGCGCCCGGCTCTCAGCTTTCCCTGATCCGAAACGCCCGGCATTACGCCGATAATGCAGCACGATGAGCAGCGAAGTGTGCTGAGACCCAACCTCGAGACGATCCTTTCGCTCCGCAGCCGGGGATTGATGCCACGCAAGGTGTATGAGAGCTACCTCGCATCCCTCGGCGTGGCGTCGGCATCTATGAACGGCGGCTCGGCCATCGCCGCCGCCGCGATAACGTCCCATCGCGCCTCTTCCTGAACGCGCTGGCGATCTTCATGGCGCTGCTCGGAGGGCTGCTCGGCATCGCCGGCGCGTTCATGCAGGAGCTGCAGTCGTTCTTCGGCGGCGGGCTGCTGATGGTGTTCATCGGTGCGCCCGTGATCGAAGAGGCGCTGAAGCCGGCCGGTATCTACTTGCTGCTCCTGCGCTGGCCGCGGGCGCTGAGCGGACGCGTCCACACCGCGGCCCTGACGGCGCTCTCCGGCCTCTGCTTCGGCCTGATCGAGAGCTTTGTCTACGTCCGCTTTTACTTTCCGGACCAGGGAGATGACTTCGTGCTGTTCCGATTCACGGTACCGGTGGCGATGCACGCGTTCGCCAGCTTTATCGTCGGCCTGGGGCTGAGCCGGTCGCTGGTCGATTGGGCGGCAGGCCGGCAGAAGCTGCCGAAGCCGGCGCGCAATTACTACCTTGCTGGTGTAGGGCTGCACGCGGCGTACAACACGGCGGCGGCGATCCTGAGCTTCGCGGGCGTCATTGACTTCGAGTAGTTGAGAGGACATCCCGCCCTCTCAGGACGACGAGACGCGGTCATGCCACCGCCGCTCCAGGCCCAGGCTCAACCACCCGGCGTCCCTTTTTCGCGAAACAGCCTTTCGATGTCTTCTATCAGCTCTTCGCCCGAAGGCAGGGGGCCCGCGTCATTTAGTCCAGGCGAGAGGAAATCGAGCTGTTCCAGGCCTTCGTCATAGGTTTGCTCCAGCTCGCGCACCATCGCGTGCACTTCCTCCTGGTTGGCAAAGCTCTCCTCTATTTCCCTGGCCTCATCTGCAACGGCGGCCTGAAGTGATTCCGTGGGCGTAGTGATGCCGAATGCATGATCGAGGACCCTGATCAGCGAGAGAGTGGCCGCCGAGGTCGCGCTACGCGGGACGTAGTACGGCTGGATCACCGATAACTCCACGGTCTCACAGCCGAAAGATTGGCCGGCCGCGCCAAGCACCGCCGCGATGTCGGCCGGGCCTTCGTATTTCGCGCGTTCGGCTTGGATACCAAACTGGACTTCCAGCTCAACATCGGATGCAGTCAGGTTGACCGGCGCCGGCCGGGTGTGCGGGACCGACCCGGGGAAAGAGCGAAGGCTGACGATGGTTCTGACACCCGCTGCCTGCATGTACTCCATGATCGCCGAAATAAAGGTGGGCCAGCGAAAGTTGGGCTCGAAACCACCGAGCAGGAGAAAGTCACGGCTGGAGCCGGGTGGCCTGGCGGCGAAAATCTGGGTCTTGGGCCATTCGATTGTCACTTTATCGCCGAGCCTGCGTTGTTCGGGGCGGCGGACAGTGAAATCGAGGAAGTCATCCGGGTCTATTTCCGCCACCGGCTCGGCCTGCCAGGCGTCGGCTAGATATGTGAGAGCGACGTGGGCCAACCGCCCTGCTCTCTGGCGCACCGCGAAGCCAACCACGAGCACTGGGTCTTTCAGTTCCCGGAGTGGAGCCTTGAGCCGTACCGCGTCGTGCATCCGCATCCCTCATCAGGCGCGCCGGCGTCGCCCGTCAAGTTAGGTTAGCACCTTGCCGGTCTGGACCTCAGCCCCAGAAGCCGATCTCGCGTAATAACAAGCCGCCAGGACTATCTCAAGTCTCGGAGAGCAGGGAAGCGAACAAGGTCAGGAAATCGGCGCCCGTTGAACCGTCTGGGTCCGCTATGTCATCGGTCTGCGGCAGGACACTGGTATCCGTAGGGCCGGCCCAGACGGGGCTGCAACGGCCCAGGCCACCTTGTTGCAGCAAGTCTGCGACGGCGTCGAAGGCCGCCTCCGGCTGCGCCAGGCGGATCCAGAGGGACGTCGCGGTAGCGGGGGAGCCCGGGATGCTGACGCCGAGCTTCGCGGCCATCAACTCGTGCCGGAAGCGGGCGATACCGGCGGAGTAACCGGCGGCCATGCTCCGGTCGATGCTGACAATATCCACGGCGCCGTCGAAAGTCATACCCCGGCGCCGGAAATGGCTCGTGCCGACCATGCACCAGACATCATCGACAATGATCGTCGTCGAGCGGATCGCCGTTGCTCTACCCGGAAAACCGATCGGATGGAAAGCAGCCACCCGGTTGCGGTCCTGAGTCGTCAGCACCTCGATAGCCTGCTTGCGGTGGGCCAAAGACGCCCGCGCCCAGGGAGCCTTATCTTCAGCGAAGTCCGGCCACCTGGGCACGCAGATCATTACCTTGAGACGCGGATTGGCCGCCATGGCCGCGCGGATAGTCTCAACCAGGTCAACCTCATGCGGCTGGGGTGCGCCGTCCGGCCGTGCCGTCCGGGCGAAAGCCGGGCTCTCGATGTAGACGAACTCGCGCGCCTGGCCAAGAGCGCGCCGCAAGGCCCACTGAGCGTCGCGCTGGCCGAACTTCGCCGTGGTGATCTCTCGCTGTAGACGGCGGCGGTGCTCGTCCTCGTTGCCGACCTCTATATCGACCGTCACCGGCAGGTTCAGCTCATCGATGATGTTGTCGACCACGCCCTGCACAGAATCCGTGAGCTGCGGTATCGGGAGGAAAGATAGCTACCTCGTCCTCGTTCTTCGGGTCGCCGAAAACGATGATCCAGCCGTCGTCGAAGATCGGCGCTTCCAGCAGCCGCACCTCGCAGCGCTCCGCTGGTGGCTGGGCGATGACGGCAAAGCTCGTGGCCATCGTTGTCGCCTGTATCAGCTCTTCGCGCGTGACGTCTTCGCCGCGAGCCACACGGCTGGTCACGCTGGCGAGGTCAGACCCGGTATCACTCAGTGGCTGGTGTGTGACGGCCTTCTGGTAGAGGCGAGTCGTGATCCGGAACGGCTCCGCTTCCGGATTACGCACCAGCAGCTCGAACACCGGGTCTTCTACGGCCAGCACCCGCCCCACGGTTGCGAAGCGCCGGAAGGTTGATGAGCCGCGGCCGCCGACCGTCACGATCGGCAGGTCGGGGTTGGGCGGCCGCGGGTCAGGCTTCTCGCAGCGCACGAAGGCGCCGATGACGATCGCGGGATGATGCCCCGCTTCGCGTCCAGCCCGGCGTTGCCGGAACGCCAGCGCTCCCTGACCTGGAGCAGCGTGTCCGGCGGCGAGGATCTCTGCGTCCCGGGCGGGTCCGGCCAGGCGATGCCCTCCAGCTCCCAGCCGGCGGCCGACGGCCCCAGCTTCTCCCAGCGGAAGGTCCAGAGGACGCGAGCCGGCGGCGCCGCGTCATTGCAGGTCTGGCCCCAGCGATCGATGATCGACTCCTTGAGCACCTCGCTCTTTTCGATGGCCTTGGGCGCGGGCGTCGGTTCCCAGGTCAGCAACCCCAGCTGCGCCACGACGTTCTCCTCCGTCGGCGGCTTCATGATCCACCAGGTTGCCGGCGTGCCGCTGCCGATAACGGCGGGACCCGCCGGGCTGATGCGCTCCAGAGTGACGGCGGTGAGACGGTACTGGTACAGCTCGGCCCCGCGGGCCGCGTAGCCGCTCGATGGCAGCCCGGAGGCGCCGCTGACGGCCGTCCCGAGGAACGTGAGCCCGTCCGCCTTGGCCGGCATGATCAAGGCAAGGATCGGTATCGAGTCGATCGGCACCGTGATCAAGTCATGACTGAAGGCCGGCAGGTCTGCATCCTGAAGGGCGTCGCCGAGGCTGGCATCGACCGGACGGTCAACGCCGGTGCCCACCGCGAGGGCGGGTGAGCGGCTCTTGAGGGCCAGCTTCTCCACCAGCGGCGGCAGCGGCGGCTTGTCTGTCTCGTCGCCGATTGTGATATCGACGCAGCCCTCGATCTCGAAGAAGAAGAAGTCGACGTGGCCGCAGGCCTCGCCGTGGATATATGTATCTACTTCGGTAGCGCTGACTGCCCGGACGATAACCGTCAGAGATGCGTGAGCGCCGATTGAGATGATGAACAGCCGCAGCTCGCCGCTGATCTCGAAATGGCCGCCCAGCAGGAAGGGCGAGAAACCGATAACGGCGTCCATGCTGCCGCCGATACGCAGATAGAGGCCGATGGCCGTGCTGCCCCAGGTGAAGGAGGCGCCGGCCCCCAGGCCAATGGCGAAGCCCCTGACCTCTGGCAGGCCGTTGTATGCCGCCAGGCCGCCGCCATCGAACATCAGATAGCCGGTGCCCTTGACGATGTCGAGGACGTTGACCTCGATCTGCTTGGTCCTCTGGCCCAGGTAAACATGCCAGTCGGAGACGTCGCTAAAGCCGAAGAACGCCTCAACGGGGATGCGGAGCGTGATCAGGCTCTTGATGTCGTACTCAATCAGGATGCCGATGAGGATGTGGTCGGGCGTAATCTCGATGACGGCAAGGATGCCGCCCGAGACGCCCATAGCATCCAGGCTGGGCGGCGGCACCAGGATGCGCGCGTTCATCACGATCAATACGCGCGGGCCCGGCAGCTCCAGGATGAGCGTGCCGTCCAGGTTCATGATGAAGCCGCCCTCCATCGTCCCGATGAGCACGCCGACGCCGAAGGCCCAGCTGTCGATCTGCGGCGTCCAGAGCTTGACGGTGTTGTGCTCCAGCAGGTGCGGCTGGCCATCCGCGGCGATCAACCACTCCAGCGCCGGTACGCCGGAGCCGGCGCCGATCGTAGGATTGCGCTCGTAGTGCATGCCGAAGAGGCCACGGAAACCGAGGATGCCCAGGCCGGACTGGCCCAATGGGATGCCCACCGGCAGGACGATGTTCAAGCCGACGTAGATGCCGGTCGCTGGGCCGCCGACTTCCTCCAATATCTGGGCGATCTCCAGCGCCGCCGCAACGCGCAGGTTCACCGGCCGGATCGTCAGGTCAATCTGGCCGCCGATCGTGCCTTCGCCGATCTCCAGATAACCTCGCCCGGCGATGGCCCGGGGATGTCGATGCCGGCGCCCAGCGCCGTCAGCTCCGGCGGCCCGGCGGGGTCGAGATGGACGCGTACGCCGGTCAATGGATACGACGCCCAGGTCGACGGCGACGCCGAGGTCTACCTCGAACATCGTCGGGTTGGTGCGGGAGATGTGCGCCGCCAGCACCTTGAGGATCTTGTCGAAGGGCTCCGCCACCTTCAGCGAGCCGTCCTTCGCCACGTCAATCGTGTAGCCGCGAGACACGTCGAAGACCGGGCGCAGTGAGAACTGGGGGCTGCCATCCTCGCCCCGGTTGCCGAAGCGGATGCCGATAGCCTTGTAGCGGATTGCCAGCGGGTGCTCGCGCTCGATCTCGATGATCACTGTGCTGCCGAGGCTGATGTCTACCGACCAGTCGACCTCGACGTCGAACAGCAGGAAGCCCTCGAACTCACCGCCACGGTCGCGCTGCAAGTACTCGCCACCGAAGAGAATGACACGCTCGACCCTGAACCAGGGCAGAAAGGCGATGGTCGCGGGCAGGGCCAGCGCTGCGCCCAGCAGTACGGCATCCTCGGTGGTGCCGTCGTTACCGTCCGATACAGAGACCAGCAGCGGCCAGAACGAGATGTAAGAGCCGAGGACCGTCAGCGCAACGTCCTTGCCGCTCGGCATCGGCTCGCCCGGCAGCCAGCCGGCGGCCAGTAACCCGTCCTTGTCCGCGGGGTCGGCGCCAATCGCGATCAGCGTGGTGATCCTGCCGGTGGCGCTGTCCTTCTGGATCAGCAGGCGGATCTTGGTGATGCCGTCCGCCGAATTGTCAGGGGCGAGCGGCGCGCCGTTTTCCAGGGTGCGGACGTCGGGCGCCCCCTCCGCCGGAGCCCCCGACTGGGCCACGTCTCCTCGGCGGCGGTCTGGAAGTCGATCTCGCCTCGATCTCGCCGGCGATCAGGGCGTCACGGATGATCCGTACCTTGAGCCGGACGCTGCGGAACCAGTCCGGGGGGGCGTGGCGGGCTCGGCGCCGACGGGTCAACGATCGGGATTTCGGGCACTGGTACGCGCGCCGCGGGGCGGCTCAGCGTGCCATCGGCCTCGTGCTCCGGCTGGCTCAGGCCCGGCGGCAGCTCCACGGTCGCCTTCCACCAGTCGCGGCGGTTTGGGTCGCCGTGCGTCTGCCAGTTCGCCGTCCAGGCGGCCAGCGGCCCCGCGCCGTAGTCGGCCATACTCGCGGGTTCAGGGTCTATGTCGATGATGAAGTTCTTGCCCGAGTGCTCTGCCTTCAGACGCTCGGCGATAGCGATGGCGCGACGCCGGGCGAGGTGGTAGTTGTACTCGCGCTTGGCGTCGTTGCCTTCGTGGCTGGCCTCACCGCGCACCAGCAGGGCCGAGCTGGAGGGCGCCAGCTCCAGGAACTCGCGGTAAGCCACAAACGGGTCCTGGCCGCCGATCTCGCGGTCGCGCGCCTGGCTGGTAGCGCGGACGGTGGAGATGTTACCCGCCGTGAGGGTATAGAAGTGCAGCACCTGCTTCTCATTGGCGGGCGCCGTCGTCGGCGGCTCGTCAAAGAAGAAGTAGTAATCGAGCGCCGTTGGCACAGTCGTGCCGGGACGCCGCGCCCGCACCGTCTTCGTCTCCCCCGGCGCCAGCGGCACCGCGACGCTGGTCTGAGGCCCCACCTCCGTCCCACCGTCGATGCTCCAGCGCAGGGTTGCATCCGGCGGGTTGGTGGCCACCAGGACCTCCTGCGCGTTCTGGGAGGCAATAACGAGCACCGGAGTATCACCGGCTGTGGTGGCCAGGGTAGCGGCCAAGTTAGGCGGGGTCTGCGTGCCGGGCGTCGGCAGCGCCGGCTGGGGTACCAACCGCGTCGCGACGATCTCCAGGCTCGTGGCGATCGGCGTTGCCGAGGCGTCCGTAACCTCGATTTGGATCGTCTCGCTGGCCGCGCCCGAGAGGTCGATGTTGAACAGCCGCCCGGGTTGGGCCGCCCCGCCACCGGCCTGCACCGTGCAGCTATAAGGCGCGCGCCCACCCACGATATCGACGACCATGCGCGTCTGCTCCGGCAGGTTCGCGGTCGCGTGCGTCTCATCTACCTCTTTGATCCCGTAAGCTTTGCCGGCCTCGTCAAAGAAGCGAGCGCTCAGCTTCACGGCGCCCGAACCCTGATTGATCAGGGCCACCTCGAAATCACCGGAGACGCCCGCGTGCTCTCCGAAGCCGATCAGCAGGTCTCGCACGCCCGCCTCGAAGGCGAAGTCGCGCGCTCCCTCCGGCGCAATAAAGAAGCGCACCTCGGGCAGGTAGAGGCCGGCCCAGTCGTCGCCAAAGCCGAACTTCTCCGTCACCGCCGGCGGCGTGAAGCCGTCCGAGAGGTCCAGCACCGCGCTGCGGAAGCCGAAGCCCACGCTGCGGTCCTTCTCGCCGCCGATAAAGGCATAGGGCGGCTCCATCGAGATCAGCTCCGCCACACCGATATCGCCGGGATCATCGAGGCCTGCGGTCCCCGCCGAGACCAGCTGGAAGCCGAGCTGGCTGCCCGTATCGTTGCCGTGGACCAGGCGGAATCGCAGCTTCGGCAGCCGGATCGAGACCTCCTGGAAGCTCTCATCCGGCACCAGCAGGTCCTCATCCGTCATCTTGGCGGGGTGCAGGAACGGAGGCCTTACGCTGGGCGCGTTGAGGATCAGGTCCAGCAGGAAGCCGCTGGCGGGGAAGTCAGACGGCGCCGGGTCCACGGGCAGCGCATCCCAGACGTCCAGGACGTCTCTAGTTGCGGTGAAATCAGCAGCGCCGATGGTGGTGACGCCGGCCGCGATGATGGCGGAGCCGGCGCGTGGCACAAGCAGCTCGAAGTCAACCGTCGTCTCGCGCAGGTCGAAGACCGGTGAGCGGCGGTCGGGGTCGAAGGGTGGCTCGGCTTCGTCTACCAGCGCGTTTACCGAGATCCCGCCGGCGATTGGGTCGATCTTGGCGCGGCCATTGAACTCGCAGCGGCCGCGGATCGTGACGCCGAATGCTTCGGAAGCCGTCTCGAACTGGGTGACTCGCAGCACCGAGAGGGCAGCGTGCTGCGCTCCCAGGTTCTCGCCCTTGAGCAAGTAAGGGATGATCAGGTCGGCGAGCGCGAGATTGAAAGGCACCGTCGCGACCTAGAGGGGCACGGCGCAAACCCCATCTCCTGGGGTGATCAGAGCAAAGGTACAGATGGAGGGGACACTCATGGGTACATGCCTTGGATCGCGGGAAGTCACGGCAGTCCCTGCCGCCAAGATTCTCAACCTCACAGGGCGATCTTGGTATTACAACCCCATCCTAAAAGCATTGCGGTTTTATAAAAGCCAGGCGGCTTGAGGTCGAATCGAGATATAACGAAGCGGATGCACGGATTACCGATCCGTAAAACGGCGAGTCGGCTCCTGGGCCTCTTCAGTGGTACCAGACATATTCGCTGCTGCCTGCTTCGTCCGGCGGCTCAGGCCCGGCCGGTGCAGCCTCCATCAGTGGCTGACCCGGGAGGTAGCGGCGCTGGAGGCGAATCTGACCGAAGACTTCTGTAGTTGGCTGGACTGGACGGCGCAAAGACTTGCGTGTGAGATTAGATCCCGGATGGGCTTGATCAGCTCGCCTCTTAATACTGGAGGTGTCCAATGACACGCACCTTTAGACGTACAAAGATCGTTGCCACGGTGGGCCCCGCGACCACGGACTCTAGCGTCCTGCGAGACCTCATCCTGGCTGGCGCCGACGTGCTGCGTCTGAATTTCTCGCACGGCACGCATGAGGAGAAGGCCCTCCAGATCGAGGAAGCCCGCCGGATTGCAGCCGGCCTTGACCGCCCGGTTGCCATTCTTCAGGACCTGCAAGGACCAAAGATACGCGTAGGTCCCCTCGATGTAGAGACGATAACCCTTAACGAGGGCCAGATGATCACGGTCCACGGCGACTCGAGGATCGGCAACTCGCAAGAGATCTCCGTTTCATACCCTCGTTTGGCCGAGGAGATGCACGCCGGCGACCTGATTTTTCTGGACGATGGCCTGATCGAGTTGCGAGTAAAGGCAGTCCCCGGAGTGGTCCAGGCTGAGGTCGTCGTAGGTGGCCTCTTGAGTGAGCGCAAGGGCGTGAACCTCCCCGGCGTCGAACTGGAAACCCCGGCCCTAACCTCCAAAGACGAGACTGATCTCCGCTTTGGCCTCGCGCTTGGAGTCGACCTGATCGCCCTTAGCTTTGTCCGGCGGCCTCAGGACGCGGCCCGGGCACGAGAAATCATCGTCGAGGCGGGGGACGGCCAACTGCTCATAGCTAAAATCGAAAAACGAGAGGCTCTCGCTGAGATTGACGGAATCTTGGAGTCCTTCGATGGTGTCATGGTCGCGCGAGGCGATCTGGGCGTCGAATTGAGCCACGAGAAGGTGCCAACCGCGCAGAAGAGCATAATCAGAAAGGCAAACGCCATCGGCAAGCCGGTCATCACCGCGACGCAGATGCTGGAGTCCATGACGCACAACAGCGTGCCGACTCGCGCGGAGGCATCTGACGTGGCCAACGCGGTCCTGGATGGCTCGGATGCGGTGATGCTCAGCGGTGAAACCGCGATCGGCTCCTATCCCATCGAGACGGTCAGGACCATGGACAAAATCATCCGTGAGGCTGAGACAGAGCCTCGGCCCTTGCACTCACCAGCCACGTCCCTCGAGGCAAACACGAATGCCTTCTGCTCTGCTGCTGCCACGCTCGCCACCCATGTCGGTGCTGCTGGTCTAGCTGCACTAACGCGTTCGGGTGGCTCGGCTCGAAGCCTTTCAAGTCTGCGACCGGGGATTCCGGTGTTTGCCCTCTGCGGGAGCGATCAACTGGCCCACGGCCTTAACCTCTGGCGCGGCGTCATCCCCTTCGTCATTCGCTCCAGTCATGGTATCGAGGACGCATCCCAGACGATCGCGCGAGAACTTGGGATGAAAGGATGGCTCGACAGCGGCAGCAAGGTCGTCATTGTTGGCGTGTCACCCGAGTCCCAGGAGGCGCGGACGGATTTCATCCGCCTCGTGGAAGTGTAGCCCGAAGACAGCAGGAGCGTGTCCCGCCTAAGAGATGCGCCTGCCGTTGAATAGACCTTCGATGCCTGCTCCGATTACCTCGACAGTTCCGGACATCTCATCCTTGTCGACCTGGGCATCGAAGCGAATGCTGAGCTGTCCGCTGCCGCCCTGCGTCAGGACCTGCCAGGTAAGGTTGCCATCACTGACCTTGCCGTCATCGAATGAATGGCTTTCGACCCCGTCGTTCCACATACCACTCAAAAACCTGCCGACCGACGTAAGGCGCAGGGTGCCTTCTCGCGGGCCAGGGGAAACATCCAACTCAAGCCTCCAGATGCCGTCAACGCGCATGGTTTACCTCCAGACGCCTGAGTGTAGTAAGTCAGAGATCAAACTTTCACCGCAATGAAGCCGGAGTACTGTTGCAGCGGCGTAACGGCGGGCAGGCTTGAGGCAGACGGGAAGCAGTACTCGGCCTCACTTCAATGAACGAAGAGGTCCTTGCCCTTGAACCGCTCGAGCCAAAGCGGTAGCGCCTCGGCGTTGAAAACATGCTCTGGCGTCTCGCCTTTAAGCGCCTTGAGGATGTCGTTGTTAACCCATTGAGAGTTCTGGCCCGCGCCGCGGCCGGCCGGCGCCTCAGGTCCCGTGGTCCTTAGAGGCGATCCGCCATGGGGCCGCATGATGACCTTGTTTCCCATGAAGCGCAGCGGACTCTCAGGTGGTAGAGGTTCCTCTTCATAGGCGTTGAGGGCCGCCCCGGCTATCGTTCCCTTTTCGAGTGCGTTTATCAAGTCCAGCTCGTTTACGGCGCCGCCACGCGCCGTATTTATCAAGTAAGAAGTAGGCTTCATCATTTCTATTTGCCTTGCGGAGATCATGTGCTTGGTTTCCTTGTTGAGGACCACGTGTATGGTGACAACGTCTGATTCGCGCAAGAGCGTCTCGAGATCGACGGGCTGCACGCCAAACTCCAGGAAGCGGTACTCGGGGATGTAGGGATCCGATGCAAGGATATTGATGTTCCAGGGGCGCATGAGGTGGGCCACACGTCCGCCGATGCGCCCGAGACCGACGATTCCGAGAGTGATGCCCTTGTAGCCGTCCGAGTTACGGCTACCGACGTAGGCGCCCTGGCGACCCTCGGTCCACCAGCCGCCCTCTTTGATCGTTGTGTCCTGGATCATCTGACCCTTGAGCAGCGAAAGCATGAACATGACCGTCGTCTCGGCGATGTTGCCCCAGTTCGATTCGACCGGTGCGTGCGTCACGAGGACGCCCAGCTCCGACGCGGCCTCGATGTCGATGTCGTCGACACCCACGGTGGCCTTGGCGACGATGCGCAGGTCGGGCAGCGCCTGCAGCACCCGCCGAGAGGTCGGTGTCGCGCGCATAGAGCTGCCGGCCAGGGCGACGGCGCCTTTCGCCATGCTGATGTACTCGGCCTCGTAATCGCCGCCCGGCACGTGCCATTGCGGGTTGCCGAGCTGCACCTCGCAGCCGTTCTGCTCCAGGAACTTATGACTGTCGCCCGTGGGGGCGAAGACGAGCACTTTCGGCGCCATGATGGCTTCCTTTCTCATCAGTAGAATAGAGACCGCTCCCAAGCGAGGATCGCGGCCGGTTGCAGGGACGGGGTAGTCGAATGTATTGAAGGCGCGAGCACGTCCCTAAGCAATGGCGATATGTGACAAGATTTGTCAAGCCCGGAACTTGACTGGGCTCGGCAATGAACAATGATGAATGCGACCGTCGTCGCGGGCGACGATGAAGGAGGAAGCCGTGCAGAACCTTGAGACCAAGCCTGTAGTCGCCGATGACGGCAGCCGGATGAGCCAGGCCGAGTACGGCTCCGATCTCATCGTTGAGATGTTGCGGAACCTGGGCATACCGTATGTTGCATTGAACCCCGGCGCCAGCTTCCGGGGCATCCACGACTCGCTCGTGAACTTTGCCGGCGGCGGCCCCGAGATGGTGGTCTGCTGCCACGAAGAGATCGCTGTCGCTGTCGCCAACGGCTACGCGCGCGCCACCGGCATGCCGGCGGTCGCCGCCGTCCACGACGTGGTCGGCCTGCAGCACGCGACGATGGCGATCTACGACGCCTGGTGCGCCAAGCTGCCCACGATCATCATCGGCGGGACCGGGCCGATGGCGGCTGAGAACCGCCGCCCCGGCACTGACTGGCTACACACCGCGCTCGTCCAGGGCAACCAGGTCCGTGACTACGTTAAGTGGGACGACCAGCCATCGAGCATTGCCGCGATCCCCGAATCGCTGATGCGCGCCTACAAGATCGCCATGACCGAGCCGTGCGGCCCGGTCTATGTCTGCTTCGATACGGACACCCAGGAAGACCCGATCACCACACCGATCCGCCTGCCGGACCCCAAGCGCTTCCAGCCGCCCGCGCCCATGGCGCCGGACCCGGCAGCCCTGGAGCAGGCGGCGGAGTTGCTCGCGCAGGCCCAGTGTCCGGTGATCATGGCAGGGGCAGTCGGGAGGCACCCGGAGGCGCTGGCGCCGCTGCAGGAGCTCGCCGAGTTGCTGCAGGCGCCGGTCGTGGCCAACGGCTACGCCCTGCCGACCGCTCATCCGCTCAACGCCAGCTCTCAGCGCCAGGACGCCCTGCGTGACGCCGACGTGGTGCTGGCCCTCGACTTCGTCGACCTTGCCGGCGCTTTCAGCCAGACCAGCGGCATCAAGGACCGCAGCGAGTTTCCTCAGTACATCAAGCCGGCGACCAGGGTCATCCACATCAGCCTCTGGGATCTGGTTCAGGGTAGCTGGGCCAGCGACTACCAGCGCCTCGCCCCCATCGACGTCCCGATCGCGGCCGATACGCGGCTGGCCCTGCCGCTGCTGGTCGAGGCTTGCCGCCGCAACCTATCGCGCGACTCCGGCAGCAGCCGTCGCTTGAGCGAGCGCCGCGAAGCCATCGACGTGATGCAGGCCAGAGGGCAGGAGCGCCGGCAGGCGAACTCACGTCGCGACTGGGACGCGCGCCCAATCTCGATGAGCCGGCTTAATGCCGAGCTTTGGGAGGCCGTAAAGGGTAAGCCCTGGACTGGTGGCGGGAGACCGGGGTGGGAGGTAACTGGGCCCGAGCAGGTCGCGGCCAGCGCCGGCGGTGGCGGCGGCTCCGGCGGCCTTGGTCTGGCAATGGGCAGCGCCATCGGCGTCGCTCTGGCACATAAGGATTCCGGCCGGTTCCACGTCCACGTCATGGGTGACGGCCAGCTGCTCTACACGCCCAGCTCGCTGTGGACGCTGGCTAACCTCGGCCTGCCGATCCTGACGATCGTTAACAACAACCGCCTCTATGGCAATGACGAGGGGCACCAGGAGCATCTCGCACGCCTGCGGGGCCGGCCTGTGGAGAACAAGGGCATCGGCATTTCGCTCGACAACCCGAACACTGACTTCGCGACTCTGGCGCGCTCATTCAACGTCGAGGGCTTCGGACCTGTTGAAGATCCCGAGGACCTCAAGGGCGTGCTCGATCAGGCTGTGAAAGCAGTCATGGAAGGACGTCCTGTCCTCGTTGACGTGATAACAGCCAACGATTAGGGGCTCCAGCCTCAGCCTGCTCGGACGTTTGAGCTCCCAAGTCTCCGGAAGACGGCCGTGTAGACCACGTGCGCGCTTTCGTGATCTTCGGTGCTATCTGGGAAGGCGACGACCAGCTCCCAGCCGGCGTCCCTTTGCTCGGCCAGGTTGTGCTTCTGGATCACTTCGCTGGTGTGGACGACGGTGTACTCGTATTGGCAGTCGTGCTCCGGATCAAATGAATCCGTCAACGACGCTTACCGCAACGACCAGTGCAGGACAGGGTCCACCTTCACCGTTGGTGGGCCCTTGAGCCTCAGGCCCGCAAGTGCCTGGTTGGCAAGATCGTCGGTCGGGACGTACTCCCTTAGGTAAAAGAATGGCGGGAAATAGATGCGAGACATGAACACGCGATAGGTGCCGACATCCTCCGTAACCACCTCTTCGGGTGCGCCCAGCAGTGACGGCTCCGAGTCTTGCTCCAGCGGGATCGATGCCCATCGCTCCTGGAAGCCGGGAATGTCTGAGAGTTCCTGGAGCATGCGGATGTAGCCGGGGGAGCCACAGAAGCCGGCTGTCTCCGCCCAAGTAGTCTGGATCCAGTAGCGCAGGCGCGCCTCCGTGGAGCCGTGATACTCGCCGCGGGTGTCGAAGATGCTCGCCAGCAGGTGCGTGTCGGACGCCATCGGGCCGAACTCGATCTGAAGGGCGCCGGCGTAGCTATTCCAGCCACGAATGTAGAAGAGGTCGTCTACCAGATAGGCGGGAAACTCGGTTCGGAGCAAACGCGTGGCGCGCTCCAGAAAGAGAGGCACATTTGCCTTCATGCCGGCGCGCCGGTTGATGAAGGCGCGCATGATGAAGTTGGTCTGAAACGGCGTGAGACTGAAGAAGTCGGCCAGGGCCCGAAGGTCAGAACCGCTGGGCTGGGAAAAACCGGTCTCCCAGCGGTGGATTGTCCGCCAGGAGACACCCAGGCGATTGCCCAACTCCTCCAGGGAGCAGCTGTGTCCATTCTCGTCGCGGACGCGGAGGCGGAATGACCGGAGCCACTCGCCGGGCAGCGTAGGAAAGGCTATGCGAACTGATTGCTTCGTCATCACGGTCGCCCCGGTTAGTGGGGACATTATCCACGAATCGAAGCCGCCTTGAATCTCTAATATGTGACAAACCTTGTCAGGAGCCCACAATCGCCGCCCTTGAGGCCATAAAAGTCGGCCGCCTGGAATGCAACGCCTTCCTTTGCCCAGCCCGAAGCGTGTTAGAGGCCAAGGAACTCCCGCGGATTCGTTTCGAGGATGCGCTGTTTATCGGCCCCCGAAAGCCCCGGCATCGCCATCAGGTCTGGGATGGCGCTAGGCCAGAGGCCGTTGGGATCGCGGTGGTGGAAGTCGCTGCCCAACATGAAGCGGTGGTCCGGTACCATGCGCACGACATCGCCGAGATAGGGCTCGGCGGTGTGGATTGTCATGTGGAGCTGGTGCACATACTGGCTGGGCTTGCTCTGAAGAGCGGCGGCCTTCGACTGCGCGACACTGGGCGTCTCGGCGGCGTGGTAGATGTCGAGCCGGTTCAGGAGGTAGGGCAGCCAGCCGGCGCCGGCTTCGAAGAAGCCGAACTTGAGAGTTGGAAACCGGTCTAGGGTGCCGCTAAAAATCAGGTGAGCAATCGAAAGCATGTAGGTGAACGGGAATCCCAAGGCTGATGCTAAGAAGCCATACTCGGAGCCGCCGAAACGATCTGCGCCGACGAGCACGGGATTGAATGGCTGGGTATTCGAAGTGCGGGCTGCCCTATGCACCAGCAGTGGGACGCCCAACTCCGCGACCTTCTCGTAGAACGGGTAGAGTTCCTCTGAGCCGAGGGGACGTCATCGAAGCCGCCGAGGACCTTGATCGCCCTGAAGCCGAGTTGGTTGACTGCCCTATCAGCCTCTTTGACTGCCTCCTGCACCTCCGGTAGATGGACCCAGGCAACGCCGATGAAGCCATGCTGCCCCTTTAGGTCATCAGCTACTGCGTCGTTGTAAGCGCGGGCGAGAGAGCAACCCACGTCCGGAGCGACCTCGTAGATCAGCGGGCGATTCTCCGGTATGAGGACCTGGAGGTCGAAGCCCTGCTGGGCCATCTGAGAGGTCCTCTCCGCCAAGTTCCAGCCGGCCTCTGGCCAGGACGCGCAGACGGCGCCGTCGCGGAGACAGACGACCCGACCGTCGCGGGTCTCCTGCGTCATCAGGGCACGAGCCTTGGAGTTATCGACGTAGTCGAGCCATCGGAAGGGCATGTAGTGGGTGTCCGTATCGATGTACATCTCGAATCCTCTTTCTGCTAGAAAACTATGCAGATGGCTATGACCTCAATAAATCTCCCGATATGACAAATTCTGTCACCTAGCCTGCCAAGCCTTGTCAGGTTTCTGCGTGGTAAGGCTTAACCTCCCTCCCTATCCTCGTGGCAACAGCGTGGTGGGGCGGCAGCACGGGGAAAGTCTGCGGCCTCTTCGTTAAACCTCGATTCACTTGGCGTGCGGCTCCGGGCCTCAGGTTCAGTTCACATGGAGGGGGAAGATGGAACAGAATTACTGGTCGGCTGTGCTCACACGAAGGCAATTGACTCGGCGTAGGCTTCTTAGCGGTGCGGCCGGCGTGGCCACAGGCGGCGCCGCTCTCAGTCTCATCGGCTGTGGTGGTGGTGGTGGTGATGACGCCGGCGTGGAGGGCGACGCTTCTGGCTTACTCGGTAAGGCTGAAGACACAACTAGTAAAGCCATCCCGGGAGGGTCCCTTCCTGACTACTACACGGGCGACTACACCACCCTGGACCCAATCACGAATGTTTCGAGCATTACCCGCGGTTATTACCCGCACACGTACACAATGCTCTTCAAGAGCGGGCTCAGTACCACGAAAACGCCCGGCACCGCTGAGATCACGGGTGACTCGGCCCAATCATGGGAGATGTCTGAAGACGGCACCCAGTTGACCGTGAAGGTCCGGCCGAACCATAAGTTCGACCAGCGTCCTCCGACAAACGGCCGCGCGATGACATCGGCCGACATTAAGTGGAGCTGGGACCAGTTCGAGGGAAGGAACTTCTTCGCAACTGACCTTGCGAATTCACGCAACCCGGACGCCCCTGTCGAATCGGTCACGGCGCCAGACATGAATACTCTCGTCTTTAAGATGGCGTCTCCCTCAGGGATCATCGTGGATTTGTTCTCTCTCCATTTCTTCTACGTGATGCCTCAACTCGAGTCGTTCGATTTCCAGATGGATATGCGGGGCGCCGGCCCCTACTTCCTGAAAGAATACAGGCCAAGCGAGAGCGTGACATTCTCCAAGAACCCAGACTGGTACGAGTCCCCCCGGCCATACTTCGACACAATCAAGCGGAGCTTGCTGCCGGAGTACGCGACAGGTCTTGCTCAGTTCGTCGCTGGCAACATCTGGACCTGGGACGCCAGGGCGACGGATCTTATCCCAACCAAACGCGCCAATCTGGATATGCTCATGCTGCCGGTCCCAAACGTCAGCAGGAGCGCGAGCTTCTACACCTTCTCCAAGCGTGACGGCTCGATCTGGAAAGACGTGCGCCTGCGGCGAGCCCTCTCCATGTCCATGGAACGTGATTTGCTCATACACGCCCTCAACAATCTCAATGAGTTCGAGACTGCTGGCCTGCCCATCTCCACCTACTGGAACAGCCACGTTGCCGCCGGGCAGCCTGAATGGCTCGATCCAAAGGGTACCGGACTCGGTGAAGGCGCAAAGTATTTCAAGTTCGACCTGGCAGAGGCCAAGAAACTCGTGGAGGCGGCTGGCCTGCAGACGCCGGTGAAATCGACGATTGCTGATTACTCGGATAGGACCCCGGAGCGCTTTAAGGAAACTCTAACTATCGCACAGCAGATCACCCAGGCTGGGGTCTTTAACATGGAGGCGGAGCCGTTGCTCTACGGCAGTAGTTGGCGCGCGGCGCGCCAGAGCGGTGGCATGGGTTTCGACGGACTAGTGCACCACAGCGGTAATAGCAACCCCACGGGACAGCAACTTCCCGCCTTTTTCACACCGAACGGAAGCAACACCTCGTCGGCAATCCCCATCCCCAATGTGACGGAGGCTGTCTACAAACTCAGAGGGTTGACCGATGCCGCGCAGAGGGAAGCACTGGTCCATGAAATCCAGAAGCAGCTTGCCCTTGAATGGCCCATGATGACCCAGCCTGGCGATGCGCCGCTCTTTACGCTGCAGTGGCCGTGGCTTCGCAATTCGAACGTGTTTAAGACCATCAACCCCGATACGGCGCGATTATTCGCCTGGATGTGGTACGACAAAGATTTGCATGAGAGATCATCAGAAGGGTCTAAATAGAGGCCTTGTCGTAGGAAGGCCCTCATCATAAGGTCGCCAGCGGAAACCCACGGCCTGATTTCTCGAAGATGAATTTATGGCTGACCCAAAGCCCTAAGCCTCATTTATGACAAATCCTGTCGTAGAACTTGCCAGAGCTTGTCAGGATTCTGCGTGGTCACGCGCGATCGAGACAACTACCATTAGCAGCGGCTAAAGACGGTCTGCTGTGCTGCAATCGCGGTGGATGGACACAGATCGTTAAGTTACCTGACTTGCTCAATCTGAAAGGAGCGGTTTATGACGGTTGCAGAAGACCAGAACGTACTGATTTCGGCGGATTCTCACGTGATGGAGCCCTTCGACCTGTGGCAGAAGGAGCTCCCGGCGGAGTTCCGCGAAGGAGCGCCCAAGTTCAGCCCTCCGCGTGAAGGCGGTGGCGGCGAAGGCGGCAACAAACCCGGCGGCTTTGACCCGCACGAGCGCCTGAAGGAAATGGCGCAGGACGGCGTTAGCGCTGAGGTCCTTTACCCGACTCGGGCAATGCGAATGTTCGGCTTGGAGGACCAGACGCTGCAGGAGGCGTGCTTCAAGGTCTACAACGACTGGATCATCAACTACTGCAACATCGCTGGCGACCGCCTGCTGGGTATCCCGGCCATCTCCGTCTACAGCATCCCAAACGCGATCAAAGAGCTCGAGCGCTGCCGCGACGCCGGTCTGCGAGGCGCAATGATCTGGCAGGCTCCTCGCCCAGATCTGCCGCTCTATCACGAGCACTACAACCCGTTCTGGGAAGCCTGTCAGCGGATGAAGATGCCGGTAAACCTGCACATCTTGACCGGCTTTAGCTACCACCAGACCACGGGCGGCGGCGGCGGCCACGGCTCCCTGGGAGTTGAGGCCTATCGAAACAGCGTCAACAACAAGATGATTGACGGCGCTCAGGGTCTCTTCGATGTCGTCATGTACGGCGTGCTCGATCGGTACCCGGAACTCAAGTTCGTCATCGTCGAGAATGAGATCGGCTGGATTCCATTCCTGGTGCAGCAGTGGGACTACTACAACCACCGCTTCGGCAAGGTGAACCCTCTGCCGATGGAGCACGACCCCAGCTTCTACGTCGAGCGGCAGATCTACGCCACGTTCTTCAACGACAGCGTCGGCGCCCACCTGCTGAGCCGCTGGGGACAGGACAACCGCATGTGGTCCAGCGACTACCCGCATGGCAACAGCACCTGGCCCAACTCCCGCAAGGTGATCGAGCGCGACCTCGGCTATCTGCCGGAGGACATGAAAGCCAAGATCGTCCGCGAGAACGTCGCGAAGCTTTACGACATCAAAGTACCGACGCTTCTGTCGGTATAGCTACCAAAGCAGGCTGCAAGCGAAGCTTCATTAAAGCTAAGCTTGTGGCCTGCTTTTTCTAGACGGGCAAACGCTAGAAGGACTGACACCGTGACCACTATGGCTGACATCGCGCAGGTCTTCGACCTCCGGACGCCCTACCTGAAGGCCGGCCGGACGACGGAAAACCGTTCTCGCACCGACAACCTGACCGTGACCATCAAGGTCTACGCCGAAGGCGGCGAGAACGCCATGCACAACCACTCCCTCCAGGACCACGCCTTCGTGGTCCTGGAGGGAGAGGCGACGTTCCACCTGGAGACGGACGAGAACGTCCTGGTCGTGGGGCCGTACGAGGGAATCATGCTGCCCAAGGGTGCCAACTACTGGTTCCAGAGCGCCGGCCAGGGCAACCTGGTCCTTCTGCGCGTGGCTGCACGGGTTGGCGAGCGCGGCCATGGCGGCAGGCTGACGCCGGATGGCCGGCCGATGCCCGCCGATTCCGAGGAAAACAAGCGCGGCGTTCGGGTCGAGCTGCCCGGTAAGGGGTTTGGATCCCCCGGCGGACTCGTAGCCTGACCGATGGAGCACTGCCTGGTCTGGGGTGGCCGTGGTAGTGGGACGGGTCATGCGGAAAAGATGAAGGGCGGCGGCTACCGCTGCAGCTTCGGCGCCGGCTAGGCTCGGATGGCTCGATTCCAGCCGGCCCTTGCCCTGGATAAGCTCGTGGACGGCTGGGTCGTCGGTGCCAGCGTCGACGGTTTTCTGCTTGCTTTCTACCTGGTGGATGGCCAGCCCTACTGCACGTCCGACCTCTGTACGCACGAGGCCAGCCTTCTGAGCGACGGTGGCTACGTCGAAGGGGAAGAAGTGGAGTGCCCCTATCACGGCGCTCGCTTCAACATAAGGACGGGAGAAGTCACCGGCCCTCCCGCGATCGCCCCTCTCCGCGTCTTCGCCGTCGAGGTCAGAGACGGGCGGGTCTACGTTGCTATAGACTAACCAGCGCCGTGCTGGACCGTAATGGCTGTACAGCGCGGCGATTTTCTGCTGCTCGCCGCAACCGCGCCAGCGTCCCGGTCGCCGGCCTGACAAAACAATGCCGCGGATCCTCAAGCCTTAGCCGATTCACCCACGTGGTCAAGGAGGTAGGAATGACCCAGGACTCAGCTTCACCACCAACCCCGCCCACACGCAGGACCTTCAACGCGGAGGAGCTTTCGCGCTTCGTCCCGGGCCTCGGCACTCTCATGCCGGAGATTGGGACGCGGACCTGGAAGCTTTATTACGCGGCCAAAGAAGGCAACTGGGCGATGGCGGAGTTTCAGGCAGCCGAGATTCGCGGCCTGATGATGACCGGCGCCACAACCCGGCCGGCCTACGAGAGTGATCTAAAGTCGTTTATCGCTGAACAGGTCAACAAGGTCCGGGAAGCCGCGTTGAAGAAAGACTTCGCCGAGTTCGAGACTGCCTTCCAGGCGATGGTGGCTGAAGCGAACTCTTACCACGACGGCGCTGGTCGTCCTTACATAGTATGGAAGCTCCCAGACTATCCTCCACCAGACTTAGACTTCACGCCCCGCTAAGCGGACCTTAAGAGGTCAGGCTCCAGGACAAGCCGGCTCCGCAAGATAGCCGGGCCAGCATGGTGTGCGGGCCCCAAACCGCCTCGCCGCCAAGCCGCCACGACGAAGGAGCGTCCTTCGAGACGGCTAGTAATCGATCTTGATACTGGTCCCGGCGGGCGTGTAGGCCTCTTCCGGCATCAGGAACTCCGCCCCCTCTTCTGCGAGACGCGTCTTGTAGTACTCGCGAATATAAGGGTCTTCCATGTGATAGGGCAGCGAAGAGCCGCCCTCGCTCAGCTCCGCGCCGATGCCGGCCACGGTCTCGCCTTCGGAGCCGCCCGATCCGAGGTTGGCCCAGGTCGCGAGGACGCGGAACGGCGTCTTGCTGATAGCCAGGTGCTGGTGGAACCAGGTCTCGCGCGGGTTACCGGTGGGGGCGGCGCTGATCATGCCTCCCGGTCCGTAGTCCTGCTTCTGGACCAGGTCGCCCTTGCCGTCCTTCCAGGGGGTCAGACCAGCCAGGTCCTTGGGCCAGGTGTAGCTGTAGCCCTTGCCGTTGATGCAGATCAACACCGCGCCGGCGCCGTGGTGGTGCGCCTTGGAATAGCGGCCGCTGGGGTATTCGCCGATGAAGCCGCCGGTGAGGACGGTGTTCCGGCCATGTTGGGGGTTCACCCAGCGAAAGCCGGGGCCGCGGTTGTTATCCAACGGCAGGTAGCAGTTGGCCGCGTCCGGGAAAAGGTTGGTCGTCAGCATGGCGCGACCCTGCACCGGGTGCGGCTCGAACTCCTCGCCGGGCTTCCAGTATTCCTCGAGGTTGCCGCCAAAGCGGTCGTCCGGGACGAAGGGGTTCTCGAAGAGGATCTGCTTGCTCTGGTACATGTTGACGGCCATCGGCGCGTTGTTGATGCCGATCAGGACTGCCGGGCTGGAGGTGGCGTTGACGATGCGGAAGCTGGCGTTGAGCGGCACGGAGAACATGCTCCAGGCCTGCCACTCGAAGGAGGTGCTGGCGCTGCTGCTTTCACGCCACACCTCGGTGGAGCCACGGCCTTCGAGGGCGATGTAGCGTTCCTCCCAGAAGTGCTTGACGGGCTTCGTGGCAGAGCGGGCCGGCACTTCGAGGACGAAGTAGCTGGTCGTGTTGTTCGTGCCGAGGAGCTGGATGAAAGAACCGAGAGCGCCGAAGCGGTCCCACTTCTCGCGCGGCAGCTCGCGGGCGTCGCTGATGCCGATGCCACGGAAGATCGGCACCCCCTCGGAGCGCTGGAAGAGCTCCCAGGGTGAGGCAGGACGGGGGTAGTTCTTGAAGCCTGCCTTCTCATCGCCGGTCGGTTCTACGTACTTTGTTTTGGTCACTGACCTGTCCTCCTGGGGCTAATTGCCCGATGCCTGTGCTCAGCGCCTCGCGTGAGGGCTAACTCGATTCGTTGATCGCCGGGCTGCCGTGGGATGGGCGATTATCATGACGCACTGCCTGAGCTCCACGCCTGATTTCCCACTGCCCTCGACGAGAGCTTACTCCTGCCAAGAGCGAATGCCCATGGTGAAGGCCAAGCTGACGCCTATGTTCGCCAGATTGCCAGACAATCGCCGCTCTGATCAACGCCCGTCGGAGCATGCTTGACCATTTGTTCTGACCGTTGCCTGCCCAGACGGCTTGCAGCCCAGGCCTCAGTTGTCGAGGAAGCCCTGGTGGCTCAACTCGAGCGTCTCGACAACGCTTCTGGAGGCGCCGGAGCCGCTCACTGACCACTTGACAGGCAGGACGCCGTAAAGTTGCCATCTCGTCACCACGTTTCTGGCGCCATCCACCAGCACGATCGTGATTGTAGTGGGCTCACCGGATGACGCCATCTGGGCAAGCCACTCCCCGATAAGCCTGCTTTCGCTGCTTGCGGCCCGGGTCAGCTTGACGGTCTGGAACTTCGTGTTGCCTGGCTTGTACCACCTGTGGTTGGAGGGGTGTCCCAATTCCTTGCCAACGATGAAGCTCACTCCCAGCCCGTCCACCTTGGCCCAAGAACCAAGGTCAGTCTGAGAGCTGCCGCTGCCGGCAATCACCAGCAAGCGATTGGCCAGCGGAGGCGATGACGGCGCCGGTGCGCCCTCGCCAACCACCGGCATTCCGGCTGCAATGGCCAGAAAGATGATCAGCGCCGGGTACAAGCTGACTGACAGACCTCATGTGACCACCTCCCAGCTACTCATCTTGCCCAGGTAGGCCGAAACATCCGAGCATGCATGCCTGAGCAGCCAGAATTTAGCACATCTGGGATGTCCCCGGTTGCTGGCGATTTTGGAGGCTACCTCAGCCGCCGCGGCGTGGCGTGCGCACGTCGACCAGGACCGGGCGCTGCTCCTTGACGACGGTCTCGACCGCCCGCTGAAGCACCGCATGTAGTTCGGAAGGATCCAGCACCGGTCCGAAGCCCTCAACACCATAGCCCTGAGCAATGTGGACGAAATCGGCGTCTGGGTCCTCAAGGAAGATACCGACGCCCTTGTTTTCAACCGGCCGGCCGCGCAGGCGCGCCAGGTGCTCCTGGTGGCCTTCGTCGTTGCCATAGGAGCGATTGTTGTTGACGATTGTGAGTAACGGCAGACGCAGATGGCTCGCCGTCCAGAGCGCGCCCGGTGTGTAGAGCAAGTCACCATCACCGATCAGGTTGATGCAGAGCCGCCCCGCATCTCGGTAGGCGATCGTAGACCCGACCGCGGCGCCGGCCGCCTGACCGAGACCGGAGCCGCGCCCGGCGGCGACCACCTGCTCATATTCGGTCACGTCCCAGCCGCGCGCCGCCCCGTTGACGAAGGTCCATGGCGCCTCGATCTCCTGCATGGCGTTCCTCAGATCTGCCGAAAGTCGATCAAGCGAAATCGGCGCGGAATCCCAGCCCCTGCGAGACGCTGCCTCCTGCCTTGAGCTTGCCGTCTCTCGCAGCTCCCGGATCGAGCCTCCTCTACCAGCGATGCGACCCCTGCCACTAACGTCTCGATCGAGAGCCTGGCGACAGGCATCGACCAGTAGCGGCAGGGCCACGCTCGTGTCGGCCGTGATCGGGACATCCACCGGGAAGAGGCGCTCATAGTCGCTGACGAGGCTGTGCTGCAGCAAGTCCCACAGGCTTATGTGGATTATCCTCGTGCCCGGACGGATGAACTCGCGCTCATTTCGTTCCGGGCTGATCCCGGGTCCGACGGAGCCGGTAAGGTCGAAAACGTCGAGGGCGAGCAAAACGTCGGCCTTGCCGAGTACCTCTTCTCTCGCACCGCTGAGGTTCAGTGGGTGGTTGCTCGCCAGATTGAAGCGGGTCCCGACCGATACAAGGGGCGCCTGCAGCAGCTCGGCAAGCTCCTGCAGCGTCGGCAAGGCCTCGCGGTGACGGCCGACCGCATCCGCCAGGATCACCGGGTAGCTGGCGCTAACCAAGAGCTCTGCAGCCTGCTTCAGGGTGTCGAGGTTAGGCGACGTTGGCGCCGGTGGCGCGAAGCGGGCGGGTCTGGCAAAGGGATCGAGCCAGAGATCGGAGCTTCCTGCAGGTCGACATCGAAGCAGAGGTAGACCGGAGCGCTGGGCTCGGTCATGGCGATGCGATAGGCACGCAAGATGGACTCCGGGATTGCTTGCAGACTTGCAGGCTGATCGTCCCACTTGACGATGTCGCGGACCACGTTGCCCTGCACCAGGGCCGTATGCACCCAGTCGATGTGGGCGCGCCGGTTTTCGGGCGCCATCGGCCCGGTGCCTCCGATCACGAGCATCGGGACGCGGTCGCACCAGGCGTTGAAGATGGCCATGCTGCCGTGCTGTAGACCAACGAGATCATGCAGGGCCGCGAGCATGGGCTTGCCTGTAACTCGCGCGTAGCCATGGGCCACGGCAACTGCGATCTCCTCGTGTAGGCAGAGCACCATCTCCGGCATTCCTGCCGTCTCGAAGTTCACAAGCGAGTCGTGAATGCCGCGGTAACTTGAGCCCGGGTTGAAGGCCACGTAGGGTATGCCGAGCGAAGCGAACATCTCGACGATCAAATCGGAGCCGTATTGAGCCTGGCTCAGGCGCTGCTTCGATCCCACAGCGCTTTCTAGGTCTTGCATCGTACCCTCCTCAGACTAGACAATTCCGCGCGTCAATCATAGCGGTCGCCAGCTCCAGGCATCATCGAAGGCGAGCTGGAGTTCACCGTCAGCAGCCCGGGCGGTGGCTAATCGTGGGTTCTCACGGGTGCATCCGAGGAAACACCCAATCCTACGCGGATAGGCCCTTGGTTGTGGCGGAAACTGGCGGCTGGTTAGACTTGCGCTGGTTGGACGACGCCGTGCTGCAGAGCGAAGGCGGTGGCGCCGCCGCGGCCGCGCTCCAGGCATTCACAGAGAAATGCGATCTCGTCTTCCCGGCCGAGGAACGGCGGAGCGTCGAACGACACATTGTAGGTGGGGCGCGGCGGCGGATGAGCCGGATCGAAGCTGGAATTGAGCAGCCGCTCTACCCGCCCCCGATGGAGGCCAAGCTCATTAGCGATTGCCCCTGATGCTCTTCCCTTCCTTGCGGAGGCTCAGGACTTGCTTTTGCAGTTCATCTCGTCGCGACTGCGTCTCGGTCATGTTGCTGTCGCCACTATAGAGCAGCCGGAAGCTCGCCATCCGCGACATCGCGAGACGTGGCGTCTGCATCGGGATCGATCCACGCGGCCGTCACGATGAGGGACATCGCGCCCCCAGGCAGCCAGCTTACGCGATGATCTCGATTACATCGCCATCTCTGACTTCGTGCGCCAAACCCACTAACTGGCCTTCGAACCGCGCTGACGGTCCCCAGATCCGGCCACCTCTGGAGGAAGAAGCCAGCTCTTTATGAATGTGGCGCGCCACGTCCGAGACCGTCGCTCCGGCCGGCAAGGCCAAAGGTTTCTCATCAACTAAGCCGCCACGTCTGAGATACACACACATGAGATCGAGCAGACGCCAGGCTGCTTCTCGCAAGCGGTTGAGGCTGGTGTCGTCAAGAATCGACACCGGCACGATCTCTATGTCATCAAAGGCCGCTGCTAGCCTGCCTAACGCTGGCTCATCGGCGTCGTCCATCTTGGTGGCAGCGATAATCGCCGGCAGATCAATGCCGGCAGCTGCGACCTCCTTACGGACGATAGACAGATCAGTTGGCGATCCTGCCGCATCCTGGCAGTAGACGATAGCATCGGCTCCCCGAAGAACACCGAGGAGCGCACGCCCGCCGCCTCGGTCCTCGACCGCACCCTCCACCAAGCCAGGGATTTCCACAAACTGGACCAGGACGCCGCGGACGCGCACCAGCGCCGGTACCGGTCGTAGAGTCGTGAAGGCGTAGTCCCCAATCTTGATCTGAATCTCAGATAGCGCCTGAAGGAGAGACGACTTGCCGGCATTCGGCGGCCCTACGAGGGCGATCTGTGCCACTCCTTCCCGGCGTACCGACAGAGAATCGCGCTGCACGACGCGAGCCCTCGCTCGCGTGGCTTCGATCTCGGCCATGACCCACTTTCGCAGGTCGGCATACGGTCCGTTCTTGTAGTTGGGTAGTTGGGCGAGGGCAGAGCGAAGCTCTCGAAGGCGCTCAGAGCCCTCCTTGCCAACAAGGCGACGCTTGATTAGTTGTTGTTGGACCTGATGGGGCATAGGCACGGAAAGGCCTCCACGGCTATGAATCCATAGCAGGAGGTCTGCGGCCTAGTTACCCGAATTACTGTCCTGGCTGCGTCGCTCTCCCGCTGCTCACACCGACGCGGTGAATTGCAAGCAGCGGTCTAGCCTACTTTGCGAAGCAGCTCGTTAAGCCAGTCTCGTTCTCTCAGCGTGAACATGGCGTACGTAAAATAGCACGTCCCGCACCAGCCGGGCTATCACTTCATCGTCTTGCCCGCACGCGAGCTTTACGCCGGTGGTGCGTATTTACCCGAAAGCTGCGGCGGCAGACCCTGGTCACCTCGCTCCTTCCGCTGGAGGCGAGTCTCCCGGACCCAGGTGCGCTTGAGGTCGTCCTGGACCCGGATGTGCAGCCGCCCCAGGGGTTCGGTCTCAAGCTCCACGAGATGACCGTCCTGAAAGGGATGCAACCCCGAGTGGTTGGTGCCGAGCGCCAGTATGTCGCCGGCCTCCATCTCGTGCGCCTTGGTGACAAACTCGATGCACTCGTCGATCTTTACGGCCATGTCGGCCGTGCTGTAGTCCTGCATCAACTCCTCGTTGTTCCAGAGGCGCACTCGCAGGTTATTGGGGTCCTTCACCTCGTCAGCGGTAACGATGAAGGGGCCGATTGGCGCATACGTGGCGCGGGACTTCATCGAGTAGAAGCCGGCGACCGGCAGGCCGCGAGCGGAGCCGTCGATGAAGTTGGTGTAGCCGAAGATGTAACTCATCGCGTCGGCCCTGCTCACGTTGCGGGCGCGCTTGCCAATGACGAGTGCCAACTCGGCTTCGCCCTCGAACACCGACGCCGGGACGTCACCGAGCACCATAGTATCGCCGTCGCCGATCACAGCGTCAGGCGCCTTGAGGAAGGAATCGGCGCCGCGCGGCGTTGCCATGCCGTCGTTGTAGTTCACAGCCATGCAGACCACCCGCGCCGGCTTCGGCGAGGGGGCCCGGATGCGGACGCCGCTCAGCGGGACGCCGTCCCTCTGCGCGACCGCCGCCTCCAGCAACGGACGGTAGCGGTCAAAGTTCTCGATCACGCCCTTGATGATGTGCTGCGGCTCCAGGTGAGGGATTTCGTCCACGACGTCGCTGCAATCGACGACATTGTCCCCTTTCACGACACCAAACTTGTAATCATCGAAGAAGAGTAGCTTCACATCGCCCTCCTTTAGGTCTGATAGCGCCGGCGCCCCGGTTCAATGACAGGCGCGCCGCTCGGCAAACTATATCAGGACGCCGGAGCCTGAGTGCCGGATAGGCCCGCCCTGGGCGCCGATAGCGGCGCCGTCGCCATCAAGGCCTCGAGGTGCGTTGGATCGCGGCGCGCGTCAGGCTGCTCCCACGCCCCGAGCCCGGCTCAGGCCAGTTTGGCATCGCGCTGCCGAGGCCGGCCACGACGGCCTTCTTGTAGACGTAGTTCGCAATCGCCACGTCCTCGGCGCCAGTCCCGATGGTGCTGACCATCGTAATATCCGCATTACTCTTGCGGCCGTAGATGCCGGACACGACATCCTTTAGCTCTCGCACCATGCTCCAGCGAAGCCGGCCGTGGCTTGCGGCGCTGAGAAGCTCGCCGCACTCTCCCTGAGCGGTAGGCAAGGACTCAACGGCCACCAAATCGCATTTGGCCACCGCCTCATCGTCAAGTTCGCGCCGGTAAGGCGTGGTCGCCCCCACCGCGTTGATGTGGACGCCGGGTCGCAACCAGGATCCAAAGAGGACCGGATCATTGGCGCTCGTGATCGTGGTGATGATGTCCACGCCGCTGACGCATTCCTCCGCCGAATCCACCGGCTCAACAGGTATCCCCAGTTTCACCGTCATCTCGGCAGCGAACGCTTCCCGGTTCTCTGGATTCCGGCTATAGGCTTTGACATGACGGAGCGGACGAACATGATTCACGGCGTCCACCTCACTCCGGGCCTCAAAGCCGGTCCCAATAATCCCCAGAGTGTTGGCGTCTTGCCTGGCGAGGTATTTTGTCGCCACGGCCGAAACGGCTGCCGTGCGACTCTGGGTCAGCGCCTCCGCGTCCATGATCGCCTGTAGGCCCTCATCCAGGCCAAACAGAAAGACCAGCCTCCGGCCGCCGCTGCCATATCCCTTGAAGCCAAAGCTGTTCAGCCAATAAGTCCCGCCGGCCTTTAGCCTGTACATTCCACGGCCTGGATGCAGCTCAATCGTCGGTTTCTGTTCGGCGCGTCCAGCAGCTTCCTCACGGAAGAGAGCCTCCAACGCCGCGATGCTTTCGTCCATCGTGACGAGTCCTTCCATCTCTGGTTCGCTGATATAGATCATTAAACGCACCTCGTTGACTACTGGGCTTGCGCCGGCGCGATCATTGCGCCGGCGCGGGCTCGCGTCAAGGCGATGCGCACGGCCTGATACTTGACTTGGGAGTCTGCCACCTCTCTCCGCGTTGTGTTTCGCGAAAGAAGCTTTCTGGCGGGAGGACAGCAGGCTGCTGCCCGGTGTTCAAAGCCTATTACCTAGTAGACCGCGGCTCTGAAAGATCGACCTGGATCGCCTCTAGCTGCTCCAGGGCGGCGCGCAGATCCTCGATAATCTCCGCCGCGATTTCGTCCGGTTCCGGCAGGTTGGCGGCGTCTTCCAGGCTCTCGTCACGCAGCCAGAAGATGTCGAGGCTGGCCTTGTCGCGCTGTATCAGCTCCTCGTAGTTGAAGGTGCGCCAGCGGCCTTGCGGAGTCTCCTGCGACCAGGTCTCCTTGCGCTCGTGGCGATTGTCCGGGTTGTAGCAGGCCACAAACTCGTCCAGGTCCTCCCGCTTGAGAGGGTTGGTCTTGAGCGTGAAGTGCTGGTTCGTCCGCAGGTCATAGATCCGGAGAATCCAATTGAAGCACCACTCTGATCCAGCCCTCTGCCCTTTATGTATGCGCCGCCGCGTAATGCCCCGCGAGGATGTCATCGCCGAAATCGCCGAGGGGGTCACGCCAGACGGCGTGGGTGTGGTTGGCGCCGTCCTGGGTGCAGTCGTACTCGATGAGCAGGCGCTCGCCCTGGACGCGGTAGTAGATCGGCGCGTTGCGCGCATCGCCGCCGGCCCAGGCGAAGGTCAGCGCATCGAGGCCGGCGGGCTGGAGCAGAGAGGCGTACTGCTCGGCGATGGGCTCGGCGACGTGCTCCATGTAGACGCCAACGAGGCGGCCGAAAGCCTCCCGCTGGGCTGAATCGAGGTCTGCGGCGGGCAGGCCCTTGGGCTGGAGGCTGTAGCGGAGCTTGTCTTCGTGATCGGCAGTGAGGCCGAGGATGCCGCGCAGACCGGCGCCGGAGGGACCCGTACCGGTCGAGTCGTTGATGGCGCCGTCGATGATGCGGGGCAGGTTGTACTGCACCACGTCGGTCGGCGGGATGTCAGAGATCACGGCACGCTCGCGCTGGGCCGGAGTGAGCATCGCCAGCAGCTCGCGGCCGAAGTCCTCCTGCGCCGCCATCGGCCGCAGCTCAACGCCGCCGGCCATGCGCAGGCGATGGGGCTCGGCGCCGAAGAAGGCCGGCAGGGGCGAAATCGCGTCGTCCTTGACGGTGAATTGGAGGGCGATGTGGTGGCCGCCGATGCGCCAGCTCCAGCCGTTAGCGTCACCGGGTTCACCGAAGATGGCGACGCAGTAGTTCTGGGGGTCGCGGACGCGGGTGCCGGGCAGGTCGCCGTAGGTGCGGTCGGGGAAGTTGGCCCAGTAGTCGACGACGTATTCGAGGCCGATGACGGTGGCGACGTGGTTGTAGCCGGGCTCGCTTAGGGCGGTGGCGAGGAGGCGGCGGACGCTCTGCTGCTGCTTCGGCGACATGCCGAGCAGGGGCAGGCCGGCGCGCGGCGTGGGGGTGTAGTACCAGCTGCGGCGCTCCTTCTCGTCGTCGAAGGAGAGGCGGACCTGGCGGCGCTGCTCCGGTGTGAGGTCGTTGAGGAGGCCGGTAACGGCTTCGGCCATGCGGCCGGAGAGGCTGGCGATGTCGCTCATGGTTCTACTCCTTCGCTATGAGTCGCTGAATGATACCGCGAAGTCGATGGGGCTGACAGCGGGGAACAAATCGGCCGACAGGGGCGTCTTAGAAGACATGAATGCTACATCGGCGCGTCTGATTGCCCTCGCTTTTGTCCTTATATTGATCGTGACGCTCACGGCCTGCTCTTCCAACGATCCGGAGCCAAAGCCACCCGCGGGCGGCTCTACGGGTGGTCCCCCCTCTGTCGAGATCTCTTCGGGCAGCGCGAGCATGGCAATGGGAATCGGCTCGTCCTGCTGGAACGTCTCCGGCTCGGGCTTCTGCGCCGACAAGAGCGGCATCATCACGCCAGACCAGCCTTTGACTGTCACGCGCGGCGCCAACATCACCATCGAGCATCCTTCGCCCGGCTCGGCCATCGAGGCGACGGTGACCGCGTGGCCCGCCACCGCACAACCGGCTCAGGTGGGTAATGAGCTGGCCTGGCGCCCGGACGCCAACGGGATGGACCTCAACTCAATGGCCGGCTCCAACGGAGTCAGCTTTTCGGCGGACCTGGATCCCGGCCGGTACTTTGTCTCGGCGTTCTTCGTGGTGCCGGAGGGCGATGTGAGCTACGGGGCGCTGATCGAAGTTAAGTAGCTGCCATACCCCGGGCTGAACCCCGGGGGCATGATCGAGAGCAGGCGTCCTTTGGTAGCGAAACCGCTTCGGGCGCTACACCCTCACCCTACCCTCCCTCAAGGGAGAGGAACACCACCAAGATGCAATTCGTTTGACACATGCCGGTTATGTCTAATTCCTGGGGTGGCGATCTTAGCGGGCTACCCGCCTACCAGTGGAGGATGGGTTTGCGGGCGGCGGTGGCTTCGTCGAGGCGGCGGACGGGGGTTGAGTGGGGGGCGGAGCGGACGAGCTCCGGGTCGGTCTCGGCCTCGCGGGCGATGGCCAGCATGGCGTCGCAGAAGGCGTCGATCGCTTCCTTGGACTCGCTCTCGGTCGGCTCGATGAGCATGGCTTCCTCGACGACCAGAGGGAAGTAGACGGTGGGCGCGTAGTAGCCGTAGTCGAGCAGGCGCTTGGCGATGTCGAGCGTCTTGACGCCGAAGCGCTTCTGGCGGCGGCCTGTGATCAGCGCCTCGTGCATAGTGATGCGGTTGTAGGGCACCTCATAGGCGTCCTTGAGACGGGCGCGCAGGTAGTTAGCGTTGATTACCGCGTTCTCGCTGATGGCGTGGAGGCCTTCAGCCCCAAGGGTGCGGATGTAGGCATAGGCGCGGAGGGCAACACCGAAGTTGCCGTAGAAGGCCGACAGCGCGCCGATGCTGTTCTCCGGCTCGATGAGATAGTAGTTGCCGCCTTCGGCGCGGTTGGCGAGGGGGCCCGGCAGGAACTGGGCCAGATCGGCGCGGACGGCGACGGGGCCGGCGCCGGGGCCACCGCCGCCGTGGGGCGTGCTGAAGGTCTTGTGCAGGTTGAAGTGCATGATATCGAAGCCGAGGGAGCCGGGGGCGACGCGGCCAACAAGGGCGTTCATGTTGGCGCCATCGAGGTAGAGGAGGGCGCCACACTCGTGGACGAGGCGGGCGATCTCCAGGATGCCGCTTTCGAAAATGCCGAGCGTGTTGGGCAGGGTGAGCATGAAGGCGGCGACGTCAGGGCCGAGAAGGCCGGCGAGGGCAGCGACATCGACGTCACCGTCGGCGTCGGAGGGGACCTCGGTGACGGTGTAGCCGGCCATGGCAGCGGTCGCCGGGTTGGTGCCGTGGGCCGAGTCCGGGATGACGATGCGCTTGCGCGTCTCGCCCTCACCGCGCGACTCATGGTAGGCGCGGGTGACGAGGATGCCGGTCAATTCGCCCTGGGCGCCGGCGGCCGGGGTCAGGCTGACGGCATCCAGTCCGGCGAGAGCGGCCAGGTAGTCCTGGAGATCGTACAGGACGCGGATGGCGCCCTGGGCGTCCTCGTCATCGGTCAGGGGATGGAGGTCAGCGAAGCCGGCGAGGCGGGCGATCTCCTCGTGGACGCGGGGGTTGTACTTCATGGTGCAGGAGCCGAGGGGGAAGAAGGTCGTATCGATGGCGTAGTTGAGCTGCGAGAGGCGGGTGAAGTGGCGCACCGCCTCCAGCTGAGAGAGCTCCGGCAGCGGCAGATCATCGCGCAGAAGGTGTTGCGGCAGGTCGGAGACGGAGGGCACGTCCGACCGCGGCAGGTCGGCGCCGATGCGGCCGGGTCGTGACTTCTCGATCATCAGCTCGTGGCCGCGCTGGAGGGGCATGCCTTCGGCGGTCATTCGGCGCCTGCCATGTCTTCGAGGGCCTCGAAGAGGCGGTCGATCTCCTCGCGAGTGTTGGTCTCGGTCACGCAGACCAGCATGCGGCTCTCCCCTTGCGCCGACACGTCGAGGCCGCCGATGATGCCCTGCCGGCGCAGCAGGTAGTTGACCTTGGCGACGGGACGGGGACAGCGGATGACAAACTCCTGGAAGAAGGGCGCGTCCGGGTAGACCAGACCCCAGCCGCGCAAGTTGCCGATCAGCTTGGCGGCATAATGGGACTTTTCGTAGCAGAGACGGGCGACCTGCTGCATACCCTGTTTGCCCAGACAGCCGACGTAGACGGTCGCGGCCAGGGCGAGGAGCTGCTCGCTGGTGCAGATGTTGGAGGAGGCGCGCTCGCGGCGGATGTGCTGCTCGCGGGCCTGCAGCGTGAGGACGAAGGCGCGACGGCCATCGAGGTCGGTGGTCTGGCCGACGATACGGCCCGGCATCTGGCGGATGTGCTCCTGCTTCGTCGTAAAGAGGCCGACGTAGGGCCCGCCGAAGCTCATCGAGAGGCCGAGGGCCTGCCCGTCGCCGACGACGATATCTGCGCCGAACTCGCGTGGCGGGCGGAAGAGCGCCAGGCTCATCACGTCGGCGGCGACGACGAGGAGGGCGCCGTTCTCCTTACAGAGCTTCGAAGGGCCGTCATCGACCAGAGAGATGCGGCCGTAGTGGTCCGGCGTCTGGAGGACGAGGCAGGCGTGCTCGTTTGTGAGGGCAGGCGAACCGGCGGCGACGCGGTCGATGGCGATGCCCTGGGGCTCGGCGTAGGTCTGGACGACGCGGGCGTAGCGCGGATTGACGCTGTCGGCGATGGCGAGACGCTCGCGGCCGGTGACGCGGCAGGCCATGAGGCAGGCCTCGGCCAGGGCGCTGGCGCCGTCATACATGCCGGCGTTGGCGACCTCCATGCCGGTGAGGGCGCAGACAATCGACTGGAACTCGAAGGCGACCTGCAAGGTGCCTTGCGAGGCCTCGGCCTGGTAGGGGGTGTAGGAGGTGAGGAACTCGCCGCGGCGGATGATGTCGCTGACGACGGAGGGCGTGTAGCGGCGGTAAACGCCGCCACCGCGGAAGAAGGCGACGCTGCCGGCCGCGGTGTTGAGGTTGGAGAGGGCGCGCAGCTCCTTGACGAGGTCGTACTCGGAGAGGGGCGCGGGCAGGCGCGAAACGTCCGGCGCCCGGGCTGAGGCGGGGATATCGGCGAAGAGGGCATCGGCGGAGGCCACGCCGATGGCGGCGAGCATATCCTCGCGGTCTTCCGGCGTCATTGGGATGTAGGCGTTGGTCACTGGTGCTCGCCCAGCTCCTTGTTGACCAGCTCGCGGTAGGCGGCTGGGCTGAGCAGCTTATCGGCCTCGGCGGCGTCCGTGAGCCGGAGGACGACGAGCCAGCCTTCGCCGTAGGGGTCCTTGTTGACCAGCTCCGGGGAGTCCTCCAGGGCCGGATTGACCTCCACGACCTCGCCGGAAGCGGGGGCGAAGACCTCCGAGGCGACCTTGACGGACTCGATCTCAGCAAACTTGGCCATGAAGGAGACGGCGAGGCCGGCTTTGGGCAGGTCGATGTAGACGATGTCGCCGAGCTGGTCCTGGGCGTGGTCGGTGATGCCGACGGTGGCGCGGCCGCCCTCGACGCGCAGCCATTCGTGCTCGGTGGAGTAGAGCAGGTCGTCCGGTATCTGGCTATCGGTGGTCAAACCGCGTTCTCCTTCGAACTCGAGCCGGAGCGCATCATTCCGGGTGGCTGTAGAACGGCCGCTTGACGGTGTGAGCCGGCAGGCGGCGTCCGCGCAGGTCGACGCTGAGGCTGACGCCTTCGCGGGCGAGACGGCGCGGCAGGTAGGCCAGGGCGATGCTCTTGCCGAGCATGGGGGAATGGCCGCCGCTGGTCACCGTACCCACCACCTGATCACCATCGTACACATCACAGTGGCCGCGGATCACGCCCGGCGCGTCCGCGACGAGGCAGGCGAGGCGGCGCGTCGTCTTGTCCTTGGCCTCCACGAGGGCGTCACGGCCGCGGAAGTCGTGATCCAGCTCGACGGCCCAGCTGAGGCCGGCCTCCCAGGGTGTCGTCGTCTCATCGATGTCGTGGCCGTGGAGGGCGAGGGCAGCTTCGAGGCGGAGGCTATCGCGCGCGGCGAGACCGGCGGGCAGGGCTTCGCCGGAATCGATTAGACGGTCGAAGAAAGCGCCGGCGGCATCGGCGTCCACGAGGACCTCGAAGCCGTCCTCGCCGGTGTAGCCGGTGCGCATGAAAAGGTAGGAGACGCCACCGAGCTCGATTTCGCGGCACTGACGGCGCGGGATCGAGAGGACGCCTGGGGTAAGCAGAGCGCCGACAGCATCGACGGCGGCCGGACCCTGGACGGCAAGGAGGACGGTGCCGGCTTCGCGCAGGCCGGCCATCTCAACGCCAGAGCCGGAGATGGCGCCTTCGATGAGGCCGCCGACGGTTGCGGCGTTGGCTGCGTTGCAGATGACCAGGTAATCGTCATCGCCGAGGCGGTAGATGATCAGGTCGTCGATGATGCCGCCGCTGTCGTTGCAGGCGAAGCCGTAGGCGCTGCCGCCGGCGGCGAGGCGGGCCGGGTCGCGCGTGAACAGCGATCCAAGCTTAGAAGCTGCGGCGGCGCCGCGCAGGCGGAAGCGTCCCATGTGGGTGATATCGAAGACGCCGGCCTTCTGGCGTACGGCCATGTGCTCGTCGATGGCGCCCGTGAACCAGAGAGGCATGTCCCAGCCGGCAAACTCACCGAAGCGGGCGCCGAGGGCAGCGTAGCGGTCGCGCAAAGGCAGCGTACGGAGTGAGGTCATAGACGTTTCCCGGGCTGATCGGCGGCTGCGCGTCGGATGTCAGGCGCTCAAAACTGGACGCCGGCGACATTGCCAACGCTACGGGCCGCGGGCGTTGCGGTCAATCGCTAATCGGGCGGATCGAGTGAACCTGTTGCGCTGTTGAGAGTCAGGCTTCGGGGCGAAAGTCGACGAGGCTGTCGCGGTCGTGGGGCGCGCCGGCGGGCTCACTGATCACGGCAATCGGCGATGGCGGGTGGATGAGATTGGCCACAGGAGTGGGGATCAGGTGGCCGGTAACCAGGACGTGGAGCATCCAGACGGCAAAAAGCGCATCTAGCATGAGGGTCGCCGGGCGCAGGCGGGCGAAGAGCTTTGGTCGCGGCAGCTTCATGATCCCCCTAAGCGTACCCGCTTCGGTAGTAGGGATGGATCGTACATCAGGGACCAGCGATTGACTAGACCTGTTATTGATCGATGAGGAAGGTCGCCGCCATGCCGTTCTGATAGTGGCCCTGCACCGGCCCGCCGGCCGGCTGCTCAACGACGTTGCAGATCAGGACATACTTGCCCGCCGTGAGCTCCATAGTCCGGGTCTCCCTGGCCCCGGCGGCGATGGGCTCGATGCGGCCGGCGACGATGACCAGGGTCTCATCGACCCTAGCGCCGGCGGTTGGCAGCAGGCCGGGCGGCAAGTCGCTCTTGACGATGACGAGCTGGTGCGGGCGCGTCCCCTGGTTGACCAGTTCAATGGTGAAGGGACCGGACGAGCCCTCATCACGGGCAGGGACGACGCTCCACTCGCGGACTTCGACGCGGAGATCACCGCCACCATCGCTGCCGCCGCCACAGGCCAGGACCGCCATCGCGGCGAGCGGCGCGACGAGGGAGAGGAGTCGCCGGGCGAATCTCATGTCATCCAGCATGGGCTAGACTGAGGCCGCACGCCAGCCAGCCGCCGCCGCGGAGGCGATCTGTACCGTATCAAGTTGAGCATTGAGATCGAAGCCACGGTGGACCGTGTCTGGCGCGCCCTCTGCAACCCGGACGAGGTCGTCCGCTGGGACGTCGCCGTCGTGGAGGCGCTGGACGCTCCTGCTGACTACCCACGACCGGGCCAACACGTGCGCTGGCGATGCCGGACGCGGCTGTGGCGCATCCTGCACGACCGGCCGCGGGAGGTCATCGAAGGGGAGAAGCTGAGGTCGTTGCTGGCGCTGGGCTTCTCGCGGCTGGACGAGACCTACATGCTGACCGCGCCGGCGGCGGGCTGCCGTCTCGACCTTGATTTGGAGCTTAAGGTCGCGCTGCCACTGCTGGGCGGCGTGATCGAGCGGTTATACGCGGGAGCGGATACCCGCCGCGGCTTCGAGGCATCGCTGGCGGGGCTGAAGCGGCACTGCGAAGCGGCATAATAAGCTATCGAATCCACGGCTCGGACGGAGGGGAGCATGACAACCGAAGCGCCCTACGGCTCCTGGAAATCGCCGGTGACGGCAGACCTGATCGTCTCGGCCACCGTGGGCATTGGCCAGCCGATGCTGGACGGCGGCGATGTCTACTGGACGGAGGTGCGCCCGATGGAGGCCGGACGCAGCGTCATCGTGCGGCGGCGGCCGGACGGCAGCATAGATGATCTGATCGCGGCGCCGATTAGTGCCCGGGCGCGGGTGCATGAATACGGCGGCGGCGAGTTCGTGGTGCGAGACGGCGCCGTCTACTTCTCCAACTTCGCCGACCAGCGTATCTATCGCGTCCGGGCGGGCTCGGCGCCGGAGCCGCTGACCCACGCCGAGGGCATGCGCTACGCCGACGCGGTGGTCGATGCGGCGCGCAACCGGCTGATCTGTGTGCGAGAGGACCACTCGCGGGCGGACAGGGAGGCCGTGAACACAATCGCGGCGGTCGATCTGACGTCCGGGGGCGAGACGGTGCTGGTGCAAGGCGCCGACTTCTACGCCTATCCGCGCCTGAGTTCGGACGGCAGCAAGCTGGCCTGGATCGCCTGGGACCACCCGAACATGCCCTGGGACGGCACGGAGCTGCGGGTGGCGGAAGTCGATGCGGCGGGTGCGCTGGGGGAATCGGCGCTGGTGGCGGGCGGCAGGACGGAGTCGATATTCCAGCCGCAGTGGCCGGCTGACGGGGAGCTGCATTTCGTGTCTGATCGCGGCGGCTGGTGGAACCTCTACCGCTGGCCGGGCCTGTACCCGGGGCTCAAGACCGCGGCGGAGGGCAGCCCGGACGTCGAGGTCCTGGCAGCGCGGAAGGCTGAGTTCGGCCGGCCGCTGTGGCAGTTCGGCGCCGCCACCTACGACTTCGATACCGAAGGGCGCATCGTCTGCGCCTACTGCGAGCGGGGGATGTGGCGTCTGGCGACGCTGGACGGCGCTTTGGCAGAGCTGACGGACATTGAGACGCCATTCAGCGACATCCGAGGCCTGAGGGTGGGCGGCGGCAAGGCGTACTTCATCGGCGGGTCAGCCACGCGGATGAGCGGGCTGGTGGCGCTGGACCTGGCTTCGGGCGAGATCGAGACGGTCCGGGCATCGAGCGAGGCGCGGGTAGACGAGGGTTACGTCTCGGCGGCAGAGACGATCGAGTTTCCGACTGAGGCCGGTCTGACGGCGCACGGCTTCTTTTATCCGCCGCGCAACCGTGATTTCAGCGCGCCCTCCGGCGAAAAGCCGCCCCTGCTGGTGATGAGCCACGGCGGGCCGACATCGGCGACCAGCCCGACGCTGTCATTGCGGACGCAGTTCTGGACCAGTCGCGGGATCGCGGTGCTGGACGTCAACTACGGCGGCAGCACCGGTTACGGCAGGGAGTATCGGCAGCGGCTGGACGGCCGCTGGGGCATCGTAGACGTGGACGACTGCGTCAGCGGGGCGCGGTATTTGGCCGGCCGTGGTCTGGCCGATGGCGAGCGGCTGGCGATCACGGGCGGCAGCGCCGGCGGCTACACGACGCTCTGCGCGCTGGCCTTCCGCGATGCCTTCAAAGCGGGAGCAAGCCACTTCGGCGTCGGCGACCTGGAGGCGCTGGCGCGGGATACTCATAAATTCGAGTCGCGCTACCTGGATGGGCTGGTTGGACCGTATCCGGGACGCCGCGATATTTATGTCGAGCGCTCCCCGATCCACCACGTCGAGAGGCTGGCCTGCCCGGTGATCTTCTTCCAGGGCCTGGATGACCCGGTGGTGCCGCCGAACCAGGCAGAGACGATGGTCGAGGCGCTGCGGGCCAAGGGCGTGCCGGTGGCATACGTCGCCTTCGAGGGGGAGCAGCACGGCTTCCGGCGGGCGCCGAACATCAAGCGCTCGCTGGAGGCGGAGCTGTACTTCTACTCCCGTGTTTTCGGGTTTGAGCTAGGGGACGCGGTGGAGCCGGTGGCGATCGATAACCTGCCGTCAAATTGACACGGAAGGGATGCCTCCCTAGAATCGTATGGTTGCCACGGCCCCGTGGTGTAGCGGTCTAACATGCCACCCTGTCACGGTGGAGATCGTGGGTTCGAATCCCATCGGGGTCGCCAATCACTAAAAAGTAGTCGCCGAGCGCAGAACTCGGCGACTTTGTTATTGCGGCCCCTCTAAGACGGACTTGAAACCAGGTAATTCCAGCGAATCGCTGCCGCGTTCCGCCAACTTATCCTAACGATGGCGTCCTCAATTTGACGATTCGATTGGACTATCTTAAGCCCACGCTCATTCCTTTCGACCCTCCTTGACGGTCCAGCGGCGCCACGGGACGATTCCCTCCAGCTCAATCTCCAGTGAGAAGCTGAGGAACGTCCGCACCAGCACGATAAGACCGAGGCTGAGGGCGCTCTCCAGCGTGGGATCGATCGTTATCGTCTGCACGATGTCCGCGATGATGAGGATCTCCAATCCCAGCAAGACAGAGCGACCGACCATCTGACGGGCATGCTCGTACGCTGCCGCCGGGCCATCCTTAAGCAGGACGGGCACTGCGCTCGCAAGTGCCCAGGACGACCCGATTGCCAGGCAGGCCACCCCGGCAATCTCGAACCCCCGGACGACGTTCTCCATCCACTCGTCGAAATGCACGGCGTCAGACGTCCCCAACGGTCAACGCCAACTGGACGGCGCTCACATTGCGGCGGCCGGCAAGTGAGGCGTTGGTCGCCCGTCCCTTCCTTTCCGGCAAGCGATCCACAGGCGCCTTGAACGGAGGCCGGCTGCGAGCTGGTGGAGCGCCATTACGGATTCAAGCGTAGCCCGGGATCCTGCCCCGATTGCTATAGCTGCTGCTTCCCCATGTCGAGATATCTGCGACGAGAGCCAGGACAAGCCAGAACCAATCCCAGCCGGCGACGTTGCCGAAAGGGGCGACGATTACGAACATCAGCGTTGTCCAGGGGACGAAGATGAAACCAAGAGCGGGCAAGACAAATGTGTCGAAGGCAGCGTCCCACCGATCAGGGTTGATCAGCCACCAGAAGACGATGGCCACGCGAGGCCCGGCAAGCAACAGCGTAAAGAACAGACACATAGACATCCTCTCCTTGGTGCCACGCCGGCCTTTCGTGAGCGAAATCACGCCACACACGGACAGTGCGCGGGACGCACTAAGCGGGACGCACTTAAGAATGGGGCGCTTCATACGGCCCCAAGAACCCTAGGAATCTCTATTTCAGATCCACGTCAGATTGGCGGCGCCGTCAGTCTGCCTTTCGCGCGGAATCTGGTCCAGGAAGATGCAATGACCTGGTGGTCTGATGGTCGCTTAAACTCGCGGCGTTCGTCGCCTGCCGGATTCGCTGTCAAAGCGCAGACTTTCTTATCAGTCAGCAACCTCTCAGCAATCCTCAAGATTGGGCTGTGCGGCGGCGCCACTCCGCCCCACCATGGTATCTCGCCCTCGAATTTTCGCGGAGGTGTGTGCCTTGTCCACGCTCATTCAAAAGTGGCTACCCGCCGGGCTGCTGGCGGCTGTGCTCGTCGGAGGCTTCGCGTGCAGCGATGACGATGATGACGATGACGATGCAGTCGGCGGCGCGGAGTCACGACTCTGCGGCGACATTTCAGAGCTTGCGTCTTCCCTAAACGAACTGAGGAACTTGAACTCCTCCTCGTCCGTCGACGATGCCGAGGACGCGGTGAACGAGGTAAAGAGCGCTCTGAGCGATGTCAAGAGCTCCGCTGGAGGCCTCGCTGAAGCCGAAGCCGGCCAGTTGGAGACCTCGCTCAACGACCTGGAGTCGTCGATCAGGGACATCTCCGGTGACCAAACACTGGAAGGAGCTGCCACGGCCATCCAATCGGAAGCGTCGTCGGTCCAGCAGTCATTGGACCAGCTAGGTAGCAAAACTAACTGCCCCTAGGGACCCTCCTAGCCGCGTCGCGTCCAACGCCCTATACCCGATTAAAAGGCTCCAATGCGCTCCATGGAGGTTTGTATGCACAACGGTACCGATGAGCTCCAGCGCGAAATCCTGCCAATCCCCGACGTACCGCCGGTTGGTCTGACAACTTACGACGCTAAGGATCCCGACACAACCTTCCCGCCGATCCGGCCACTCCGGCCTCCGCCCGGTGCGCCCAACATCCTCATAGCCCTGATCGATGACGTCGGCTTCGGCGCATCGAGTGCCTTCGGCGGGCCAGTGAACACACCGGCGGCGGAGCGGCTCGCGGCCGGTGGCCTGAAGTACACGCGCTTCCACACCACGGCGCTGTGCTCGCCCTCGCGCGCCGCACTGCTCAGCGGCCGCAACCACCATTCGGTTGGCATGGGCGCCATCACTGAAATCGCGACCTCAGCGCCGGGCTACAACTCGCTGCGGCCGAACACGAAGGCTACCATCCAACAGATACTGTGCCTCAACGGCTACGCGACGGCGCAGTTCGGCAAGTGCCATGAGGTCCCGGTCTGGGAGACGAGCCCTGCCGGACCCTTCGACCGCTGGCCGACCGGTACGGGCTTCGAGCATTTTTACGGCTTCGTTGGCGGCGAGACGAACCAGTATTTCCCGGCAATCTACCAGGGGACAGTTGGCATCGAGCCTTCCAGGACGCCCGAAGAGGGATACCACTTCACCGACGACATGACGGACAAGGCAATCAGCTGGGCGCGGCAGCAGAAAGCACTGCAGCCCGACCGGCCATTCTTCATGTACTGGGCGCCGGGAGCGACGCATGCCCCTCACCAAGTGGCAAAGAATTGGTCGGACGAGTACAAGGGCAAGTTCGACGACGGCTGGGATGCCCTCCGGGAGCGCACGTTTGCGCGCCAGAAGGAGCTGGGTGTCATCCCGGGCGATGCCGTCTTGACGCCGCGACACGCCGAGATCCCCGCCTGGGACGAAACGGACGATGCCCTCAAGCCCGTCCTCGCCCGAGAGATGGAGGTGTACGCGGGGTTTCTCCACCATGTGGACCACCATCTCGGACGCCTGCTCGATTCTCTCGACGAGTTGGGTTGCCTCGATGACACGCTTATCTACCTGATTATCGGGGACAACGGCGCCTCTGCCGAAGGCACGCTCCAGGGCACCTTCAACGAAATGATCAACTTCAACGGCTTCGGCCAGTTCGAAAGTGCCGAGTTTCTGCGCGAGAGGATCGACCAATTCGGCGGAATCGAGGCTTACAACCACTACGCCGTCGGCTGGGCGCACGCGATGTGCACTCCCTACCAGTGGACCAAGCAGATCGCCTCCCACTTCGGCGGCACGCGCAATGGGACGATCATCCACTGGCCAAACGGGATCTCGTCGAAAGGCGAAACCCGGCAGCAGTTCCACCACGTTATCGACGTTGCGCCAACTCTATTGGACGTCGCGGGACTGCCGCAGCCCAGGGAGGTCGACGGCGTGACGCAGGCGCCTATCGAGGGTGTCAGCATGGTCTACTCGTTCGACGGCGCCAATTCTCCCGACAGACGGGAGACCCAATACTTCGAGATGTTTGGCAATCGTGGCATCTACCACAAAGGCTGGACCGCCATAACAAAACATCGAACGCCCTGGGAGTTGACCGGCCACGACACGGTAGCGTTCGACGACGACGTTTGGGAGCTTTATGACACCGCCACGGATTGGACTCAAGCTCACGACCTGGCAAGGGAGCAACCACGGCGGCTGCACGAGCTGCAACGTCTCTTCCTGATCGAAGCAACAAAGTACAACGTGCTTCCACTCGATGACCGGGGCACAGAGCGATTCAACGCCGACTTGGCGGGAAGGCCAACCCTTATTCGGGGCAAGCGGCAGGTCCTTTTTCCCGGTATGGGGCATCTGAACGAGAGCTGCGTCGTTAACCTCAAGAACAAGTCTCATTCGGTGACCGCGGAGGTGGAGGCGCCAAGCAATGGCACTGCCGGAGTGCTGCTTGCCCAGGGAGGCATAGGCGGCGGCTGGAGCTTCTACGCCAAAGAGGGGAAGCTCAAGTACTGCTACAACCTCTTCGGTTTGCGCCAATTCTTCGTTGAATCCGACAGAGTGATCCCCGAAGGCAAGCACCAGGTACGAATGGAGTTCGCGTACGAGGGTGGTGGCCTCGCCAAGGGTGGCGACGTCTCCCTGTACGTCGACGGGGAGCGCGTAGGCAGAGGACACGTGGATGCTACCGAACCGCTCGTCTTCTCGGCCGACGAGACGACAGACGTCGGCAAGGACACCGGCTCACAGGTCTCGCCCGATTACGGGCCTCGAGGCAATGGCTTTACGGGCGCGATCAATTGGGTGGAAATCGAGCTGGGGAGCGAGAGCAACGAACACTTAATCCCGCCGGAGCAGCTTGCCCATCTCATGATGGCGCGCCAGTAGCGTCCCTCTTTGGTACTAGATCGGCGCCTGCCCGTCTGGGAAATCAAACAGCCTCAGGGCTGTCTGGCTAAGTAGGCTGCCGCGCTCCTCCGGCAGCCCAGGGTCCAGATCACCTGCTTTGAGTCCGTCAGGAGCCCTTGCCGGCGCCTGGAGTATCCTTCCAGCCGCGGACTCTTCCGGCGCTCCGCCATCCTGCCGGCAACCGCGCCTACTTCGCTCCCGCCTTCACCCGCGCCCGTTTCGCCTTCGACTCCGGCTTGGGCGTCATCCCCGCGGCCGCCGCCGCTCGCGCCTCGCGCCGCTCTAGCGCCAGACGCAGGTAGTACCCCGTCAGGCTCGATGGGTGAGTGGCGACCTCCTCCGGTGTGCCCTCGACGATGATCTCGCCGCCGCGGTAGCCGCCCAGCGGTCCCAGGTCGATCAGGTGGTCGGCGTTGAGCAGCACGTCGAGGTGGTGCTCGATGACCACCACCGTGTTGCCGGCGTCCGCCAGCCGCTGCAGCACGGCCAGCAGGTTGCGCACGTCCTCGAACGAGAGGCCCGTCGTCGGCTCGTCCAGGATGTAGAGCGTCTTGCCGGTCGCGCGGCGCGACAGCTCGGTCGAGAGCTTGATCCGCTGCGCCTCGCCGCCGGAGACCGTCGTGGCCGGCTGGCCGAGCGTGATGTAGCCCAGCCCCACGTCCTGCAGAGTCTGTAGCTTCGTCCGCACTTTGCTGAACGCCGAGAAGAACTCGACCGCCTCGTCCACCGTCATCGCCAGCACCTCGGCGATGTTCTTGCCGCGAAACAAGATCTCCAGTGCCTCGCGGTTGTAGCGCTGCCCCTTGCAGACCTCGCAGGGCACCGTCACATCCGGCAGGAACTGCATCTCAATCTCGATGTAGCCCTCGCCCTGGCAAGCCTCGCAGCGGCCGCCCTTCACGTTGAACGAGAAGCGTCCCGGCTGATAGCCCCGCAGCCGCGCTTCCGGCACCGACGCGAACAGCTCCCGGATCGGCGTGAACATGCCCGTGTAGGTCGCCGGGTTGGAGCGCGGCGTCCTGCCGATCGGCGACTGGTCGACGTTGATCACCTTGTCGAGCTGCTCCAGCCCGCTCATCGACTCGTGGTCACCCGGACGCTCGCGGGCCTTGTACAGCACCTGCGCGGCCTTCCTGTAGAGGATGTCCGTGACCAGCGTGCTCTTGCCTGACCCCGACACCCCCGTCACGCAGACGAACTTGCCCAGCGGTATCGCAATGTCGATCGCCTTGAGATTGTTCTCCCGCGCTCCCTTGATCTCGATGACCTGGCCGTTGCCAGTCCGTCTGCCGTCCGGCACCGGTATCTGACGCGCGCCCGATAGATAAGCCCCCGTCAGCGACGCCGGGTCGTTCATCACCTGCTCCGGTGTCCCGAAGGAGACAACCTCGCCGCCCTTGAGCCCGGCGCCCGGCCCCATGTCGATCAGGTAGTCGGCCGCCCGCATCATCGATTCGTCGTGCTCGACGATCAGCACCGTGTTCCCCAGGTCCCGCAGCCGCGCCAGCGTCCGGATCAGCCGGTCGTCATCCGCCGGATGCAGGCCGATCGTCGGCTCGTCGCAGACGTAGAGCACGCCCATCAGCCCGGAACCGATCTGCGTCGCCAGCCGGATGCGCTGCGCCTCGCCGCCGGAGAGCGTCGCCGTCCCCCGGTTCAGCGTCAAATAGTCGAGCCCGACTTCGACCAGGAAGTCGAGCCGCGCTGTGATCTCCTTGAAAATCTGATAGGCGATGGCCTGCTCGCGCTCGTTCAGCGGCGTTGCCGGCCCGGCCAGGTAAGCGAACCAGGCCTGCGCCTCGATGATGCTCTGCGCCGTCGTCTCCGTGATGTTCTTCTCGCCGACCGTCACGGACCGCGATTCGGGCTTCAGCTTGGCGCCGCCGCAGGTCGGGCAGGGCACCGTCGCCATGTAGCGCTCGAACTCCTGGCGCATGTAATCGGACTCGGTCTCTTTGTAGCGGCGCGTCATGTTGGTGATCACGCCCTCGTACTTGGTCTGCCAGCTGTGCGAGCGCCCACCGGTGCCGCGGTAGCTCACCGTCACTTGCGAGTTATCGCCGTTGAGGACGGCGTTGAGCTGCTCCGGCGTCAGCTCCTTGACCGGCACATCAGTGCGGAAGTCGTGCTTCTTCGCCACGGCCTCCAGCATCCGGAAGTACCAGGTGCTCGTCGCCGCCGAGCGCGCCCAGGGCTGGATCGCCCCCTCCGCCAGGGTCAGGTTCTTGTTCGGGATCACTAGCTCCGCGTCGATCTCCATCTTGACGCCCAAGCCGGTGCAGTCCGGGCAGGCGCCGTGCGGGCTGTTGAAGCTGAAGTTGCGCGGCGCCAGCTCGCCGAAGGAGATCTGGTCGTAGGGGCACCAGAGGTGCTCGGAGTAGAGTCGCTCGTCCTCATCGTCGATGGTCACGCGCATGACGCCGCCGCCCAGCTTCAGCGCCGTCTCCACCGAGTCCGCCAGCCGGCTGGTCGATGACGCCGTACCGTCGCTGCCCGGCTCCTCCGTGATCAGCCGGTCGACCACTACCTCGATGGTGTGGACCTTGTAGCGGTCCATCGGGATCTTATCTTCGAGGTCGTAGACGGTGCCATCGACGCGCACGCGCACGAAGCCGGCCCGCCGCGCGTCCTCCAGCACGCCGTGGTGCTCGCCCTTCCTGTCGATGACCACCGGCGCCAGGATCATCAGCCGCTTGCCCGGCGGTAGCGTCAGGATCGCGTCGACGATCTGCTGCACCGATTGGCGCTCGATGGGACGGCCGCATTTCGGGCAGTGAGGACGCCCGGCGCGCGCGAACAGCAGACGCAGGTAGTCGTATATCTCCGTGACGGTGCCCACGGTCGAGCGGGGGTTACGGCTCGCCCCCTTCTGGTCGATCGAGATCGCCGGCGAGAGACCCTCGATGTAATCGACGTCCGGCTTCTCCATCTGGCCGAGGAACTGGCGCGCGTACGCCGATAGTGACTCTACATAACGGCGCTGACCCTCGGCGTAGATCGTGTCGAAGGCAAGAGAGCTTTTGCCGGAGCCGGACAGCCCCGTAATCACGACCAACTGGTCGCGCGGGATCGTAACGTCTACGTTCTTGAGGTTATGCTCGCGAGCGCCGCGGACGATTATCGAGTCTAGGGGCAAGGCAGGGAGTCCTGACTAGGCAAAGTGTCGGCTGATCAGGTATTTTATCGCGGCAAGCCAAGTCGAACAAGGGTGCTAGTGATCAGAATGATCGGCAGCCGGCGCCCTTGGCCATGGCGGTGGCTGATGCCGCTCCTGCAACGCGCCGCTGCTTACATGGAGGCCCTTGGACACACCGCCGTCATCCTCGATCATACCTTCGTAGTTCAACGAGAGAGGAGACGCGTTTTGAGAGAGAGCGAGCAATTGATGACCAAGATGCGCTTGCGGCGGCTTCTGGAAGAGATACTGGACAGCCAGCTTGTGCAGCTCGATCTGGAGGAAGATGAAGAGCCTGCCCCAGAATCGCCTTCAAGGCCCGTAAAACGAGTGACCCTCGTTGCCCGCTACCACCCGGCTTAGGCCATCACCCAATCAATCAACGCCGGCCCATGCTCAGCTACGTAACCAGAGGTCCCGTCAGCAACCAGGAGCTGAACGCGCTCTTCAGCACCGGCTGGCCCTCCTGGCAGCGCGAGCCCGACACCAGCGACTGGCAGCCCGTCCTCGACCACTGCCTCGTCTACGTCACCGCGAGGAACGATGGCCGGCTCGTGGGCTTCGTGCACGTGGCCTGGGACGGCCGCGATCACGCCTTCTTGCTGGACCCGAGGGTGCATCCCGACTACAGGCATCAGGGCATCGGCGTGGAGTTGGTGCGGCTGGCGGCGAGGTCGGCGTCCCAGGCCGGCTGCGAGTGGCTCCACGTCGACTACGATGCAGACCTCGCGCCCTTCTACGCCGCCTGCGGTTTCCAGCCCACCCAGGCCGGCGTCATCCGGCTGATGTAGCCCGCATCGGAGGAGGCGCGGATAAGTGGCATGGCGATTAGTCCCTATTCGCGCACGGAGGTCTCTAGGTCCTTCACGTACCGCACTTGGACTACCTCGGCGCCTCCGCGTTCGGCTAAATCGCGTGTCCCTTCTGGTTGCCAGCCGCGGCTTTCGTAGAATCTCCGTGCCCTCGTATTCTCCTCGTACACCCACAGGACAGCGTCCTTGAAGCCGAGACGGCCGAGCTCGCCCTCGACCGCCGCGATCAAGGCCGTGCCGATGCCCCGGCCCCAGGCGCCGGGATGGACGTGCAGCGCCAGCAGCTCCCCCACTTCATCTCCAAGCCCCTGCTGGTTGCGGCCATAGCCGCCAATGCCCAGCAGCCGTTGATCCTGCAAGGCGACCCGTATTAGCCAGGCATCGGGCGGACTCAGGCGCTCTCTCCACAAACCCTCGCAATAGTCCAGCGTCAGGCCCCTGAGGTAGTCGCCCGGGAAGAAGTGAGCATAAGCCGCCTGGCGCGCCAGCATGTGCACCTCGGCGATCGCGCGTGCGTCTTCGATGGTGGCAGCGCGGATCATGAAGGCCGGCGCGTCCAGGGATTTGGCATAGCGCACCAGCTCCACCCCAGCCGGGTGCGCCTTCACCGTGCCATCGAAGCGCCAGCCGCGATTCTCATAGAAGCTGCGACTGCGTTGGTTGGCGCCGATCGTCCACAGGATGGCGCGCTTATACCCGGCCTCGATCAAGAGCCCCTCCGCTTCCTTGATCAGCTTCGTGCCGATGCCGCGGTCCCAGTAGCGCGGGTCAACATAGATCGCCCCGAGCTCACCGGCCTCATCGCCCAACTCATCGCGATTCGCGAGACAGGCGGCGAAGCCAACTACGCGGCCGTCCTCTTCCGCGACGATCGTGGACTGGCTGGGGTCGGCCAGAGCCTCCGCGCGGCGGCGCAGGCGATCCTCTTCCAGGAATACTTCCTGGCGCGCGAGGTACTCGGGACTGAAGTAATCTCGATAGGCGATCTGCCAGGTGCGCACGTGCATCTCAGCGATGCCGCGGGCGTCGGCGGGTGTGGCTCTGCGGATCGTGAACGTCATCAGGCGGAGGCTAGCTGACGGCGCACCCACTCGGCTATTTGGCCTGCCGTCTCTTCCGCTGATGCCGTGTCTGTGTGCACTCTGGGCAGATCAAGGCCTCGCATTCGGGCAGCGTCAATGAGGGCTTCGTCTGTTGACTCCTTACGCCAGTTGGTCCTCGCTGCCAGACGTGTACGAATGGCCTCGTCGCCGCAGTCCAGGAGAAGCCAGTGCGCCGCTTCGAATGCAGGCCAGCGATCGAGGTCAGGAAAGTCGGCCGGGCCGCAGGGTGAGAGCAGGACGCTGGGCCGGCCAGCATGAGCCGAAATCGCCGCAATGGTCAACCAGACGTCGCCCAGCTTCGGCCACGACTCCGAAAACTCCCACAGGTCTCGGCCCGCAAGCGCGCTCAGGGGCTCCAGGAGCCGATCGACATCCATCACAAAGCATTCCGGCAGCCGGCTGGCCACGAGAGGCGCCAACGTGGTCTTGCCGGTGCCGAACGCGCCACCGATAAGAAACAGCGGCGCCGATTTGTACGCCCAAGAGGTCACCGGCCGCCAGCCCTATGCCGTAGCGCCAGCTACCCACTTGATGCTGCGGCCGTGCGAATGCCCTTCAACCATCTGCTGCACCTCGTAGCGGCCATCAACCCAGGAATGGAGGTCCACCTTCGCCCGCCGCGTGCCGCCGCCGATGCCGGCCCCGAGCATCGAGACGAAGTAGACAGGCCGCCGCCTGGACTCCTCCGCCAGGACGGCCAGAAAGCGCTCGCGGTCCTCCGGCGTCAGGTACATCAGCATGAAGGATTGGTAGACCACCAGCGTCAGGTCCATCGGCACGTCTTTCAGCACCTCGCCTACCTGCAGCGCGTCCCCCTGGACGATCTGCGGCGGGTCCTGGCGCAGCACCTCGATTGCCTGGTGCTGCATCAGGCTCAGGTCGCGGTGGTCTGCCCAGGTCGACGAGAGCATCCAGCGGGCCGAGTCATCGCTCGAAAGGTCGATAGGCTCGATGTCGAGGCCGATCCGGTAGGCCACATTCGGGATGCCCTTCTCGAGCGGCGGCAGGCGGTCGTCCTCAAGCCGGCAGACCACGCGGACGCTGGAATCCATGTCGCCCCACACGGTGCGGCCGTAGTCGAAGAGGTAGCGGTCGAAGATCAGGTTGAGCCCGGCGCTGGGCCCCACCTCAACGATGCCAATCGGCTTGCCGCCGCCCCGCCGCGCCGCCTCGCCGATAACGGGCAGCATCGCCGACATACGGCCGACCTCGTTGGTCTGGTTGTTGTGGTTGGCCACCAGGTAGCGCAGGAGGTCGGCGTTCTTGCGGCAGAAGTCGCGGAAGACCGGATAGGCGAAGGCGGCGGGCAGGGCGTCCTCCGTGACGCTGGGGTAGTAGCGTGCGACTTCATGATCCGTGCCCCCCAGGACGAGGTATTGGACCGCGTCGAAGAAAAGGTAGGCTGTCGGCCGGTCTGAGCGTGCATGGGCAGCTATCTCCAGCAGCTCGGGGTCCTCTCGTATCCGGCCGGCCATCTGCTCATACAGCGGCGCGTTGTCGTTGCGCGCCGTCTCGCAGTAGCGGCGGAAGGCCTCTGCCGTGCACTCCAGGTTCGGCGCCTGCTCTTGAGCCATTGTCCGTCCCTTCCGTTAGATCAGCGCGCAAACCACTGTGTCCGTGTGGGCGCAGCACTTAGCCTTCCCTGCCGTCTCCCGCGCGCCATTCTGCCATGTATTGAGGCGCAGGTTCGACTTTGGTCGCTATCCGGGCAATATCTCATCGTTCCAGCCGTTTCGCGACCGGCGCTGCTATAGTTTGCAGCCTGGACGCCCGCAATTCTGAAAGGACCAGGACCATAGCCGAAATACCTGATCAAGGCTACTTATACGCCGCCCGTGAGCGTGCAGGGCCTGTTGGAGGAGGGCGGGACAGGCCGCGTTGAGGCCGTTAAGAAGCTGTGCTCGTCGCTGGGCGGCAAGCTGGAATCGATGTACTACGCCTTCGGGGAGACAGACGTTTACGCCACTGTTGACCTGCCGAATAACGCTGCTGCGGCGGCCCTGTCTCTTATTGTGGGCGCTGCCGGCGAGGCGACGACGAGCGTTGTGCCGCTGCTGGCGCCGGAGGAGATTGACGACGCGGCGAAGCTGCACCCCAGCTACCGTCCGCCGGGGGTCGGGAGGCCGGCGATGGGTGGAGGGAATGTATAAGCCACGAGGTGTTCTCACCCAGACGGAAGAGGTGTAGACAAAACGGACGTCCTCATCCTCACCCTCAACGGAGAGGAATTAGAGTAGCCTGCGGGATTCGTAACAAGGTAGGCGGGTTTCCAGGCACCTGTGGACTCTGAGGGAGCGAGCAATGAATGAGATGCCTTTTGCGCCGATCCAGCCTTCGGATGGCGACCTGGTAGCGCATTGCGGGCATGAGGGACGTCATCACGCCTTCAGGTTTGCGGAGCCAGTGGAGCTTCAGGAGCCCGCGAGATGCGATGACCCGGACTGCCCGAACTCGGTCTCCTGGTACGTCTGTTGCGATGAATGCATGCCCATGGCCATGAGTGGCTCCTTCCTGATTGCGTCTCACGCCAGTTGGAAAGGTGACGAACCGGAGTTCAGGTTGCCTCGCGAGAACATGAATTAACCCCGCCTTGCCGGAGACGAACCGTAGGGGCGCAGCATGCTGCGCCCCTACGGGCGTCCGTTAACGAAAGAGGGAGGCCGGGTTTCACACCCGGCCTCCCTCTTATCTCAGGCGTCAGCCTGCTACGCCGTCAGGCTAGTGACTAGGACCCCCAGGCAAGACCGGGACGGGGCCTGCCCTTCGGCTGGGTCTCGTCCTCGCGCTTCTCCGGCTCCGAAGGCGGCGGTAGCGTCGGCTCCGGTGGAGGGGCGGCCTCGGTCGGAGGCTCGCTGCCGTCGACCGGCGAAGCCATCAGCGCCAGGAGGACGTCGCCCTCCAGCGTCTCGATCTCGAGCAGCTTGCGGGCCAGTTGGTCCAGCTTGGCGCGGTTCTCGGTGACGATCTTGCGCGCCAGGTCGTGGGCGTGGTCGATGATCCGCCGCACTTCGTCGTCGATTTCCTCCGCGACCTTCTCGGAGTAGTCACGCTGCTCGGAGATCTCGCGACCAAGGAAGACGAGCTCTTCCTTGCGGGCGAAGGTGCGCGGGCCCAGGCGCTCGCTCATACCGAAGCGGGTGACCATGGCGCGGGCCATCTGCGTGACCTTGCTGATGTCGTCGCTGGGACCCGTCGACATTTCGCCGAATACCACTTCCTCGGCGACGTGGCCGCCGAGCATCATTGCCAGACGCTTCTCCAGGTAGGTCTTGGTGTTAATGTGCCGGTCTTCCTCCGGAAGAGCCAGCGTATAACCACCGGCCATACCACGCGAGACGATGGTGATCTTGAACAGCGGGTCAAAATTCTCCAGCTTGTAGGCGACCAGGGCGTGGCCGGATTCGTGGTAGGCGACCATCTCGTTCTCGGTGACGCTGCGGATCCGGCTCTTGCGTTCCGGCCCCAACATCACACGGTCGATCGCCTCTTCAAAGTCGACCATATCGATGCGCTTCTTGTTGCGCCGGGCAGCCATGATCGCCGCCTCATTCACGAGGTTGGCAAGGTCGGCGCCGGAGAAGCCGGGCGTGCGCTTGCCCAGTACGTCCAGCAGGACATCCTTGTCCAGCGGCTTGCCCTTCGAGTGCACTTCGAGGATGGCGACGCGGCCCTTGACGTCGGGAGCGTCGATGATCACCTGGCGGTCGAAACGGCCGGGCCGCAGCAGCGCCGGGTCGAGGATGTCCGGCCGGTTGGTTGCGGCGATCACGATCACGTTGGTGTTCGTGTCGAAGCCGTCCATCTCAACCAGGATCTGGTTCAGGGTCTGCTCGCGCTCGTCGTGGCTGCCGCCGAGGCCGGCGCCGCGCTGACGGCCGACCGCGTCGATCTCGTCCACGAAGACGATGCAGGGCGAGTTGCGCTTGGCCTGGTCGAACAGGTCGCGCACGCGGGAGGCGCCGACGCCGACGAACATCTCGACGAACTCGGAGCCGGAAATCGAGAAGAAGGGGACGCCTGCCTCACCGGCGACAGCGCGGGCCAGCAGCGTCTTGCCGGTGCCGGGAGGGCCGACGAGCAGGACGCCGCGCGGGATTCGCGCGCCCAGGGCGACGAACTTCTCCGGATACTTGAGGAACTCAACGACCTCTTGCAGCTCCCCCTTCGCCTCGTCCACGCCGGCGACGTCGACGAAGGTGACGGACGGCTTGTTGGCTGTGAACATGCGCGCCCGGCTCTTGCCGAAGCTCATTGCCTGGGAGTTGGTGCCCTGGGCCTGGCGCATCATGAAGACGATCAGGCCAATGAAGATCAGGATCGGCAGGAAGTTCAGCAGCAGACCCAGCCAGTTGCCGAAGGCGCTGGGCTCCTTGATTTCGACGGGGATTCGCGTCGCATCGACGCCGTTGTCGCTCAGCAGCTGGAGGATGCTGGAGTTGTCTTCCTTGCGAGAGGAGTAGACCGTCTTGTCGGTCTTCGTCACCTTGAGCTCGTTGCCTTTGACCTCGATCTTCTCGATCGAGCCGCCCTTGGCGTCGGAGATGACCTGGCTGAGGTCCTGCCGCGCGTCAGAGCCGCCCGACGGCCGGAAGAATGCGACCACAATGGCGATTACCGCCACCAAGATCAGCAGATAAACGAAGCTGTTACGCATCCAGCGTGAACCCATTTGACCCCTCTACCGGAACCCAGTCCCCAATTATTTGATTCGGCTAAGCGCCGAGCCCGTTGGTTCGTTCGATTATAGCATCCGGCCTTGCCGGAGATGAGAAAGCAGCGCCTGATCTAAGTTTCGGACGAGAGCACGCCGGCCTGAGCCCAGTTCTCTTTGGGCACGTCGCTAAAAATGACAATTGTGGCCTCCGGCGTCGTGTTGGCGATCTTGACGAACGCGTCCGTGATTGCCTTGGCGAGCTCCTGCTTCTGCGCATAGGTCCGCCCCGGCCACATCTCGATGTGGATGACTGGCATGTCTCACTCCTTCAATAACGCTGACTTGCGCAGATCATAGCGGTAGACCCGTAACAAGTAACAGGCGGTAAGCAACAAGAGGTTGCCGGGCGCTTGCTCTACTTGTTCCCTGTTACTTGTTACCCGTGACTTCGTGCTACGATGCGGCCACTATGGCGGCAGGTCCCCGTCCCACGCCGTCGATTGCTGTTGAGGAAGCCCTATGGGCCTCCAGCTACCGCTATGTGGCGGGCGTGGACGAGGTCGGGCGCGGGCCGCTCGCGGGGCCGGTCTACGCCGCGGCCGTAATTCTGGACGCCACTGCAAGGCCGGCCTGGCTCGGCGAACTGAGGGATAGCAAGGTGCTTCAAGCCAACGATCGCGAGCGGCTGGCAGCGGCCATCCGGCAGGAGGCTTTCTCCTTCGGTCTCGGCTGGGCGTCTGTCGGCGAGATCGATGCCTGGGGCATCGCGCCCGCCAACAAGATGGCCATGGTCCGCGCCCTCGGCGCCCTCTCCGTCCGGCCCAGCATCGCCCTGATCGATGGTCCCCTGGGCATCAACCACCCCATCCCTCAGCGCACCATCGTCGATGGCGACGCGACCTGCATGTCCATAGCCGCGGCGTCCATCGTCGCCAAGGTGGCGCGCGATGCCCTGATGTGCGATCTGGACACCATCCACCCCGAGTACGGCTTCGCCTCTCACAAGGGCTACGCCACCAGAGAGCACCTGGCGCGCCTGGAGCAGTACGGCCCCTCCATCCAGCACCGGCGCAGCTGGCTGGCCGTGCGCCGCCACGGCGGCATGGACGATGCCGGCATTCCCGCCTTCCTGCGACGCATCCCCGATCACCTGACTCGAAAGCCTGCCGTCGATGCCTCCGTTTAGGACCGGGCCGCGCCGCCGCCGCTTCGGCGATTTCGGCGAGCGCGTGGCCGCTTCTCACCTCGAAGCCAAGGGCTACCAGATCCTCGAGCGCAACTGGGCCACTCGCGAGGGTGAGATCGACTTGATCGTCAGCCGCGGCAGCGACCTGATCTTCGTCGAGGTTCGAAGCCGCCAGGGCCGCTCGATGGGCACGCCGGAGGAGTCGATCACCGGCCGCAAGGCGTCTCATCTACGGGCCGCGGCCGCCGCCTACACTCAGCAGCACCCGGACGCGCCGCCCAACCTCCGGATCGATGCCGTGGTCATCGAGCTGGACGCCAAGGGCCGCGTCCTGCGCGTCGAGCAGATCGAAAACGCCATCGAAGACGATTCCTGAATCTAGGCGCTCGCAACCGAAGCCCAAACCACATCCTCAGCGCTAGCTCGTTGATCTGAACCCCAGCCTTCCAGGCTGGGGCATCTGCTAGCTCCTGTTACTTGTTACCTGTTACTCGCTCAGTACGGCCTCAGCGTTGGCAGCAGCTCCCGAAACAACGGCTCCTGCAGCTGCCAGTCCTGGCTGAGGCTGACGATGCTCAGATGCAGGCTGAAAACCTCATTTACAGACTCGCCCTTCTGCGTCGGGATCAGCGCTTTGAAGCGGTGGATCGGCGCGTCCGGCTCAAAGACGGACTGCTCCTCCTCAAAGCGGAAGGTGTCGGAGCAGACGACAACCCCATCGGCGTCCGGCGTCTCGGCGCGCGGGTCGCAGCCCTCGAAGCTGATCGCCGGGCCCAGCACTTCGACGCTCAGGCTGATCGGCGCGATGGCCGCATGCTGGACTTCGACGGGGCTCAGGGCCAGGCCGGCGTCGTTCACCATGACGAAGTTGGCGTTGATCCGGGCCCAGTCGTCCTCGGTCGCATATTCGAGCGGCAGGATGCCGTTGCCATCGTAAAAGACCAGGTTTAGCGGCAGGCAGATCGTGTAGCGCTGGTCAACGTTATCGATGTAGCGCCAATCGGGCGGGCAGTCCTGGGGCAGGCCCTTGATCAGCGCATCCTCTGGAATAGTCTGACCGGCCTCGGTGCCGGAATCGAGCTGGCGCAGGCCCACGTAGACCAGCATGGCCACGCCGATGCCGATGAGGGCGAAGGAGGCGTAGTAACGCAGCCTGTTAAGGTCGATGTTGCGGGGCACCGCCGCCCATTCTATAACCAAGAGGCGGTTTTGTTCACCCTTCCGTTATACTGTGCCTCGAAATGCCGGTATACGAGTTCGCCTGCAATGCTTGCAAGTCGAAGGTCTCGATCTTCGTCCGCTCCTTCAACTCGCCCGTCGACCCGGTCTGCGACCGCTGCAGCTCTACCGACCTGCGCCGTCTGATCTCCAAAGTCGCGATCCTGCGCCCGCCGGCAGACGCCAATGCTCTCAACAAGCAGGCCCTCTTCGATGGCGTCGATTACAACGACCCGCGCTCCATCGCCCAGTGGACTCGCAACCTGCACTCCCAGCTCGGCGATGAGATCGGTCCCGAGATGGACGAGACCCTGGAGCGCTTCGAGCGCGGCGAGGGCAGCGCCGACGACTTCCTGCCGCCGGAACACGACCACGGCTCAGACTTCGGCGGCGGCGATGACGATTAGCTGCCGGCTCCAACTGGACCTCTGACCAATGCGACGCTTCATCCCGGAGGTAGCCCGGCTGGCTGAGGCCGCGGCGGAGATGCTCGCGGCCAAGAACTCCGCCCGCGAGGCCGCCCTCGGCCGCTGTCGCGATGCCACCCGCCTCTCCGCCAACGCCATCCGCGCCGTCCACCGCGGCGACTTCACCGAGGGCGCCGCGCTGGCCGGCCGGGCCGGCACCCTGCTCAGCGAGGCCCGCGCCGCCCTCAAAGACCACGGCGATATCCTCCACGCCGGCTTCGTCCACGATGCCGAGAAGGAGTACGCCGAGGCCCGCGTCACGCTGGCCGTGATCGCCGGCGAGGCCTCCCTGCCCCGCGCCGAGGATCTCAACGTCGGCATCGCCGCTTATCTCAATGGCCTCGGCGAGGTCGTTGGCGAGTTGCGCCGCTACCTGCTCGATCAACTGCGTCTCGGCGAGGTGGAGCGCTGCGAGGAGTGCCTGGACGTGATGGACGAGATCTATAGCATCCTCGTCACGTTCGACTATCCCGACGCCATGACCGGCGGTCTGCGCCGCACCACCGACAACGTCCGCGGCATCCTGGAACGGACGCGAGGCGACCTCTCCGTCGCTGTGCGCCAGCGGGTGCTGGAGAAGGCTCTCGCTGACTTCGAGAAGGGTCTCGGCCGCTAGTTAGAGCTGCTCACGGCGTCCGGCAGGATCATCTCCGCCCGCACAATCAGACGCTTGTCGTACTCGTGGGTGCGCGTGTTGAAGGTGCCGTCGCAGGTGATCAGCGTGATGCTCGCCGCGTCCGTGGGGCCGATGATGTCCTCCACCGGCGCGTCGCTGGATGAGAAAGTCGTCGTGCTGATCACCTTGTAGCCGTAGGTCGTGCCATCGCTCAGCGCCACCTCAATCTGGTCGCCTTGCCCCACCTGTCGCAGCCGCCAGAAGATCGCGGGGCCGATCTTGGCCGAGTCCACGTGACCGGCGAAAACCGCGTTGCTGCCGAAGCTGGGGTGCGAGGTGAAGGTGTACCAGGCGACCTCCAACGGTTCGCTCGGCACCTCCATGTAGCCCTGCGCATCGACCCCCATGTGGACGATCTTGGCGTCCACGCCGATGCCGGGGATGCGTATCCGGGCCACCGGCGAGTCGTTGGGCGGTGGCTGCTCCGGCTCTGCGACCGCCGTCGGCTCCGGCGGCAGGTCTGGCTGCGGCTCCAGGATGCGCTCTTCGTCCACCTCGGCCAGCGGGATGCGCAGCGGCTGGTTCGGTTGGTGCAGCATTATCAGCGCGCCTAGGACCAGCGCCGTTATCGAGAATGCCAGGATCGAAAAGTCACGCATTGCAAATCTCTGCCGGTACTCGTGAAGCTATCCGCTTTGTCTTCGATTATAGACGGGCGCTCGTGTGGCGCCACACCGTTACATCCTCATATATGCTCCCGTGATAGCGCATGATCAAATTGTAAAATCTCCATGCATGGGCCGGAATTTCAATTGAACCTGACCTGACGAAGGAATACTATGTGGCGAAATGGCCCCGCGGCCACACCTTACGCAAGCGTAAAGCAAGGGGAGGACCGAATTGACTAAGAGGTTAAGACCAAGCATGTTGGCCGTCCTGGGCATGGCCCTGGCGGCAGCGCTCCTGGCCGTCACGGCCCAGATGAGCACGACGACTCCGGTGTTGGCTGACTATGAAGAAGGTGGCTGTACCATCGGGATCGCCAAGAACGCCTCGACGGGCGGTACGGCGATCGAGGACGAGACCTTTACCTGGATAATCTCGATCGACATTACCGAAGACGTCGATGGCGACTGCGATGATGTCGATTACGACATCGAGGACAATATCCCCAGCGGCTTCGAGGTCACGGACTTCGATGACGGCGGTCTCGACTGCGACGGCGATTCGGATGAAGGTGACGTCGATTGTGAAGGCGATGGAGAAAATGGCGACACCAGCATCGACATCGAGGTCCTCGTCGAGGATTGCGACGATGACGACAGCGTAACCAACGTCGCGGAGCTCTTCGTCGACGACACCCTCGAAGATACAGCCGACGACAACGTCAGCATTGACTGTGATGATGACGAATTCGACGAAGACGAGAACGATAGCTGTAGCGACGAAGACGAAGATGAGGACGAGAACGACGAGTTCGACGAGTTGAGTGACGAAGACGAAGACGAGGACGAAGCAGACGAGGACGACTGCGACGATGAGGATGAGGATGAAGACGAAAGCCGCGACGAGAAAGTCGTAATCATCCAGCGCCCCATCCCGCAGGTCATCCTGCCGGCTCCCGCGCCGCGCCCCGCTCCGGCGCCGGCGCCGGCTCCGGTCGCTGTTGCCGCCCCCACCCAGGTCCAGTTGCCCCGCGCCGGTGAAGGCCCGGTCCAGCAGGACGCCAACAACAACATGCTGCCCATCGGCGCCGGCCTCCTGGTCGTTGCCGGTGTAGGCCTCGCTTACTGGCGGCTGAGCCGCTCGCGCTAAGCCAACCAGCGCACGAGAAAGAGAGGGCAACCTGGTTGCCCTCTCTTCTTGTGCGCAAAGATAACCGGCTCATTCTGTAGCTTGATCCAAGGCCGGTGATTAAGTAGATTCCGCTTAACCGTTGCAGCGGTTTCTTTATATCCATGGCGTTCTAAAGGCGCTCCAATGCCGGAAGGCTTGCGAGGCCCTATCGAGCAGGGAGGTCCTTTAATGGAATTGCTGATCCCCGTGGCAGGAGCCGCGGCCGTCCTCTACGCCCTTTGGCTGGCGCGGGACGTGCTCAGCCGTGACCCCGGCACCCCTGCCATGCAGGAGATTGGCGGCATGATCTTCGAGGGGGCTATGGCCTTCCTCAGCCGCCAGTACAGGACCATCGCCATCTTTGCCCTGCTCACCGCCATCCTGATCGGCGGTGTCGTCGGCGCCATCTCCGAGGGCGTCAAGAACATCGAGTTCATCAGCGGCCAGGTCAGCTACACGGACGTGGAAGTGGGCCAATGGACGGAGGGCGCCCTCACCGGCATCTCCTTCCTGGTTGGCGCGTTCTGCTCCGGCCTCGCTGGCTACATAGGTATGTTCATCGCCGTCCGCTCCAACGTCCGGACGGCGGCCGCGGCCCAGAAGAGCCTCAAGGAGGCCATTACCGTCTCCCTGCGCGGCGGCGCGGTCTCCGGCTTCCTGGTTGTCGCCCTCAGCCTCATCGGCGTCTCCTCCCTCTACTTCATCTTCACCGGCGTGCTGGACTACCCAGAAGCCATAGCGCCCTTCCTCATGGTGGGCTTCGGCTTCGGCGCCAGCTTCGTCGCCCTCTTCGCCCAGCTCGGTGGTGGTATCTACACCAAGGCTGCTGACGTCGGCGCCGACCTCGTCGGCAAGGTCGAGGCCGGCATCCCCGAAGACGACCCGCGTAACGCAGGCGTCGTCGCCGACCTCGTGGGTGACAACGTCGGCGACTGCGCCGGTCGTGGCGCCGACCTCTTCGAGTCGATGTCCGCCGAGAACATCGGCGCCATGATCCTCGGCGTCGCCATCTACAGCGTCACCCAGGACATCGAGTGGATCATCCTGCCGCTGATCCTCCGCTCCTTCGGCGTCTTCGCCACGATTATCGGTATGACGTCCGTGCCCTTCTTCACCAAGGAAGACGGCCAGCAGAACCCGATGACGCCGTTGAACTACGGTTACTACGTCGTCTCCATCCTCTCGGTCATCGGCCTCTTTATTACCACCCGGGCGCTCCTGGGCGATGTCTGGCACTGGTTCTTCTTCTGCGGCCTCGTCGGTGTGCTGACCGGCATCGCTTTCGTCTACATCACCCAGTTCTATACCGCCGGCGGCTGGCGGCCCGTCCAGGAGATCGCCAACGCCTCCAAGACCGGCCCCGCGACCAACATCATCATCGGCACCGCCGTCGGCTTCGAGACGACGGCCGCAACCGCGCTCACCATCGGCTCCGCGCTGGTCGCCTCCTTCCTGCTGGGCTCTAACGCCGGCATCGAGAACGTCGACCCGACGACCGCCGGCATCTTCGGCACCGCTGTGGCGACGATGGGCATGCTGATGTCCGCCGCCTACATCCTGGCGATGGACACCTTCGGCCCCATCACCGACAACGCCGGCGGCATCACCGAATTCTCCGGCGCACCCGAGAGCGCTCGCCACATCACGGACTCCCTGGACGCCGTCGGCAACACCACCAAGGCGCTGACCAAGGGCTACGCCGTCGCCTCTGCCGGCCTCGCCGCCTTCCTGCTCTTCAGCGCTTACCTCGACAAGGTCAAGGAGCGCCTCGAGGTGCCCCTCAACGAGCATCTGCCCGTCGACGTCGCCAACGTCGACGTCTTCGTCGGCGGCCTCCTCGGCGCCATGCTCGTCTTCCTCTTCAGCTCGCTCGCCATCCGCGCCGTCGGCCGTGTTGCTGGCGAGATCATCGAAGAGGTGCGGCGCCAGTTCCGCGACGACCCGGGCATCATGGCCGGCACTTCTCGTCCGGATTACGCCCGAGCCGTTGACATAACAGCACGAGCCTCGCTCCGGTCAATGGTCGCTCCCGGCCTGCTGGCCGTTGGCCTGCCGATCGTCGTGGGCCTGGTCTTCCGCTTCTTTGTGGCGGACCTCCATGTCGGCGGCGATGAGAACTCCGGCTGGCAGGCCGTCGCCGGTCTGCTGATCGTCGGCACCATCGTCGGCATCCTCGTCGCCACCTACCTGAACAACAGCGGTGGCGCCTGGGACAACGCCAAGAAGTTCATCGAGGCCGATGAGCTAAAGGATGATGCCGGCAACGTCCTCGGTAAGGGCACGCCCACTCACGCCGCCGCCGTCGTCGGTGACACCGTGGGAGACCCCTTCAAGGACACCGCCGGCCCGGCGCTGCACGTCCTGGTCAAGCTCCTGGCGACGATCACGCTGGTCCTGGCGCCGCTCTTCGTCGCATAGCCCTACGGGTTAACCCTGAAAGAGGCCGCCATTGCCCTGATGGCGGCCTCTTTGTATCTGTAGCGATTCATCGTCTGCCTCTCTGCTGCCGATATATATCAGTGTAGGACTGCGTGCTGCTGCATTCGGCGGCAGCGCCGTAACTGGAAAGGCATCTCCTTTGAGCGAAGCCAGCAACCCCGTAGTGGAAGGTAGCCTCCGCGAACGCGCGGCCCGCCGGCTGCCCTCTCACACGTTTAGCGACCTTCTTGTCCCTGTCAGCTCAGCTCTGGACCTGGCGGAAGGGCATGCCGCTGGACACGCCCAGCGCGTAACCTACATCGCCACATCCCTGGGCATCGCCCTCGGCCTTGATGCCCCCACTCAGCTGGCCTGCAATTACGCGGGGCTGATGCACGATATCGGTGTCGTGCCGGCCGGCGCCGGTCTCGGGGCCTATACCCGCGGTGATGAGCGTATGGTCTTCGCTTCCCTGCCGCTGCTCTCGCCCGAAGAGGCCGCGGTAGGCGCCAGCGATTCGCCGGAGATCGTCATCGAGCGCATCGTCGATCACGTGATCCACGGCGCGCGGACGGCGCGCGAGTTCGGCCTCCCGGCCGAGACAATCAAGGGCATCTCCGCCCACCACGAGCACTGGGACGGCACCGGCTACCCTCACGGCCTCAAGGGTGAGGACATCCCGATCCTCGGCCGCATTATCTGCCTGGCCGACCACATCGAAAGCATGATCGACCAGGCCGGGCCGCTGCTCGGACGCCGCAACCTGCCGTTGTGGCTCAACCAGCTCTCCGGCATCGAGGCGGACCCCAATCTGGTCTCCGTACTGCGTGACCTCGCCAGCGGCGACCAGTTCTGGCTCGGCCTATTCAGCGCTGACCTGCCCGGCGAGATCTCGCTTGGCTGTAGCCGCCTGCGTGAGCCCAAGGGCATGCGCCTGCTCGGTTTCTCCGAAAGCCTGTCTCAGCTCGTCGATTCGCGGTTCAGCTTCACGGTGGGTGTCTCGGCCCGCGTCGCCCGCTACTCCGAAGCGCTCGGGCGGGCCGTTAGCCTCCCGGACCTGCGCCTCAAGCAGCTACGCATCGCCGCTCTCCTCCACGACCTCGGTCAGGTCAGCGTTTCGGAGCGGATCATGGCCAAGCCGGGCATCCTCAGCGTTGAGGAGCTGGAAGTGCTGCGCAACCACCCCGCCTACTCGCGCGACGTTGTTGCCGGCATCTACGGCCTCGAAGAGGTTGCCGACTGGGTCGCCGCTCATCACGAGCGGATGGATGGCCGTGGCTACCCGGACGGCCGCGCCGGCAACGAAATACCGTTCGAGGCTCGTATCCTTGCCGTCGCCGATGCTTACGTCGCCATGACGTCAGACCGGCCGCACCGGCCGCGCGCCGATGATGCCGACGCCCAGCAGCGGCTGCGCGGCGCTGCCGGCAGCCAGCTTGATGGCGACCTCGTCGAAATCTTCCTGCGCCAGGTGGTCAGCTAGAGCCAGATGGCCTGAGAGAGCCGCCTGGAGCTCGCTACTCGTCCTTCTTGGCGGCGAGCTTCTTCTTGTCGCGCGGCAGCAGGGCGCTGACACCGCCGAAGTACTCTAAGATCGAGGAACGCGGGATCAAGGTCCGTCCCCCGGCTTGGACGGTCACGACCTTGCCCTCCGCGATCATCTTCTCGAGCCGCTCCGGCGTAACGCCCATGGTGCGCACCGCCTCATCAAAGCTGAATTCCACGTCTGCTCTTGTCATTTCACCTTGATTATAGCGATGCCCGCCTCGCGGACAAGAATTGCCGCCGCTACCGCCCACGCCAGGCCTAGCTTGGCCCGCGCCGAGGGCTGTAGAGTGGGACTCGTGCGGCCCGAAGTCATAGAGCAGAGCCATGTCGAGTGGACGCTCTCACGTCACGCCGCGGTGAGCGCCATGCAATGCTGAAGCTCGAAGTATCCTATCGCGGCATCTTTGCCATTGTGGCCTCGGTGCTCGCGATCTGGGCCTTCATCGAGCTCTGGCCGGTGCTCTTGCTCGTACTCATCTCGGCCATCCTCGCCATCGGCTTGCTGCCCTACGTCGACGCTCTGGTGCGGGCGGGGGTGCCTCGTGGCCCGGCCGTGCTGCTCGTCATGGTGGCGATCCTTGTCGTATTCATCGGCGCCTTCAGCCTCATTGTCCCGGCCATGATCGATGAGTTTGCCGACGTACAGGCCAACCTGCCGGAATCGGCGCGGGAGCTGGAAGAGCTGCTGGCGATGGTCGGCATCAACGTTGAGCTTCAGGAACGCGCCCGCAACATCGATTGGGGCGGCCTGGTATCCGGCCGCGCTGCCGTTACCTACGGCCAGCAGGTGCTCTCCACCACAATTTCCCTGATCACGATTGTTGCCATGACAGCCTACCTCCTGGCCGACAAAGATCGCGTGGCGCGCTTCTTCGGGCAATTTATCCCGGACGATCGAAAGGGAGAGGCGGAGCGTCTGTTTCTCTCCGTATCGCGCGTGGTGGGCGGCTACCTTCGCGGTCAGCTGATCACATCGGTCTGCATCGGCATCTTTACTTTCGTGCTGCTGAGCATCCTCGGAGTCCCGAACCCGCTGGCCTTCGCCGTCCTCGCGGCCTTCGCGGACGTGGTGCCGCTGATCGGCTCCTTCGTCGCCACGGTGCCGCCGACTGCCGCCGCCCTCCAGCAGTCATCAACTCAAGCGCTGGCCGTCATCGTCGCTATGATTGCCTACCAGCAGTTCGAAGACCGTTTCCTGGTGCCGCGCGTCTACGGCCGCACCCTCAATCTGCCGCCGATCATCGTCCTCATCGCGGTCCTGGCCGGAGCAGAGCTACTGGGTATAACCGGCGTCCTGCTGGCGCTGCCCCTGGCGGCCGCCGCCCGCGTCGCCATCGACTATACGATTGAGAACCGTCATCTGCCGTTGATGGCCGGCGAAGAACCCCTGGCGCCTGATCAACCCGATTCAGAGCCCCGGCCCGAGCCGGAGTCCCGGCCGGCCTCGCGCCGCCGCCCGAGGCGCTCGGCGCCGCCGCCCCGCAACTCGAAAGCTAGCTGACCGTCTGAGCCGCTCGCATCCGCCGGCGCTCTTCCAGCGAAGAGATCGTCGTCCGCGCCTCGGCGGGCTCCGCTGCCGCTTCGGGCCTCTGCTTGGCGCCGCTGCGGCGCTCCGGGCGGTCGCCGGAGGCATAGAGTTGGCGCTTGAGGTCGGTCAGGCGCTTCTCGGCGCGCCGGTAGATGCCGTCGAAGGCCTCATCCTTGCGGACGGACGCGTAGCCGTAGACAAAGCTGACCCGATGCGCGTGACCGCAGGACGTGAAAGCCTGGTCGAAGGGTACCAGCAGCTGAAGCGTTGCCGTCACAGCCTCGCCTTTGTCCCTATCGATGAGCAATGCGTACTCATCGCCACCCGTGCGGTAGAAATCTCTGTTGGTCCGCTTGAGACGCTCGGCTACCGCCAACACCAGCTCATCGCCGGCCTGGTAGCCGCAGCTGTCATTCATCGCCTTCAGCCCCTCGACTTCGACGAGCACCAGGGCGCGAGACCCGGCCTTGGCCCGATGCAGCATAGCCTTGGCTTGCGTGACGAAGGCTTGGCGGTTGCCGGCGCCCGCGAGGTCATCCCTATGCGCCTCTTCCACTTCCGGAGTAGCGCTGGAGAGCCGCCAGAGGCAGACCACCGCCAGGACGGTGGGGGGAAAGCCAATCGCCAGTAACCACGGCAACAGCGCCGGATTGTCTGATCCCAGGGAGATGATCAGCAGCGTCAGCCAGTAGGCGATGACGATGGCCATGGTGGCCTTCCAGGCATACGGGGTCTTGAGGAAGTGCAGCGCCATACGAGCCCTCTCGGCATAACTAGACGGGCTCTTGAAATACAAAAAGCCCGCCCCTCCACTTGGGAGGAGGCAGGCCGGTCGGTTTTGCCATTAAGCTCCCCGACACCCGTTGGCAACCAAGGTTCAGGTGTCGGATCAATGCCACCCGGCGTCATCCGCGCCCGTCCTTGGGCTGAGTAGACCGCGTCCTTTGCAGTCAATACCTATAACGCCTCTTGGGAGTGGGATATTACAGGTTCGGCAGTGGATTCTGGAACAAGGAGACACCGGTCTGCGGTTGAACCCCCGCGGCTTCTGACGCTGGGCACGCGGGAGCAGAAAGGCGTCTAACCCCGGAAGCGCAGGCGCTCGCGGTCGCGCTCGCGGTCGATGATTGACTGGACCTCTCGCGGCTGGGGGATGCCCGTCAGGTGGAAGTCGCGCTGCTCGTCCGCCGCCGTTTGGCAGATGATGTCGCCATAATCGAGCAGGGTGCGGACCACGCCGTGGCGATCAACCGTGATGTCCTGGACGTTGACCAGGTCCGCCGTCGAGATCTTCAGGCTGAAGGGGTTGGTCTTGAAGCTATCGATCAGCCGCTGATTGGTGATCACCCAGGCGTCGTTGTGGTAGCGGTACCAGGCCAGGAAGGTCCGCACACCCCAGTAGAGAAACCAGATGGCGGCCGCCACCCAGAAGACCTTCGCCAGAATGCCCTCGTAGGCGTCCGTCGCGCTCAGGACAACGCCGAACGCCACGGGTGGCGCCAGCATCACGAGCAGATGGATGGCCATGTTGGGCCAGAGATAAATCCAGTGGCGCCGGCAGACCTCCAGCACCTGCTCGCCTTCTTGAAGCGGGAAGGAAAGCGAGACCTGCTTCGGCGCCGGGATAGCTGCTTCAGTCATATCGTGTTGTCGGCATCGTCGCACCGGCGATTAGGCTTAGCAAGGCCAGCCTCTGGTGCCGTCACATGAACTTGTCCAGAAGCGGCACGAGCTCCGAGAGTGAGCGCACCTTGTTGGACGCTCGCCATTCCGGCAGGACTTCACGGTCGTTCAATTTTAGGACTGTATGGAGGCCAGCCGCCGCACCGCCGAGGATGTCGGCTTCGTAGGAGTCACCGACCATGAGGGCTTCGTTGGGTGCGACGCCGAGAGATCGGAGAGCAGCCTCAAAGATCGAGGGATGAGGCTTTCTGAAGCCAACGCGACCGGAGGTCACTACGGCGTCAAACGTACCTTCAAAGCGCGCGAGGTCAGCTTCGAAATCGAAGTAGAAGCGGTTGGTAATCAAACCGAGGCTCAGGCCACGGCTCTTTAAGGCCGCAAGGGTCGCGAGAGTGTCTTCGAAAAGGTGCAGGCCGAACTCATGCGACGGGATCAGCATGGCTTGCCAGAAGGCCTCAGTGCAATCGGCCGACAGACCCGGACAATGCGTCTGTAGAAAGGTGCGGGTCAGCGCAAGCGCGTCCAGCTCCTGCAGACTAGCGGATGCGTATCCAAGAGTGCTTATTGGAGGCACTCTGGCCCCTGGCTCGTCCGCCTGGACAAAGCCACGCCAGTAATCGGCGATGAACGCTTCGAGCTCCGAGTCCGCAACGTGGGGAGCGAGAAGCGACTGGACCCGCGCGGCCTGTAGCGAGGTGATGTGGTTCCAGTCAGGCGGGCCGGCCGCGTGCCAGAGTGTGCCATCAAGGTCGAAGAGGACGGCGCGCAAGGGCACGCGCTACCACCAGCCGAGCTTGTAGTACCAGCCCTTGGTCTCGCGGCCCTTCTCACCGGCCTTGCGCAGCCGCTCCAGGTGCTTGCGGCAGAGCGGTACGGTCAGGCGCTCGCGGTCGTCGCCGCGCCACTTGAGGACGGCCTCTTCGGAGAGGGGCGGGTCGGTGCACCAGAGGCAGCGGGCGGAGGGCATTGTGGTTAGAGGTTAGGGGATTGGCGAGACGGAGTCGAGGTTGGAGATTGGAAACAGCGCGAGCGGGGTGGATATCGGCAGCCTAAGTAGGATAGTCAGCCGGGGCAGGATTCCTCCTGCGTCGGAATGACAGGACATTGAATGACAGGCAAGGTGGCGTTAGGAGAGCGATAGCCTAATGCCGTCACGCCTGTGACCCGCCGCCGATGGCTGGGAGGATGTTCACGCTGCCGTCCTCCGGCACCTGCTCCAGCAGCCCTGCCGACGTCAGCTCGTCATTGATGGCGATGGCGATGCCGGCGCGGATGCCATCGTCCTCCACGAGCTGGGCCTTGAGTCCGGGGTAGGCCGCGTCCAGCTTGTCGATGACCTGGCGCAGGCTGCCGCCGCCGGGCACCTCCACCTCGGTGCGGCCGGCCGTATAAGAGCGCAGCGCGGTTGGGATCAGGATCGTCGCCATGTCTCGTAAAACCCAGCATGATCAGTGCACCGAGCTTCTGTTACCTCGACTTCGAAAACTCAGCGCTAAGCTGGCGACTATGGTTGCCAACAAACTGGGAAGAATGACGTAGGCGAAACCGCCCACTGCTCTTGCAAAGTCGTCGGCATCCTCGTTGGCACCCAGCCCAAAGACTATACCAACGATCGTGCTGGCACTTAGCGCTGCGATGATGCCTCCAACGAGAACACTTACAGGGGCCACGTCTGGCAAGGAGAAAAAGCCAGCAAGGATAGGACACCCCACGGCCATGATGGTAATAAAGACCCAGAGTCGATCCGTTGCCCCGCCGACCACCAACGCCACACCAACCATTAAGGTGGCACTAAGGATGAGGCCGCAGAATCGGGCGATACGATGCCTTCTCATGAAATGTTCGTAGCGCCAGGTGAGGCGACCGCATCCGGCCTCGAAGGACGTGTCCGCTGTTCTGAGCGATAGGCGTCCCGCATTGCTTTACATATTAAAAGGTCGGTGGGAGTCGGAGATCAGGCGTGGCTGCCGTTGCGCATCATCTCGCCGGCGCGCTGCACGGCTCGGATGATCTTATCGTAGCCGGTGCAGCGGCAGAGATTGCCGGCCAGCCAGAAGCGGATCTCGTGCTCGCTGGGGTCCGGGTTGATGTCGAGCAGCGCCTTGGAAGCGACGATGAAGCCGGGGGTGCAGATGCCGCACTGCAGCGCTGCCTCTTCGAGGAACGCCTGCTGCACCGGATGCAGCCCGTCCTCCGCCGCAATGCCTTCGACCGTTACGATCTCCGCGTCTTCCACTTCGAGGGCCAGGACGCAGCAGGAGTTCACCAGCCGGCCGTCCAGCATCACCGCGCAGGCGCCGCAGTTGCCGTTGTTGCAGCCCTCCTTGGCGCCCGTCAGGCCGATGCGCTCCCTGAGCGCCTCCAGCAGGCTGTCGCGCTCGTCGGCCAGAAAGTCGGTGCTCTCGCCGTTGATCCTGGCGCTGACCATGACGCGGTCGCTCACAGCTGCCTCCCGGCGCGGCGCGCCGCCTCTCGCAGGGTGCGTTCGACCAGCACGCTCGCTAGGTGGCGCCGCTGCCGGACGGACCCGCGCATGTCGTCGATCGGCTGAGCTGCCGCGCTCGCTGCTGTCGCCGCCGCCGCGATAGTCTCGTTCGTCAGCGGCCGTCCCGTCAGCGCTTCGGCGGCCGCGGCGAGCATCAGCGGCGTTGGCGCCACGGCCCCGATGGCTACCCGCGCTGCGGCGACCGTATCGCCCTCGAAGCGCAGCGCCGAAGCCGCGTTGGCCACGGCGATGTCCATCTCGTTGCGGGGGATAAAGCGCTCCCAGGCCGCGCCACTGTTCGCGGCCGGGGCCGGGAAGTGGATCGAGACCACGAACTCGCCCGGCGCCAGGACGTTGCGCCCCGGTCCCGTGCAGAACTGGTCGACCGGCACGCTGCGGCGCCCGTTGGGCCCGGCCACCCGCGCTTCGCCTGCCAGGACGATCATCGCCGGGATCGAGTCGGCTGCCGGCGACGAGTTGCAGAGGTTGCCGCCGAGGCTGGCCCGGCCCTGGATCGCCACTCCGCCGATGATGCAGGTCGCGTCTGCGAGAGCCGGGTAAAGGCTCTTCACCGTCTCGTCGTTATAGATGATGTAGCAGGGGAGAGCAGCGCCCACCGTCAGGCCCGTCGCGGCGTCGAAGCTGAGTTGTCGCGTCTCCTCGATCGCCTTGATATCGACGAAGAGGTCGATTTCGCGCTTACGCTCTCGCGCCTGGACGATGACGTCGGTGCCGCCGGCCAGGACTCGGGCGGTAGCGCCGCCGTTGGCCAGCAGAGACACCGCTTCTTCGATAGTAGTGGGCTTCACGTACTTGAGGTTTTGCATCCAGCTCCTAGCGCGTAAAAGGTATCGCGTCCCCAGCCCCCTGACAAGGCATTAGCATGCGGCGCCAGGGCTTCGCCTCCCCTGCTCAGGCACTAGCGTGCGGCGCCAGGGCTTCGCCATTCCTCTCGGGGCGCTGAGTCATGACCAGACGGCTTGCTTGTCTGGCACTGACCTCCCTCCTTGTCATTCCGAGGCACGAGGAATCTTGCCCTCCGCCGGCCAGCTTCCGCCAACCAGCCATGCAGGAGCGACCCACGCTGAGGAAGCGGTAAACAGGGTACAAGGATCAGTGAGATCGCAAGATTCTGCTTCACGCGGGCTTGACTCGGTCAGGCGGCCGCTGCTAGTATGGCAAACGTACTCCTGACCCTTTACAAGGTAAACGGTTAGGCCGCGCTGGTCACATTGACGAGCGCGGTTTCGCGTGATAGGCTGCTCTTTGCGCCTAAAACGGCGAGGCACCTTGACAACTGAATAGCGAAAGGAAGTACGGGTAATACCGTAACTTTGAAATCCGGACTCGTGTTTAGCGAGTTTAGAGTTCCAGGTTTATAACGGAGAGTTTGATCCTGGCTCAGGATAAACGCTGGCGGCGTGCTTCAGGCATGCAAGTCGAACGAGCACTTTGGTGCTAGTGGCGGACGGGTGAGTAACACGTAAGTAATCTGCCCGGAAGTGGGGAATAACTGGCCGAAAGGCTGGCTAATACCGCATGTGATGGTCCTTCCCTGGAGGGATCATTAAAGGCGAAAGCCGCTTCCGGAGGAGCTTGCGGCCGATTAGCTTGTTGGTGGGGTAATGGCCTACCAAGGCCGCGATCGGTAGCTGGTCTGAGAGGACGGACAGCCACACGGGGACTGAGATACGGCCCCGACTCCTACGGGAGGCAGCAGCTAGGAATCTTGGGAATGGGCGAAAGCCTGACCCAGCAACGCCGCGTGGGCGATGAAGGCCTTCGGGTTGTAAAGCCCTTTTGCAGGGGAAGATGATGACGGTACCCTGCGAATAAGCCACGGCTAACTACGTGCCAGCAGCCGCGGTAATACGTAGGTGGCGAGCGTTGTCCGGATTTACTGGGCGTAAAGGGCGTGCAGGCGGTCTGTTAAGTCTAGGGTGAAAGCTCCCGGCTCAACTGGGAGAGGTCCTTGGATACTGGCGGACTTGAGGGAGGCAGAGGAAAGTGGAATTCCCGGTGTAGTGGTGATATGCGTAGATATCGGGAGGAACACCAGTGGCGAAGGCGGCTTTCTGGGCCTTACCTGACGCTGAGACGCGAAAGCGTGGGGAGCGAACCGGATTAGATACCCGGGTAGTCCACGCCGTAAACTATGAACACTAGGTGTGGGGGGTATCGACCCCCTCCGTGCCGAAGCTAACGCAGTAAGTGTTCCGCCTGGGGAGTACGGCCGCAAGGCTAAAACTCAAAGGAATTGACGGGGGCCCGCACAAGCAGCGGAGCGTGCGGTTTAATTCGTCGCAACGCGAAGAACCTTACCAAGGCTTGACATGCTAGTGGTACCGATCCGAAAGGTGAGGGACCCTTCGGGGAGCTAGCACAGGTGCTGCATGGCTGTTGTCAGCTCGTGCCGTGAGGTGTTGGGTTAAGTCCCGCAACGAGCGCAACCCCTGTTGCCAGTTGTATTCTCTGGCGAGACTGCCCCGTAAAGCGGGGAGGAAGGCGGGGATGACTTCAAGTCAGCACGGCCCTTACGTCTTGGGCCACTCGCACGCTACAATGGTCGGT
>WHTK01000022.1 GCA_009377745.1 Dehalococcoidia bacterium
TACATACGGTCGAGTACTACGCGACCCGCATCTACCAGAAGCTCGGAGTGGCCAACCGCACGCAGGCCGCGATTCTCGCTGCAGGGCTGAGCCTCGCTGCTGAAGACCCTGGAGCTCCCGAGCCTTCTTCCAGGGAATTCCAAGATGCCCTGCCGGTCGCACTGAGCGAAACTCCGGTCCTAAGTGAAAGGCCGAGGAGGAAGCTCGTGACGTTACTTGGAGCAGGATTGGGGAGCGCGGTGCTGGCCGCTGTCGCGGCAATTGGTCTTTTGGCCGGTTTGCTGCCGGGCTCGCCCGTCTCGAACAACGCGTTGGTTGGTGCGAAGGAGCAGCATTGCGTCGGTCAGCCCGACTACATTGTCCTGGCTGGAGGACAGCCGGAGCCTTTGCCCAAGAAGCCCGTCGTTTGCTACGAGACGTTCGATGAAGCCATCGAGTCGCTAGACCTCGATCGGCATGACTACCGGCCACAGCCGTAGCGCCAATCCCGCAGCCTCACCGCCGAGAACAGATCTTCGGATAGGGTAATTCCGCGCCAGTTCCTCTTAGAGTGGTTGCAAAGCGACTGGAGGTTCGAGCATGAAACGCGGTAGGCCTCGGCACGACGACATCCTTACGCCGCGAGAGTGGGACGTAGCAGAGCTGCTGCGCGAAGGCCTCACGAACGAGGAGATAGCGGCTCGGCTCCAGATATCCTTCGCGGCCGCCAAGTACCACGTGGGCGAGATCCTCTCGAAGCTGGGCGTTAGCAGCCGGCAGCAAGCGGTCGACCTGCTCGACCGCCGCCAGCGCGCCTGGATCAGGCTGCCTTTGGGCATCGAGCCGCTCTCGCAGTTGTTGGACAAAGCGCTCTCACGGTATAGGTTGGCAATCGCCGGTACGTCGCTGGCGCTCGTAGCCGTTGTCGCCGGCCTTGCGCTATTCGGCTTTGGATCGATGGAGACCGGCAATCAGGGGCCTGTGGCGTACGAGGTGGGGTTGGACGTCGCGTCTCCAGAACGGCAGGCATTGATGGCGGCAAGGCGAGATTCGCCGTTTAAGCAAAGCCTGCTCTTCACAAAGGTGGAGCCCGCGAACGTGGGTGACGAGGCCGAGGTCATCGCTTCGCTACCGCGCGTAACCTCGGTCGCAGAGCTCGAGGCCGTGATGACGCCGGATGTGAACCTGATCGTCATCGACCAGAGCGCCCTGGAAGACCTCCGAGGGTCAGATGCTCTGCTCAGCGAGGTGAAGAACGGTCGCTCGCTCATGGGGCTGAACGTGACTCTAGCGGATCTGCATCGGTTTTCAGACCCTGCACGCGACCCGACAGCGGTCGTATGGGAGACATCTCCCGAGGGGATCACAACCTATAAGACGGCAGGCGACCTACCCGGCCTGGACGAGCTCTATCCGGCGCCGCCCGCCGGAGTAACCTTTTTCAGCTTCCTCACCGCCGGCACGGAAAGTGAGATACGAGCGATAGCCGAGCGTCCGAACATACAGCCCCACTATCGAACCGGCGACGACGCCCAGTTGGCCTTCCTCAGTGGCGTGTTCAAGACTGCGCTGACGCGCCTCGACGATGGTGAGTGGGATGTGGCCGAATATGTCTGGCCAAAGCCGACTCTGTGTCAAAAGCAGCAGCCCGATGGCACCTGGGCTGAGATTGCCTGCCCCTAGGCAAGGGGAGGACAGGTAGTGTAAATCCAGGCTAGAGGCTCTGCCTTAGACGCAATGTCTAGAGGCCGGCCTCCTACCAAGGACATTCTCACCCCGCGTGAATGGGAGGTGCTGGCGCTCGTCCGCGAGGGCAGCACTAACATCCAGATCGCAGAGCGCCTGGGAATTAGCGAGCACGCAGCCAAGTTCCATATGGCGATGATCTTCAAGCGACTCAAAGTTCACAACAGACGTGAAGCCGCGCTCTGGGTGGCCGATCGATTCGTCGCCTCGAACCACCACTAGAACCGGTTCGGCAGGACCGGTCGACGGACAGTGTAATTCGGCCTGCTTCTTCCTAAGATCGGCCCGCCATGAGAAGAGGCCGGCCACCCCACGACGACATCTTGACCCCTCGCGAATGGGAAGTATTGGCGCTACTTCGAGACGACCTGACTTATCCCCAGATCGCATTGCGTCTTGGCATCAGCGAGCGCGGCGCGAAATATCACGTCCTCGAGATCATTAGCAAGCTGGGAGTCAGCAAACGCCGCGAAGCATCCCAATGGGTGACTCTCATTTCCGTTCTTGGCATCGCCACGGGTGCCCTTGGCTTCCTGCTCTTTGCACGCTTCCTCAAGGCATGGGACCTGCACCAGCGACGTCGTTCAGGCAGCCAAGCAGGCGAAGCCCCGCAGAGTCACGTCTACCTGCTCGCCGTTTGCGCCGTCCTCTTGCTCGCAACCGCCCTCGTTCTTCTCCTCCTCGCTGCCAACATTGCCGGTCGGCCGTGAGACCTGGAGGCTGGTTGGGCTGAGGGTGAGTAGTGTAATTCGCGACCTTTGCTCTTAGCATCAGGTCATGAGCAGGCGCGGACGGCCCCCGACTAAAGACATTCTTACGCCCCGAGAATGGGAAGTACTGGACCTCCTGCGCCAAGGGCTTTCCAACCGCGAGATCGCCGAACGTCTCGGTATCAGCTTCGACGGCGCTCGCTTTCACGTGGCGCAGATCCTGTCGAAGCTCAACGTCAGCTCCCGTCAAGAGGCCGCGAACTGGCGCGCCGACCGCCGTTACTGGGGCCTCGGATTCCTCGCCGCCCTGGTCGAGAGACCACGCCTGGAGACCGCTATGAAGTTGACGAGCCTGACGTTGCTGGCCGGAGTGGTCACGAGCCTCGTGCTGCTTTCGGTGGGCCTGGCGCTAGAGACCAAGCGCGCGCCGAAGACTGACGAGCAGGACACGGCCACCCTGACCGTGCCGCCGCTCGACCAGCCGCTTGAGAGAGCGCCTTACCGACTCGTCTCGGCCGGCTACGATGCGTCATTGCCTTCGACCCAGGCGCCCCTCGACCGCGCTCACGCGGTCTCGGCGCCGGCCGCTGACTTGGAGACTGCTCGTGCCTCCTCCCTGTTTCCCCTCGGGCTCCCCGAGGGCTATCGCGTGGTCGCGGCGGACAGCGCCGGCCGTCCAGCCGAGCTCTATCTCGAGCTCACGCTCTCCGGGCCCACCGGCGAGGTGGCCGTTACCCGCTCGCGACCGGAGACCTTCCCAATCGACATCCGCGTCGACCAGGACCGCGCCGACGCCCAGCTCCGACCCTTCAACCTGATCGCCCTCGTACCGAAAGATCCGAGGGAACCCACCGTGCTCCGGGGTTACGCCGACGAGGGTATCGATATCTCGGTCAGTGGCATCGTGCCGCAGCCGGACGACCTCCTCGATTTGTATCGCAGGCTGTCGCGTCACACGAGCCCGCTCGCCGCGGAGAGCATGTTCCCCCGCCTTCCCCCCGAGAGCGAACGGCTGCCCCGCGCCGAGAGCATCGACCACACTGGGCCCTGCCGGATCACGCCTAGTATCAAGGTCCAGTACGCTACCCAGCAGGTCATCGGCCTGGAGCTCACCGTCGCCTTCACCTGCGCCGGCGTCGTCGAAGCACAGCCCTGCCCGCCGGAGGGGTACGATGCTTCACTCGGCTACCAGCGGGCCTGCGACGCGGACGGCCTCTTTATCGATACCTTCTTCACAGTGAAGAGCAACAATGCAGGCCTGCAGAGCAGCGGCCGTACGGCCGTACTCGAGGACGGTTCGATCGCGAGCGCGGTCACGCGCTCCTTCGTCGCGAACGGCGCCTCTGGCCACCTGGAGCCGATCGAGATCTGCGTCCACATGCGTTTCACGGATACCTGTGCTCGCTTCACCTACGTGGTCCCGTAGCTGCGGGGTGCGAGCCCGTTAGCACTGCCGCCGGCGGTTTCTCCCGCGAATTCTCCGGACCTGGTAATGTAATTCACCCTTTGCCTCCATAAGTTGAAGCCATGAAACGCGGACGACCACCCACACAGGACATCCTCACGCCACGCGAGTGGGAGGTGCTGGAGCTGCTGCGCGCCGGTCTGACCAACGATCAGATTGCGGAACGCCTCGGCATTAGCTATGACGGCGCCAAGTTCCACGTCTCCGAAATCATCACCAAGCTCGGCGTGCGCACCCGCTACGAAGCAGCGGCCTGGCGCCCATCCCCAGGGCGCCGCTGGCAGTGGATGGGCTTGGCTGTGGGCCTGAAAAAGACTGCCTTGGAGGCTGGGATGAAGACTCTTGGAGCATTACCGCTAGCCGCAGCCGCCGGCGCGCTTGGCTTGCTTGTGATTGGGCTCTTGTTTATGCAGGCGCGCCAGCAATCCAGCGCCAGCACCGCGGTAGGAAAGATCGCCTACGTCCAGGACGGGGATATTTGGGTGAAGCATCTCCCCAACGGCCCGGTGAAACAGATCACGCACGATGGTCTCAACTCGGCGCCGAAGTGGTCGCCCAGCGGCGACTGGCTGAGCTATCGTAGCTATCACAAGGACGGTGATGCCGGTGGCCTCCGCTCTTGGGTGATCCGCCAGGACGGCAGCGATGAGCGATTTGTCGACCACACCTTTGTGGCGTGGTCGCCAAACGAAGATCTGCTCGCCTTCATGGCGTGGGACTCCGTGGCAAGCCGGGATGAGATAGGCGAGCTGGTCGTGGAGAGGCCGGACGGCTCCGGTCGCTATCGAGTACTGCCGCCGGTCGATCACAGCGCCATCTTCACGACAGGACTTTCGTATACGCGAACACCGTGGCTCTCCTGGAGTCCTGACGGCCGCTGGTTGGCCTTCACGGAAACGGTGACGGTCGTTCCTCGAGACACGGATGGTTACTGCGACTGCTCTAGCTACGTCACACTCAACCGCGTCCCGGCTGATGGCAGATCGAGCGCTGAGGTTTTCTATCGCGGTGACCTCGATGTCGAGCTCGCGACGTGGGACGGTTGGTCCGCCGATGGCCGGTTCTATCTGCTCGCCACGAGGCCGTCCACATCTGGCGGAGCTAATTACCCCTGGGGACCTCTGATTGCTGCTCCGGTCGATGGCTCGACTCCGCGGCCCAGCGAGGCCATGTTGCACTGGAATGATGTCAGCGCTATCGCTCGGTCTCTGGACGGCCGTTCGCTCGCGATCGTCGAAGGGGAGAGTCGCGCGAGCTGGCAAGACAAACGCATCACGCTCTACGCCCCAGGCACCGGTAGGCTAAGCCCGCTCACTGAGCCGGACGTGACGGCAATCTCGCCGGCCTGGTCGCCTTCTGGCTCGCAGATCACCTACACCGCGGCGCCCAATGCACCTGGCATCGACACGCATGCAGGTGCGGCCGGCGTCCTAGCCGAGCGACGCGTATGGGTGATGGACAGCGACGGCACCAATCATCGCCAGCTGACGGACGACCCGCGCTACCGCGACGAGAACCCACGCTGGTCGGCAGATGGCAAGCAGATCCTGTTTGCTCGAATCGACCTGGAGGCGGAGACGCCGGACCTGTCGCTGTGGCTGTTGCAGGTCGAGTCGGGTGAGCTGGAACAGGTCGTCGGCGGCCTCGAAGTAATCGATGGTGGCGAAGGGTTTCTTTGGCTGGAAGACCGGCAATTCGACTACTGGCGAAAGCCATAGCCAATGCCCGCGGTTTCTGGAGCGTAGCTACCACCCTTGGCGCGCCACCGATGCCTGGCCGCCGAGTCAGCCTTAGGGGCGCCACCAGTCGTAGAAGTAGTCCCAGCTGATGTGTCCCTGGTATCCGTCGAGGAGGAACCGCGCCGATTGAGCACCGGAACTGACGTTAGCAACAACCTGCGTCGCGACGCCTCCGTCCGCCGGCACCAACCAGAGTGAGGCCGTCGGCTCTGATCCGACGCAGGCGAACAGGATCTGTGCGTTGTCCCCCGACCACAGCGGCCTTTCCTGTCGGCAGTCCGCTCCCTCAGTGGTTAGCGGCCGTAGATCCGAGCCATCGGCCTTCATCGTCCAGACCCGGCGCGAGGCCTCGACGTCTGGGCGCGGCGCCTCGAGGTCTCTTGGGCCAGTGTCGGGCCGCGCGACGTAGGCGATGGAGCCGCCGTTGAATGACCAGCTAGGGGAGACGGCGACCACGCCTTCGTCCGTTAGGCGATGCATCTGTCCGCCATTTAGGTCCATGAGGACGATCGACTTGTCCGTCTGTGCATCGATAGGCGGGACGGCGCGGGCACCAGGCTCGACAGGAGGACTCACGAGCGCGACACCGACGACGATCGCAAGCTGGTCGCCGGTAGGCGATATGGCCATGAAGTCGCGATAAGTGAGGGTGGGTAAGCCAGCGCCCTCTGGCGACCTCGTGAGCAGCGCCTGCAGCCGCGTCGGCAGGCCACCGGCCACGTCAGGCGGTTGGCCAGACGGCGCCAGGGTCACAAGCGCCGAGGCACCGCCGTCTGAAGCGGCCCACAGCGCTGGCATGAGCGTCGAGCTCGGGACGGAATTGACTGGCGAGACGCTGGCCGCGAACAGCTCATGCTCGTCTCTGCCATCGGCGCGCACGGCCCGGATGCCGACGTAGCTGTAGCCGCCGTAGAGTGAGTCGTGGTCCTGGTGGTGCTCCTCGAAGGCGATCCACTCACCATTGTCGCTCCATGCCAGATTGCTGCGGCGGTCGAGGGTGCCGTCGCCGGCCAGAGAGGGCAGCAACTCGCGGCGTCCACTGCCGTCGGCGTTCTCGGTCACCAGCACGCTGGCGCCCAGAAAGAGCGGTCCGGCTGGGACGGTAAAGGCGAGGACGTCCTCATTCGGCGACCAGGTTGCCCGTCCTTGTGGTATTACGCGGCGTTCCTCGGAGCCGTCTGCCCGGATGACCCATACGCCGAAGCGGTCCCGGTCTAAGGGCGGGGAGCGCTCGAACATGATCCACTCACCCGAGGGCGACCAATCTGGCCTCACAGCGGCGTCTTCAAAGGTAAGCTGCCGCGCCGTGCCAGACGGCAGGTCCTGTACCCAGAGGTTGCCGTCCTGGACATAGGCAACCTTTCCAAGCGGCCCCGTCACCTGTTCGGCCTTACCGTCGAGGGCGATGGCAAACAGGATGGCGAGGCCGGCGACGGTAGCTGCTGCCGCTGAACCGAGGCCGGCGCGCACGATCACGGCCTTCTGGGGCAGGATGGCGAGGACAATGCCGAGCAGGCCGCGTCGCCGGCGCTCCTGCTCCGCCCAGGCAGCAGCCTCCTCCCGGCTCGTTAGTCCCAGCTTCGACAGAATCTCGGAGACGTGGAACTTCGTCGTGTTGCGGCTGATGCCCAGGTTGTCGGCGATCTGCTCGTTGCTCAGGCCCGTGCGCAGGAGACTGAGCACCTCCCATTCGCGGGGAGTAAGGATGTCGTCGTAGCGGGGGCGGCCGCGCTTCATGGCGATAGGCTATCAAGCCCCGAGCCGAATTTGCCCACCCATCTATCGTTGGGGCGTCTACCGCGCTATCAGAGGCTCAAATGATTGTTCGACCAGAAGAGTTAGTCAGGGCGGAGGCAGCAGGAACTCTGGAGCCCGCCCAGGCGCGAGAAGCGCCTCCGGGCTGTTCACACCACACGGGTAGCGCAGGCTGGTGAACCCAACGCTACTCAAGGAAAGGGCGAGGCTGGTGGGTTGGTCGCTGCCGGGGCGGCTGAGGACGACCTGCGTGCTGCCTCGCCCAAAGCCAGCCTGCCCCTGAGCGGCCGAACCGAGGTCCGAGACCGCGTAGAGACGCCAACCATCAGATGAGAGTCTTTCAAGAGTGGGCTCCAAGCCTTGCCGTCGCGAGAAGTGGCCTTCGCAGGACGAGATGGGCAACACCTCGATGGACGTACCAGGAGCTTCGCCGGGCAGGCACTCCGGCGGCGAGCCAATTCCGTCCGGCATCGACACGCAACCGACGCGTTCGTAGTCGACCAGCCCGCTCAAAGCCGAGATGTCGCCAGTTGTGAGCGCTTGCAGGATATCGTCAACGAGAGGGACTCCCGTTTCTCTGTCCGGTCGCGTTGGTGCAACATCGCCGAGGGGAGGGGGCGGCGCTAGGTAGCTCGCCGGTGGGTACAGGCGGGTTGTCCCATCACCGCCACAGCTGGTGATCAGTCCGACAATCTGACCACGCTCCTCTACCAGGGCGCTGACTTCCCATCTGTAAGGTTCTTCCTGCGTGACGATGATAAGGAGGTGCTCTCCGCCGGGACGATAGCCGTCAGGCAGAGTCGCAACGGCGTGCAGCGACAGCGCTTTCTCCGCAAGGTCACCGAGCCAGCGATCGACGAAGTCCGCGTCTCTCAGCGCGAAGCCGGGACAATCGCGGACCGGCAGGGCATCGACCATGGTCCCTGGTGGCGCAGCCTGAAGACAGCCAGGCGAGTCTTCGGATCCACACGCGACCTGTTCGAAGCTTGTCCTGGACAGAAGGGCAGCGCCATCACGCCGGCCCAGCAGGGAGACGAGGCCATCCACGCCGGCGTTGCCGGTTCGCTCTTTCAACTCGTGAGCCGCTGGTGGCATAGGCAGCTCATCCCGCGGTGGCAGGACGAGGAATCGGTCGTACTGACGTTCAACCGAAGGTGAGTAGGACGACGGCGGTGATCCGTCTCGACCGACGGTCAGGTCCACGACCTGGCCGTCGGCGACCGAGATGCGCCAGCCAACGCGTGAGGAACCCGGAGTCGCCACGCCCAGGGCGATGTCGAATTCTCGGTCGGGCGAAGCCTGTGGGTCGGCGGTCGAGACTGAATACAGCTGCCGGCTGGAACTGGCGAGGAGTGCTGTCCACTCCTCTGTTCCAATTGCCGTCTGCTCGAAGTCCGGCGAAAGACCGCGGGCGACCACGCCCGGGAACTGACTGCGCAAGCCGTCCGCATCCTCTTCAACGAGAGCATCGATGATTCGATCGAGGCTGGAGTCGCCGGTCCGCCCTTCGGGGGCATGGGGCGGCCCGGACGCCGAGTCGCGAGAGTCCATCAGTAGCACGCCCACGGCGAGGGCGGCCATCGCCGTCAGGGTGACGGCTCCGAGAAGTCCTCCTGCGACCTTGAGACTCAGACGCCAGCTGTGTCTTTCGAACCAGCCAAAGAAAGGCACCAGCGCCAGCGCTCGTCTCTCGTTGACAGCGTACCAGCGCGACGCATCGAGACGGTCTGCCAGATCGAGCTTAGAGAGGATCTCCGAGACATGAGACTTGACGGTGTTCTCGCTGATCCCAAGGCGAACGGCAATCTGCTCGTTCGTAAGCCGGTCTGCCAATAGGGCAATTACCTCCCACTCACGGGGAGTCAGTACGTCGTTGTACCTGGGGCGGCCGCGCTTCACGCCGACACCGTAGCACTGAAAACACCTGATTTTCCTCACCCGGACATCCGTTCGGCCCCTGGGATAGGCATCCCATCAGGCCTCGGACGGCCCGACGCCGTCGATCATGGCGAGGTTCCATCCCGCGCGCGCCCCGCCAGGGCCGGTTTGACACTTCGGCGGTTGATTGGTCTCATACGCGGACGAAGCGGAGATGGCCTTTAGGGCTGGCCGAGCCAGCTTGCCACGACGAATTCCAGTGCCGCCGGCTGAAGGAGCCGCGCGGGCCAATCGACTAGCGGAAGCGGCGCCGTCCACCGAGTCGCGGTTGCCTAGGGAGCGCTCGAGACCACGTACCAGAGGTGTTCGATAAAGCCCTGCGCGTCCACTGCGGATCCCGGAACCGCCTCGGGCCGCCCATCACGACACTCCCATGAATAGACGGTCGCATTCCGGTTGGGTATGAGGGTGCGTGGTATGAAACGCAGGAGATCAGGCGGCAAGCCCTCAGGCAGGTCCTGAGGTTGGTTGCGCAGTACTCGATCATCCGGGCCGTGGGCACCAGGTTAGTGTCCGGCTTGCCGCAGTGCAGGTTGTTGCCATGCGTGCAGGCCATGACACGTCCTTCCGCGCAGCGCCAGACAAAGCCCGGCATCTTATCGGGTGCCAGACCTATTGCCCTTGCGAATCCCTCGACGAGGCTCGCCGAAAACATCGGACCGACGTAGCCGGCGTCCGGTTCATCGATGGTGCCGACAGCGGCGCAATACTCGAAGGGATCGGCGTATCCGACTGGCACCACGATCGCTGTTGCCGGCAGGAGGTCAAGTCCCACAGAGTCGTTGCCTTCAATGACCGCGGACTGATTCGAGGAGCCGCTTGACCAGGGACTCGTCACGATCAGCAACGCCAGCAGGCCGATGACCGCGACGCCACTCACGGCCAGTGATGCCCGACCCAAGGGAACGGCAAACCAGGCGATCAAACGCTGCCCGTAAGAGTGGTGCCGAATTACTTCGACTGCTTCATTGCGGCTGGCAACGCCCAGCTTGGAGATGATCTCAGAGACGTGGAACTTGGCCGTGTTGGGGCTGATACCGAGCTTCTCAGCGATCTGCTCGTTAGTCAGGCCTTCGCGGATGAGGTCGAGCACCTGCCATTTCCGCGGGGTCAGAACCTCCTCGTGCTTGCTGCGGCCATGCGACATGACCGCAGCCTAACAGGCCAGAAATCTCGTGGGCCCACCCGAAAGCACGTTCTATCCGTTTCTGACGAACAGAACCACTCAGTCAATTTCGTCAGCGTCGAGGGTAGGGTAATTCGCCCTCCGGGCTGGTAGCTTCTGGTCGAGCATGAGCAAAGCACAATCGACCCAGCGCGGCAATGACGAAGCGATTGACGCTCATGCTCATCTACCCGGGGTCGATGGCATCCGAGCGCTGTCGCTGCTCGCGGTCCTGCTCTTCCATGCTGCGCCCGGGATACTGCCCGGTGGCTTCATCGGCGTCGAGGTCTTCTTCGTGGTCAGCGGCTTTGTAATCACGCGCAGCATCGCCCGTGAATGGCACACGCGGCAGTCGGTTGACCTCAGGGGCTTTTGGCTCCGGCGTGCCTTACGGCTGCTGCCCGCGCTCGCCCTTCTGCTTGTCAGCGTTGCTGCCTACCTCGCCATAAGCAACCCGGATGCACTTGCTTCGCTGCGCACGGACGTATTCGCTTCGCTGGCCTATGTGATGAACTGGCATCTCGTCCTCGCTGGCGATTCCTACCTGGCCTCCTTTTCCGACCCATCTCTCCTGACTCATCTCTGGTCGCTGGCCGTGGAGGAGCAGTTCTATATCGCCTGGCCCGTGCTGCTCTCACTAGGCCTGGCACTGCGCAAGCCGCGCCTGCTGCTGGCGCTGACCATTACCGGCGCACTAGCATCTGCCGTTCTGATGGCGAGCCTCTATATGGGAGGTAGCAATGAGGGGCGGCTGTACTACGGCACAGACACGCGCGCCTCGGGGCTCCTCTTTGGCGCCGCGCTGGCACTGGCCGGTCAGGCAGGCATGGTCACTCGCCGACCCTCCACCATGATCATTGAAGGCGCTGGGATCGCTGGACTCGCGCTGGTAATCGCCTGTTCAGTACTGATCGCGAATGACAGTCCCTTGCTTTACCTGGGCGGCTTCGCCCTCGTCGATGCCGCTGCCGTTCTCCTCATACTTTCAGCCACCCAGGTTGACGGTGTTGCGGGGCGCCTCCTCTCATTCCGGCCGTTGCAGTGGCTCGGCCTGCGTTCCTACGGGGTCTACCTCTGGCACTGGCCGATCTTGGTCTTGGCCTGGCCCGAAGAGACTGGAGTGCCGGCAATCGTGCTCAAGCTCCTCGCCGCGGTGGCGGCTGCTGCCATCTCCTATGTCCTGCTTGAGCAGCCGATCCGGCATTGGGGCTCGGTAGCGTCACGGGCGGTGCCATCGACCGCACTACCGATGCGTCGATTGAGGATGCGGATCGCAGGGCTCGCGGCCTGCGCGCTCCTCCTGAGTGGAGCTATCGGCGTCGCTGCAGTCCCGGCTGACGAGGGTGCGCCGGAGCTGGCTCGAAGCGTCCGCATTTTCGCGGTCGAGCCACCGCTTGTCACGCAGGGTAGGAATGATGAGAACCCGCCGAGTGAGCCCTCTGCGCCTGACCAAAGTACCGAGCCGCCAGCCATGCCAAGCCCGGAGCCTTCACCATTGGCTCCCGCTTCGCCCGTAACGAGACCGGTGTCCGCGATCCGACCGCCGGCAGCCACTGGTCCTCGTGTTACGGCCATCGGCGATTCCGTGCTTCTCAGCGCCGCGCCCGAACTCGCGGCGCTGGTGCCTGGCATCGACATCGATGCCTCTCTCGGACGTCAGACCTGGCAAGCAATCGAGATTCTCGAGCAACGCCGTCGTGACAGCGAACTCGCTCGCGTCGTTCTGCTACACATCGGAAACAACGGCCCGTTAACCGCGGCCCAAATCGACAAGATCATGAGCATCGCCGGCGATGACAGACGAGTCGTTTTCGTGAATGTGAAAGTCGAGCGTCCCTGGGAGTCGGAGACGAACGCAGCTCTCGCCGATGGCTCTCAGCGTTTCGTGAACCTTGAGCTGGTCGACTGGTACGATGCCAGCACTCAGAGAGAAGACCTGTTCTGGAAGGACGACACCCATCTCAATCCTGAGGGTATCTCGCTTTACGCCGACCTCGTTTCACAGGTCGTCATGCCTTCCCACTAGGTACGCGACTTCCATCAATGGAGGAAGCCGGCGCATGACTGACGTTGATGGCGCCAGAGCGCGCCCGAACAGGACCGTCTGGCTCCTTATCTTGGCACTGGCGCCCCTGTCTGTTCTCTCGATCAGTGCCGGCTACGAGTTGGCGTACGCGCTGGGCTGGTTGCAGGTCGGCGATTTACCAGGACAAGGCCCACCCGGCCACGAGACAGCCGTGCTTGCTGGTCTTGTTGCACTGATCTTCGGGGCTGTGCTTTGTGCCGCCCTGGCCTTTCAGTCCGCCAGGGATGTGCCCCTTATCGAATGGTTGGCTCCTGCTGGCGCCGCGTTTGTGACTGCCCGCTTCTTCACCTTCGATCCTTACTACGCGCCCCAACTGCGGCGCTTCTCAGACGGTGGATTCGTTTCCGAAGGCTGGGTACTCGTGCTGATAGTCGCCGCCGCAATCGCGGCGCTCGCGGTGAGGCGTTGGTCATCTCCTGGATACGCGCTAAGCAGCTTTGTGCTGGTTCTCGCGGTGTTCACGGCCGCCCTCCAGGGCGCCGGCCACTAATGATCCGTCCAGGACCTCTCGCCGTAGGGCCGACCGTCGGTCGTCGGGCTCGTCGGCCTCTCTTCGACCTTCTCGACCAGGCTGAACCCAGCTACTTTGGAAGTTCTAGGACGCAAGACGCAACCTTCCCAGGCACGTTCTCTTTCGGAAAGGCGAGCAACCTCGTACAGCCGACTTCCGGTCCTAGGTCAGGCGCATCGCTCGGTTGGGAGCTCCAGAACCCTGCCTCTTCGGTCTGCTGACCCCGGAAGGGTGGGACATAGGCACACACCAGGCCGCCGGCCGCACCGGTTTCCGGTGCGGCCGTGGCAGGGAGGAGATACTGCAGGACGTCGGTACAGGGAGAATATTCATAGGGCATCGGCAAGTTCGCGGATTTCGAGTAAAACAAGTTGAGTTGAACGCTTGAGAGATGGAAGACGCCGTCCGGCGTCCTCGTGAAGGAGAGACGACCGACATCGGAGTTCCTGAACTCGCAACTTGTCGCCATGCCTGCAAAGCCTGGAGGCGATGAATCAGGAATCATGTCGTCGATTATCGCGGCACAGGCTCCAGATGATGGCGCCGCATCGCTGTAGACCCACACATCGATCGAGCCCACCGCAGGGTAGGCCGTCGGGCCGGGGTCTGGCGTGGCAGCCGAGGCGCTAGGCGTCGCGGTAGAGGTGCTAGACGTTGCGGCTGGGTTGACCGGGACGGTAGGTGACAGAGTGGACGTCATCGGTGGGCTGGTCGAGGGGCTCCCGCCCCCGGAGCACGATACGACGAGAATGGCCCCTATCAACAAGAAGAGGCTTAACCTCATAGACATCCCTCCAGGGCTCCAGGAAATGCAGTCGAGAATTGCGTCCTCAGTTTCGAATACCCGCGTTCATGAGCTGACTTTCAGCCACAGCGCTGAGTTGTGTGCCCTGGGCCGATCGCCCATTCATTCGCCGGCGTCGAGCTGAGCAAGCTCATTCCGGAGAGTCATGCACGCATCTCCGTCCACTAGGTCAAGCCCCGCCGCCCCTCCACCTCCCAGTTGGCTTTGTCCATTGGCGCGTTCAGCATCCAGTTCCCGAATACTGGGACGACGTGGCAGGAAGGTGAAATAGGGCAGGCCCGCTTGTGTCCACTTCTCTACTGCGGCGCAGAGCGAGAATCCCTGCGGTGGGCCATTGTTGGAGGCATAGAAGTGGGCCTCACCGAGAGGAAGGAGCTCCCAGGCTGGGGCGGCAACGGCTGTAGGCGCTTGGCCTGAACGCTCAAGATCGGCGAGGCAGAGATTCAGTCCTATGATCCCGCGTCCCGCCGACCACTGCTCTCGGAGAAAGCTGCCGTCGGCTACCTGGGTGGCAGCGCTCGCATCGACCACAATTAGCGCAACGTCTGGCCTCAAGGCTGCCTTCAGCTCTACAAGGCTCGCCACGCGGGCGAGCGTCGAGATCGCATCTGCCTGGCTGCCAAGGTTTGACGGGTCCGTTTCCGTCAACAGAATCGTGTGCGGAAGAGAAGATGCCAGGCGCGTACGAGTGATAGCGTCCGCATCGAAGGGTGCAACGTCGAGGCCGATGGCCGCGTCGCTGCCGGTGAAATCGACGTTCGCGGATTGAGGCCCACTGAAGGGCCCGAACACGAGAACGGCGATAGCGACGAGGGTCGCCGCCGCCACGCCCAGTCCCATGCTCAAGGTCACACTCTTGCCGCTCGCCCTGGAACGAAGATGATGAAACCAGACCAGGACGCCAATCGCGTGGTGGCGGGGTCGATTGCTCTCTTCGAGGTCCTCAAGCAGACGGGCAGCCTCGTACCGGCTGACAACACCTGTCTTCGAGATGATTTCCCCGACGTGGTATTTGGCCGTGCTGAATGAGATGTTCAGTTGCTGCGCGATTTCTTCGTTAGTCAGTCCCTGTCGGACGAGGTGGAGTACCTCCATCTCGCGCCGGGTGAGGCTCTCTTCTAGCCTGCCGCCTCGTTCTCTATCCATCGTCCCTGTTTCCTCAAAACAACTGTAGAGCGCAAACTCGAGCAGCACCCTAGCCGAAGATATGTTCTCATGCCCGTCTTTCAATCCCGCGGCGGCTTGTAAGCCGTCTGAGCGAATCAGGGCACTGTCAGAAGACGGCTGACAATGTCGTGTACTCGCTCTGGCTCACGGTGGGTCCGGCGGATTCGCGGGAGCAGCTCGGGCAAGCCGTGGTGTCGAGGCCGTAGAAGGCGAGGTCTGCTGCGCCTGCCTCGGTCACGCGCCATCATCAAGGTAATAGTCGTAGAGCGCGGGGCGCGCAGCTTCAGGGAAGGGCTCAGTTCCCGTCGGCCAAATAGCGACCTTTAGTGGGTCACCCGGAAACTGTCCCAAAGCTACTTCCAGATCGCAGCCTTCGAGACATGGCTGGTGCTCGATGTGATTAATCACGAGGCGCTGGCCGCCATCGCGCCAGATCTCGATCTGATCAATTAGGCGCCAGGGCCGCTCCTCTAGGGAGGTGATAATTCGGCTCTTGTACCCTGGATTCAAAGAGACACCCGCATAGCCCAGTTCCTCCATGAGCCGGTCGAAGGACGCCGGGACCGTGTATACGCGTTGGAAGTAACCGCTACCAGAGACACCCCAAGCACCATGAAAGCGTCGGCTCACGAGCACTCCCTGGACGGCGATTCTTCCAGGCGGGATGTAATAGCACGTCGCTACTTCCGGACCCAGAGTGACTTCCAATGCGACACGGTCGTAGCCAGCCGTGCCCACTCCAGTGCCTTCAAGAACCAGGACGGCGGACTGGGATTGGGCCAGTGCAGCGAGCAATGCCTGTGTCATTTCATCCCGCAGTTGCTGGCCCTGAGCCGGGATAGCTCCCACCCTTTCGAGCACGACTTTGGCGCCGAATTCTTGCACGGAAGCAATCATCGATTCAGTCATCGATGGCTCCTCCGAGATTGCTCCTGCCGCGCCGAGCTCGCGATAGCGTTCAACAAGGCCAGCGATTGGTGTAAATAGCTCCACCCAGCCTCGATCAGGTAGTGGGCCGACCAGCGCGGGATTGCCTGGGACATACCAATACTGCTCGTCTGGCGCGCCAGGGTCAGCTCCCAAGTGAATCAATTCCAGCTGGTAGCGGGGTAGCGACAAGTCCGGCTCGCTCTGACCGCCCCTAGCTTCCCAAGATGCGCTCTGCCTGGGACCCCTGAACCAGGAGTAGTCGCTGCCCGTACCTGTGTGCAGGGCGTTTGAATATTCCACCGGAGGAATCGTGACCGCATGAGGTAGGTCACCCCCGGAAAGCCTGATGGTTGTCTCCCCTCGACGACTGAGCTGGCGCTCCACAAAGAACGGCTTTCGCGTGTCCGGCTGAGGGTTGCCCGGCTGCACCGGAGGCGCCGAGGCTGCCGTCATTGGGCCGCCATCGCCTATGTCGATGCCTGGAGGTGGCTCCGAATGAATCGCTTGTCCGCCTCCGGCGCCTCCTGGAGCTAGCCATGCGATGCCGGCCAGAATGGCAAGAACAAGCCCGCCCGCTGCTACTGCGAAATGCGCTTTACGTTGGAGAAGGAACCAGGCAGGAAGGAAGCCTCTCTGCTGGGATTTCTCTGCGATCCACCATTCAGCTAATGCCGCCCTATCGGGCAGACCAGTCTTGGCTAGAAGTTCGCTCACGTGCCACTTGGCGCCATCCAGGGTCACGCCGAGGCGGACGGCTATTCCGGCGTTCGTCCTTCCATCCATGATGGCGTCCAGAACCTCACGCTGCCTATCGGTGGGACGCCAGTCACCGTGTAACCAACGGTAGCCTTGTTTCGGGGACATAGCCGCATTATCCAAGCGTCCCCGGGAATGTCACTACCCGATCAGTCTCGCAACGAGTCCGTTCAGGATAACTGCAATCCGCCACTAACCGCCGGGCAAGAGAACGTCGACGCTTTCGCCCACGGAGTCAGCTACCCGGTCGAGTCGGCCGTTGGTTACATCCAGCACTTCGAGGCGCCTTGCCCGCAGGATGTACACGCGCTGACTGCTTTGAGGTAGGTAGTAGTCGGCCTCAGGCACGCGCCCCCTGCTCTCGATTGCCATAGCCGCAAGGTCGTACACCACGAAGCTCAGGTTTCGCTCGTGCGCTCCCCAGGCGCTGTCGCGGTAGACGATGAACAGTCGGTCACCGCCCAGGTCGAAGGCTTCTTCAATCTGCAGGACGAAGGTGCTGTCAGTCGGCAATGCGTGGGCTCTGGTCCTTGTGCCGTCCGCAGCTTCCTTCACTATCTGTCCTTCCTGGAGCAGAACAGCAAGCTCATCAGTGCTCGTAAGCGTGCCGAAGGAGGCGCTTACTTTCATCCGCGAGACAACCATCTCCGTGTTAAGGGGACGCTCGGAGGCGAAGTCGAAGGTGCGCCATCAAGCCGAAGCGGTCTGTCTTGGCATCGTTGTCGCTGCCTGGGACGCAGAAGAGGGGCAGGCACCCTAGAGCCGCCAGACGGTGATTGGGACGTAGTCTGCGGCGATGAGGAGTCCGTCCAACTCCTCAGGCTTTAGCTTCAGGGCAGAGCCCAACAGATCCAAGTGTTCCGGGCTTGGTCGGCTTAGCGCCTGCGTGAAGGTGCCATACACGGTCAACGTCGACGGTGCTGTCGGCCAACCGACTTAAGGCGTGCAACTATCGTGATCAACTTGGTCAAAGCTCGTGTGCGTACTCGGTGGGCCGTCGAAGCCATCAATCCAACAAACGTTGATCACTACTCCCAATGGTTAGAGCATATGCTCCTCGGCTCGCAATCCCGCAACTCTAGGCGGGCTGGGCGTGGCGGCGTGCCATACAATATGACGCGAGAAATATGACGCGTCCCACGGATCGACCGACTGGCTTGTGCTTGTGATGTCCACAGATCGTACGATACGCCGTTCCTTAAGGAATCGGCTACGAGGTCTTGGCGTCAAAGCCTGAACGAGTATGCCTCCCTACACCATCGCGTCGCAAAGGGCGATCCAGATTGGCCTTTCGCGGAGAGAACAGTCGGTGCTTCTCTTCTTAGCGGAGGGCTATTCCACAAATCATATCGCGAACGAATTGGGTATCTCAGCGGGGACTGTGCGGAGTCACATCCATTCAATGGAAAGAAAAGTGACGGCGAATGGCCGTGTACACCTCGTGCTTCGTGCGTTGGAGGAGGAAATATTGATTCATGAACCGCCGCCTGATCCACCGAATTCAAGCCTTCTGAGCGGCACCTTCCTCTTCACCTAGGATCCGATGACATGGATGCCGGCCCTTGCGACCTGTCAAGTCAGCATGGGCGGCTAGACTTCGCTAATGGTGTCAGGATTTTTGATTCGTTCAGACAGGAGAGCGACTATCTGAGGCTTCCTCCAGCAATCCATTGCCATCGAGCACGGCCCAGGCCGAGGTCTCGGGGATGCTCAGGAAGGAGGCATCGCCGACCACGCGCAAGGCATTGGATACTCGTCTCGAACGTGCCAACGAGGATGTCCCCTTCCGCCTCGAAGGCCTGAAAGCTTAAGCGATCAGCGCACCTTGGCCGGGATCTCTGAAGTCATTGAACGTTTACCAGAGATGGGAACTGTCAATAGCGTCCGCCGCAGCCGTCTATATTGAAATCAAAAATCAACGTTTGTCGATAGACCACTGGGGTTCCCGCAGGTCTAATGAGGCTGCGCAATCCTCAGGGCGATGCATCGCTCGCTACCGATTCCGAGCCGAGGAGATTGGTGGGAGGAGGTACTCTGAGTCTCGACAAACGGCCACCTGAGCTCGACCATTCACAATGAGGTAACTATTGAGATGACGCGGTTCTTACGATATGTGTTTGTCATCATCGCCGCTGGCGCTCTTACAGGAGTCGGTGCGTGGTTTCTCACCTCAGGGCAGTCGCCGGGAGGGACAAGTGCCCTTAGTTCCGGCGAGAATAGCGTCGCCTATGACGGCCCCGTTGCGATATCCAATGCCCAATTCCCACTCGGTATGGGCTGCTCAGCCCTCGACATTAAAAAAACGGACATTCTTGTAAGGCGTGAGTTGTCGGCGAGAGGAATGACGCAACTAAACGGGCCAGCATTTGGTTCAGTTCTGTGAACAAAATGACTCAGATTGGGTCCTTCATGTGGTGGTCGGTACTGGGCCTCCACCCCAGCTCGATCTGCCAGAAGAGTGCAAAGCCGAGGCGGCGAAGAATCCATCAGAACCACCTCCATGCCTACCTGACGTGAGCCAGTTGACTAATGCTTCACATGCGCGGCTGGCATTTAGCATGATCGTTCCAGGTAAGGAGGTCCTTCGATGAAGAGGGTGGCCATTTTCCTCGCGGCGCTGATGCTCTTCATACTGTCTGGTTTTGGATCTCAGAGTGCTTTGGCGTCCCTTTCGTGGGCTGACGCCCATCGGTCCTACCCCAACGCGTTTGGAGGCAATGCTAGTTACGTAACGCACTTCTTCGAAAGCGGCCAAGAGTCCTGTTACTCGGCCGGCCTTGCTTGTCGGTTTGAGGTGGTTTGGTACTGGTGGGACGGTAGTGCTGCTAACAACGATTGGATAACCTACCATGCAACGGAGTTGGATTACCAATACGGTCATGGTGCATACAACTGTTGCGATTGGCCAAATCTCGGCCATGGCTATCCAGGAAGCGACACACATGGCAATTCGACATACAACGGGGATGGCCAAATCCACTGTGATAATTTAATGACCGCACTAGTCTCTGCGGTTGATTCGGGAAACAATTACCTCTCTCATCAGCAGACGGCTTGGATAAACGCTCCCTGCTAGGTATGATTCAAGAAGGCGTAAGGCTTGGGAGGGAAACCCGAGGAAGAGTGGGTGTCCCTCCCATTTTGCAGAGGATTGATGGCGGACCGAACAAATCGAGCATGCAGTCGCCCCACTAAGTCGAATTATGGTGTTCTCCATTCTCTCGGCCTTCTCGCTTTGATCGTTACAATTGCCTGTGGAGATGGCTCGTTACCGGCTGCGGATGAGCCAACTCCTGGTGTTAGTCTCCAGACGCCGTCTGTAACACCGGGGAGGCTCAGGTTCTTTGTGGAGCGAGTCCTAGACGGTGAAACCATAGAGATCGCCGGTGGGACGCGAATTCTTTACATAGGCGTGAAGGTACCCGAGGTCGAGCCCCAAGAATGTTTTGGTCTAGAAGCTCAACAAAGGAACCGGCAACTCGTGGAAGGTCAGTGGATAGAGATTGAGAAGGACACGTCCGAACTCGATTTAAGCTATGGATATCTACTTCGATACGTCTATCTGAATGGTGAGATGATCAATGAGATCTTGATTCGAGAAGGCTTCGGCCGCGCCTCAATCCAGGCTCCTGATGTGAGGTTTCAAGCCCGACTACTGGAAGCTGAAGAAGAGGCCAGGCAATCTAAAAGAGGTGTTTGGGGCGCATGTCCTGCTTCGTAACTTTCTGCCTCTCGTTGTCTACGTACGCAGGTTCGATCTTGGATTCGGAGAGCGACTTCACGGCAATCTCGCTTTCGTGGTGTGAACGGGCCGCCGAGCGCCATCGCTACCTGCGAGGCGTGGAGCCGCGCTGTCGATCGCCTAAAGCCGCCGCGCGGTAATGGGTGCGCAGGCGGTCAAGGCTGTGCATCCGGACTCCGAGCTAAAGCAGATCGACGTCCATGGCGCCGGCGACTGGACCCAGTTCCGCTTCCTCACCGCGACGGCAAGCTGCGAGAAAGAGTTCGCGCCGGCCGACGATCCGGAGATCCGAGCCTTCTACGCGGACAAGTGCGACATCTTCGTAACCGTGCCGGCCGGTGTGTCGAGCGATCAGTGGCAATGGCAGGCGCGCGACCCCTGGCAGGGTGACATGAAGAGCTCGCCGCTCGACGTGGGTCCCGTGCTGGTCGGACCGGACGCTGTCAAACAAGCTGCCATGGCCCAGTGGCCTGGCTGCACGCCAAACTCGCTTACCCTCAGCAATTCATCGGTGCCACGCTCGGCTTGGTACGAGGCTTCGACGCGCTCGCCCTTGGCGTTGTCTCGGGCGGATTAATCCTGCTTGTTCTCCTTATCGCCGACGCTGTCCGTTTGAGGCAGGTGACTCCCTACGCTCCCTTCCTGGCGGCGAGCGCGATAGCCGTCACGCTCCTCCGCGGCACTGCATTCGCTCCGCTGTAGCCGAGCCAGGGTCCGAGCCGGCCGATTCGGTCGGTCGAGCAGCACCAACTTCTTCTCCTATCGGCGGCTGAGTCTGAGGCGGACAACTGGTCAGGCGCCCGCCTCAGACTCAGCCTTTCGCGCGATGTGGAAAGAATTTGGAAATCACCCGCGGCATTTGGAAGCCGCGAAGCGTCATTGCTGAATCCCGGTGGAAACGATGTCCTCAAAGTGACTCCCGAAAACCCGCGGAATGCGGAAGGGAGTCAGTATGCGAGGCATTCTTCTTGGCGCTGTGGTGCTTGGCCTCTTCCTTTGCTTCACCTCAGAGGCAGGGGCGCAGGAGCCCGAATCCACCACTGAAGAAACGATCGATCCACTGAAGCTCGCCGGAGCGCCCCTGGCTGACTCCAACAGTTCCGGTCTCGAGAGTCCACCGTCTAGTTTCACATTCATATCCACGGCGCCGATGCCGGCCATGCCACCCCTGGTGCCGGCGCAAATCGGACCGGACATCGATATTCCCAATCCTCTCGACCTTCTACCGAGCCTCGATCCCACGAAATGGGCGGGCGACATCCTGAACGCCGTCCTCAACGAAATCGGGAAGGCGCTGCTGGAAGCGATGCGTAGCTTCATCGACTGGGCTCTGGGCATCGGTGATTCCTCGCTCAATTTCGTCACGCAGACGCCGGCCGCCGGTACATACGAGAGCACGACGGTGCGATCCCTCTGGGACTTCTCGCGCGCCGTTGTCAACGTGGGCCTCGCCGTCATCCTCATGTGGGGCGGCTTCAACGTGATGGTCAAACAACAGACCAACACGCCCTATCACGACGTTATGGAACTCCTTCCGCGCGTGATCTTGGCGGCGCTCGCCGCCAATCTCACTCTCGAGTTCGTCCGCTTCCTCATCGACTTGAACAATGCTTTCTCCGCTGCAGTGGGACAGGTTGGGCTTCCTGGTTACGACGCGGCGACGCCCTCCCAAGAGGGAATCGCGCTGATCTTCACGGCGCTGACCTACGGCATCGTGGCAATCCTGCTCGTCTTCCAGATGCTGATGCGCCTGGCGCTGATCAACGTGCTCATCGTCCTGGCGCCGATAGCCGCCCTCCTCTGGGTGCTGCCTCAGACGCAAGGCTTCTCGCGCTGGTGGATGGACCTGTTGCCGATAACGGTGTTTCAACAGGCCATTCAAATGATGACTCTCAAGCTTGGGTCGGCGCTGATGCTTGAGCTCACACCTGGAAGCGTTTCCAACGCGCTCCTCACCTTAATGCTGGGCGTGGCGGTTTGCTGGCTCACGCTCAAGATTCCTTCCCTGCTCCGGAGCAGGAACAGCCAGGCATCTATCTGGAATGTCGCATCCCTGGTCGTCGCGACGCGCGTCATGGGCGCGGTAGCAGCAACGCGGAATGCAGGTGCCGGCGGAGCCGCGGGTGGAGCCGGCGGCGCAGGGCGTTCCGCAGCTCCAGGCAGGGCGAGCTGAGGCGGGACGGCTATGTGGAGCGCAGAGGAAGAGGAAACGCCAGATATTCTGGGAAGCCTGGGCCGGGATGCGATGAAAATCGTGCTTCCCTTGGCCATTCTGCTCTTTGTCCCCTTGCTTCTCCTCCTTGCTGCCTTCGGCGGTCTGCCGGAAGCCACGCAACCGACAGGCGCTCCCGGCGCCGTCGAGCCCGTGCCGGCAGACCAGCTGGAGGTGATGCAGCAGACCAGTCTCAGGACGGGTATACCGTGGCAAGTGTTCGCGGCCCTCGCCTGGGTAGAGAGCGGCTTCGGCGCGAACATGGAACCGAGCTCAGCCGGAGCGGTCGGCTACTGCCAGTTCTTGCCGGCGACCTGGGAGGCATATGGCGTCGACGGGGACGAGGACGGCATCGCCGATCCTAACAACTTCCGTGACTGTATTCCCGCAGCCGCCCGCTATCTTCAGGCCAGCGGTGCCCCTGCGGACCTGCGCCGCGCTCTCTACGCCTACAACCACTCCTGGGCCTACGTCGACAAAGTGTTGGCTTACACAGCCGCATATGGCTATGCCCACTCCAGCAGCATCCCAGCGCAGGCCGTTGGGCTAGCGCGCTCCAAGGTCGGCTCTCCGTACGTCTGGGGCGCGAGCGGACCCGACAACTTCGATTGCTCGGGCCTTGTCCTGTGGGTGTACGGCCAGCTCGGCCTGTCAGTGCCGCGCACGGCTCAACAGCAGTTCGAGTGGGCTTCACCGATCGACGCGTCCCTTTTGCAGCCCGGGGACTTGCTCTTTTACGAAGGCACATACGAGTCGGCAGAACGAATCACACACGTGGCGGTATTTGCCGGTAGGGGCATGTTGATCATGGCCACCAGTGCCGGCGACTTCGTCAAGGAGGTTCCGCTCTCGGATGCCTATTGGCGGAGCCACTTCGTAAGCGCGGGACGTCCGCCCTACTGGGAGGTGCAGGTATGACCGGTCAACGCGGTGCGATGTTCATCCTAATTGGATTCGCAGGACTGCTGCTCGTGATTGCTGTCTTCAGTGGCTGGCAAGGAGCCAGCCGTCTCTCTGACCGCAGCGACGATTCGGCCGCGGTTGAGGATGCGGCGCGCACCTTCGTAGAGGCCTTCGGAACCTTTGACTATCGCGCGCCGGAGCGCCATCGCGAACGCCTCCTGCTGCTCTCGACCGGCTCGGTCCTCGCCGTCACTGCCAACTCGGCGGTCGATCCTGTGGCGGTCGGACAACGGCGCGTGACGTCCACCCATGTGGTCAGCAGTTCTGTCAGTGCTCTCTCCGTGGATGGCGCCGCCGTCTCTGTGACTGCCGAGCAGATCCGCCGCGGTACGGACCCTGAGTCCGGGGAGGCGATCGAGGAATACGTCCTGCAGCGAGTGAACTGCCGGCTCGTGAGTGAGGACAACCGCTGGCTCGTCGCCGAGTTCCGGCTGCTTTCTGAGGAGCCATTGAAGTAAAGGAGAAGCAAAGTTGGACCAAATCAACAGTCTCTTCGAAAACCTCTTGAACATCGGTACTGGTGTTGGCGTCACCGTGTCAGCCTTCTTTGTAATGTGGGGCGCGTTCCAATACATGGCAGCATCGGGAAACCCTCGTCAGATGGAGAGTGGCAAGTCCGCCATCGTCAACGCACTGGCTGGACTCGCCATCGTTCTCATGGCTCGCGTCATCGCCGGCATGATCCAGGAAGCAATGGCGAACTGAGGGCAAACGACCATGGGTCCAGGCTATCCTGGTCGCAGAGAGCGAGCGTCGATCAATCGCCGGAGCGCCAGATGGTCCCTTCGAACTCGAGCAGCGAGAGAGAACCCTCCGGCAGAAGGTAACGTGCGTCCTCAAACGGGACACCGCGCTCGAGTGCTTCTTGAAACAGCTTCACGGCGCTCTCTAGAGACTGCAGAAGTTCCGTCCGGAACTCTTCTCGCGCCCAGATGCTCACTGGCATCAGAAAACGTTCGCCCCTGACATCAACGATACGAAAGCTCGTCCCTCGCCAATCGCAGTATGGAACGCCCTCCCGCTCGTAGAAGCGCGGAGGGCCGGTGCCTTCCACCCTATTGACCCGGACGAGCGGCAAGCGCTGAGCGCTTCTCTTCGATCCTCTGTTCCGCGTTCAGGCGCTCAAGGCCGGCCACGCCATCACCCACGAAGGTCATGGTCTCCGCGATCGCACGATGACCCGCCCGCTCCGCGATCAGCCGATACATCTCCAGGCAGAGGATCCGATAGTTACGGTGGGCCTGCTCCGTGGTTCGCAGCTCGATCACGTGCATCGCCTCACGAGCGTTCATGTCCATGACGAAGCGCAGCCTGTACGCCATCGGCACGACGTACTGAGCAACCGTCGCAGAGATCTCCTGAAGCAGCTCCTCATAGACTTCCCTGCAGAATTCCATGAGATCGCGCCATTCGCCGTCGGCGTTGATGCCGGCGATCTCGGGAGGCAGATCGAATCCTAGGTGGGGACTAAGCGCTTGCCACTCCATCGTCAGGAGCCGGTGACGCTGCAGGTCACGGAAGGCGCCATAGTCCGCAACGATCTCGAACCTGTACGCCGTGCGCTCGAAGGCGCGCCCGGGTCGATGCCGTCGGTTACTGCGGGGCCCTGCGTAGGCGGCGATGATCTCCGCCCGTTCTCGGGGCGCTAGTGCTTTGGCGGTTTGTACTGCCTCGCGATCGGACAGGCCGGCCAACTCGAACAGGACAGCCGCGACCACTCGAGTCTCGCCATCGGCGTCAAAGTCGGTGAGGTCCACCTGCGGCGCATCCAACGTGTCTTCACCTGAAATCGCGGCGAGAGACTGCACTTGATTGCGGGTGGCCTGGCGGCCGCTCCTGAGGTAGTCGATGAAGACGCCACCGCGGTCCCGACGATCGACCCGCTCGACGAACACTGGGACGACCTTCTTGAGCTCCGCCAGCATTGCCTCTCCCGCTTGGCGGGCCTCGGCCAGTTCATGGCTGAGCAGTCGCAGTAGCAGCGCCTCGTAAGCTTGGGCGGAACCATAAATGCCCAGGTTTGATGTTGTCGCGGCGGGCAGCAGGCCTCGCAGGATGTCACAAGCCTTGGCTCGAATGCTCATCCGGTAGGCGCCCCCGGACGTACCTTCCGGCTGCGGGTATTGCGTCTTCAGGTATGTCTGCAGCGGCTCAAAAAGCTTGGTGTAAAGCTCGAACGCCCGGTTCACCGCCTCGACGAAGCGATCTCGACCTCGCCCACTGAGCTCTTCCGGGATGTGGTAGCGCCAATGGCCATTGGGCTGGTCGTTGTAGGGCATATAGCGCGTCGACTGCTCCAGATAGGACATGAGGCGACCGCGCTCAATGATCTTGGTGAGGAGGTTTGAGGCGCCTTCGACAGCAACGTGGACACCGGCAAGCTGCGCCACAGAGTCATCGCCGTACTCAATGAACACACGCTCGTAGAGATCCGCAGCCCGTCCAAGACCGACGGTTGCGGTCTTTCCCTCAGATTCGATTCCATACTGGAACTCGTCCAGGAACAGGCGACGGAGCGTCTTGGGTGAACGAGAGTAGCGGGCGAAGAGCGCGCCCTTCACCATCTCAGGCAAGTCCGTGAGAACAAAAACCGATCTATCAGCGTTACTGAAATGCTGACCTAGCATCGCTTGTTCCGCTGGGCTGAATTCTTCTTTCAGGGGCAACCTCCTGCCTGCAGAATACCACCGCCAGCTCCAATTTCTTGATATAGGCAACAGCGTCGACCCGTCAACGGGATAGGGCACGGAGTGCACGAGTCCGAGCTGAGCCCAGATGCCGGTTCCGTACGCTTCTGCCGTGCCGCGAGTCAGACAGACGACATCATCCGAAGCTGTGCACACGACGCTCGGCTTGCGGAGCAATCCTCAGTGCCTCAAATCTCTCGGCGATTACATTGACCGAGCGCTCCTGTCGCTCAATATGGCCATGAACGATGAGCGCCGGCGCCCTCTCGATCAACTCTCTATACCTTGGAACCAGCTTCGGCGCGGTAATGATGTTCACGAGGCCAAACCGATCCTCCAGCGTATGAAAGACGAATCCTTTGGCGGTCTGAGGCGCTTGTCGCACGGCCACTAGGCCCGCGACCGAAACCAGCTGTCCGGCCTCCATGCGCTCAACCACCGAACTCGGTGTAATGCCCTCGTGCAACTGATCAGCGACGAGATCGAAAGCTGGCCCTCGCACTGCAATACCTACGAGCTTTAGGTCCTCCAAAATGCGTTGTTCCCGAGTCAACTCTCGCAGGGGCACCATCTCGCTCATCATTAGCGGCAGTGGTTGCTGACCTCCTAGAGGCTGATAGAAGGTGCCGAGCTGCCACAGGAGCTCGCGCTCATGCAGGCCCGTAAAGCCGAATGAGCCGAGACGGATCAGGCTCTCAATCGCTTCCCTGCCCAGATGAGTTCGTCTCCAGAAGTCCCAGAGCGAGGCGTACTGTCCACGTTCGCCCTCTTCGTCCAACTGCTTGTAGACCGCCTCGCCGAGACCTTTGACGTACCTGTAACCAAGGCGCAGGGCTGTGTCGGACGCTATCGTGCAGTCAGCGCGGCTATGATTGACCTCAACCGGCAAGACCTCGATGCCATGGCGTCGCGCATCGTTGCAAATGACCTCGGGCGAATAAAAACCCATGGGCTGCTCATTCAGCAACGCGGTATAGAACTCGACCTTGTAATAGCGCTTGAGCCAGGCCACCTTACAGGCGGTCTCGGCCATCGCGGCCGCATGCGAGCGTGGAAAGCCAAACTCGGCAAACGCGAGAATCTTCTCGTAGACGGCCGCCGCCGTGGGAAGATCGACCCCTCTCGCCTGAGCGCCTGCCAGGAAATCCTCTCGAAGCGCTTCCATCGCCTCACGCGACCGCTTGCGGCTCATTGCTCGGCGCAACTGCTCGGCTTGCCCAGCGGTGAAGCCAGCGATCGCCATCGATGCTCCCATGACTTGCTCTTGAAAAATGAAGACTCCCTTCGTATCCCTCAGGACCGACTCCAGCGAAGGATGATCAAAGGTCACAGGCTCTACGCCGAGGCAGCGAGCGATGTATGGGTTAACGGCGCCGCCTTGGATGGGGCCCGGCCGTATCAATGCGACCTGGATCACGAGATCTTGGATGCACTGGACCTTTATTCTGAGAAGAACCTGAATCTGGGCGCGACTCTGAATCTGGACGACGCCGATAACATCGCCCTTCTGCATCATCTCGTAGATGGCGGGATCGTCCAGAGGAATTACATCAGACGTGAAGCTGCGCCCGTGGCGCTCATTAACGTAGCCCAGCCCCCTGTAGAGCTGGTCTAGCGTCGGATAGGAGAGAAGGTCGAGCTTGATCATGCCAGCGTCGGCCACCGAGTCCTTGTCCCATTGGCAGATCCAGCGGCCTTCCATTGCCGGACGCTCGACCGGCACCTGTTCGTCGATGCGAGTCGTAGAGATGATCACGCCACCGGAATGCTGGCTAAGATGCCGCGGCATGCCGATTAGCTGCTGAACGAGGTCGAGGAAGTCTCGCCAGAAGGATGAACGTAGCCGGGCTCGCCATTCAGGATGTTCGCCGAGCTCCTGTTCCAGAGAGTGGGCGAAGCGACTGCGCATCTGCTTGGCGATCTTGTCGATGTCGCCCGGAGGCAGACCCAGCGCCTTGCCAACATCCCGGATCGCCGATGGGAACCGGTACTGCACGAAGTTGCAGACCTGTGCAGCATGTGCGGTCGAATACGTCTCGAAGATTGAGGCGAACATCTCCTCTCGCGCCTTGCGTCCGAAGTCGAGGTCAATGTCAGGGACATCCTCTTCGAGTCTGGCCTCATTCAAGAACCTGTCGACGACGAGGTTGTATTTAATGGGGTCAATCCCGGAGAGACCCAGCAGATAGCAGACCAGGGAACCTACGGACGAGCCACGGCCACGTACCGGCAGGTCGCGTTCGTGGGCGACCTGCAGCAATTCCCACATCCGCAAGAAGAATCCGGCCCGCCGACCAGCGGCGATCATCGTCAACTCACGCCTCAATCGCTCGCTTACATCTGGATCGGCGCCATATAGGCGGCGTGCTTCACGGAAGCACACGTCGGCGAGGAAGTCATCCGCACTCTGCCCGTCCGGTGCGTCGTACTCCGGAAAGCGATAGCTCAAATCCCGACTTACGTCGAAGGAGCAGCGTTCGGCAATGGCAACCGTATTGCGGATGGCTGTTGGATAGACGGCAAAGAGGGCAGCCATCTCCTCAGCCGACTTCATGTAGAACTCCGAGTTCGGCCTGATAAGGTGGCGGACGTCCTCGATGCACCTGTTCTCACGCACCGCGACGAGCACGTCGTGCAGACGGTGCCTATCGCGAACGTGATAGTGAACATTATTGGTAGCGACGTAGCCGAGACCGAAGCGCTCAGCAAGACGCACGAGCTTGGCGTTACGAGGCTCGTCCTCATAAACCCGGTGCTCCTGAAGTTCCAGAAAGAAGTTCTCCTTACCGAACGCGGCCACATAGCGATCGACAGCCTGCGCTGCCGCGTTGACCTCACCCGCCTCTACAAGGGCAGGAATCTGGCCTTTTCGGCAACCAGAGAGCGCGATCAGCCCATCCGTGGCACCGGTAAGCCAGTCGACCTCCATAACCGGCTTGCCACGTTGCCCGCTGAGATTGGCCTGAGTGAGCAATCGACTGAGGTTGGCATAGCCCCTTTGCGACTCGGCGAGCAGCGTTAAGTGATGGCCATCGCTTAACGTGACCTCGGCCCCCGTGATCGGACGAATGTCCCAAGCGTGTGCGGCCCTGGCGAATTCCATCGCCCCAGCCAGGTTGTCGTGGTCGGTAACGGCGAGGGCCTTGTACCCGAGCTTTCTCGCCTGGAGCCCAGCTCGATAGGTGTCGAAGCACCCTCGCGTAACGAGAAACAGGAGTGGCAATGCAATTCAACGTACTGCACTCAATACTCCTGCCCAAACCACTGGCCATCTACCAGGTCCTTGAAGATCGTCAAGGGTGCGCCGGCTTCGTGGACGACACGATAATAGGCTCGCCGCACTGCCTTGCCACGCCACCAGTGCTGGTCGATGTACCAGACGCCACGGGCGATGCTAACCGGCTGCCATGTCTTATGCAGCAGCACGGCCAGGGGCTCGCCGCTCGGTGACTCGCTCACCGAGATGGGGCGCGGCTCCATCAGCCGTCGGACTCTATGAGCACGTAGCGGTCCTCGGGAATCACCGACCATGGTTCTACCTCGACGCAATGTGAGATCGGAGAGTAGCCGTAGCGTGCCTTGAGCTGCCTCAGCGACTCACTAAGGACTTCCGTGTTTCGCTTATCTCCAAGGTTCAATTGCCGGCCGGTTTCGCCGACAAGATAGGCGAGGCGCAGGCCTAGATTGAGCACTGCTCCAGCGGGTGGCGTCTCGACTAGCGCGGTCTTCGTAACGAAGTAGAGTCTTTCCACATCGGCAATCGCCTCACGTAACACGATCCTCCTTTCCCAGGTGCGGCCGTTCGAGAGGCCCGCGCGGATGGTGAGCTGTCGAGCGCCGCGGCCGTTTAGTCCCAGGCTCAGCCGCGACACGAGCTGCTTTGCTGCGGCGATGAGGACTTCGATCGTGGAAACGGGGCCCTCGAAAGAGAGCCACTCATCGAGGGAAGGCAAGGGCTGGCGAGACAATAAAGGGCGGTTGTCTACACCGTTGGCCAACTCCCAGATCAGGCGCCCTCCCGATCCGAACTGGCTCAGGAGAGAAGACAGCGGAAACCCGGCTAAGTCACCGATTTGATCAAGGCCGAGCAGGTGGAGCCGGTCGAGCAGAGATGGCTCGAGCGGCAAGAGTTCAACCCCCAGAGTAGCGAGGAAGCGTGCTTCCTGATCACGAGGCAGCACGACGACATCATCAAGACGGACAACAGCGGCAGCGCGCGCGGGAAACTTTCCTTCAGCGATGCCCACGGCAGGGTCGAAGGAGCGCTCGGCCAGGATCCGTCTGATGGCCTCTCCGATGAGGTTCTCGCTGCCATAGTGGGGCACCAGGCCGCCGACGTTCAGATAGCACTCGCCCGGCCCCCCATCCTCAACCTCTGGGCTGATCTGCCACAGCGCATCGAGTGCGCTTTCCCATGTGTCCTCGTAGAAAGGGAAGTCCGGCGCGAGACAAAGCAGACCGGGCGACCGGCCTAACGCCTGACGAAGAGGCATTCCTCTGAAGACGCCTAGTTCAGCCAGCCAGGGTGAGCAATCCAGAACCCGGCGAGGAGGCTCGCCGTCGCCGACGATCAGATCCACGCCTTCCAGGTCTGGCCGGCGTCGTAGCTCGGCCAGATAGACAAAATGAGACAGGTAGACCGCTGCTATTCGCATATGGCTAACCAGTCTCCGGGCGGGGACGGTACTGCAAAGAGAGCATAGCACACATGTTCTTGGATCGTTCGAGGTACCGATGGCCCAACGCGAACATCAGCCCATCAGCCCGTTGAGAAAGATTGGAAGTCTCGCGGCCGTTGCGGAAGTCGCAAGCCCTTGGTTTAGAAGTCCCGTGGAAAGAGGTTCGTCACAGTGGACTGCAACCCGCTGAAGGAGGCGATGCAGGACTGTGAACCGGCACGAAATACCCACTCACCTGAACGTTGAAGACAAGGCCTTTGCCGGCCTGACTATGCGCCAGCTCATGACGGTAGCAATGGGCCTTGGCCTGGCATACGGAGCATCCAATCAGTTGCCCCTGCCGATGCCGCTGCCCGTCATGGCCGCAGCCGTGGTTCTGGCCGCCGTCGCCTTGGCGGCCTTGTGGCGTCCGGCAGGCAGGCCCGTGGAGGATTGGGCCTTCGTCCTTCTGCGCTTCTGGGCAATACCTCGCGTTGCGGTCTGGCGCGTACGGCGACTGGATCCGGCACGGAGGGCGAAGAACGAGACATATGAAGTCGTGCTGCCGGAGCCGGCCTGGTCAAACGAGTCAGATGGTGGAGCTTCTCATGGCCACGACTAAGCGACTCGCCGGTGTCCAGGACCTGCTGCCGCTGGAAGACATTGTCGGCGACGTGCTCTGCCTGAGAGGCGGTGACTACCGCGCTGTTCTGGAGGCGGAGAGCGTCAACTTTGCCCTCAAGTCCGAGACGGAACAGGAGGGCATCATTGCTGGCTACCGCGCCTTCCTCAATTCCTTGAGCTACGGCCTTCAGGTGCTCGTCCGCATCCTACCCACCGATGTTGAGGTCTATCTCGACAGTCTGCGCCAGCGACCGGGCCTCCGAAGCGACGATACGTTCCGCCGGCTGGCCCTCGATCATGAGTCCTTCGTGCGTCGGCTGGCCCGGGAGAGATCTCTGCTCGAGCGGCACTTCTACGTGGTGATCCCGGCTGGGCTGGAAGGTGTCTTCGAGCACAGCGGTATGCGCTGGCCCTGGCAGGGTGTGTCTAAGGATTTGCGTCGGAATCTGGAGGCGGCATCACAGCAGTTGGACTTCCGTTCGCGCGAGATAGCTCAGGCCCTGGCCTCATTTGGAGTTGCCTCGCGACGTCTCGCTGGCGATGAGGTCGCCCAACTCTGGAGTGACTGTCTGCGCTCGGACATCGGCTCGACACCCGGAACGCTGTTAGGCCGGCGACTGGTAGTCACGGCCAACCGGAGAAAGGACCACGAGAATGGTTAATCTTTTGCCCAGAGCGCGACATCGACGCACCGAGCGGCGATCAGCAACAGAAGAGCGCTTCCAACGAGGTACTCGTGCCGTCCTGGATCTCGTTTCACCTGCTGGCCTCGACGCTGCCAAGTCACACCTCACACTGGACGATCGCTTCGTCCGAATACTCGGTCTCACTGAGTACCCTCGCTACGTCTACGCCAACTGGCTCGGCCGCCTGATCGACTTCGATTCTCCTCTCGACGTCAGCCTCCATCTGGAGCCGCTCGACTCGAATGCAACCATCCGGCAGCTCACGCATCGGCTAGTCGAGTTCCAGTCGTCACGCATGCTCGATGCGCGGAATGGCAAGATCGCGAGCGCCGAGCGAGAGATCGCCTACGAAGACGTGGAACGCCTTCGAGACGCACTACAGCGAGGCGAAGAACGGGTTTTCTCGACCAGCCTGTACTTCTGCTTGAGATCGCCTTCGCTGAACGGGCTGAACGATGTTACCCGCCGAGTGGATGCGGCACTGAACGGGATGTTGGCTTCGGCGAGACCAACTCTCTACGAGATGCTGCCCGGTCTCCTCTCGTGTCTTCCCGGAGGACAGGACCACTTAGGACGTTGCCGCAACCTGGAAACGACGAGCCTGGCAACGATGATTCCCTTCACCTCCAGTCACTTATCAATGGAGCGCGGCATTCTCTACGGCACCAGCGTCCACAATTCCTCGCTCGTCATCTTTGATCCTTTCAGCCGTGATCTCGAAAACGCGAACAAGGTTGTCTTCGCCAAGAGCGGCGCTGGCAAGAGCTATGCCTGCAAGGTCGAGGCGCTGCGGGCGCTAATGCTGGGCGTCGAGTACTACGTCATTGACCCCGAGGACGAGTATCGTCGGCTCTGCGATGCGGTGGACGGTCAGTACATCCGCCTCTCCGGATCTTCCGCGCATCGCATCAACCCCTTCGACCTACCGGCTGCCGCCAGCAGTAAGGATAGTGAGGGCAGCGATCCTCTCACCGAACGCTTTCAGAGCCTGCAGGGGCTACTCGGGCTCATGCTGGCGGACCGTGGTTCGACGCTCGGCCAGCGTGAGAAGGGCGCGCTAGACGCAGCGCTGATCGAGACCTACCGTCGTGCTGGCATCACCCGTGATCCCCAGACCCATAAGCACCCTGCACCCGTCTTGCGCGATCTGTTCAACCTGTTGCGCGAGCAAGGGGAGAGCCACGGCCTGGCGGACCGGCTAGAACGCTATGTCGACGGCAGCCTGGGGCAGGTCTTTTCGTCGCCAACCAGCGTCGATTTAGACCGACCCTTCGTCGTGTTCAACGTACGTGACCTCGACGCCGATCTGCGTCCGCTCGGCGTCTATCTGATTGCCGACTACATCTGGCGTCAGGTCCGGACAAGGCGCCGGCCACGCATGCTCCTGATCGATGAGGCATGGTCGCTCATGCAGCACCAAGAGGGCGCGCGTTTCCTCTCCTCGATGGCCCGCCAGGCGCGCAAGTACTACCTCGGGCTCACGACCGTGACCCAAGATGTCGAGGACTTCCTCGCCACTCCCGAAGGTCACACAGTGCTGGCCAACAGCTCTGTCCAGCTGCTGATGCGTCAGGACAGCTCGACCATCGACGCCGTCTCTCAGACCTTCCGACTCAGCGCCGGCGAGCGCGAGTTCTTACTTGCATGCCGAAAAGGCGAAGGCCTCTTCTTCGCCCAGGGAAACCACATCGCTCTTCGGGTCGAAGCGAGTCCGATGGAGCACTCGCTGGTCACGACCGACCCTGCCGAGCTCGTCGAACGGGAGGAGGTCACGCTGAAATGAGCCTGTACGACATCGACCAGATCAAGCAGCGCAACCCTATCGAGGAGATCATTGGCCGCTACGGGATCGTTCTGCTGCGGAGCGGTACGCGACTGACTGGCCGCTGTCCCTTCCACAAGGATGAGAACCCGAGCCTCGTTGTCTACCCGGAGACCCGCAGTTTCTACTGCTTTGGCTGCGGCGCTTCGGGCGATGTGATTGACTTCGTCCGGCGCTTCGATGGGCTCGGCTTTCGAGCCGCACTGGAGCGACTGACCGGTGGCACCTCCCAAGACAGCGTGACCAGGGAAGAACGGTTACCCAACCGCGATCAGGCCCCGAAGGAGCCTCGCAGTCTCTCGCTCGACGACCGGATGATCTTGACGGCCGCCAGTGCAGTCTATAGCGACGTGCTCCTGCGGACGCCGGCTGCCCTGGCCTACTTGGGAGGCAGAGGGATCGGCGAAATGATTATCCGTCGTTGCCACCTCGGGTACAGCGACGGTCATTCTCTTAGCCAGTACCTGCAGCGCCGCCGGCTGAGCCTGAGGCGGGCACGTGAGATGGGGCTCCTCTGGCGGGATGGCGGCGAGAAGATGGCTGGCCGCATCGTGGTTCCTGAGATGCGAGGAGACCAGTGCGTCTGGATGGTAGGACGCCCTCTGGACAACGCGCATGACCCCAAGTACCGCGGCTTATCGCTGCCGAAACCCCTTCTCGGCTATGAGCGCGTGCGTGGCAGACAACGCGTATTTGTTACTGAGGGCACCTTCGACTATTTAACGGGCGTTGGTTGGTCGCTCTCGATCTGCGCCTTGCAGGGAATCAAAGTCCAGGCGCAGCGCCTGGCGTTCCTCGAGCGCGCCCGGCGCGTCTTTCTGGTCTTCGACAACGACGAACGGGGCCGCGACGCGGTCGTCTTCTTGACTGGTCTTCTGGGCGACCGCGCCCGAGTGGTCGAGCTGCCCCAAGGAGTGAAAGATTTGAATGAGCTCGGCCAATTGCCCGATGGCCGGGCGACCTTTTTTGAGTTGGTAAGGCTGTCAGAGTCTCGGCAACCAGAGGAGGTGCGTCATGCGGTTCCGGCACGCTGAACCTCGGGTAAATCTGGTCGAGTTGATACCGTCTCACTGGGACGACGAACCTATCCTGCGCTCTCGCGCGATGCTTGGCGGACTCGCCGGTGATGACACCATTTCGCTGGAGTTCGTCGCCAAGGCGGGCGACCTGCGCTTCTATGTCCGCTCCCTGTCGGGCGACGCTACGGACGCTGCCCTCGACCAACTGCGTGCCTCTTATCCGCAGACGAACGTCCGATGGCTAGACCTGACCGACCGGCCTTATCTCGACCATTCCCGGTCAGGGCCAGGGGAGATGCATCGCTGCCTCTCCTTGAGGTTGAGCCGAGATCCGGCTTTCCCGCTGGCAACCGATCCACGGCGGGGTGATCCCTTCAAGGCCGTGCTCGCCGCCGCGTCCGCGGTCCGGCCGGGCGAGCGTCTCGTGTCTCAGCTTGTCCTATCCCCGGTCGCGGGAGGCTGGTCGGATTGCGTCCGCAATCGGGCAGAGGCCCAGGCGCGGAAGCAGAAGCTCGAAGGGCGCGATGCCTCTTCAGGCAGCATTCTGCCTGTCTTGGGCCTTCTCGGCCTGGCAGCAGCCGGAACCCAGGGTTACGAATGGTACCAGCAGGGCCAAACCCTGCTATTAGTCGGAAGTGGCGCCGGGGCATTGGTCGGTCTACCGCTGGCTGCAACGCTCAGAGTGAGGCTCTTCGGATCTGCTGAAAGTCCTGCCCTTGACCTGACCAACGAGAAGCTGGCTTATCCCGCCTTTGCGGCTGAACTGCGGTTGCTGGCATTCGGACCAGAGGGCTCATCCCGCAAGCGGCTCCTGTCTCTCGTGCAGAGAGTGGCAAGCGCCTACGCGGCGTTTGAGCATCCGCAGGGCAATTCGTTGCGTCCGAAGGTTCTTCGAGCTACGCCTGAAGCTATTTCGGCTCCCCGAGGTCCTCTACACAGAAATGACATCCTCAATGCGGCCGAGGCAGCGGCACTCTGGCACTTACCAGACACCACCGCCGGCATCGCCGTGCCTGCCGACGCCTCGGCTCATCGGCTTCTGCCATCCGAGGACGAGGTCGGCCGCGGTTGCCCCGTGGGTATCGCCGCCCACCAGTCGAAGCAGGTGCCCGTGCATATGCCAGCCAGCCTCCTCTACCGCAACCAACTGATCGTCGCCAAGACGCGGCGGGGTAAGTCGACGCTGCTCATTCATCAAGCGACCTATCTCATGAAGCGCATGGCCGAAGAGCGCGAAAGGCTCCTACTGGTCGTCGTCGATCCCCACCAGGACCTGGCTGAGGCAGTCCTGAGTCAGGTTCCATCCGGCCTGGAGGACCGCGTCACCTACCTCAATCTGGCTGATCGCGAGCGGCCGATCGGCTTGAACCTCTTGGATGTTGGCCTGTTTCCCGACCGCGATCGCACGGCAGAGAACGTGATCACGATGATGCACCGACTCTGGCCCGACAACTGGGGCCCGCGCATGGAGCAGGCTTTGCGCTCCTCGCTGATGTGCCTGCACGAATCCAATCACTCACGGACGAGCGAAGACCAATACACCCTGCTTGACGTTTTGCCCATGCTCAGCAATGAGAGTTTCCGAGGCGAGGTGATGACCAAGGTCACCGACAGCGCTCTCTCGGTCTCGTGGCGGGACAATTACGTGAATCTGGGACGGGTGCTGCAGCAGCAGATCGCCAATCCCGTAACCACCAAGATCGGTCGCTTCCTGGTCAACGAGTCCACGCGGTTCGTAATCGGCCAACCACGCTCGTCTTGGGACCCGCGTCCGCTCCTCCGAGACGGCGGTGTGCTGGTGGTCAACTCAGCTGTCGGAGTCCTCGGTGAAGGCGCAGCGGCCCTTATCGGCGCCACCGTGCTCAACCTTCTTGGTCTCCTCATCGAAGAGCAGGTCTCGCTGCCGCCATCGCAACGCACTAAGGTTGTATCCCTGGTCGATGAGTCAAGCACTCTCGGCGCCGCCGACTACCCACGCATGCTCAGCGAGCTGGGCAAGTACGGCGCTAGCTTCGTGCTGGTTACCCAGTCTCTCGCAAAGCTCGACGCGATCGACGAGGCTCTGAGGCCAACGGTTTTCGCGAACATCGACGGACTGACCGTCTTCCAGGTAAGCGCTCAGGACGCGCGTTATCTCGTTCCTGAGCTTGGCGGCGACCTCGATGTCGCCGATCTCACCTCTCTCGATGACTTTGAGTGCTATGCGCGATGGTGGTCGCAAGGCCACCGTTTACCGACATTCTCCCTAAGGTTGAGCCGGCCGCCTTCCCCTCGCCCAGACAAGCTGGCCGCGATCGCCGACAGGTCCGCCCAGCAATTCGGCCGTGAGCGTGCAGAAGTCGCTGAGATCATCAGAACCATCCTCGAGAAGCGAGAGCCACCGCCGAAGCCTGGTCGGGGCGCTACAGCCAGTAAGCCTGGTGAGAAGCCTCTTGGTCCAGCGACTACCGCAGCCCAACCGGCTAATCAAAATGGCTCAATCGACAGGAAGAAGGCGAAGGTCCAAGGAGCATCGGCGCGGAGCGACCATCGTGACGAGAGGGTGCGCACGTGACAGCAGTGCTTGATGATCGCGCTAGCACCGTCCTGGGATGGCTATCAAGGTTGCCGCTTCTCGGCGCTTACGAACTATCCATGATCCTCGATGAGGATGAACGGGCCACAAGTCGCGTGCTGTCGGAGCTACACCGCAACGGCTGGCTCGACGCGGGCGTAGCCTCCTCACCTGAACTCGAGCCTGATCGCCTTTATGCACTCTCGTCGGCCGGGCGGTCAGAAATCGCCCGAGCCGTTGGGATATCGCCTTCTGTGCTCGGCCAAGAACTGCCTGTGGACCCGCAGGAACTCGCCTACCGTTGGGCCAGGGTTGAGACCACCGTCGGGCTGAACCGCTTTGTGGCCGAGTTAGTTGCGGCCGTTCACAGGACTACGAACCTTCGTGTTGAGGCGCTTCGTTCTCTGCCACGACGGAGAGCCAAGTGGGCATGTTGGCCGGCTGAGGTCGAAGCCTACGGTTGCCTCAGGGCGGATGAGTCGCTAGCCCCCTTCTTCATCGCCTGGGATAGGGCCGCCGCCCCATTTCATCACCGCCGCAAGCGACTTTCTGCCTGGTATGCATTCAGCAAGGAACAGCAAGCGTGGGGCCACGAGGTCCCGCCTATCCTTGTGCTTTGTGCGAACGTGAATACGAGCGCCCAGTGGGCGAATGCAGCCCAAGCATCTGCGGAGCGACACGCTGATCGGCCGCTGCCGGTCCTACTGGCTGAGATCGACGCGGTGTTTTCTGCCGATCCGCTGGATGAGCTCTGGCGCAACTCTGAAACCAACCTTGAGGCGGCTCTTACTGAGCGACTCAACTGGCGCGGGCAAGTCCCAGATGAGTCTCACCTCAGGGCGCTGGCAAATCTTCCGCAAACAGCCTCCCAGCAAGTGCCGATGCGATCAGTGCTGGCTGCAGCCGACACATCGGAGCGTCGAGATCCGATGTCGTACCGGCAGCTTGGAGTGATGGAGAAGCGTTTTATCGACTGGCTCGCGTTCCACCCGCTGCTCACGGCGGAGGACTTAAGCCTTCTGGTCCATTGCCGCCGGCAGCAAGCACAGGTCGTGCTGAAGCGTCTGAATGAAGCAGATCTCACTAAAGGCATAGTCAAGCGAAAGTCGGATGACGGCTGCGACGAAACCTACTACTTCCTCGCCCGCGTTGGGCTAGAGATTCTCGCCCTTCGCGATGGCGTCCCGGTTCGCCGATATGCGCGCTATGCCGCCATCGCTGCCGCGGTAAATGGATGGCATGGTGAAGGGCGACTCCAGACGCTCCTGCGTCAGTTCGATCACACCGTAGGTATAAACCAGTTTTGCGTGCGCATGGTTGGGGAGGCAGAGCGCCACGGCGCCACGGCCATTCGGTGGTTGAGCGCCTCGGACAGCGCTGCCAGGTTCTCGCGTGGCGATGCATACCGTTGGCTCCGACCAGACAGCATCGTGGACTTGTCGTGGCACGGAACGACTCGGAGGTACTTCCTTGAATGGGATCGTGGCACCGAGCGAATCCAGCAATTGCGTGAGAAGAGCTTCACTTATGCTGCCTACTTCTCATGGCTCTCCAACAATGGAGTTACTGAGGATTGCCTCCCCATGCTCCTGGTCGTCACAACTTCCACGAGCCGCGAGGATCTAGTCCGACGGACTCTCAGGTCCACATTCCAGGATGCGGAGCAGAGCCCGGAGCATTGTCTCACCAGTCTCATATCCCTCGTGGAGCGATATGGGAGTTGCGGTCCGGTCTGGCTTCCATCGTCAGCCAATCGAAGACAACCTTTGTTGATGAGCGAGGCAAAGTGATGGCTACTCGATCTCGATTGAGGATCTTGGGGACTTGCAGCAAAGGATCGCTCTTGATGCTACGTCTCAGCACTCGATGCCAAGCAGGATCGGCGCGTCTCTCGGCGCCCTAGGCAGGTCCCGGCAAAGATCATGGTTCTAAGGAAGCGTACCCCTGTTCTGTCGTTTGGCATCGAGACCATCTGCCCGCCGAAGCCCGAGCCAACGAATCCGTTGCATGAGGAGCTTCCCGCCGCTCGTCAGCCGCAGGAGAGATTAGCGAGGATCGGAAGGATCCTCCTGAAGGCCTCATATCTTTATGCCGATTCACGTCTTACAACCTCGCGGGAGCCGGAGGACACCCCATTTCCAGCAGACTCTGAAGACCACTAACGCGTACTTCCGGCCCCCGTGGAGCGAGACCCTATGAACGGCTCCTTCATTTGGGATGCTCGGGGCTTAGCACTCACGATCACTCAAGCGGTTACCAAGGATGCCAGAACCATCCTTCACTCGGCACCGTCTACGATACCCTTACGCACACTTGACGCTTCACACTTGGCCACTGCTAGCGTGGCATATGTCAGCGCTCGGCGGCGCGCTTTGGATGTTGGAGCATTTGTCGCTGATCGAACGCTGATGGGGGCTGTGAGTTCGACCGGGCCTAATCCTGTACGCCCGAAGACTACACCTGATCCATCGGAGGAGACGCTGCCATGAGGTGCGCAATTTATACAAGGGTCTCGACGGACGAGCAGGCTAAGAGCGAGTACAGCTCACTCGACCGCCAGAGAGAGATCTGCGCCAGCTACATCGACATACAGAAAGAAAAGGATTGGCGGCTCTCGGGAGTCTACGAGGATGGTGGCTATTCAGGTAAAGATCTCCATCGCCCAGGCATCCAGGAGCTAGTCCAGGACATCAAAGACGGCAAGATTGACGTCATGGTGACCTACAAGATCGACCGTATCTCCCGCTCCTTGAAGGACTTCTACGACTTTTGGGAGGTTCTGAAGGCGCACAATGTCACGTTCGTCTCCGCCACCCAGCACTTTGACACCTCAGACTCGACCGGCATGCTGATGCTCAACATCCTCCTAAGCTTCGCCCAGTTTGAGCGCGAGCTCACACGGGAGAGAACCTTGAGCAAGATGGCGGGGAGAGCCCAACGAGGGCTCTGGAACGGGGGTAACATCCCAATCGGCTTTGACTATTCGCGGGATGTGCAACAACTGAGGCCCGCCGAAGGTGAAGCCAAGATCGTCAGATTCATCTTCAGCCGCTTGATCGAGACGCATTCGCCAAGCACGGTGGCGAATGAGGCGAACACGCTCGGCTTCCGCTCCAAACGACGGATTGTAACCCGGCGCACCGGATCCCAAGTCGAGGTGGGCGGAAAGCGATTTGACGAAGACTCGATAAAGGCAATCGTGCGGAATCCTCTCTACAAGGGTTTTATCCGCTACGACGGGGCGCTCTTCCCGGGGACTCATGAGTCCATCATCGAACCCGAGACTTGGGACGAGGCCAACAAGGCGATCGGCAATAATCGCGAAGGCACAGAATTGCGATACAAGGATGACCACATCCATCTTCTGAAGGGTTTAGTGAGGTGCGGGCCATGTGGACTTGCAATGACGCCTTACCCTTCCGGTAAAAAATCGAGCAGCGGCACGCCGTATCTCTACTACACCTGCACCTCCGTGGTGCAGGACGGAACGCACTCTCCATGCCCCGTACGCGCCCTGCCAGCGCGGGAATTCGAGGGACTCATCAGACAAGTTCTAGCCGAGCTCGGGAACAGTCCGGTGATTTTGCAGGCATGTGTCCAGGCTGCCAATCGCGACGCGACGACGTCAGTGGAGTCAATCCGGGAGGTGCGGAGCCGCCATCAGGAGGAAATCGCCCGGCTGACGACCGGCATCCGACGGATCATCGAGATTATGAAGACACAGGATCTCCTCTCGGAGGACGTGAAGGACGAGTACAGGCAATTGGTCCGAGAGAAGGAGCGGCTGGTAACTCTTTGCGAAAAGCTTCAACTCGACATCGAGTTACGGCAGAAGCGAGTTCTCGATGTCGAGGTCATTCAGCAGAGCCTGCAGGACTTTGAGAGACTCGTAAACCTGCTCCCCCTTGAAGACCAGAAGGAACTCTTCCAGCTTCTAATCAGGGAAATCGAGGTGTATCCCTACAATCCATCCACTGATGAGCCACCGACGGGCACAGGGGCCCTCGCGACAAAGGTCCGATCCAAGTGGTATCGAGTCAACCTCGCCCTACACCAACTGCCTGGTGTTAACCTCGGCGAACGTGTACAGGGGCAAAGTTCGGATAAAAAGGAAAGTGGCTCCCCGGGCAGGTGTCCCGGAGCGTCATTCGAGACCTGTCTCACATCAAACTTCCCTCCCTTGCCCGTTGGGCGCGGTCTAAACGCAAGCCCGTCAGTGCAATCGCAGGTGAGTGGATGCAAGAACTTCAGTTGGGAAAAGCAAAAAACCGCGCCCAGCTGGCGCGTCAGAACGGCATTTCGCGAGCAAGGGTCACACAGGTACTACGAGTTTCTCCGCAGCCGCCTTGAACCTGGCTCCCAACCTCTGGATCTTCTCATTCTCGTGCTCGAGCAACGCCTCGCAGTTTATGACCACGTATTGACGGTGCGTGGATAGACGAACCTTTCCTCGGACTGATTCGATGAACTCAAGAGTGCTCAGGTCGCTGATTCTGCCTCGGAAATTCTTGCGTAGGCGGCTCAGCGCTTGCTGCCATCCACGCGGTACCAGCGCTTCTTCCGAGTCATCGCCCTCGCCGAGAACGATCTCACGTAGGCTGAGGTATCCGTCAGGCCGCAGCCATAGCTGCAGGACGATTCTAAGGAAGAGCACGAAATCAGCATCGTCGAGATGAACTTCCAGGCCATCAACCAGAACCAGGTTGCTCTTGCGGCGAGACGGGGTTCCCGTGATATGAATAAGCAGACGGCTCTTGAACTTCTCGCTTTCAAAGTGGCCTTGGGCTTCGGGCGTGAGTGGCCCCGCCTGGAGCTTCATCTCCAGTGGTCGTGCAACCCGAGGCGGATTCAGGGTAATCAGGCAGGTTGAGGGCAGGCGTCCAGCTGCTAGGTCGTCACTAGCGTCCTTTATCTGCTGCGAAAGGACCGTAAGGGCAGTTTGAGCGTGGCGTCGCAGCATGGAGAGGTAAGTCCTCATGGTCGAGTCTGGGTCCGGATCTGACGGCACGATGCAGTCGTCTAATTCACGGATCGATGAGAGAAACTGATCGTCCGACGTAAAGGCATGGACCCGTCTTGCGAAGGCGACATAGCTGGTGGCCTGCGTTAACTCATCCGACGGTTCCCCTGAGAGGGCATCTCGAAAGATGTCCCTTTGGTACCGGCGCGCGACGTCATAAGCCGACATCCCCGCTGCGAGAGACGAAAACCTCCTGTCGATACATTGCGAACAAACGCCGCAGTGTGGAGTCTCGGCAGGGAGTCGAGTCCAGTGGGAGCATGAATTGGTGTGCTGTAACAACGACGGCACTCCAGCATCGGCCAGGTTGCGCATTACTTCAGTCCTAGTTCGCGACCAGAGGGGGTTGCTTAGCTTCGGCGCTTCGGTGAAGACCTGCTCAAGGAATGCATTCATGCGGTAGAGAAACTTTGGGTGGGTTGATCGCGATGCTCGCCCGCCGACAAGTTGTTGAGTGGTTGGGATGTTCAGGCTCACCACACCGTTATCCGCCAGAAGTACTCGCTCAAGTCCCAGCGAATTCGCAATTGCAGCTCCAAGACATGCGTAGAGGAAGGACCGCGCCCGTTGAGAGGAGTCCTCCGGGTCGGAGCCGCGGCGGTGAGCCCACACGCTTACGTGGGGGTAGTCCCATTGCGGGAGCGCCTCCGACAGCCGATTACGCAGTTGTTGCTGGCGATGGTCGATGGTTGGCGCCGGCCTTTGGCTCACCAAGACAGGCCGGCCACGTCGCTCCGCGACCTCCTCCACAACTGCCGACAGGCTATCTGCCCCACCTGAAAAGAGAAATACAGAGTCCGGTGTACTTAACAGTTTTGCGCCAGCACCGCCGAAGACTAACTGCTCCTCTTCGGTCGCCTCGGGACCGAAGGAAAACGTCCAGTGGTCTTCGGTGGCGAATTCCAAGGTGGATACGAGCTGGGAGAGTACCTGTGGCTCGGACCAGAACGCTGGATCGCTGACCGGAAGGCACAGATGCATGTAGCGGCGCCACTGGTCGCCGAACACATCTGTGCGGTGAATCCGGTTCACCAGCTGGTCCGCGGCGTAAACGTAGGCTGCGATGTGGACCATGTCCTTGGCGAGCGGGGACAGCTGTTCCCGCAGTGCATGAGAGACGTTCTCGATGCGCAGGGTTAGGTCCCGAGAGCCGCGACGAGTTATCTCAAGTCGTTTGTCCCATGGTTGCCGAGCAATGGCTCGCGGGATCGGCGTCCGGTCGCACTGGAACAGAGCCCGTGTACTCACGCCAAACGACCCTCTGTGAAGGCGCCGCGGAGCTTGTCGAGCGCGTGCGCAACGAAGCCTCTCGCCTCGTCATGGGATATGCGATGACCAGACTTCCAATTGCGGAGGGAGTACCACTCGCTTGCGAACACCCTGGTAACCCTGGCTGATTGCCTCGTGTAGCGATCTAGCTGCTCTCCAAACTCGTTGCTCTCCGCGATGCTGCTGATGCGGTTGCCAGGACCAATGTGTTGAGCTATCTGGCGATCCAGCGCTGACCGGAGCGTGCGCGTGAAGAATGCGGCGAAGAACCTTTCCGCCACCAGGCTGAAACGATCTGGTGCCGAATACGAACGCAGCGCACCTTGCAGGTCTTCTAGCCTTGTCCCGAAGAGACTGTGCCCTTGGAGAGCGACGGTCTCGAGGAGGGCCGCGCGAACTGCTTGCGACGAGATCTCGGCAAAGTCTCCGGCCGCGATCTGAGCCGACGTTCGCTGGCGAACTTTATCTGATAGGTCTGAGACAAAAGCGAGCATCGAGGTACCGGCGGCGGCATTCAAGCCAAGCTTGGTCAACTCCTCTGAGAAGTCCCCGCCTCTCGAAGCCGACGCGATACGGGTTAGAAGCCAGAACGCATACGCAACCGCCTCATCCGACTTCAGTTGCTTCAGGCGATAGTCGGCTGCGTCCGTGATCGCGGCCGCGAGTGAACCTGTGAGCTGAGGCGAGTCGTCCAGAAGATCGATTACGGACTTCCACCGAGCCGTCTTCGGCAGCGTTCCAACAATCTTGTCGCCCATTGCTCCACGCCCCTGGAGACACGATTCCCTGTCTGTCGCGAGACTCGCATTCGCGATGAGACTTCTCGCTTCAACATCGGCAGGTTAATCGCGTGCGCGTAGTGCGGCGAAGTGAGAAAGTGGCGCGATTTTAAGTCATCGCCCTCCAAGCAGCGAACAACAATGTCACACCAAGTGCAGGGCCTCCGCGACATGGAGCCACGACTTGTCCGTCTGCCCTTCAAGGCGTCGAAGGTAGGTAGTCGTCACGGCGAGGCTTGAGTGGTCGAGGAAACGCGACACGTCCTCGATGGACTCGCCAGCGTCACGGCGAAGCTTCGCAGCCGAGTGCCTGAAGATGTGGACACCGCCATGCGGCAGGCCGGCGAGTCGCAGATAGCGCCGCAGGTTGGTGTAGAAGGTCCCGCTATTGATGCCGCGGCCGTTCCGCGTGTCCGGCCACAGCGATGCATCGGCCGCCATCGTGCTCATATCCTTCCCGACGCAGGCAAGCCAGATCTGCATCGCGTCGTAAGCTGGCCGTGGCAGCTCTCGCTTCCCAGTCTTCCCGCCCTTACCTCTGTAAGAGTAGAAGACCGTCTCGCCTTCGGTCTGGATGCTGCCGGCAGTCATGCCCAGCACCTCGGCCCGGCGCCGGCCGGTGAAGGTCAGGGTCAGGATGATCGCCCTGTCTCGCAGGCCAACCGCAGTCGGGGGCACCACATCAAGGAGACGGTGGATCTGTTCGCCGCTGAGCCCGCGGGCAGCACCCTGGGTGACCTTCGGTCGTTCGAGGGCATCACAAGGATTGGAGGCGACAACCTTCATGCGAATCAGGAAGCGGTAGAAGGACGAGAGGCATGCGACCCGGGCGCCGATGGTGATCGAGCCAGGCGGCTTGCCTGAGAGGCCCGTGCCATAGGCCCAGGCGAACACATCTTGTGATGTGACTTGGTCGGGCGTCTTCCCTGCGCGGCCGAAGAAGTGTTGCAGCATGCGAGAGTAGGACTGGACGGTCCGCAATGAGCCAGACCGGCGCTCCTTCTCGGCGAGGAAGGCATAGAGGCTGCGTTCCCAGCCGGCGGCAGACTCGTCGAGGTAGGCAACGGTGGTGTTCAACGTGAGCTCCTTTCAAGAGGTCACGCTATACAGCCATCGTGTCGGGACCGAGTCAAGTCGTCCCAGAAGGGCACGCAGACTGTGGCCGCGATTGGCAATCGCGCCGATTAACCGTATAACAGCCATAGCGAGCCGTCCTGTGTCGCTCGCCATCCTCTCGACCAGTTAGGACAGGAACTTGGAGTCACCTCAACTCAGCTGGATCGCCAACTTCATTTGGGGCATTGCCGACGACGTGTTGCGCGACCTCTACGTCCGCGGCAAGTACCGGGACGTCATCCTGCCGATCACAGTGCTGCGACGCCTTGACGCAGTGTTGGAGCCCACAAAGCAGGACGTGCTCGCGATGAAGGCCAGGCTCGACGAGGCGGGGATTACCAACCAGGACTCCGCTCTACGGCAAGCCGCGAAGCAAGACTTCTACAACAAGTCCAAGTTCACGATGCGAGACCTGCGTGGCATCGCCAGCCAGCAGCGCCTCCGCGACAACTTCATCGACTACCTGGATGGCTTCTCCGATAACGTGCAGGAGATCCTCGATAGCTTCGAGTTCCGCAATCAGGTGCCGCGTCTCTCACGGGCGGATGCGCTCGGCACCCTGATCGAGAAGCTGCTCGACCCGGCGATCAACCTCAGTCCCAACCCAGTCCTGGACGGCGCCGGCAGCGTGCGCCAACCAGGCCTCGACAACCACGGCATGGGAACGATCTTCGAGGAGCTGGTGCGCCGCTTCAACGAGGAGAACAACGAGGAAGCCGGCGAGCACTGGACGCCTCGCGATGCCGTGAAGCTGATGGCGCGCCTGATCTTCCTGCCCGTCGCTGAAGACATCGCCAACGGCACCTACCTTCTCTACGACGGCGCCTGCGGCACCGGCGGCATGCTATCTGTGGCTGAGGAGACGCTGCTCGACCTCGCCGCCCAGCACGGCAAGGAGGTATCGCCGCACCTCTACGGTCAGGAGATCAACGCCGAGACCTACGCCATCGCCAAGGCCGATTTCCTGCTCAAGGGCGAGGGCGAAGCCGCCGACAACCTGATCGGCGGCCCGGAGCACTCCACCCTCTCCAACGACGCCTTCCCGACGAGAAAGTTCGACTTCATGCTCTCCAACCCGCCCTACGGCAAGAGCTGGAAGAGCGACCTGGAGCGCATGGGCGGCAAGGACGGCATCAAAGACCCGCGCTTCGTCATCCAGCACGCCGGCGACGCGGAATACTCGCTGCTGACGCGTTCCAGCGATGGGCAGCTCCTCTTCCTGGCCAACATGCTCAGCAAGATGAAGCACGATACCGCGCCCGGCAGCCGCATCGCGGAGGTGCACAACGGCTCCTCCCTCTTCACGGGCGACGCCGGCCAGGGCGAGAGCAACATTCGCCGCTGGATCATCGAGAACGACTGGCTGGAGGCGATCGTCGCGCTGCCGCTGAACATGTTCTACAACACCGGCATCGCCACCTACATCTGGGTCCTGTCCAACCGCAAGCCGGCTCAGCGCCAGGGCAAGGTGCAGCTGATCGACGCGACGAAGTGGTTTAGCCCCCTGCGCAAGAACCTGGGCAAGAAGAACTGCGAGCTGTCCGAGGCGGACATCCAGCGCATCTGCGACACCTTTCTGGCCTTCGAGGAGACGGAGCAGTCGAAGATCTTTGCCAACGAGGCGTTCGGTTACTGGAAGCTGACGGTGGAGCGGCCGTTGCGCCTGAAAATCGACCTGGGCGCGGCGCGACGGGCTTCGTTTCGCCTGACCTGCGCCGAAGCCAATGAGGAGGAGCTTGCCGCCCTCGCCGATGCCGCCGCTGCCGAGATCGGCGCCGGCCCCTTCCTGGACTTCACCAGTTTCCGCGAGAATATCGAAGCGTTGGCCGCGCGCTCCAAAGTGAAGCTGACGGCCAAGCGACTCAAGCTGCTGCAGAACGAGCTGGCCGAGCGCGATGACGCGGCCGCGCCGCTGCTCAAGCGCGTCCATCGCGCCGGACGCCAGGAGCCGGACCCGATCCACGGCTTCTTCGCGGCGGAGGTTGATGGCCGCCCGGCCGTGGTCGAGTACGAGCCGGACGCGGAGCTGCGGGACACGGAGCAGGTGCCGCTGCTCGAGGCCGGCGGCATCGAGGCGTTCATCCGCCGCGAGGTGTTGCCGCACGCGCCAGACGCCTGGATCGACGCGGCCAGCCTGAAGGTGGGCTACGAGGTCAGCTTCACGCGCTACTTCTACAAGCCGCTTCCGCTGCGCTCCCTGGAGGAGATCCGGGCCGACATCCTGGCGCTGGAGCGAGAGACGGAAGGCCTGCTGAGCGAGATCGTCGGCGGAGTCAGCGCGTGATCGAGGGTCTGCCGCCGTACCAGGCTTACCGGGACGCGGGCCTGGGGTGGTTGGCTGACGTGCCGGAGCACTGGACCCAACGGCGACTCAAAACACTTTTGCGAGAGCGGGTTGAGAAGGGCTTTCCTGATGAGCCCTTGTTAGCTGCCACACAGACCAAGGGCGTCGTTCTTAAAGAGGACTACGAGAATAGGACCGTGCTCGCTCTCAAAGACCTCCATCTTCTGAAGCTCGTGCGCGACGGCGATTTCGTCGTCAGCCTCCGTTCGTTTCAAGGTGGAATTGAGTATGCCAGGGTTCAAGGCATCATCAGTCCTGCTTATACAGTTCTCCATCCAGTGGATCCTGCCACGCACTCCTACATAGCTGCCTTGTTCAAGTCGAAACCCTTTGTCGAAAATCTCTCGCTTTTCGTCACTGGCATTCGACAAGGGCAGAACATTGATTACGAGGCCCTGAGCCGCTCTGAGATTCCTCTACCTCCTCCCGAAGAGCAGGAGGCCATCGTGCGCTTCCTGGACCACGCCGACCGGCGCATCCGGCGCTATATCGCGGCTAAGCAGCGTCTGATCAAGCTTCTTGAAGAACAGAAGCAGGCGATCATCCAGCGCGCCGTCACGCGGGGCCTGGACCCCAACGTCCGCCTCAAGCCCTCCGGCGTCGAGTGGCTCGGCGACATCCCGGAGCACTGGGAGGTCAAACGACTCAAGTATCTATTTCGGGAAGTAGACAAGCGAACTAAGACGGGCGAGGAGGTCTTACTTTCCCTGCGAATGTACCAAGGTCTTGTACCACACGAGGACGTTTCTACCGTGCCGATTCCCCCCGCGGCGAGGATTGGATTTAAGCAAGTCGTACCAGGCCAGATGGTCATGAATCGAATGCGCGCCGCAATTGGACTCTTCGGGGTACCAACTCAGGCAGGGCTGGTTAGTCCTGACTATGCCGTTTTTCAGCCCACACGCGGAGTTTCACCTGAGTTCTACTTGCGCCTCTTCAAGACACAACGGGCGGCTACCGAGTTCAGGATTGAATCCAAAGGTTTGGGTACAGGTTCTTCTGGCTTTATGCGACTTTATTCTGACCGGTTTGGAATCATCAGCGCTCCCTATCCTCCGCTGCAAGAACAGCTAGCTTTGGCTGAGGGCATCTCTGATCTGACTTTGGAAATAGACCACACATTGGCGAGATTGCACGGTGAACTCGCACTCGTCCGTGAATACCGCACACGCCTCATTGCCGATGTCGTTACCGGCAAGCTGGACGTGCGCGGCGTCGAGCTGCCGGACTTGGGCTACGATGAAGACGTCGTGGACGTGGAGATCGAGGGCGAGGAGTTGGACGAGCTAGGCGGCGAGATCGCTGAGGAGGAAGAGGCGCTTGCCCTCTGACGTAAGCGAGAAGGGCCTCGAGACGCTGATCTGCGAGGCGATGACCGCCGTTGCCGCGCCGGACGGGGACGGCGCCGCCCTGCGGGAGCGCTCCTCGCTTTACGGCACGGGCTGGGTCGCCGGCGACGCCAAGGACTACGACCGTGAGTACGCCATCGACCTGGCTCAGCTGCGGTCGTTCCTGCGTGACACCCAGCGGGAGACGGCGGCTGCGCTGGATCTGGACGACAACAGCCCGACGCGGCAGAAGTTCCTGGCCCGGCTGCAGGGCGAGATCACCCGCCGCGGCGTGATCGATGTCCTACGTCACGGCATCAAGCACCAGGCCTACGCCATCGACCTGTTCTACGGCCCACCGACGCCGGGCAACCAGAAAGCAGCGGAGCGCTTCACCCAGGACCGGTTCAGCGTCACCCGCCAGCTTCGTTACAGCCGCGATGAGACACGGCTGGCGCTGGACGTGGTGATCTTCATCAACGGCCTGCCCATCGCCACGTTTGAGCTCAAGAACAGCCTGACCAAGCAGACGGTGGATGACGCCATCGAGCAATACAAGCGCGACCGGGACCCGCGCGAGCTGCTGTTCCAGTTCGGGCGCTGCGCCGTCCACTTCGCGGTCGATGACCAGCAGGTCTACTTCTGCACAGAGCTCAAGGGCAAGGCGTCCTGGTTCCTGCCCTTCAACCGGGGCCGGAATGACGCCGCCGGCAACCCGCCCAACCCGGACGGCCTCAAGACTGACTACCTCTGGAAGCGCATCCTCACGCGTGAAGGCCTGACGGACATCCTGGAGAACTACGCCCAGATCGTGACGGCGAAGAACCCCAAGACCGGCAAGGAGACCAAGTCCCAGATCTACCCGCGCTACCACCAGCTGGACGTGGTCAGGAAGCTGCTGGCGGACGCCGCCGATCAGGGCGCCGGCAAGCGCTACCTGGTCCAGCACTCGGCCGGCAGCGGCAAGTCGAACTCCATCGCCTGGCTGGCGCACCAGCTCATCGGCCTGCAGCGGGAGGGCGCGCCAGTTTTCGATTCGATCATCGTCGTGACCGACAGGCGCCTGCTGGACAAGCAGATCCGGGACACGATCAAGCAGTTCGCGCAGGTAAGCTCGACCGTCGGCGCCGTGACAGAGGGCGCCGTCCAGCTCAAGCAATTCATCGAGTCCGGCAAGAAGATCATCATCTCCACCGTCCAGAAGTTCCCTGAGGTCCTCAAGGTCCTCGAATCGATGGGCAGCGGGCACCAGGGCCGCCGGTTCGCCATCATTATCGACGAGGCGCACTCCAGCCAGGGCGGCAACACGACGGCGTCGATGAACCGCGTCCTGGCCGGCGGCGGTGATGACGACGACACGCTCGAGGACAAGGTCAACCGGATAATGGAGGGGCGCAAGATGCTGCCCAACGCCAGCTACTTCGCCTTCACCGCCACGCCCAAGAACAAGACCCTGGAGATCTTCGGCGAACCCTACGAGGCGGGCGGGCAGGTCAAGCATCGCGCCTTCCACAGCTACACCATGAAGCAGGCCATCCAGGAGGGCTTCATCCTGGACGTGCTGCAGAACTACACGCCGATCAACAGCTATTACCGCCTGATCAAGACGGTCGAGGCCGACCCTGAGTTCGACACCAAGCGGGCGCGCAAGAAGCTGCGCTACTACGTCGAAAGCAACGACCACGCCATCCGGCTCAAGGCCGAGATCATGGTGGACCACTTCCACGAGCAAGTGCTGGCGCTGAGGAAAGTCGGCGGCCAGGCCCGGGCGATGGTCGTCACCAGCGGCATCGAGCGCGCCATCCAGTACTTCGTTGCCTTCCGTGACTATCTGAGCGCGCGCGAGAGTACCTACAAGGCGATCGTCGCCTTCTCCGGCGAGCACGAGTTTGGCGGCGAGAAGGTCACCGAAGCCTCGCTCAACGGCTTCCCCTCCAGCCGCATCGCCGAGGAGATTCAGGAAGACCCCTATCGCTTCTTGATCTGCGCCGACAAGTTCCAGACCGGCTACGACGAGCCGCTGCTGCAGACCATGTACGTCGATAAGGTCCTCTCCGGCATCAAGGCGGTGCAGACGCTCTCCAGGCTGAACCGCGCCCACCCTCAGAAGGACCAGGTATTCGTGCTCGACTTCATGAATGACACGGATACCATCCAGGCGGCGTTCGCGGACTACTACCGCACGACGATCCTCAGCGAGGAGACGGACGAAAACCGCCTGCACGACCTCAAGGCCGCGTTGGATGGATACCAGGTCTACAGTGAAGAGCAGATCGACGCGCTGGTGACGTTGTACCTGGGTGGCGCCGACCGCGACAAGCTGGACCCCATCCTTGACGCCTGCGTCGCCACCTACAACCAGGAGCTCAATGAGGACGGGCAGGTGGACTTCAAGGGCAAGGCCAAGGCGTTCAACCGTGCTTACGGCTTCTTGGCGTCGATCCTGCCCTACACTAACGCGGGCTGGGAGAAGCTCTCGATCTGCTTAACCTTCCTCGTCCCCAAGCTGCCGGCGCCGCGTGAAGACGACCTATCGAAGGGGATCCTGGAGTCCATCGATATGGATAGCTACCGCGTCGAGAAGCAGGCAGTGCAGGAAGTCCAGCTACCGGACGAGGAAGCCGAAATCGACCCCGTGCCGATGACGGGAGGCGGCCATAAGCAGGAACCGGAGCTGGACAGCCTCTCCAACATCCTCAAGACCTTCAACGACCAGTTCGGCGCCATACCCTGGGGCGATGGTGACCGGATCGGGAAGTTGATCACCGAGGATATACCGGCGCGTGTTGCCGCCGACTCTGCCTACCAGAACGCCAAGCAGCAGGACGATGCGCAGAATGCCCGCATCGAGCACGACATGGCGCTCCAACGAGTTGTGAACGCCTTCATGCAGGACGATACCCAGTTCTTTAAGGAGTTCAGTGACAACGAATCATTCCGCAAGTGGGTCACCGAGATGAGCTTTGCCCTCACCTCAAGCTGAGTATTCTCAGGTCAGTGCAGAGGCAGCACTATTTACACGTAGTGCATGTCCAGAGAGGGCCGGGGTACCTCTGTGGAGGTTGATGCCACCGGTTCTGAAATTTGGGCACTAGTAGACTTGGAGATCGAGAGCTCCTCAGGCTTTGCGCTACTACGGACAATAGGAGACGGAGCTATGCCACGCGAGGCGACGATCCACAAAGTAAATCCATACGAGCTGCATGGAGTGCGATACTTCCAGATACTCCTCTCCTTCGCTGACACACCCGATAGTCTCCGTGAAGTCCGGCTTCCCCATGATGCTGTCTACTCTTCGCCTAGCGAGGGTGACCGCGTCACAGTTGAAACCATGCTCAGCATGATCACGGAAGTTAAAAAGAAAGACGATTAGCCGGGGAGGAGTGATCTGCGATTACTCACCTCATGGGGGCGAGCCTACCAGGCTTCGAGGCTGAGAGCGCCTCGCGGATCCCACACTACGCCGTCATCGTGTTCAATGCGCGTAAGGCGTTTCCGGCGGGTACTGTGTCCCTGTGTGGCTTGTTAGCGCGGAGTGAAATCTAAGTCTGGAGGTGGGTAATCTGGGAGCTTCCA
>WHTK01000023.1:0-1785 GCA_009377745.1 Dehalococcoidia bacterium
CACTCAGGAGCGCCGCCGCGACCTCGAAGCCGCCGTCGCCTCTGTGCCGGTGCCACGTCTCCTTGCCGCCCTGCGCGCCTTCGGGGAGGCGGACCTCAAGCAGGACCCCAACAGCACCCTGCCCCTCGACATCGCCCTGGCAGACTGCGTGCTCATGGGAGGGGCCTTGGAGAACGCAACACCCGCAGCTTCCACTTCTCGTCCACAAGTCCAGCCCTCGCCGCCACAAGCTGCGGGTTTCAACCCGCAGATCACAACACCCGCTCGTCCTGAGGCACTCGAAGAGCCTGCCCTGAGAGAAGCAAAGGGACGAGCCAACCCATCGTCCGCTCAGACACCACGTCCTGGCCCACCTACTCCCGATCAGCATCCTGAGCCTGCTAGCCCTGAGCCCGTCGAAGGACGGGCCACGCCTCCGCCAGTCGACCCCGATGGCGGCGCCGCATTCCCCGTGCCGGACGGCGGTCCAATCTCGCCACCACGCCCGATGGCAGAGCCGGTAGCCCCCACCCTGGCAGCGGCGCGACAGCAGCTACGGCCGATCTATGAGGAGGCGAAGGCGAAGTCGGCGCCGCTTGGCGCTTTGATCAACAGCGCCTGCGATATCATTGAGGCGGATGAATCGGCCGTCGTCTTCGGCTTCAAGTTCCCGGTCCACGCCGATAGAGCCGCGACCAAGCCGAACCTGGATATGCTGAGCGAGATCGTCTCCCGTGTCCTGCAGCGCCCCGTCAGCGTGCGCTGCGTCCTCGATGCCAACGTCGAGTCCTGGACGCGGCGCGAGCCCGCCAGCCGCAGCTCGCTGGTGCGCGCCGCTCAGGAGATGGGGGCCCAGATAATCAGTCCCGAACCAGGGCGCTCCGCTCATCCTGAATCAGGGCGGGGCCTTGCAGCCGACCCGGAGGACTTACAGTGAACAAAGACATGATGGCCCGTCTCAGCCAGATGCAGGAGCAGATGGCGAAAGCCCAGGAAGAGATCGAGAACCGCGTTGCCGAAGCGACAAGCGGCGGCGGCGCGGTCAAGGTCGAGATCACCGGCGGCTACAAGATCAAGTCGCTCAAGATCGACCCGGACGCCGTCGACCCGGACGACCTCGGCATGCTTGAAGACCTGGTCATTGCCGCCTTCAACGAGGCGCTGGAGAAGGTGCAGGGCTTCCACTCCGAGAACCTCGGCGCCCTCAACATCCCCGGCCTCGACCTGAGCGGCGGTGGTGGCGGCCCTCCCCCTCCCATCAACCGCGCTGCCCGTCGCGCCGGCAAGAGGTAGCCGTGAACGAGCCCTGGTCCTTCCAGGGGAGGACCGCCGCGCCGGTTGCGCGCCTGATCGAGGAGTTACACCGGCTGCCGGGCGTGGGGCCAAAGAGCGCCCAGCGGCTCGCATATCATCTCCTCCGCGCCACCCGCGACGAGGCTCAGGCCCTGGCCGAGGCGATCCTCGAAGTGAAAGAGCGCATTATCTTCTGCTCAGCCTGCCAGAACATGACCGACGTCGACCCCTGCCTGATCTGCGCCGACCAGGCTCGCGACCGCAGCGTCATCTGCGTCGTCGAAGAGCCGCTGGACATCCTCGCCATCGAACGGACGCGGGGCCACAAGGGTCTGTATCACGTGCTGCATGGTTCCATTTCGCCGATGGAGGGCGTAGGGCCGGAGCAACTCAAGGTACGGGAATTGCTGGAGCGCCTGCGAGACGGCTCCGTCACCGAAGTGATCATGGCAACGAACCCCAACCTCGAAGGCGAGGCGACGGCGATGTACGTCAGCCGTCTGCTGCAACCCC
>WHTK01000023.1:1795-52911 GCA_009377745.1 Dehalococcoidia bacterium
CAACCCCTCGGTGTCAAGGTCACACGGCTGGCACGCGGCCTGCCCATGGGCGGTGACCTCGAGTACGCCGACGACCTCACCCTCTCCCGCGCCCTCGAAAACCGCCAGGAGCTATAGTGGTTAGGATGCCAATGGACGGAATTAGGCGTTCCACAAAGCACGAAGCCGAGATGCGATGGCTGGCGGAGAACGAAGCCATGCTCGAAGCGACCTACGCCGGCAAGTGGGTCGCGGTCAAAGGCGACAAGCTCATAGGGACTGGCGATAGCTTCGGCGAAGCTTCGAAGGCAGCAGAGGCTCAGGGCATCGAGGAAGCTGTAATCGCGTCAATCAAGCCTCGTGAGTTCCAGGGCGTCTTCCTCATTCGTTGAATGCCACCCAACTTCGAGTTTGAGTTCTTCTATCCAAGACGCCCCACACTCTCCGTCGGCGTTCGCAATAAGTCGGGACCTTCCGGCGTAACCACTGCCCTTATGGACACCGGTGCCGACATCACCCTGATCGACCTCACCGTTGCCGAACAACTTGGCCTCTCGCTCCTGGACTTGCCGCCTATCCGGATTAGTGGCGTCGGCGGGAGTATCACCGAAGCTCGGCGGGCCGAGGTTGAACTTCGACTGCTAAATGAACCCGACCTCGCGCTCACTATCCCGGTTGCCTTCGCACCCATCCGGGGTTTGGGTATAGGCAATCTGATCGGCCTGGACGTCCTTTCTCATTTCGACTTTGGTATCTCTCACTCAACTCTGACTGCCTACCTCGGCAGGACGGCCACCTAATGCCACGCCCCCGCGTCTACAAGACCCAGGCCATCGTCCTGCGGCAGCGCAAGCTGGGCGAGGCTGACAAGATCGTCACGCTCTACTGCTCTCACCTGGGCAAGTTGGACGCCGTGGCCAAGGGCGTCCGCCGCACCAAGAGCCGCCTCGCCGGCCACCTGGAGCCGCTAACCCTCGGCGCTTACCTCATCGCCGAGGGCCGAGACCTGGACATCGTCACCCAGGCTGAGACCGTCGATGCCTTTCCTGCTCTGCGCGACAACCTCGAACGGCTCAGCCGCGGCCTCTACTGCGCCGAGCTGGTTGATAGGCTGACGCCGGAGCGTTCCGAAGGTAACCCGATCTTCCGTCTGTTGAACGAGACGCTGAGCCTGCTCGATTGTGAAGAGGAGACCGAAATCGCCGTGCGCCGATTCGAGGCGCGGCTGCTGAGTAAGCTGGGTTACCGCCCTAACCTCGACGTCTGCGCTGTTTGCGGCCGGCGATTGGAGCCCGTCGATAACTACTGGAGCCCGGTCGCGGGTGGCGCTCTCTGCCCAGCCTGCGCCGGCGATTCTCTGCGATTGACGCCACTCAGCCTCAACGCAATCAAGGTCCTGCGACTGCTGCTGCGCGCATCCTTCGCCGAGATGGCCCGCGTGCGCCTCTCTCACGCCCTCGCCGAAGAGGTGCGCTGCTGCCTGGCCGACCAAGTCAGCTTCGTCCTCGAGCGCGAGGTGCGCAGCGCTCGCTTCGTCGAGACGCTGCGCCGCGACGCCGCCTCCCTGCCGTCTTGATTCCGCGCCGCGTCCTCTTCTTCGACTTCGACGGCACGCTCATCAACTCGATGCCGCAGCACGCTCAGATCTTCGGCAGCCTGCTTGCCGACGCCTACAGCCTCGACCCCGAGGCCGCCGGCCGCGACTACCTCTCGCTGGCTGGGGTGCCGTTGGAGAAGCAGTTTCGCCACGCCCTCGCTAACGGCGGCATCGTCGAGCCCGACATCGACGCCCTGCTGGCGGAGTTCTGGTTGCGCTACGCCAAGCTGGAGCCGGTGCTCTTTCCCGAGGTGCCACGGGTACTGGCGCGGCTCGCGGCCTCCTATCCGCTCATCGTCACCAGCCAGGGACGCCAGACGATGGTCGAGGCCAAGCTGGCCCACCTCGGCCTGGCACACCACTTCACCCTGATCCTGGGCGTCGATCCCGAGCGGCCGGAACTGGGCAAGGGCGAGCCCCACTTCCGCATCGCCCGCGAGAGCCTGGGACTATCGGCCCAGAACATTGAGGCCTCGCTGATGACCGGCGACGGCGCCTTCGACATGCAGGTCGCCCGCGCCGCCAACATGACCGCCGTCGGCCGCCTGACCGGCGACAACGCCGAGGCACTGTTCGCGGCCGGGGCTCACCACGTCATCTCTGACTTGCGCGGCCTCATCCCTCTCGCACAACCCAAGTGACACTGCGTCCAGATCAATGACCAGCGTACTCGTCGCGAAAGCTGCGGGTTTCAATCCCGCAGATCTGCTACCAACCTCCGGGCGGGCTGACTAAACCTTCAACCCCTGTTTTGCCGTATATTTAGCGTATAGAGCTATAGCCGGAGGAGAGCGGATGCCCCTTTACGAGTATTACTGCCAGAGCTGCGACGGTATTTTCGAAACCCTGCGCTCCATGCGCGAGTCGTCTGAGCCTTCGCCATGCCCTCTCTGCGACCGCGACAGCCAGCGCATCATGCCGACGTCCTTCTCAGCCTTCACCTTCAGAGACGGAATGCCGCGGCGCATCCCGGACCGTGGCACCTACTGGCACTACAACAAGGAAGTCAAGCACATGAACACCGGTGGCGTCCCCGCCGGTGAGCACCCTGAGCTTTACCGCCCCGACCCCAGGCCGGTCCGCAGCCGCGGCGACATGGAAGAATCGCGGGACATCGACTACTACAAGATGAAGCACGCCCGCCGCATGAGGGACTCAGACCTCGGCCAGGCGCCGATGGGCCCGGACGGCAAGCCCATGCTCTCGCCGAAGTTCGGCATGGGGTAAGCGTCCTACGCTGAATAAGAAAGGGGGCGTCCGGATTGGACGCCCCCTTGTGTTTAGCCTTTCTTTCGAGAGAGTCTTCTTAGAACCCTTGCCGTCCACGCAGCCCAATTTACTCAAAGAAGAAGGCCTACTCACCCTCCGCTTTCGAGCTTACCTCTTCACCAAGACACAGAGGTGAGGTGGCTGTAGGGAGACGCTCTTGTGATTAGACGAAGCCCTAAGCCCGCCGCTGCGTCACCCAGTACGCTACATCCGACAGCGACTCCCTGGACTCTGAGGGCGGCAACACATCGAGGGCGCCTAGCGCCCGGTCTCGGAAGTCCACCGCGACCGCGTAGGACTCATCCAGTATGTTCGACTCCCGGATCAGCGTCAGGGAGCGCTTGAGGCTATCGCCGCGCTGACGGCCGCCCGCGAAGTAGCGCTTGACCGGGTTGTTCTCCGGCTGGCGCTCGATCAGCAGCAGCGAGGGCAGGGTCAGGTGCCCTGCATAAGGTCGCTGCCGGCCGGCTTGCCCATCTCCGCCTCATCGCCGGTGAAGTCGAGTATGTCATCGACGATCTGGAACGCCATGCCGAGGTTCTCGCCGTAGGAGCGCAGCGCTTCGACGCCTTTAGGCGAGACGCCACCGATCATCGCGCCGCCCTCTGCCGCGGTCGCGAACAGTGACGCCGTCTTGCCGGCGATGCGGTTGAAGTACTCCCGCGTCGACTGGCCGTAGCTGTAGGCGCTCATGTCCTGGTGCAGCTCGCCCGTGGCCATCTGCATCAGGGTGCGCGCGAAGAGCCGGATCACCTCGATGTTGCCGGTGCGGGCAACCAGCTCCGCGGCGTGGGCGAACATGTAGTCGCCGACCATCACCGTGGCAGCGTTGTCGAAAAGGGAGTTGGCCGTCGCCCGGCCCCGGCGCGTCGCGGCAGCATCGATTACGTCATCGTGCACCAGCGTGGCGGAGTGCAGCAGCTCGATCGACGCCGCCAGCGGTACCAGCAGGTCCAACTCATAATGGCCCGTCCGACCCGCCAGGAGGGCAACGGCCGGGCGCGCGCGCTTGCCGCCCGCACCGAGAACGTGGTCCAGGATGTTGGATAAGGCCGGAAACTCAGCTGGGCGCACCGCCTGTAGTGTCTCCTCAACCAACCCCAGGCCGTCCTGGACGAGATAGTAGAGGTCATCGTTCTGCCGGATCGTCCGGATCATCGGCTCTTGCTGAGCGTGCGCGCCGCCGGCCTCCGGCCTGCCAAACCGCAGGATGTACTTCGTCGCCCGCTTGCTGAATCCCTTCGGCCCTTCCGTCCGCCAGGAGCGGGCGGCTCTGCTTAGGAGGTGCGGCTGTATGCTCATGGCTCCACTCCCTTAAGGACGGCTTCTGCCGGCGCCGCCAGCCTGAACAGCCGCAGCGCGTTCGCGCTTGCCGTCGTTGCCACCTCCTCCATCGATAGATCCTTCAGCTCCGCGATCTGCCTCACCGCCTCGATCACATAAGCCGGCTCGTTGCGCTTGCCACGATGGGCTTGTGGCGCCCCGTAAGGCGAGTCCGTCTCGACGACCAGCGAGGTCAGCGGCAACGCGGCAACCACCTCGCGCAGAGCCGTCGCCTTGGGGTGCGTCACTGAAGTGTGGATCGAGATCAGGAAGCCAAGATCGACGTAGCGCAAGGCTGTTTCGAGGTCGCTGCTGTAGTAATGCAAGACACCGAGGGGTCGCCCGGCGTAGGCGGGCGCGACACGATGCGCCCAGGCCGGTAGCTGGTCGGCAAGGGCGTCCCAGGCATCGCGGCAGTGAATAACGACCGGCAAGGCGTGTCGCTCAGCGAGGTTGAGCTGGACCTCAAACGCTTCGATTTGCCTCTCTCGCGGCGACAGCGTCCTGTAAAAATCGAGGCCGATCTCGCCCACCGCAACGACCTTCTCGTGGCTCAGCAACGCTTCGATCTGAGCCAGCGCCGCGTCATCCAATTTGCTCGCCTCGTGAGGATGAAAGCCGGCCGTGGCGTAAACACCATCGATTCTGCTCGCCAAAGCGACGGCCCGCCGCGACGAGTCGACGTCCTCAGCCGGCACGATGACCGTCGTCACGCCGGCAGCACGCGCGCGTTCGAGCGCCGCGTCAATGTCGGCGGCGAACTCCGGCTCCTGGATGTGGGCGTGGCTATCGACGAGCTCGATCACGAGCCTTCCTTCCCGCCCACGAGCTCAGGTTCGGCGGCGGACGGAGGCTCCAGCTTCTTGAACAACGGCGCCGGCGTACCGAGAGGCCGTCCGGCTTGCGGCAGCGTTGTCTGCCAGCCGTTGAAGTCGATTGGGCCGTCGTGGCCGAGCATGGCGTGCAGCTGCTGTGCCGAGAACGGCAGGTAGGGGTAGAGCGCCAGCTTCAGCGCCTCAATCGCGCCGAGGGCCGTGTAGAGGGCGCGCGCGGCGGCCGGTGGGTCGCTCTCGCGCGTCTTCCAGGGCTCCTCCTGGTTGAGATAGCGGTTTGTCTCCTGCGCGTAAGCCATCGACGTGCGCAGGCCCTCGCGGAAGCGGCAGGCGGCAATGCTGGCGCCTACGGAGGTCAGCATCTCCTCACCGGCCCGCAGCAGCACTCGATCTGTCTCATGCAGCGCGCCCGGCTCCGGAATGCGACCCTCGAAGCTCCGATAGGTAATCGTCAGCACGCGGTTGACCAGGTTGCCCCAGGTCGAGACCAGCTCCTCGTTGTTGCGACGCACAAGGTCGCCCTCGCTGAAATCGCTGTCGCTGGACTCCGGCATGATCGCGGCCAGGTAGTAGCGGATCGTGTCCGGGTCGTAACGCTCCAGGTAGACAGGCAGGAAGGGGGCGGTGCCCATGCTGGTGCTGGCCTTCCAGCCGCGAAAGTTGATGTACTGGTTCGCCGGTACGTCATAGGGCAGGTTGAGACCGCCGTACATCATGATCTGGGCCGGCCAGCTCAGCGTGTGGAACCAGATATTGTCCTTGCCGATGAAGTAGTAGCTCTTTGTCTCCGGGTCCTGCCAGAAGTCCCGCCAGGCCTCCGGCGTCCCTTCGCGCTGGGCCCACTCCTTGGCGGCTGAGAGGTAACCCACGACATTCTCGAACCAGACGTAGATCCGCTTGTCGTCGTAGCCCTCAACCGGGATCGGGACGCCCCACTGCATGTCGCGGGTGATGGCGCGGTCCTTGAGGCCCTCGCCGTCATTGAGGATGCCCAGCGCAAAGCCGAGGACGTTGCGGCGCCAGTGCTCCTTGTCGTCCGTGAGCCAGGCTTTGACGCGGTCGTTATACGCGCTGAGGCGCAGAAAGAAGTGCTCCGACTCGCGACGCTCCGGCGCCGAGCCATCGAAGCGGCAGCGTGGGTCGATCAGGTCGACGGGGTCGAGGATCCGGCCGCAGTTGTCGCACTGGTCGCCGCGAGCCCGCTCGAAGCCGCAGAACGGACAGGTGCCCTCCACGTAGCGGTCGAGCAAAAACCGATTCTCCTGGGCGCAGTAAGGCAGCTCCATGACCGCCTTGTAGATGTCGCCCTGCTCGAGCAGCTTGAGGAACATCTCCTGCACGGTATCGATGTGGTTCTGGGTGCCGGTCGTGGTGTAGAGGTCGAAGCTGATGCCCAGGCGCTCCCATGAAGCGACGAACTCCTCGTGGAAGGAAGTCGCGACCTGCTGCGGCGTGCGGCCCTCCTGCTCGGCGCGGACGGTGATCGGCGTGCCATGCTGGTCGGAGCCGGAGACCATCAGCACCCGATTGCCGGCCGTGCGGTGGTAGCGCGCGAAGATGTCGGGCGCCAGATAGGCCCCGGCGATCTGGCCGAGGTGCAGCGAGCCGTTGGGATACGGCCAAGCTACGCCGAGAAATACGGTTTCAGACACGAAAATCCGCCCTTGAACGCTTAATTCTACCCTTAGCTGCCAGTAAGGGGCTACTCAGGCCTTAGCAGGCGGCATCCTGCTGTCGCGTGACGAATACGCTCTTTGTTAATGGCAACCTATCTCTTGTGTCATTGCGAGCCATTGCCCGCAGGCAAGGCGTGGCAACCTTTAATGTACCGGGCACATGCATCGCGCTCATGCGGGCCCAGCGCCTTGTCGCTACGCATCCCTCTCGGTCTGCTCCGCTAACGTTTAGTTAAAAGAGAGTATTTCTGAGGGGACACCCCTCAGAAACCCCGGCGTCGGCTGCGCCCCCGCACTCCGCTTGGCCCACGAATGTTTCAAAACCCACGAGTTCTAACAACGGACGGTCAAGGATTGCCACGCCTCGCCTGTGGGCAATGGCTCGCAATGACAGAGCGTGGGGTGTATGCCAGACGCCGTATAAGCCAGACGCATCCTGCGTCAGAACGCGCAGCCCTGCGCTCAAGCGCTAGCTTGTTGACCCCAAAAGATGCCACGGCTACGATTCCAATGAGCCCACAGAGGAGAGTCTTTACCTTGCAAAACCTACGTATCCCTGGCCCCACAGCCTGCCCGCCTGAGACGCTCGCCGAGCTCTCCCGCCAGATGATCAACCACCGCGGCCCTGAGTTTGCCGATATGCAGGCGCGGATCATGGAGCGCCTCAAGCTCTTCTTCCGCACTCAGAACGAGGTCTACGTGATGACCTGCAGCGGCACCGGCGTCATGGAAGCCGCCATCGTCAACACGCTCTCCCCCGGCGACCGCGTCCTCTCCGTCTCCATCGGCGAGTTCGGCGACCGCTTCTTCGACATTGCCGAGGCCTACGGCGCCGCCGTCACCAAGCTGGCCTTCGAGCCCGGCACCGCCGCCGACCCCAAGGCGGTCGCCAATGCCCTGGCCGCTGACCCCGGCTACAAGGCCGTCCTCGTCACCCACAACGAAACCTCGAGCGGCGTCACCAACGACATCAACGCCATCAGCAAGGCGATCCGCGCCGTCAATCCCGACATCCTCCTGATCGTCGACGCGATCAGCAGCCTCGGCTGCATCCCCTTCGCCGCCGACGCCTGGGACGTAGACGTCAGCACCACCTGCTCCCAGAAGGGCTTCATGATCCCGCCGGGCCTGGCTTTCATCAGCCTCAGCCCGCGCGCCTGGAAGGCCTACGAGAGCTCGACAATCCAGAAGTACTACTTCGATATCGGCAAGGCGAAGTCGTACGCGGAACGCGGCCAGACGCCCTTCACGCCCGCCGTTTCCCTCTATTACGGCCTCGACCTGGGGTTGGAGATGATGGACAAGGAAGGCATGGAGCAGGTCAACGCCCGCCACGCCGCCATCGGCGACTACACCCGCGCCAAGGCCCGCGCCCTCGGCCTCAAGATGCTCGCCGAAGGCCCCCATGCCTCTAACACCGTCAGCAGCATCCTCGTCCCCGAAGGCGTCAACGCCGGCGAACTCCTGAAGATCCTCAACACGGACTACGACACCGTCCTCGCCAGCGGCCAGGGCAAGCTCACCGGCAAGATCGTGCGCATCGGCCACATGGGTATGACCAGCCGCGAGGACATCGACGCCGCTATCGACGCGCTCGAAAAGGCGCTTGACCGCCTCGGCTACAAGAAGCCTGCCGGCGTCGGAGCCTAGGAAAGAGACAACAGCATGGCCCGCGTACTCGTCAGCGACAGGCTTGCCGAGGACGGCATCGATATCCTCCGGCAGGGCGCTGACGTGGACGTGCGCTTCGGCCTCACCCCGGCCGAGCTGCTAGAGATCATCCCCGAGTACGACGCTCTCGCCGTCCGTAGCGAGACCAAGGTCACCGCCGAAGTCCTGGCTGCCGGCCGCAACCTGATGGTCGTCGGCCGCGCCGGCGTCGGCGTCGATAACATCGACGTTCAGGAAGCCACCCGGCGCGGCATCGTCGTCGTTTACGCGCCGGAGGGCAACACCGTCTCGGCCGCGGAGCACACGATGGCGCTAATGCTGGCGCTTTCTCGGCACGTGGCAGCCGGTCATGCATCCCTCAGCCAGGGCAAATGGGAGCGCTCGAAGTTCGTCGGCGTCGAATTCCGCGGCAAGACATTGGGCCTCTTCGGCCTCGGCCGCGTCGGCTCCGAGGTCGCACGTAGGGCCCGCGGCTTCGACATGGAGATCCTCGGCTTCGACCCCTTCGTCACGCCGGAGCGGGCTCAGGCCATGGGCATCCGCCTCGCGAGCAAGGACGATATCCTGGCCGGTAGCGACTTCATCTCGCTGCACGTGCCGCTAACCGCCGAGAACCGCAACCTCCTCGGCGCTCCCGAGTTTCAGAAGATGAAGCCGGACGTGCGCATCATCAACGTCGCGCGCGGCGGCTTGATCGATGAAGCGGCGCTGATCCAGGCGCTGGACGCCGGTCGCGTTGCCGGGGCGGCTTTCGACGTTTTCGACCCGGAGCCACCGGCTCCCGATCTGCCTATCCTCGCCCACCCCAAGGTCATCGTCACGCCTCACCTCGGCGCTTCGACCGCTGAAGCTCAGGAGCGCGTCTCCGTCGACGTGGCGGAGCAGATCCTCGCCGTCCTGCGCGGCGACCCGGCGATGTACGCCATCAATCTGCCTGCGATCGGGGCCGAGACCTTCAAGGTCGTCGCGCCCTACCTCCAGGCCGCGACCAAAGCCGCCTCTCTGGCCACCCAGCTCTCGGCCGGCCAGCTCGAAGGCGTGGAGATCGAGTTTCTGGGAGAAATCGCCGGCTTCGACACTACGCCGCTCAAGGCCTCCGTGATCAAGGGCCTGCTCGCCACGGTCAGCGAAGAGAACGTCACCCTCGTCAATGCCGCCGTTATAGCCGAGCAGCGCGGCCTCAAGATCACTGAGCGCAGGGGCCCCTACGAGGGCATCTATAAGGATCTTCTGCGCGTCCACCTGACAACCAGCAGCGGCAAGACGGTCGTCTCCGCCACCGTATCGCAAGACGGACCACACATCGTTGAGATCAACGATTTCTTCGTCGATGTCGCGCCCGGCGAGGGCCACCTCCTGATCTGCGAGAACACCGACCGGCCCGGCATGATCGGCCGCATCGGCACCTTCCTCGGCGAGAAAGACATCAACATCAGCTTCATGCGCGTCGGCCGCGAGAGCATCCGCGGCCGCGCCCTCATGGTCATCGGCCTCGACGACGAGATCGACCCCCAGACCCTGGCGGAGATCACCCGCATCCCGGACATCTTCTCCGCCCGCACCGTTCGCATCTAGGCAACGTTACCTGTCGTTGCGAGCCATCGGCGACAGCCGAGGCGTGGCAACCTTTGATGCTCCGAGTTTCTGACTAACAAACGTCAAAGATTGCCACGCCTTGCCTGCGGGCAATGGCTCGCAATGACAGGAGCTTGATATGCAGAACAGTAAGCGGAGTGCAGAGGGCGCCCTTCTGCCGGGGAGTCTGAGGGGTGTCCTCTCAGAAATCTTCTCCTTTCACTGAGGGGCGGAGCACGCGCAGAGCCCTGTCCTGAGCCGGGCCGAAGGAATGCGCAGCCCTTCCCACGTCCAATGATCCCCACAACCAGCCCTATGCCACCCCGCCAAGGCCTGATAAGCTGAATCGAGGAGATTCTCCATAGCCACCGAAACTACCGCCGACCAGCTGATCAGCCGCCTCAACGCCCTGCACGAAGGCGAGCCTGACCCCTTCGACACGTCGCCGGAGGCTGTCGAGGCTTATATCCTCTCCGTCCGCGACCTTATCGCCGCCGCCGAACGTCTCAGCTGGAGCGTCCTAAGCGATAGCCAGGCCCGCTTCCTGCACGAAGCCGCAATGCGCCAGGTGCGCTTCGCCCGCGCCCGCCTCGAAGGCGACCGCCACGGCGCCATCGATACGCTCAGCCGGCTCTTCCGCCTCGGCGCCCCGCCACGACCCGACGGCCGCTACGAGGGCGAGCTCGTCGCCCTCTCCACCGGCCTGCTCTCGGACCCCTTCTTCGAGTGGCTGACCCGCATCTATCTCCCCTGGAAGGGTAAGACCTTCGACCCCGGCGCCTCTACCGGCGATAACGTCTTCGAAGACAACGCCTGGTCCAAGGCGACGGAGAAGCTCGGCTGGCCCGGCTACCGCGTCCAGAGCGACGAGGAGCCCGGCATCGTCCGCGTCTTCCCCTTCCGCACCTTCGTCGCCCCCGGTATCGAAGACCCGGAAACCCCGGTGCTCAAAATCAACTACGCCGACATGCCCAACCCCCTGCCGGTCAAGCGCATCGTCGATGAGGTGGTCGAGCTACCGGGCGGTTACATCCTCGGCAAAGCCCACATGCGCGGCCTGCGTGAGTTCCGGCGCGTCTGCTTCTTCGGCCTTATCCCCTAGCCTCCCCACCGCCCCCAGGCATACTGGCAAACTGGCATACGGGCAAACGATCAAGTTCGTGCCTGCCTAGGAGTAACCGCTAGCCCAGCCCCATGACGTGGGTCCGAGATTGCTTCGGCCTTGAGGGCCTCGCAAAGACAATGATGAGCCTGTCCGGCTTCGATATTGCCCGTTTGCCAGTGGGGGGGCGGGTTGAGGGAGGTGGCTTAGTCGCTGCCGGCCAGCTCTCCGCGCATCACGGTGACCGCCTGGCCACCGAGCAGGACGCGGTCACCGTTGAGCTTCACACGCACCGTGCCGCCGCGCTTCGAGGCCTGGTAGGCCAGAAACTCCGTCTTGCCAAGCTTCTTCCGCCAGTAGGGCCCGAGGCAGCAGTGCGCCGATCCCGTCACCGGATCTTCATCGATGCCTAACGCCGGCGCGAAGAACCGCGACACAAAGTCGTACTGCGGCCGCGACGACGGCGCTGTAACCATCACGCCGCGCGCCTGCACCTTGGCCAGCAGCCCGAAGTCCGGCTTCAGCGCGCGCACGGCCTCCTCGGACTCGACTTCGATAAGGTAGTCGTAGGCGCTCTTGCCGCTGTAGATGGGTGTCACACCCAGGGCCTGCGTCAGCTCCAGCGGCGCCGCCATCGGCGATTCTGGTGTCGCGGGGAAATCCAACTCGATCCAGTCGCCATCGCGCCGGGCGGTGAGGACGCCACTGTGGGTCGTGAACTGGGCGATCTTGTCCGGCTCCAAGCCGCCGGTCTCCCAGAGGACGTGCGCCGCCGCCAGGGTGGCGTGGCCGCAGAGCTGCACTTCGACCGTCGGCGTGAACCAGCGCAGGTCGAAGTAATCGCCGCGCCGGTGCACAAACGCGGTCTCGGAGAGGTTCATCTCCCTGGCGACGGCCTGCATCCAGCGGCCATCGCGACGTGAATCGAGGAGGACGACGGCGGCGGGGTTGCCGGTGAAAGGGCGGTCGGTAAAGGCGTCAACCTGAATGATCGTCTGCTCCATGCCCGCAGCCTACGCCGCACCGCACCTAACGATCCAGATCAGCGGGTGCTAACGAGGACAATCCCAAAACTACAACGGGAATCCCGCCGGCACGTTATGGTGCTCGACCTCGACCTTGTCGCCCTCGAAGCGAAGGGTGTAGCGAGCACCGCGAGTCGGAGTTGGCGGCGGTATATCGAGGCCATAAAGACCAGCCAGGTAAATCGCCACGGCAACCATGACGTCGCCGTGAGTGCAGACGCCAATGCGCCCCGATAAATGCTCAGCACGGATGGCATCTAGCTCCGAGAGAGCCCTTCCGGTGTAATAAGCGCCGGCATAGGCCTGCGCCAACTCCGGTGACGGCGAGCGCCAGGTTTCCGGTAGCTGCAGGCTGTTCGTATCGCCGAGGCCGGGGAGCTTCGTAATCTGCAGACCGAATCGCTGAGCCATAGGCTCGATCGTCTGGATACTGCGCCGCGCCGGGCTGCTGTAGAGCGCATCGAACGAAGCATTGCCCAGTTCTTCGCAGATGCGTTCCGCCTGCCTCAGGCCGAGCTCGTTGAGACCACGCTGATTCTGATCGCCGGTCCACGTCTTGCGGTCCAGTGGCTCCATGTGGGACAGCCACTCGATTGTGAGCATGCGGAGCTCCTTGATTAAGTCAGGTCTGCGGGATTCATCCCGCAGAGTCAAGTTCACAGTGCTAGTTACGCGATTTCGCGGATTGTCGAGGAAGTTTCGTGTTCGCGGGCGGCGGAGAGGATGCCCTCCAGCTTGGCGAAGAGGCAGGAGGGCTACGACTGTGGGAACCTCGGCAGAACGTCGTAGTGCTCCACCTCGACACCGTCACCCTCGAAGCGCAGCGTATACCAGCCTCCCCGAGTCCACGGGGCCGGTGGTAGGACAGGTGGCAGTACGTCGAGCCCAAAGGCTCCCATCAGGTAGAGGACGAGGGCCGGCTGGATGTCGCCGTGGCTGCAGGCGACGACCCGTCCGGCCGGGTGAAGCTCGCGAATCGTCCGAATGGCACTCATTGCCAGACCAGCCGCGTAGGCGCCGCTCAACGGGTCCATCGCTGAGAACCCCTGCCGGCGCCAGGCGTCAGGTGGCTGCCAGTCGCCCATTTCATGCAGGCCGGGCAGTATCTGGATCGACAAACCGAAGCGTTTCGCGAGCGGCTCGATCGTCTGCCGGCTTCGCAACGCCGCGCTGCTGTACAGCCCTTCGACCGGCGACTTCGCCAGCTCCTCATATATACGCTCCGCCTGCCGCCACCCCAGCTCGCTCAGCGGCCGCGTATCCTGGTCCACCGTCCACTTGCGCCGGTCGCCCGCGTCCATGTGTGCGACCCATTCGACTATGAGCACGCCATCTTCTCTCAAGGTAGTCCCTTCGTGGATGCTAGGTTGCGATGCTTGTTAGGCGATTTCGCGGATCGTCGTCGCCTCGGTCTCGCGCGCGACGCCTAGCACGGCTGACACGCCCTCCAGCTTGGCGAAGAGGCGCGAGAGCTGCTCCACTCCCGTGGTCTCCAGCGTGATCGAAACGGTGACGGTCCGGTCGTGGTGCTCCGTGGTCCGTACGCCGGCCATATTCACCTTCTCGTCGGCGATAATCGTGCTCAGGTCGCGCAGAAGACCGACGCGGTCCCAAGCCTCCACTTTGATCGCTACCGGGAACAGCTGCCCTCTCTGCCCCCACTCGACGTCGACGAAGCGCTCACGCTCGGTGCTGTTGGTCACGTTGCTGCAGTCGTGGCGATGGACGCTGACGCCGCGCGAGCGGGTGACGTAGCCGATGATCTCGTCGCCAGGTACCGGCTTGCAGCAGGTCGCGATCTGGGTCAACACGTCGCCCGTACCCAGCACCTTGATCGAGGTGCCGTAGACCGGCTGCGGCGCGACGGGCGGCGGCATCAGCTCCGGCTGAGCCGGCTCCACCTTGTGCAGGTGCGCCACGACCCGGCTCGATACCTGGTTCAGGCTGACACCGCCAAAACCAACCTCAGCGTAGAGGTCCTCGGCGCTGTCCTGCTTGAACCACTTCAGCATGTCCGGCAGCAGCTCCGGCAGGCTCACGCCCATGCGCCGCAGCTCCCGGTCCAGCATTTCCTTGCCCCTCAGGACGTTCTCGTCTCGCTCCTGGCGCTTGAACCACTGCCGGATCTTAGAGCGGGCGTTGCCGGTCTTCACGTAGCCAAGGTTTGGGTTCAGCCAATCGCGCGATGGCCCTCGGGACCCCCGGCTCGTGACGATTTCCACCACGTCGCCGTTCTGCAACTTGGCCGTCAGCGGCACCAGCCGCCCGTTCACCCGTGCGCCGACGCAGTGGAAGCCGATGTCGGTATGGATGCGGAAGGCAAAGTCGATCGGCGTCGAGTCGGCAGGCAGGTCTTTGACTTCTCCCTTGGGCGAGAACACGAAAACCTGATCATGGAACAAATCCGTCTTGATGTACTCGACGAATTCCTCCGCCTCGCTGGCCTCGCGCTGCCAGTCCAGCAGCTGCCGCAGCCAGGTGATCCGCTCCTCGAAGGCGCGGTCTTGCTTGCCGCCCTCCTTGTATCGCCAGTGAGCAGCGACGCCGTACTCGGCCGTGCGGTGCATCTCGTAGGTGCGGATCTGCACCTCCAGAGGCCGCGCCCCCGGCCCGATCACGGTCGTGTGCAGCGATTGATAAACGTTCTCGCGCGGGTTGGCAATGTAGTCGTCGAAGAGGCCCGGCAGCGGCCGCCACAGCCCGTGGACGACACCGAGCGCGTGATAGCAATCGGCGACGTTGTCCACCAGCACCCGGATCGCCAGCAGGTCATAAATGTCGTTAAACGACTTCCCCATCTCGATGTACTTGTTCATCTTCTGATGGATGCTGAAGATGTGCTTGGCGCGCCCGGAAAGCTCCGCCTGGACCCCCTGGCGCGTCAGCTCATAGCGCAGCTGCTTTTCGACTTGCTCCACGTAGCGCTGGCGGCTCTCCCGGCTCGCCGTCAGCAGGTTGGAAATCGTCCCGTACGCTCGCGGCTCCAGGTACTGGAAAGAGAGGTCGTCCAGCTCATCCGCGATCTGCCCCAGGCCGAGCCGGTGCGCCAGCGGCGAGTAGATCTCCATCGTCTCGCCGGCGATGCGCTGCTGCTTGGCAGGCGGCAGCGCCCCCAGCGTCCGCATGTTGTGCAGCCGGTCCGCCAGCTTGATCACGACGACGCGCAGGTCTTCAGCCATGGCCAGGAACATCTTGCGCAGGTTGTCCGCCTGCACCGTCTCGTCCCAGGCCGCGTCTTCCGGGCGCAGCAGGTTCAGCCGGCTCAGCTTCGTCACGCCTTCGACCAGTCGCGCCACGTCCTCGCCGAAGCGCTGGACGATCTCTTGGTTGCCGACGCCGCAGTCTTCCACCACGTCATGCAGCAGCGCCGCGGCGATGGCGGCGCCATCTAGGTTCAGGCTCGCGACCGTCATCGCCGCGGCGATGGGATGGACGATATAGGGGTCGCCGGAGTCACGGCGCTGGTCCTGATGACAAGCTGCTGCAAACTCATACGCCTCCTCGATGAGGCGCGCCCGCTCCGGAGAGATGCTCTCGCCCGCACGGGCTACAATGTCGGCCGCTGTAGCGATAGATTCCGCCATTTTCTATGCAAATCTATTTTATCATAGCTAGGAAGGGCATTCGCCTCTTCAGATCTGGCCTAGTCCAGCCGATTCTATTTCTTCTCTTCTCACAAACCTGTAAGAAATTGCCCGGCTCAGGCGTTATACCTAATGGATATTCAGCTATATTATCGGCGTCCGGCATGAGGCCGGCGAAATTGAGACAGGGAGCGTCTCCGGGGTGTATCACGTCGTGCTGATCCTGCTCGCCGCGATTCTCATGTACCTCGGGTGGCAGCTTGTCCATTGCGCCCCACGCTCCCTTTCGATGTTACTGCCCAAGAAGCTCACCTTCACCGTCGGCTTCACCCTCTTCATCCTTGCGCTCTTCCTGGCCTTCTGCTCCGCCTTCGTCCTCGGTAGCCCGGACGGCATCCTCGCCTGTTTCGTCCAGGTCTACGTCGGCCTCTGGTTCATGCTCGCCAGCAGCGCCAGCCAACGCGGCTCCTACGAGGACGAGCGTATGCTCAAGCGCCTCTTCGCCATGCTGGGCGCCATCATGGTCGTGATCATCGCCACCCTCTATGTCCCTGACCCGAAGGTGGTGGCCCTGTTCAACCTGCTGCTGGTCACTACCGGCTTCTGGATCACCACCAACTACCTCCAGATCCTCGACCGCGGCCGCTAGCCTCAGCCCACGCCTTGCCACTGCCCGGAAGATCAGCGTAGCGCCCTGCTTTTCTTTGGGGTGCAAGACTCACAAACCCAGCCCTCTTGGATACCGGTCTCACAGCTTCCCTCCCAGGCCCGTTTTGGTTGACAATCCCCGAAAGCGCGTGGTAAATGCTAGGGAACTCGTCAGGCTCGCTTGGCAGCACGACCGCCCTTACTCGAACCACGCCGCGACCGGGAAAGGACTAAGCTCTGGCTTTCGAGACCAAATCTCTCGCTGACGACGACGCTCCTACCTCCGTCTCCGTCGAAGCGCTCTCCCTGGACGGCTACGATGACGACGCCAGCCGCGATGTCTTTGACAAGGCCCGCGCCTTCAGCCTCCCCAGGACCGCGAAGGCCTTCGGCCTCTACCCCTTCTACAAAGCTCTCGACAGCAATGAGGGCCCCGAAGCGATCATCGATGGCAAGCGCGTCATCATGCTCGGCTCCAATAACTATCTGGGCCTGACCCGGCACCCACGCGTCGTCCAAGCCACCAGTGACGCGGTCAAGCGCTACGGCACCTCTATGACCGGCTCCCGCCTGCTCAACGGCACCACCGTCCTGCATGAGCGTCTGGAGGAGCTGCTCGCGACCTTCTTCGGCGCGGAGGCCTGCCTCACCTTCACCACCGGCTACCAGGCCAACCTCGGCACGATCTCAGCCCTGGTCAACCGCCGCGCCGTCGTCGTCATCGACAAGGCCGATCACGCCAGCATCTACGATGGCTGCGCCCTGTCCGATGGCGAGATGGTCCGCTTCCGTCACAACGACGTCGAGCACCTGGAGCAAACGCTGGCCAAGGTCACGCAGGAGAAATCGGCCCTCGTCGCCATCGATGGCGTTTTCAGCATGGGCGGCGACATCGCGCGCCTGCCGGAGATCATGGAAGTCTGCCGCCGCTATAACGCGCGGCTCTTGCTCGATGACGCCCACGGCGTCGGCGTCCTCGGCGAGGGCGGCCGCGGCACTGCCAGCCACTTCAGCATGCTGGAGCAGATGGACCTCATTGTCGGCACCTTCTCCAAGTCTCTGGCGTCGATCGGCGGCTTCGTTACCGGCCCGGCCCACGTCATCGAATGGCTCAAGCACTTCGCCCGCCCCGGCGTCTTCAGCGCCAGCATGCCGCCCGCCTCCGTCGTGGCCGCCACAACCGCGCTCGAGGTCCTCATGGAGGAACCCCGGATGGTCGATAAGCTCAACGCTAACGCCGAGCTCCTGCGCAACGGTTTGCGCAACGCCGGCTTCGATATCGGCGCCTCCGTAACTCCCATCGTCCCCATCCTCATCGGCGACGAAGTGAAGATGGTCAACTTCTGGAAAGAGCTGCTGGCCGGCGGCGTCTACACCAACGCCGTCATCTTCCCCGCCGTGCCGCGTGGCGCCGGCATCCTCCGCACCAGCTGCATGGCCACCCACAGCCCGGAGCAGATCAAAAAGGCCGTCGCCCTCATGGCAGAGCTCGGCCGCCGCCACAAAGTCATTCCCGAGTAACAAGTAACAAGCAGCTGAAGGCCTTCCGGACAACCTGTTTCTGGTTACTTCTTACCCTTGTAGACGCCTGGGCCAGCGACGCCTTCTAGAAGCCCCGCTGCCTCCCGGCCGATGGCTTCTTCGATGGACCGGGGCGGCAAGGGACGCCACCCAGTTCCAGGGCCAAATGAAAGGCGCCTCAACCGAGACGCCCTATTCATCTGAACCTCGGGAGGCTACTGTCCCGCGAAGATCACCGCGAAGTACTTCATCCCGTCAGAGCCCGCCGCGGCGCCGATGCCCACGGCTCCGAAACGCCCATCCAGGATGTTATTACGATGCCCGGCGCTGTTCATGAAGCCCGTCATCGCCACCCCAACCGACTGCGCGTTGGCGTAGTTGTTCCGCGCGATGTTCTCGCCCGCTATCGAGTAGGCGTAGCCGGTCGCGCCCAGCAACGTGAACGCCGTCGATCCCGAAGGCGACGTGTGTGAGAAGTAGTTGTTCGCTGCCATGTCCTGCGCCCGCTGCCGCGCCACGTTCACCAACGTAGCGTTCAGCGTCAACCCGCCCAGGCCTGCCTGAGACCGCTCAGCGTTGTGCCCCGCGAACATCTCCTGCTCCAGGCCACTCAGCGCGACAGGCGCGGCCGGCGGCGCTGGGGGTGGCGGCACGGGTGTGGCCGTCGGAGGCGGAGGTGGAGGCGGCTGTGGCGTGGCAGTTGGCGGTACCTGGGTTGGCGGCGGCGGTGGTGCAGTCGGAGGGATCTGGATTGCGGTAGCCGTGGCTTCCGGCGCTTCACTCGCGGCTTCGGCCTGGTCCTCTGGTTGCGCCGTCGCGCTCGCTTCAATCGGCGCTGCCGGCGGTAGCGTATCGCCGCTGCCGCCAGCGCCCGCTTGCTGGGCCGTCGTTATGGTGCCGATCGATGTCGGCTCCAGCGCTGCCCGGCGCGCGATTGTGTCCGGCGAAAGCGCTTCCGGCGTGCTCTGGGCCCGCCCCGCGACCAGGAAGCCGCCGGCCAGGGTCAGGACGCCGGCAACCAGTAGTAAGATGCCAATCCTTTGCGGGTTCAGTTCGGGTCCTCCGGCTGCTGGCCCCGCCATTTGCGGCGCCTGTTGCCAGCGGAGGCCACGTCCCTGAAGGCCATAAGTGCGCTGGTGGCTGAAAAAAGGACCCTCAATCCTTTGAGGGCGTCATAAGACATAGTCGTCAGCGCGGCGCATCTCTTTAGCCCGTGACTACCTGACCCACCTCCGTCCTCGTTTGTTCCAAGCGCAACGCCGATGCTAAACTGTCCTATCGGCTCGGAGACGCGAGGGCCATTTCGCCCTCGCGTTAGTGTTTAAGAGACCCATGCTTGTAACCGTAGTTGGCAACTATCCCAAGATCCCCAACCTCCCCCGCCCGGCGCGCCTCCGTAACGCCTTCGCCCGTCTCGACCGCGGCCAGATAACCCCGGAGGAGCTCGCGAAGGTCGAGGACGAGGTCACTATCGAGGTCCTCAAGGAGCAAGCCGATGCCGGCGTCGAGCTCCTGACCGATGGCCAGGTCCGCTGGTTCGATGAGCAGACCTACATCGCTGGCAAGCTCGGCGGCGTCGAGATCAACGGCCTGATCCGCTTCTTCGACACCAACACCTATTACCGGGAGCCGATCATCAACGGCCCCGTCGCCTGGCGAGAGCCCATTCTCATCCGCGACTACGCCTTCGCCCGCGACAACGCCTCCCGGCCCGTCAAGCCCGTCCTCACCGGCCCCTACACGCTGGCCAGGCTCTGCCGCAACGACCATTACTCCAGCTTTGAGGACGTCGCCTTCGGCCTCGCCGAAGCGCTGAACGCCGAAGCCAAGGCCCTGGCCGCCGAGGACCCGCCGCTGATCCAGTTCAACGAGCCCGCCATCACCCGCCATCCCGAGGACGCCCGCCTCGCCGAGAGCATCTGGCGGCGGCTGCTCAGCGGCCTTTCCGGCGAGACCGCCGTCTCTTTCTACTTCGGCCCTCCCGGTGATGCCGTGGCCGCCGCCCTCAACGCGGGCTTCACGACTGTCGGTGTCGACACGACCATCCCCGGTGTCCTCGATGCCATTGCCGCCGGACCCAAACCGCCCAAGCTCGCCGCCGGCATCATGGACTCCCGTACCACGCGGCTAGAGGACGTCGATGTCCTCGCCGGTCACGTAGAAGCCGCCGCAGCCCTTGCTGGCTCTGATAACCTCTATGTGAACCCCAACATCGGCCTCGAATTTCTCCCCCGCGAGCAGGCTCAGGCCAAGCTCGTCCGCCTCGTCGAGGGGGTCAACAAGGCGCGCGGAGGCGCAAAGTGAGCAAAGGTCTACTAACCACCAGCGTCGGCTCCTTCGGCAAGCCACCCTACCTCGCCAAAGCCCGCAGCGATCACGCCGCCGGCCGCATCTCCGCCGAAGATTTAGACAAGCTCACGCGCCAGGCCACCCAAGAGATCATCGACCTCCAGGTTGAGCTCGGCCTCGATATCCTCGTCCACGGCGAAATGGAGCGCGGCGATATGGTCGCCTACTTCGCCGAGCACTTCCCCGGCATGAGCATCGGCGGCCTCGTCCGCTCCTATGGCAATCGCTACTACCACAAGCCCGTCATCCACAACGAGCTGCGCTGGGACGGCCCCTACACCGTCGATATGTGGAAGTACGCCCAGTCCCTCACCGATCGGCCCGTCAAGGGCATGCTCACCGGCCCCTACACCATGGTTGACTGGGCCTTCGAGGAGTATTACCCCTCCCGCCGCGACGCCGTCCTCGCCATGGCCCGCGTCGTCCGCGAAGAGACCCTGGCTCTTCAGGACGCGGGCGCCCGGTACATCCAGATCGACGAGCCCGCCGCCTCTGTCCGCTTCGATGACATCGATCTCGCCGCCGAGGCCATGGGTATAGTCACCGAAGGCGTCACCGCCAAGACCATCACCCACATCTGCTACGGCGATTTCGCCCCCGTCTACGATCAGCTCATCCGCATCCCGGTCGACCAGTTCGACCTCGAGATGGCCAACAGCGGCTATGACCTGCTGGACGTCATGCGCGAGAAGGGCTTCGACAAAGAGGTAGGCCTCGGCGTCTTGGACGTCCACACCCACAAAGTCGAGACCGTCGAAGAGGTCGTCGCCGGCATCAAGCGCGCCCTCGAGTTCATGCCCCCCGAACGCATCTATGTCGACCCCGACTGCGGCCTCAAGACGCGCACCTGGGAAGAGTCCGCCGACAAGATCCGCGTCATGGTCGAAGCCGTCCGCCGCGTCAAGGCCGAATACGCCATCGAATAACCTCTAGCCATGAGCTGCTAAGGACGGCCCACGACGTCACCGCTTCTCCACCTGTCTTGTGTCACCTGTAGCGGCGACCTTCAGGGCGCCACCTACGCTCGTCCACGTACTCCTCTCGATCACTGACCCACATGCTCGTAGCCGGCATCGATGGCTGCCCCAAAGGCTGGATCGCCGTCCTCGCCACCTCGACCGGTCACGGCCTCCATTTCCAATCCATCACCGTCTACTCCGCGCTCGACGCCATCCTCGCCACGCCCGACCTCGCAGCCATCGCCCTCGACATCCCTATCGGCCTCAGCGATGGGCCGCCTCGCGCCGCCGATCTCGACGCCCGCCGATTCCTCGGCCGGCCTCGATCCAGCAGCGTCTTTCCGGCGCCTCTACGTTGTCTCCTGGACGCGACGGATTATGTCACCGCCTGCGAGGCCTCTTTCGCCGCCTGCGGCCGCCGCCTCTCCCGTCAGGCTTTCAACATCCTCCCCAAAGTCCGCGACGCCGACCTCCTCATCACACCCGCTCTCCAGACCCGCGTCCGAGAATGCCATCCCGAAGTCAGCTTCGCCGCCCTCAACGCCGGCTCAGCCATGCGTCACAACAAGAAGACCGCCGCCGGCCGCGCCGAACGCGCCGCCCTGCTCAACGCCCTCTTCGATCAGGACCTCTCGCTGCTGCGAATCCCCTCCGGCGCCGCCCGCGACGACTTCTACGACGCCGCCATCCTGGCCTGGACCGCCGCTCGTATCGCCCGCGGCCAAGCAGTCTCTCTCCCCGCCGAACCGCCACGCGACTCTCGCGGCCTCCTGATGCAGATCGTCTACTGACCCGCCGCCGCCCTGTTGGCGATGAGCGTATGCAGCCTGTCGATTTTGCGGGCGTATTCGTCGTACTTCCAGTCATTACCGCCGTCGAGACCGATCTCGTATGCGCACAAGAGGTCTTCCGGCTGCATCACCCTGATCTTGGTCGAGCCCACTTCTTCGTAACGGCCGAAATCGAGGCCAGCTTCAGTGAAGTAGTGCTCCCAGGAGTCAAGTGAGATATCGAAGGGCTTGCCGTCCGGTCCGTTATAGATCAGTGAGTTCGCGTGGACGCTGAATGGTGTCAGTATCGAGTTCAGCGCCAAGTCAGGTTCACTCAGAGAGGTACAAATGCGGTCGAGGTCGGCTTGCCACACCATGATGTCCACGTCGGCTGGTTCAATCGCAGCCTCTGTGAGCAAGGCATAGCCCGCGCTGCCGTACACGACGTAGTCAATGCCGTCCAGGGTGAGTCGCTGGCAAACTCGTTCGAGCAGTGTGAAGACATCGTCGCGTTTGATGCTCTGCATCAGGCTTCGTTGCTACTTCCGGCTGAAGCGCTTCGCCAGTTCGTCCGCGCTCAGGTGCAGCATGGTCGGCCGGCCGTGGGGGCAGGTCTGCGGCGTCTCGCACGCCTCCAGCTGCCGGATCAGGTCCCGCATCTCCTCCGCCGCCAATGACTGGCCGGCCCGCACCGCCGCATGGCACGCCAGCGAGGCCGCCAGCCGTTGGCGTGGCTCCACCGGCCCATCTTCTCGCGTCAGCAGGTCGAGCAGCTCCACAAACGCCCGTGATGGGTCATCGCGTCTCAGGTCCGCTGGCGCCGCTCTCAGCAGATAGCCCCCCGGCCCAAACGCCTCGATCTCGAAGCCGTGCTCGCGCAGCACGCCGGCGTACACCGCCACCAGCGACTGCTGCGCCGGCGTCAGCTCCAGCGCCACCGGCGCCAGCAGCGGCTGCGCCGGCCGGCTCATCTCCATCTGCTCCGTCAGAAACCGCTCGAACAGGACCCGCTCGTGTGCCGCGTGCTGGTCGATGAGGTAGAGGCCCGCCGGCCCCTCGGCGATGATGTAGGTCGTGCCGGCCTGACCCAACGCCCGCAGGATAGGCAGGCTGCCCGGCAGCTCCCGTTGTGCAGATGCCGCCTCTACCCTCGAGCCATCCACCAACGTCCGCAACACCGATTGCACCGGCTCCTGCCTCAGCGCCAACGATGGCGATCCCTCCAACTGCGGCATCGCTGTCGGCGAGGCGAAGGCGCGAGGCCAGCCACCCATCGGCTCAGACCCCAGCGGCGCTAATCCCGCCAGCGCACTTCGCAGCGGACGTTGCACCAGCGCGAAGACCTGGCGCTCGTTGCGCAGCCTCACCTCAGCCTTGGCCGGATGGACGTTGACATCAACCTCGCTTGGCGGCAGCCGCAGGTCGATGACGGCGATAGGGAAGCGGCGCGCCGGCAGCAGGCCGGAATATGCCTCCTCGACGGCATAGCTCAACGACCGGCTGCGGACCCAGCGCCGGTTAATGAAGATCGTCACGTAACCGCGATTAGCCCGGGAAACGGAGGGCGGGGCGAACAGAGCTTCGAAGCCGAAGCCGTCCGCCTGCTCACTGGCCTCGAGGAATCCGGCAGCAAGCCCTGCTCCATACACGCCCGCCGCCGCCTCGCGCCGGCTGCCGGCGCCGCTGGTCGTAAACGTCTCCTTACCGTCCAGCCGCAGCGAAAACGCCACCTCCGGATAGGCGAGCGCATAGTGACTGACCACACTGGCAATCTGCGACGCCTCGGAACCCGCCGACCGCAGGAACTTGAGGCGCGCCGGTTGCTCATGGAACAGGTTGCGCGCGCTGATCGAGGTGCCGGAAGGGGCGCCGGCCACACCCTGGCCATCAAGGACACCGAAGCGGAAGCGCACCCGCGTGGCGGTCGGTGCGTCCGGCATGCGCGAGACTGCATCAACCTCCGCCACGGCGGCAATGCTCGGCAGCGCTTCGCCGCGGAAGCCAAGGGTGACTATGGCTTCCAGGTCGGCGTCGTCACGCAGCTTGCTGGTGGCATGGCGGGAGAAGGCCAGCGCCAGCTCCTCGGCGTCGATCCCGCAGCCGTTGTCGACGACGCGGATCAGGGCGATTCCGCCCTCGTTGGCCTCGACGCTGATCCTGGTGGCGCCGGCATCGAGCGCGTTTTCGACCAGCTCCTTGACGATCGAGGCTGGGCGCTCAACCACCTCGCCGGCGGCAATGCGGCTCGCGACCTCGGGGGACAGGACGCGGATCGACATGTTGGCTCATTTTAGCGCTTCGCAGTTGCGGCAGAGCCTCCAACCGTAATCTAATGTGCTTGATGCCCCGTATCCTCATCGCCGCCGTGCTCCTTTTCGTCCTCGGACTTCCGTTCCTGCACCAGAATCCTCAGCGCTTCCAACCCGACCTTGAGTCGGCGGCGATGCAGGACGAGGTGATCGTCCGTCTGCATCCGCCTTTCACATCACTGGCAGACGAGGTGCTGGAGTCGCGCCTCGGCGGCGAGATCATCGACAGGCTGCCGGAGTTGGACTCGCTGCGCTTGCGGTTGACGGGCGAGACCCCGGCGCAAGCCGTAACGCGGCTTGCGCGCTTACCTCACGTCGAGATGGCGGAGCCGAACCACCGGCTGAGCGCCACTGTGATCCCGACAGACCCCTTCTACTCGGCGCAGAGCGCCTATCTGGCGCTGATCCAGGCGCCGGAAGCCTGGGATGTGGAATTGGGCCTCGATTCCGTGTTGGTGGCAGTGCTCGACTCGGGGTTGGACCTGACGCATCCGGACTTGCAGGGCCGCTTCTGGACCAACCCGCTGGAAGACGAGGACAACCGGCTTGACGATGACAACAACGGCTGCGTGGACGACCGTCATGGCTGCAGCTTCGTCTCAGAGGAGAGCATCGATTCGTCCTGCACTGAGCCAGCCCAGGGCCTGGTCACCGACGACAACGGACACGGGACCTTCGTCTCAGGGATCATCGCCGCACAGGCCAGCAATGGTATCGGCGTGAGTGGCGTGGCCCCCGGCGTGACCGTCGTGCCGGTGAAGATCCTCGACTGCAAGGGCGGCGGCACGGCGGTCGAGGCGGCGCAGGGCATCCTCTATGCCGCCCGTATCGGCGCCAGGGTGGCGAACATCAGCTTCGGCGCGGACGGCGAGTCGGTGACGCTGGCGACGGCGATCCGGGAGGCCTACGACCGCTACGGGATGGTGATCATCGCCGCGACGGGTAACGAGGGCGGCAGCCGGGTGACGTTCCCCGCGCGCCTGCCGCAGACGATCGCGGTGGCGTCATCTGGGACGCCTGCCGATCCCAGCGCCCGGTCGCCCTTCAGCGACTGGGGGCCGGAGGTGTCCTTCGCTGCGCCGGGCTTGAACATCATCAGCACCCTGCCGCCGGAGTTCTGCAGCAACGGCTGGCAGTGCGTCGAAGGGCAGCCATACGCGGTGTCCAGCGGGACGTCCTTCGCGGCGCCCATCGCCTCGGCGCTGGCGGCGCTGCTGATCTCCCATACGCCGTTCCTGACACCGGAGCAGGTCAGGGGCATCATCATGTCGACCGCAGAGCCGCTGCCGGACGTCACAACGCCGAATTGGGACGGGGCCGGCCGCATCCGGATGCGAGACGCGCTGGCCCAGCCGCGTTTCTACCTAGGGGCAGCGGGCATCGCCAAGCAGTAGCCCCGCGTTTGATTGATGGATTAACTTAAGCGTTTTTGTCGCACTTTAGGCGTTGCCGGAATCTGAGCAGCAGCCCTCAAATAACGCGCTTGCTTGATTGATCCAGGCAGGGCGCTCCTCTCGAGAGGCAAAACTGCGCACACGAGACCGGGCATGGCGATCCTCCTGGCGGGAGCTTAACAGGAGCCGCGACGAGGTCTAAGACGCTGATAACACGTCAACGCTATGTTGGATGAGGCGGCGACTTAGCTTGACCATAAATTAGCGCTCAGTCTGGACGCCTTCGCCGTGGGGCTCCTAGCATGGATGTATGGCGAACGAGACCGAGGCCAGAGCAGCGCCCAAGCCCCAGTTGATCCTGGCCAACTGGCACAACGAGCTGGACAGCGCCCATTTGTATCGCTACCTGGCGGCGCGTGAAGAGGACGAGCAGCGGGCATCGCTGCTGCTCGAGATGGCCGAGTCGGAAGAGCGCCACGCCAAAGTGATGGAGCGCGGCCTGCGCGAGATGGGCGTACGGCTGCCGGCGCACCACATCAGCTTTCAAACCAGGTTCCTCAAGTTTCTGGCGAGGATAGCGAGACCGCGAGTGGTCTACCCGCTGCTGCACGGCGCCGAGATCACCGGCACGCAGGACTACGCGGCCCAGGACGAGAGCACGGCGGCGCTGGCTTCGGAAGAGCGGTCACACGCGCGAGCCCTGGGTGAGCTATCGGTGCGCGGCGCCGGACGGCCGGAGCACTGGCACCGGTCGGCCGGGGGCGGCACGTTACGGGCGGCGGTGTTCGGCGTCAACGACGGCCTCGTGTCCAACCTGAGCCTGCTGATGGGGTTCGCGGGCGCCAGCGCGGATGCGGGCTTCGCGTTGCTGGCGGGCTTCTCCGGATTGCTGGCTGGCGCGTCGTCGATGGCGGCCGGCGAGTACGTCTCGATGAAGGCGCAGCGGGAGCTGTTCGAGCGCCAGATCGAGCTGGAATCGGCGGAGCTGGCGGTGACGCCGAAGGAAGAAGAAGAGGAGCTGGCGCTGATCTACCGCGCCAAGGGCCTGCCGAAGATAGAGGCAGAGCGGCTGGCGCGCCGCCTCTCCGAGGACCCCGAGGTGGCGCTGGACTCGCTGGTGCGCGAGGAGCTGGGGCTGGACCCGCGGGACCTGGGGTCGCCTTACGGCGCGGCGATAGGGTCGTTCGTGGCATTCGCGCTTGGGGCGCTGATCCCGGTGCTGCCGTATCTGTTCGGAGCAGCGACCTGGAACGTTGGGCTGAGCCTGATCTTGAGCGGACTGGCGCTGTTCAGCGTCGGGGCGCTTGTTTCAGTGTTCACGGGCCGGAGCGTGCTGTTCAGCGGCGGGCGGCAGCTGGCGATCGGCGCGGTGGCGGCGGTGATCACGTTTGCGCTGGGCAAGGCGATCGGGGTTTCGGCGGGGCTATAGAGCCCCAACGTCGCTTCGCTTAATCTGGGACCGTGCCCAGACTGCTACTGCTCGTCGCGCTTGGCCTGATCACCACGACCGCGTTTCTGACGCCACTGATCGGATCGCCGCGGCCCGTCTGGGCCTGCTCGATCGGGATAGGCGAGCGAAGCATCGACGTTCTGGCGGCGAGGTCGGATGCCGTGGCGCTGGTCGAGGTCATCGCCGCCGGCGACTCGATCAACAGAGCGCCTCCCCGAGGGACACCTGCGACACCACTTTCGGCGGCTGCGCAGGGCCATCTCTTCGACCTGACGGGCTACGGCGGCAGGCTGCGCGTCGTGGAGCTGATCTCGGGATCGATGCCGCAGGAAGTTGACGTCGATGCCGGGGTGCGTTCCGGCCTGGAGGAAGGGCTGCGCGGGATAGAGGCGACAGGGAACGTTCCGCCGTGCCGGCTCGACAGCTTCAGGACGCGCTACGAGCCCGGCGGGATGTACGCGGCGCTGCTGATCGAGCGGGACAGCGGCTGGCAGACCCAGATCGCCTATCGCGTCTCCGGCGAGGACGCACTGGTTACCAACGACTACTCTCCCGGCGCGGTCAGCCCACCTCTCACGCTGGGGGACGAACTGCACGAGACGTTCTTGAAGGGCGTCGACGCCAAAGCGGAGTATCCGGAAGGAGTGGAGACCGGGCCGCTGGGCCAGGTCTGGATGGTCACGGCTGATCGCGTGCCACTGTCGTCATTGCTCGACGCAATGAGGGCGGCGCATAAAGCCTCGATTCAGCCGCCCGCCACCGGCTCCGCCGGCCTGGCACACTGAGGGCGATCTTCAGCCTTCTGATGACAGGGAAGGGTTGTCCAGAAACACAGACGATTGGCTTGTCCCTCTAGAGCCTCTGGATAGACTCTTTAAGACCATCAGGACAAGCGGTTTGCTTCGCTTCGCCTCTTAGGCAAGACGGACCGGCGTCACTCAGCCGACAAACGCCTAGTCAGCCAGCTCCGGCATGCCGGGGTTCCAGGCGATCTCCCAGAGAAAGCCGTCCGGGTCGGTGAAGTAGGCCGTGTAGCCACCCCAGAAGACGTCCTGCGCCGGGCGGACGACCGTGGCGCCGGCGCGTACCGCCTTGGCGAGGACTGAATCGACTTCCTCACGGGTCGCGACGTTGTGGGCCAGGCTGAGGCCGTTAAAACCGGAGCCTTCGGGTGCAATTCCGGCGTCGTTGGCCAGCTCAGCGCGGGGCCAGAGCGCGAGCCGCGTGCCTTTCAGGTCGAAGAAGGCGACGGTGTCGTCGCTCTGAGGGTGCAGCGGCAGACCGAGGCCTTCGGCGTAGAAGCGGCGGGAGCGTTCGAGATCAGCGACGCCGAGGGTCAGGAGGCTGATGCGTGGATTCATATCATTCCTCCAGCTTGGATTTGAGCTCGTAGAGATGGGTGAGAGCCTGGAGCGGGGTGAGGGCGTCGAGGTCGAGGGCAGCGAGGGCGCGCTCGACCCCGGACGGGGCGGCTTCGCTCATGAGGGGGAGCTGGGGAGCTGGTCCGGCCCTGCGCCGGGCCACGGCGCCGTTGCGGGAGGCGTCTTCGAGGCCGGTCAGGACTTCACGGGCGCGCTGGATGACGGCGGCGGGCATGCCGGCCAGCTCGGCGACATGGATGCCGTAGCTGCGGTCGGCGCCGCCGGGGACGATGCGGTGGAGGAAGACGACGCGTCCGTCCTGCTCCGTGACGGCGACGCTGAAATTGCGGACGCGCGGCAGCGTAGTCGCGAGCTGGGTCATCTCGTGATAGTGGGTGGCGAAGAGGGTTCGCGCGGCGCGCTCCGGACGGGCATGGAGGTGCTCGACCACGGCGCGGGCGATGGCGAGGCCGTCGTAGGTGCTGGTGCCGCGGCCGACCTCGTCGAAGAGGACGAGGGAGCGGCGGCTGGCGCCGCGCAGGATGGCGGCGGTCTCCAGCATCTCAACCATGAAGGTGGACTCGCCGCGGGCGACATCGTCCTGGGCGCCGATGCGGGTGAAGATGCGGTCGGCAATGCCGATGCGGGCCTCGGCGGCGGGTACGAAGCTGCCGGTCTGAGCCAGGAGGACGATAAGGGCCACCTGGCGCAGGTAGGTAGACTTGCCGGCCATGTTGGGGCCGGTGAGGACGACGATCTGGGCGTCATCGCTGTCGAGGGCCGTGTCGTTGGGGACGAAGCGGCCGTCTCCGAGGCTGGCTTCAACCACGGGATGGCGGCCATCGCGGATCTGGATGCAGCCGGACTCATCGAGTTGGGGGCGGACGTAGCCCTGGCGGGCGGCGGTCTCGGCCAGGGCGCTGAAGACGTCGATCTCGGCGACGGTGCGCGCGACCTGGTGCAGGCCATCGCCGAGGCCATTGACCTGGGCGCAGACCTGGCGGAAGAGCGCCGCCTCCAGCTCGCCGATGGTCTCGCGAGCGGAGAGGATGCGCTCCTCCAGCTCTTTGAGGCGGGGTGTGACAAAGCGCTCGGCGCCGACGAGGGTCTGGCGCCGTTGGAAGTCGTCCGGGACGAGGGCGAGGTTGGCGTTTGAGACCTCGATGTAGTAGCCGAAGACGCGGTTGTAAGCAACGCGGAGGGAGCGGATGCCGGTGCGGTCGCGCTCCGATGCTTCGAGGTCTGCCAGGGCGCGGCGGACATCGCCGGTCAGGGAACGGGCCTCGTCCAGCTCGGCGGAGAAGGCGATGCGGATGACACCGCCCTCGCCGACGACTGGCGCGGGGTCTTCAGCGATGGCGGCCGTCAAGAGAGCCGCGGCTTCGGAGGCGGCGTGGATGGCGGCGGGTGAGGCTTCGTGGCCGGCGGCGACGAGGAGCTCCGGGAAGGCAACGAGGCCTCGACGCAGGGCGGCAAGGTCGCGAGGCATGGCGGCGTTAGCGGCGATACGGCCGCAAATGCGCTCGATGTCCGGCAGGTCGCGCAGGTGGTCGCGGGTGGTGGCACGGCGGAGGGTGTCGGAGACGAAGCGCTCGACGTGATCGAGGCGTTGATTCAGGGACGTTATGTCTAATAAGGGTTGCCCCAGCCAGCGGGATAGCAGGCGGGAGCCCATCGCGGTGCGGCTGGCATCCAGGGTCTCGATCAGGGAGCCACGGCGGGAGTTGTCACGCAGGGAGGCAAATATCTCGAGATGGCGGCGAGCGTTGGCGTCGAGGACCATGAAGCGCGACGGGTTGTAGACCTGGAGGTCCTTGACGTTGGCGAGGGCAGCGCGCTGGTTGTCGGCCAGGTAGGCCAGGACGGCGCCGGCAGCGGCGATAGCCTGGGGCTGACCGCGCAGGCCGTAGCCTTCGAGGGAGGCGACGGCGAAGTGGTCGCGCAGGCGACGATCGGCCTCATCGGGGTGGAAGAGGCGCGCGTCGAGCGGCGTCAAGGGCGCTTCGCTGGGGGAGGGCAGATCGGCGCCCTCGGGCAGGAGGACTTCGGCGGGGGCGAGGCGCGCCAGCTCGACGGTGAGGTCGGCGTCCGTGGCTTCGGCGGCGGCGAACTCACCGGTCGTGATGTCGACGTAGGCTAAGCCGTGACGCGGCGAGCCGGGCGCCACGGCGACGAGGTAGTTGTTGGCGGCGGCGCTGAGCAGCTCCTCTTCGACGACGGTGCCGGGGGTGACGACGCGGACGACGTCGCGCTGGACGATGCCCTTGGCGTCCCTGGCGTCCTCCATCTGCTCACAAATCGCGACCTTGAAGCCGCGTCCGACCAACTTCTTGAGGTGGGCCTGGAGGGAGTGATGGGGCACTCCGGCCAGGGGGACGCGCAGGCCCTTGCCCATAGGCTTGGAGGTGAGGGTGATCTCCAGCTCTTTGGCAACCAGCTTGGCGTCCTCATCGAAGGTCTCGTAGAAATCGCCGAGGCGGAAAAAGACGATGGCGTTGGGGAAGCGTCGCTTGATCTCGAGGTACTGGCGGCGGATGGGGGTTGCGTTGGTCACGGCGACGTTTGCCGAATCTGGGTGTGGAATCCCGCGGCTCGGGAACGAGGGGATGTGGCAAGGGCGAACATCTGGCCTAGTTTAGGGGTTTGGCGGAGGAACCGGAAGCGGGGATGTGGGTTGGGTATACGGGTCGGCGGTGAGCCCGCCCCTCCCCTGGCGACCGTGAAGGTCGCCGCTACAGCGCGGGCCGGAGATATCGGCCGAATTCGAGACGTGTTTCGTGGGCGGGAAGTCAAAGGTTGCCACGCCTCGGCTAACGCCGATGGCTCGTAACGACAGCTTCGTGTTATTCGTACGCGGGCTGGATGGAGATCAGCTCCGGGGCGGGATCGCCCTGTTCGAAGGCGTCTACGACGTGGACGGCTTGGGGAAGGAGCTCGGCGCAGACGACGCATTCGAGGCAGGGCTCCTGGCCCTCGACGGCGTCGCCGGCAGCGCGGCGCATCGCCAGGGTGAGGCAGGTCTCGGCGGCGCGGGCGTAGGCTTCGGCGTACTCGGCGCGGGTGGCCTTGTCGCGGCCGGCCTCGTAGCGCGTGAGGCCCTTGCAGACGCCGGCGCGGCAGTGGCGGCTGAAGATGTGCTCTTCGAGCTCGGCGGCGAACCAAGTCATCGTGTTGACGATGATCGAGGGCGCGAACTGGCCGTGGAAGCAGTTGGAGTATTTGAGCGTGTCGGCGATGAGGCGGAACTTGCCGATGTCGGACTCACGGCCGCCGCCGCGCTGGATACGGCGGATGATCTCGACCATGCGCTGGGTGCCGCCGTGGCAGGTGGTGCAGCGGCCACAGGATTCGTCTTCGAGGAACCACTCGAACTGAGCGCAGAGGTCGATGACGCAGGCCGTGTCGTCGAGAAATACGAAGCCTCCGCCACCGAGACCGACGGCGCCCTTCTCGCGGAAGGCCTCCGGCTCGATGGCCAGGTCGAGGGCGAACTCGGGTAGGACGCCGAGCAGGGGTCCGCCGGGCTGGAGCGCCTTGAAGGTGTGGCCGACAGGCGCGCCGCCGCCGCAGATCTCGTAGGCCTGGCCGACCGTGACGCCGAAGGCGAACTCGAAGCAACCGGCGCGCTGGACGTGGCCGGAGAGCGAGAAGAGCATCGTCCCCGGGTTGCGCTCGGTGCCAACGTCGGCGTATTTTTCGACGCCGTGGCGCATGATCCAGGCGGCGCAGTGATAGCTGCCGACGTTGTTGACGTTGCTGCCCTGGCCAAAGACGCCGGAAGCGGCGGGATAAGGCGGGCGGATCTTGGGCATGCCGCGAGCGTCCTCGATCGAGGCGATGAGACCGGATTCCTCGCCGCAGACGTAGCTGCCGGCGCCGCGTACGACCTTCATCTCGAAGCTGAAATCATGGCCGAGGATGTCTTTGCCGAGAAGGCCGCGCTCGTAGGCCTGCTCGACGGCTTTGACGACGCGCTCGAAAGCGAGAGGATACTCCTCGCGGACGTAGATGTAGCCGGTAGCGGCGCCGGCGGCCCAGGCGCCGATCAGCATGCCTTCGATCAGGGCGTGGGGGTCGTCCTCCATGGTCATGCGGTTGACCCAGGCGCCGGGGTCGCCTTCATCGGCATTGCAGACCATCGTCTTGGGTGTCGTGGGCGAGGTGCGGAGGAAGTCCCATTTGCGGCCGGTGGGAAAGAAGCCGCCGCTGCGGCCACCGAGCTTGGAGCCGGTGACCTCGGCGATGACGTCTTCTTGAGTCATGACCAGGGAGCGTTCGAGGCCGGCGTAGGCGCCGGTGGCGAGGGCGTCGTCGATGCTCTCGGGGTCGATGAGGCCCATCTCGCTCATGAGGCGGCGCTCCTGGACCGACCACCAGGCATGGTCGTCCATGCGGGCGACGCCGCTGGCGGGCGAGCCGCCGAGAGCGCCGAGAAGCCAGCGGTTGGTCTGCTCGCCGCGGACGAGCACGGATTCCAAGAAGTCCGGCACATCCTCCGCGTCCACGTGCTGATAGAGGATGCGGGAGCCGCCGGCGCGGCCAACCTCGACCTGGGGGTTGGCGAAGGAGAGGCCGTTGCCGCCGGTCTGGACGACGTCTGCATCGAGGCCGCGCGAGGCGACGAGGGCGCGCAGGGCATCGAGCGTCTTGAGGGCGCCAACAGCGATGCTGGAGGTGTCGATACCCACGGCGAGTCGCGGCCGGTCCCGCGCCTCGATGCGACGCTTGGCGGGCGCGGCCTGGGCCTCTAGCTCAGCGTAAGTAGGCATTTACGGTTGGTCTCCAGCCTGGAGGCGGCGGACCAGCTCGACGGTCTTGGATGGCGTCAGGGGGCCAACGACTTCGCCATCAACCCAGACCTGGGGGGCGTTGTCGCAGGTGCCGTTGCACTGACCCAGGTGGAGGCCAAGGCGGTTGTCGGGCGTGTTCTCACCCATGCCGCAGGCCAGCAGGCCTTCGAGGACGAGACGGAGGTTCTCACTGCCCTTGATGTAGCAGGCGGGGCCGCTGCACCAGGAGATCTTGGTCTCCGGCGGCGGCGTCTGGCGAAACTCGGAGTAGTAGGTGACCGCTCCGTAGACTCGCGACTCCGGCAGGCGCAGGTGCTGCGCCACGCCGGGGATGGCGGCCTGGGGGATGTAGCCGTAGCGGTGCTGGACGCGGTGGAGGGCCTCCAGCAGGTCGCCTTCGCCGGGGGCGAGACCTTCGAGGATCTGGCGCACTTCGAGGGTGGCCTCGTTGCGCGCAGAAGCGCCGTAAAAGCTGGTCATGACGAAACCACTATAGGAAGCGTCCGGATTAGGGTAAAGGCGGCGTGAGCCTCGTGGACGGGCGAACAAGTCTCGCCCGGCCAAGTTGACACCCAACCCTCCCAAGTTATGATCATCTCACCTGTCCTGACTTAAGGAGGCGTGAGCCCATGGCAGTACGCGGATACGTGCTCATCGAGGCCGACGTTGGCCACTCCAAGGGCGTCGGCGAGGCCGTCCTCGCTCTCAGCCACACCGACGCGCGCGTCACCAGCGTCGACACCGTCACCGGCCCCTACGACGTCATCGTCCAGATGGAGGCTGACGACCTGGACAAGCTGGGTAACGCCATCACGGACGGCATCCAGCACATCGAGGGCGTCGCCCGCACCACGACTTGCCTGGCGGTGCGCCTCGGCTGACCTAACCTCCACGTTTCTTCTCTACCCTGCCGAACGACGCGGCATCATCGCGCGGTCCGTATCCTCTCTCCTGTCATGAACGAAGCCATGATCAGCGTCGAGGAGGCTCGCGCCCGTATCCTTGACGCCATTAGCCGCCTGCCGCCTGAGACCAAGCCGCTCGAAGACGCGCTGGGCCAGGTGCTGGCCGAAGACGTCAGCTCACCGCTGACCATCCCGCCGCGCGATAACACCTCGATGGACGGCTACGCCGTGCGCGCCGCCGACACCGAGGACTCCTCTCAGGCATCGCCGCGCGAGCTGCGCGTCATCGGCGAGGTCGCGGCCGGCTACACCTACGATGGCGAGCTCCAGCCCGGCTCTGCCGTCCGGATCATGACCGGCGCCCCCATCCCGGCCGGCGCCGATGCCGTGGTCCCCTTCGAGGAGACAGACGAGGAGCCGGGCCGCGCTTTCGGGGCCTTCGCCAAGGGCCGCGACCACGTCGGCGTCTTCAAGACAGCTCGTCCCGGCGCCAACGTCCGCCGCGCAGGTGAGGACGTCCAGGCCGGCAGCCTGGTCCTGAGCGCCGGCGCCCAGCTTGGCGCGGCCCAGCTTGGCGTCCTGGCGTCGGTCGGCAAGCGCACGGTATCCGTCTACCGCCGGCCCATCGTGGCCGTCCTCTCGACCGGCGACGAACTGCTCGGGCTCGACCAGCCATACGAGCACGGCAAGATCTACGACAGCAACGCCGCCAGCATCGCCGCCCTGATCTCCGAGGCCGGCGGCATCCCGCTGCGCCTCGGCATCGCCCGTGACACGGTCGAGGACCTGACAGCCAAGCTGCGCCACGGCCTCGGCGCCGACCTCCTCGTCACCTCAGCCGGCGTCTCCCGTGGTGACTACGATGTCGTCAAAGACGTCCTGGAGCGCGAGGGCGAGGTCGATTTCTGGACCGTACGCATGCGCCCCGGCAAGCCGCTGGCCTTCGGCGCATTTCCGGCCCCGGACGGCCGCCGCGTGCCCCACATCGGCCTGCCCGGCAACCCAGTCAGCTCCATGGTCACTTTCGAGCTCTTCGGCCGGGCGGCGATCTTCAAGCTCATGGGCAAGACCAGCTGGGAGCGCCAGACCCTGCGTGTCACGGTCGAAGACCGCGTCGTCAATGACGATGGCCGCCGCTTCCTTGCCCGCGCCATCGTCCGCCAGCGAGACGGCCGTTACTTCGCCTCCCTCACCGGTTCTCAGAGCTCCGGTGTCCTCACCTCGATGGCGCTGGCTAACGCCCTCGTCGTCTGCCCTGAAGACGTGCCAGCCCTCGAATCCGGCCAGGAAGCCGACGCGATCATGCTAGGACCCGTGACCAATGACTGACTCCCGAGAAGACGAACCGGTAACCCACGAGATTGAGCTGACGGCCGAGGACGTGGCCTACCTGGAGCCGATCCTGGCCGGCCTGACTCAACGCGCCCACTTCGATGAGCCATTCACTCTCGACTACGTGCTCAATTACTGGGGCGACTTCATCACCGACCTCGAAAATGAGCAGGCCGGCGGCATGGATGAGTACATCAATGACGTCATGCTGCGCGAGATCATCGAGCACGACCTCCTCCAGAACGCGCCCATCGCCCTGCGGATCAAGCTTCTCACCGCGATTGAGCCTTGGGATGAGCGCTTCGAAGCCGCGACCCAGCAACTCGACAAGCCGATCCGCTACCTACCTGAGGGTTATGAGGGTCACTGGTGGTGGTACCGCGCTCCGAAAGACGTCGTCGTCCAGTGGGTAGAGAACGAAGAGCCGCCCGCGAGCAAGGAAACGCCGCCGGAGGCGGCGGGGCCTTCTACCCAGTAAAGAAGCCCTGGTAGCTGCCCGTAGCTTCGCTCCAGCTCAACTCCACCTTCTCGATGTAAGCACCGGACGGTCCCAGCTTCAGAGCCGCGACCAGCGCCTCCAGCGCCGCCCGCTGGCCCTCCGCCATCACCTCCACGCTGCGACCGTCGCTCATATTGCGCACGAGGCCCTTGATTCCCAGCTCAAGCGCTCGTCTCTGCACGAAGGCGCGAAAGCCCACGCCCTGCACGCGTCCGTGGACGACGGCCCGCAGCGCTTCGTCAGGGCGAGAGGAGGTCATCCAGCACGGCTTCGACGACGGACGACGGCACGTCTGCCCGGACCACCGGCCGCCCGACGCCCTCCAGCAGCACCCAGCGCTGGCCGCCGGCGACCACCTTCTTGTCGAGACTGAGCGCGGCGAGGATGCGCTCCCGGTCGAGGCCCGGCGGTGGCCGCAACGGCAGCCCTGCCCGCTCGATCAGTTTGCGCTGCCGCTCGACCAGCTCCGGCGGCGTCACGCCCACCCGCCTGCCGATCTCCGCCGCCGCCATCATGCCCGCCGCGACTGCCTCGCCGTGCAGTAGCGATTCATAGCCGCCCGCCGCCTCGAAGGCGTGGCCCAGGGTATGGCCGTAGTTGAGGATCTCACGCACGCCGCCGGTTTCGCGCTCGTCCTCGCTGACCACCTCGCCTTTGATCTGCACGTTACGGGCAATGACTTGCGTAGTCAGCTCCGGCTCCAGCGCCAGCAGGTCGTCCAGGCGCACCTCCAGTAGCTCCAGCAGCTCAGGGTCACGGATCAGGGCGTGCTTGATCACCTCGCCCAGCCCTTCGACGAGAGCCCGGCGTGGCAGCGTCTTGAGCGTCGCCACGTCCGCCACCACGGCCCGCGGCTGGTAAAACAGGCCGACGATGTTTTTGACGCCGACGTGATTGATCGCCGTCTTGCCGCCGATCGACGCGTCGACCATCGCCAGCAGGCTGGTCGGCGCCTGGACGACGGGCATGCCGCGCATATACGTCCCGGCGATGAAGCCGGCGAAGTCGTCCACCATGCCGCCGCCCAGCGCCACGATCGCGTCGCGACGTTCCGCCCGCAGCGACGCCAGCCAGTCGTAGGCGCGTCCGGCGTTCTCGATGCTCTTGCTGCCGTCACCCGGCTCCAAAGCCAGACTCGCCGCATCGATGCCCGCCTCACGCAGGCTCGATAGCGCCGTCTCGCCCCAGATACCTAGGACGTTGTCATCGCTGATCACGAAGGCGCGACGCGCTCCCGTGGCGCGCTTGACGTACTCGCCCAGCCGCTCCAGGCCGCCCCAGTCCACGTACGCCGGGTAGTCGCCTGAAGCGGTGCGGATGATAGCCGTCGCATGTGGTGTATCGAGGGCGGCCGGCATCACGGAGGGGACACGAAGAAGCTGCTCGATGCGTCCGGGGCGGTTATAGGCCCCTTCGCCAACCAACCGATACCAAGCAAGGATTACTTTCGCCACGTCTTCGGGCGTTAGCGTATCGGTCAGGACGGTATAGTCGGCTGTCGTCCGGTAGAGCGCCGCCCGCTGGTCGAAGATGCGCGGGCTGCGCAGCGGGCGCTCGCGGCCTTTGGAGTCGTTGCCGTCGCGCGCTTCCGTCTCCTCGAAATGGGCGTCCAGCCAGACGGCCAGCCCTGCCTCTACCATGCTGCGCCGCGACGTCTCGTTGACCGGCGCACCGCCGCCGCAGGCCACGACGAGACGCTGTCGCGACGCCAGCTCAGACAGGATCACCGCCTCGATGGCGCGGAACCTGAATTCGCCTTCCTCGGCGATTACCTCGGCCGGCGTCCGGCCGCCGCTGCGCTGCTCGATCAGGTCATCGCTGTCGATGGCCTCCCAGCCCAGCAGCGCGGCGAGGCGCTTTGCCACTTCCGTCTTGCCGGTGCCGGAGAAACCGATCAGTGTGATGTGTTCTGGCGTGCTCATCAGTAGTTCCTGATTTCGATGGGAAAGCGACCGAAATCTCGACGGTTAGCTGTGTAAACAGCTTCCCCTCGCTCGAAGGCAGAAGCAGCTATGAGGGCATCGCGAACAAGTCGTTCCGAGAACTCTGGCCGCAGGGTCCTAAGCCATGCACCGGCCAGTTTGGCAGCCACGGTGGAAAGGTGTACTTGATCTTCTAGATCAAGTACACCTTCGTAAAAGAGCTCTTCTTCTCGATCGAGATGCGGACCCATCCAAAGTTCAAGGTATGTTACGGACGAGACTGCGGCTCGAAAGTGCCCGTTTTGGATGTCAGACCACATTGCTAACGCTCCTTGGTTCTGACCACGACGGAGATCTATGAAAAACGTCGTATCTAGGACACCGTCACTCACGCGGAAGCAAGCCGCCCCAAATCTTTGCCACCCGTTTCACATACTCCCGGCCGGAGGGTAGATCTGGCCTGCCGCCGATATCGGCTTGAACAATGGCTATAGCCTGCTCCCTGGTGAGAGAAACAGGCGTTCCAAGTGGTTGATCGAAGAGGGCTCGCAGCTCAGGATCATTTAGCTTCTCAGCGATTGAGTGTCTTTTGACCTTTTTCATGGCTAGTTCCCTGCTACCCGTAAAGGCTGGGCTGATCCCCGCGCGGGCCGATGGTCTGCATGTAGGCCTCGAAGTTGCGCTTCGTCTCGCGCAGGTTGTCGCCGCCGAACTTGTCCAGCACGGCGTCCGCCAGCACCATCGCGACCATCGCCTCGCCGATGACGCCCGCCGCCGGGACGACGCAGACGTCGGAGCGTTCGTAAAAGGCCAGCGTGACGTCGCCGGTGATCAGGTCGGCGGTGGGCAGGCGGCGCGGCATCGTTGAGAGCGGCTTCAGCGCGCCGCGGACTACGACCTCTTCGCCGTTCGTGATCCCGCCTTCGAGGCCGCCGGCGCGATTGCTGGCGTGTTCCCAGGGCCTATCGCCCCACTCAGAGCGCGGCGTCAGCACATCGTGCACCTGCGAACCGGGCAGGCTCGCAGTCGTGAAGCCGCCGCCGATCTCGACGCCCTTAACGGCCTGGATGCTCATGACGGCCTGGGCCAAGAGCCCGTCCAGCTTGCGGTCCCACTGGATGTGGCTGCCGAGCCCGATCGGCACCTTGCTGGCGCGCACCTCGAAGACGCCGTTGATCGTGTCCAGCGCCTCCTGGATTTCATCGATGCGGGCGATCATCCGCGCTTCCGCCTCCGGGTCGGCGCAGCGCACCGGCGAGGCTTCGATGCGGTCCCAGTCCAGAGGCTCTGGCGGGTTGGCGCGCACCTCGCCGACCGACAACACATGGCTGTTGATCCCGACGCCGAACTCCTCCAGCAGCCGTCGCGCGATTGCCCCTACCGAGACGCGGGCGGCCGTCTCGCGGGCGCTGGAGCGCTCCAGGATCGGACGTACGTCATCGAGGCCGTACTTGACTGCGCCCGCCAGATCGGCGTGGCCGGGCCGCATCGCCGTCAGCCGCTCGACTTCCGCCTCGACGGGGTCGACCGCCATGCGCACCTGCCAGTTGGCGTTGTTCCAGTCCTTGTTCTCAATCCGCAGGCCGATAGGGCTACCCATCGTCAGCCCGTGACGCACACCGCTGACGATCTCGGCGAAGTCGGTCTCAATTTGCTGGCGCTTGCCGCGGCCATAGCCCTGCTGCCGCCTGCGCAAGTGCTTGCCGATGTACTCCTCCGAGATCGGTAGCCCCGCCGGCACGCCCTCGACGATGATCAGCAGGCCCTTGCCGTGCGATTCGCCAGCGGTCAGAAAACGGAAGTGCATTCCTCTAGCTCCTCCTCGGCGCGCCTTCGCTCCAGGGCAGCGGCTCCACCGCCTGGAGCGCGTCCGAGCCCCCTTCGGCGAAGCGGCCCTCGTTCAGGGTGATGAAGTCCGGCGCCGCCGTCTCCTCCCAGTCGATATGCTCAACCAGGCTCCGCTCAACGCGCGTACTCAGGATACAGCGCGATTCCGGCCGGCCGCTGGCGTCTCGAAAGGAAGTGTATACGTCGATCTGGACGTGGTCGAGCTTCACATTGGGGATGTCGTAGAGCAGCATCTCCGCCAGCTTGAGCGTGATCTTCATGCCTTCTGTCAGCGGGCTGCTGGTCTCGACGCGGCGGCCGTTGACCAGCGCCGATTCGCCCTCCGCATTGCAGCCAACGTGGACGCCATCGGCCGTGACGTCGATTAGCTCCACCGTCTGAACGCCGTGCCAGAGCAGCGCCGGCGTGCCCCGGGGTACCCGCTGCGTGTGCCAGGCCTCAATCTCGTTCTCGACCAGCGTCCGGATTGCATCGAGGTCGCCCTCTTGAACCAGGCCGCGCCAGTGCATCTGGGCGCGCGTCTCCTGGATGATCACGTAGGACGTGAACAGCAGGATGATGACGATGATCAGGATGCCCCACTCCATCGGGCCCTACCTCCCCACCCGTCCCCCGGGCATACGGGCAAGCGGGCAAACGGGCAGGAGCAAGCCCCAACCTGTTAGCCGGGTTTTCGAGTAGATGAACAGATTTATAAGTCGCACCCTAGTCCTTGATCCCGAGCGCGCCTTTGGCGGCGCGTCGCATTATGTCTACTGATGGCTCGCGTCCCGTCCAGAGCTCGACGCAGCGCACGCCCTGGTAGATCAGCATATCCAGCCCGGCGATCGGCCTGGCGCCGGCCTCCCGCGCTTCAAGCAGCAGTGGCGTCTCCAGCGGCCGGTAGACAAGGTCGAAGACCCAGACGTCCTCCTTCAAGTCGCCGGTCCGCAAGGGCGACAGCTCGAGCGCCGGCCCACCCTGCATACCCACCGAGGTCGTGTTGACGATCAGGTCCGCGTCCCGGCAGGCCTTCGTCACGCTCTCGTCCTGCCAGCCCAGCGCCTCAATCGGCACGGGGCGCGGCGATGTAGCCTCGGCGTGCTCCAGGGTCGTCTTCAGGCGCTCCGGCGACCGGTTCGCCATCGCCAGCGAGACGACCCCTGCCTCCGCCAGCGCATAAGCCACGGTGTGCGCCGAGCCCCCGGCGCCGAGGATCACGGCGTGCATGCCCGCCGGGTCGCAGCCGCCTTCCCTAAGCGACCGGATGAAGCCGTACTGGTCCGTGTTATGGCCCGTCAGACGGCCGTCAGCCTTCGTGATGCAGTTAACCGCCCCGATTGCCTTGGCCGTGGGCTCGATGGCGTCCAGGAAGGGCTGCACGGCCTCTTTGTGCGGCACCGTCACGCTCATGCCCAGTGTCTCCGGCTCCTGGCGCAGCCGCGCCACCGCCGTGCCCACGTCCTCGGCGGGCGTCAGCCATGCCTCGAAGGTCGCATCGATACCCATTGCGGGGAAGGCGGCGTTGTAGATCACCGGCGATAGCGAATGCGCGATCGGGAAGCCGATTATCCCCAGCCTGTTCATGGTGATACGGGCATACGGGCATACGGGCATACGGGCATGGGCTCCTGTGCCAGTATGCAGGTATGCCCGTATGCCAGCGTCCTAAGGCTGGTACTGCTCGACGAAGCTCTGGTGCTCTGCAAACGTCTCCGAGAAGGCGTGGCTGCCGTCGTTGCGCGCCACAAAGAAGAGGTGCTTCGTCGGCGCGGGCCGGATCACGGCGATGATCGAATCGATCCCGGGGTTGGCGATCGGGCCGGGGGGCAGTCCCCGCTTCGTGTACGTATTATAGGTGGAGTCGAACTGGAGGTCTTGCAGGCTCAGCGCCCGCTTCCAGTAGCCGAACTCGACGATGTTCCCCGGCCGCGCCGCTATCGCGTACTGCACCGTTGGGTCTGCCTGCAGCGGCATATCGATCTTCAGCCGGTTGCGGTACACGGCGGCGATCAGCGGCCGCTCTTCCGGCAGCACCACCTCCCGCTCGACAATCGACGCCAGGATCAGCACCTCGTGCACCGTCAGGCCCTGCGCTCTGGCTTCGGCCCGTAGCTCCGGTGTCAGCCGGTCGGAGAGCGTCTCCATCATCGTCAGGACAACCTCGTTAGGGCTGACGCTGCGGCTGAAGCTATAGGTCGCCGGGTAGGTGTAGCCTTCAAGGGTCGCCGCCTTGGGCCGGCTCGATAGCAGGTCGGCGTCGATGGCCGTCCCCTGGGTCGCGATGGCGTTGACGGCCTGCAGGAAATCGCCCGCCTTGACGACGCCGCGCCGCTCCAGCAGGTTGCCGATCTCCTCCAGCCGCATACCCTCCGGCACCGCCACGATCCGCGCCGATGTTAGCCCGTCGCGGATGCGCATCACGGCGTCGAGGGTGGCGGTGCCGGGCACGAATTCGTACTCGCCGGCCGCCAGGTTGCGCTCGGCGCCGGTGATCTTCGCCAGGCGCTGGAAGGAGGAGGCGCTATCGATGATCTGCGCCGCTTCGAGGCGCTGTCCGATCGCCGCGGCGTTGTCACCCGCTTCGACCATGATGAACACCGGCTCCGCGTCCGCGGCATGCGCCAGACGCAGCCCGTTGCGCGGCACCGACGCTGGCGAGCTGGCGATCACATACGCAGCGCCGCCAAGAAGGGCGGCGAGCGCGAGGCCCACCAGGGCAGAGCTGATGAAGTTATTTCCCGTCACCATGAAGCGAGCCGCGTTATTCTAACGTATTCCGCCGCCGATCAAGAAAGGCCTGGAGGATAATCGAAGCGGCGAGAGCGTCCGTGTCCGCCTCGATCCGGCGCGCCCGCGGCCTGCGGCCCCGTCCCGAGGGATTGTGCTCGTCCGCGATCCGTCGCTGCGCCTCCTGCGTCGAGAGGCGCTCGTCCCAGAGATGCAGGGGCAGCGGCAGCCGCTCTTCCAGTGCCTTCGCGAACGCCTCCGTCGTCTCGGCCTGCGCGCCGGCAGCCCCACTCAGCGACAGCGGCAGCCCAACCACGATCTCGCCGACCTCATCGCCGGTCGCGATGCGGATGATCTCATCGATAGCGGCGCGCCGGTCGCGTCCATCGATGCTGTGCAGCGGCAGGGCAAAACGCCGGTCCGGGTCCGAGATCGCCACACCGATCCGGCGCTCGCCGACATCGAGCCCGAGGACACGCCCGCCGCCGATGTTCTCCATCAACCGGGCTTCCGGCTCAAGGAGCCTGGAGCTTCTCCTCGATTAGCTTGCGTCCCGCCGCCAGCGCCGCCTCGATCTTGCTGACATCGGTGCCGCCGCCCTGCGCCACCTCCGGCCGGCCGCCGCCGCCACCGCCCGCAACGCCCGCCGCCAGCTTGACGATCTCGCCCGCGGACACCTTGCGCGCCACGTCGGGCGTGACCATCGCCAGAAACGCCGGCTTGCCGTCAATAGCGGCGGCCAGGAGCAGCACGGCGCTCTGGTAGCGCGATTTCAGCGCGTCGCCGGCCTCACGCATCGCGTCGCCACTCGACGCATCGATCCGATGCACGATCACCGCCGTCTCGCCGATCATCGTCGCGTCCACGGCCTGCGAGGCGTCTCGCGCCGCGCGCCGCTCTGCCGCCTGGAGCTGCTTTCGCAGCCGGTCGTTCTCCTCTTGTAGCGCCTCGATCCGCGACCCCAGCTCGCCCGGCGGCGCCTTTAGCATCAGGCTCAGACCCGCGACCACCTCTTCGTGCTGGCGCAGACGCTCCGCTGCCGCCCGGCCGCTCACCGCCTCGATGCGCCGCAGCCCGGCGCCAATCGAGGTCTCAGCCGTGACGATGATCGTCCCCACGTCGCCGGAGGCGTGGACGTGGGTGCCGCCGCAGAGCTCGTGGCTGAAGCAGCGCTCGCCCGGCTCGATCTCGACCTGCTCCGGGTAGCAAACGCCGACGACCCGTACCTCGGCGGCGTACTTGTCGCCGAAGAAGGCCAGCGCGCCATCGGCGAGGGCGTCCTCATAGCGCTTGTAATCGACGTGCACCGGCAGGTTCTCGCGCACCACCTTGTTGGCCAGCGACTCCACCTGCCTGATTTCGTCCGGCGAGAGCGCCTCCAGGTGGGTGAAGTCGAAGCGCAGCCGGTCCGGCGTCACCAGCGAGCCGGCCTGGCGCACGTGGCTGCCGAGGGTCTGGCGCAGCGCCGCGTGCAGGATGTGGGTCGCGGTGTGGTTGCGCATCGTGTCACCGCGCAGGCCCTCATCGACCCTCGCCTCGACCGCGGCGCCGACGCTCAGGATGCCCGACTCCAGCCGCCCGACGTGGGTCGAGACGCCGCCTTCGCCGACGGCCTGCGTGTCTTCGACCACGAACCGGCCGCGCGGCTGCCCATTCGATTCCGCACCGGCCCAGCCGATCTCGCCCCGGTCGCCGACCTGGCCGCCGCCCTCGGCGTAGAAGGGCGTCTGGCTCAGCACCACCTCGACGCGGTGGCCCGTTGCTGCCTCCGCCGTCAGCGACTGCACCGGCTCCGTCCCGTCCAGGACGATAGCCACGACGCTGGCGAAGGCGCGCGTCGTCTCGTAGCCCAGGAACTCCGTCCGGTCGAGACCCAGCTCACCGTAGGTCTGAATCCGCGCCGAGTCGCCCTCGAAGCGCGTCGCAGCGCGGGAGCGCTGCCGCTGCTCCTCCATCAGCCTCTCAAACTCCGTAAAGTCGACCTCGAACCCGTGCTCGGTCGCCACTTCTTTGGTCAGTTCCATGGGGAATCCAAAGGTATCCCATAGCACAAAGGCTGTCTTTCCGGTCAGCTTAGGAGTAAGTTCTGCTGCCTCCTCTAATTTGGCTGAAGTATTTAGCCACCACTGCTTTCCAAGTAATTGTTCGTACTGTTCTACGAACGCTTCTTTAAGAGGTTCAGGGAGGGAGTTGGAGGACATGAGGCCACCCAGGAAGTCTTCTTGTGACGCTCGGTATTGCCGCCACATCGGGTCTTTCGCCACTGTTCTAAAGTGCCTCCGGATAAGGTCAGCATATTCTGTCAACGACCCGAGAGCCGACCGGCCGTGGTTGAGTGTCCTGCTAAACCGCTCAGTCTCATCTCGCATTACTTGGGAGATGACGCCCGCATTCGCGACTAATTCCGGGTACTGCTGGTTCATTACCCCGCCGATGTAAACGCCCGCCCTCTCCAACAGGCCTTGAATCGGAAAGATACCGAAGGCGTAATAAATCGCCCTTCGAATGAGGCGCCTGAGAATGTAGCCACGTCCTTCGTTGGATGGCATGACACCATCGGAGATAAGAAAGGTTGCAGCTCGGCTATGTTCCGCCACGATTCGCATTGCTCTGCGTTGGGCTTCTGTTGCGCTTTCATAGCGCACGTTGGTAAGCGTTTCGAGGCCCGCCAGGATCGGCTGAAACAGGCCCGTATCGAAGATCGTCGGCGGTTCTTTCCATTCGTGAGGGTTGCCACGCCAGTCGATGCCGCGCTCCCACATGACGGGGCCGGGCCAGCGTTCGAGTCCACCGCCGGTATCGACGTTGACCTGAGGCAGCGGCCGCCGGCTGCCATCTTCGTCCTGAAACAGCGTCATGAAGACGAGGTTCCATAGCTCGATGAAGCGGCCGCAGTCGTGGGTTGGCGGCGAGCAGCCGGGTTCGCCACAGCCCTGCTCGGGGCCGTAGTCGTAGTAGATCTCGGTGTTGGGGCCGCAGGGTCCGGCGCCGCCCTTGATCATGAACCAGTAGTTCTCTGTTTCGTCAAAGCGCACTATCCGCTCGGCGGGTATGCCCTGCTGCCGCCAGAGATCGAAAGACTCATCGTCGTCCAGATACACCGTGGTCCAGATGCGGTCCTTCCTCAGGCCCAAACCGTTGGGCGGCGCCGCCGTCAGCAGCTCGAAGGCCCAGGCGATGATCTCCGGCTTGAAGTAATCGCCGACGCTGAAGTTGCCCAGCATCTCGAAGAAGGTGCAGTGCGAGGCGTCGCCGACTGCCTCGATGTCGCTGGTGCGGAAGCACTTCTGGATCGAGGTCATGCGCGGGGCGGGCGGCTCGGCCATGCCCATGAAGAACGGCTTCATCTGGTTCATGCCGGCGTTGGTGAAGAGCAGCGTCTTCTCCTCCGGCGGCGGGATCAGCGACGACGACGGCACATGGCGATGCCCTCGCTCCGCGAAGAAGCGCACGAACAGGTCTCGAATTTCGGAGGACGTCATGAGAAGAAAAGCCTGTAAGGACGCGGCTTTAGCTCCGTCCGTGGACGTGCGGCCACCTGGCGACGGTGGTTTTGCGCGTCCACGTGGCCTTTCTCGGACGGACCTAAAGGTTCGTCCCTACGCTGCGTATTGCCGGACGGAGCTAAAGCTGCGTCCCTACGTCTCTCGATCACGTCCTGCAGCCCGGGAGCGTCTAGGATTCGCTGATCTCGATTGACTGGACCTCGTCGCCGGAGCCGGTGGGCGTACGGTCGGTCACGTCCAGCAGGGACAGCCTGTCGAGCACATCCAGCCCGCCGACGACCTGCCCGAAGATCGTGTACTTGCCGTTCAGGGCCGGGTAGTCGCCGAAGGAGATGAAGAACTGACCGCCGTTGCTGTTTTCCGCTGAGCCGCCCATGCCCAGAGCGCCACGAGCGAAAGGCCGCGCCGTCTGCTCCTTCTTGATCGAGAAGCCCGGCGTGCCAAGACCGGTTCGCGTCGGGTCGCCGGCCTGGGCGTAGAACTTCGAGCCGTCGGGGTTCTTGACCAGCTCCATGAAGGGCGTGCCGCTGTAGTAGCCATCGCGCGCCAGGAAGACGAAGGCATTGACGGCTTCCGGCGCCGCCTGCGGATAGAGCTCGACGCTGATGTCGCCCTTCCCGGTCTTGATCGTCGCGGTATAGGTCTTGCTGGCATCGATCACCATCGGCGGCGGCGCGGTGTAGCGCTTGGCGACGGCCGTGGAGACCGGCACAGCCGTACCCTCGGCGTTTACTTCGACCGGCACGTCCGGCGCTTCGTTGGCCTGGGCTATCGGTCCCTCGTTGGCATTGGGAGAGCTGATCACGCCCGGTAGCAGGCCGACGAGCATACCGACGACGAAGATGACGCTGAGGGCGATGAAGAGCTTGGGGTTGGTCAGGACCCGCAGAGGCCCCGGCAACTCCATCTTGAACTTGTCGATCTCTTGGCCGGGACGTTCACGGCGGCGGCTGCGGTTGGCGGGGAGCTGTCTACGGCGAGCCATATCTCCCTCAGTATACCAAGCGCCCTCTGAGGGACAAATCTACTACCGCGCTGCGAAGACCTTCTCCGGCCGCCACCGCGTCTCGTTTGCTGCGATCACTGCCAAGAAGTCGCCTCCAACGCTGTAGGCGCGGCATAGCTCCCCCTCAGGAGCCGTAGCGCCCGCCAACTCCAGCATCTGCCCCCGGGAGAGCCTCAGCGCGTTCGCCTGGCCCAGGATCGCCGCGCGCCAGTGCAGCAGCACCTCGTCCGGCGCGAACAGCCGCTCCTGCCAGACCCCGGCCTCGATCTCGCGCGTCAGGTCGTCAACGCTCACGGCGTCCTCGATCCGGAAGGAGCCCACCCGCGTCCGTACTAGCCCGGCCAGCGAGCCGCCGACGCTAAGCCTGGCGCCGATATCGTGCGCCAGCGACCTGACGTAGAAGCCCTTGCTGCAATCGATCACGACTTCCAACATCGGCGCTTCGTAGGACGTTATGTCGAGACGGTCGACACGCACCCGGCGCGGCTCCACCACGACCGCCTCACCGCGGCGCGCCAGCTTGTAAAGCGGCACACCCTGACGCTTGATCGCGCTATAGGCCGGCGGCGTCTGCTCGATCTCACCGCGAAACTCCGGCAACGCTGCCTCAATGGCGTCTCGTGTCACGCCAGAGACATCGGCTTCTGCCGTGACTGCGCCTTCGAGGTCGTAGGTGTCGGTCTCGATGCCGAGCTGGATACGCGCACGATAGGTCTTGGTGGCATCAACCAGGTACTCGGTCAGCCGCGTGGCCTGGCCCAGCAGCAGCGGCAATACGCCGGTCGCTGCCGGGTCCAGCGTCCCGGCATGGCCGACGCGCTTAACGCCGGTGCGCTTACGGATCACGTTGACGGCGTCGAAGGAGGTCCAGTCGGCGGGCTTATCGACGTTGAGGATGCCGGAGAGCGGCGTCACAGAAGGTCGAGACCCCAGGTCCACCCATCGATTGCGGGATTGCCCATCCGCGACCGCACGGTGACGATCTCGCCAATGTGAATAAAGTGGTGAGAAGCGATGCGCAGGATCGCATAGCGCAGAGGGAGGCCGGACCCGCGGAGATAGGCAAGCGAACCGGTATACGGGATGACGAGATCGAGGTTGGAGGCCGTTAGGCCATCGAGGTAGGCGTGTGCAAGGGCGCGAACGTCGTTTACGCTGGCCATCATCGTCGGCCAGTCTTCGAAGGTGCCATCGCCACCGGTGCGAAAGCGGTCGCTGCTCATTAGCGGATGCGGCGGCAGGCCCTGAAAGCGGCTGTTTAGCCAGGAATCGATCTGGTTAGTGATGTGGCCGACAGTCCAGGCAACGCTGCTGCCATCGTCGTAAACGGTAGTGGCTTCGGCGGCAGAGAGGCCATCAAGCGCTTGATCGAGGTCGCTCCATGCCTGGTAGAGATAGCGGACGAGCGGCTCGGCCATCCCCGCGTGGCTACTCCTGCTTCGCGACCGGCGGCGCGGCAGCCGAGGACGTCTGGTCGTCGCGCAGCGCCTGGTCGATGCGCGCCAGAACTTGCGCTGCCTCCTCAATCGACGTGTCGAGCTTGAACACCAGGAACGGGATGCGCCGCATCTGGATCCGGGACTTTAGCTCTCGATGGAAGAAGGAGGCCGCCGCGTTGAGCGCCCGCAGCGCGTCGGTTTGTTCAGCCGGCGGCTGCATGATGCTGACAAAGACGCGCGCGTTGTAGAGGTCGGGTGTTACCTCAACCTTGGTGATCGAGATCAAGCCGCCGAGGCGCGGGTCGTTCACCTCGCGCAGCAGGAGATCGCTGAGCTCTTCGCGGATCAGGTCGTTGACTCGCTCCGTTCGCCGTGACATATGTCACCCCCACCAGCGCAGCTAGCTCCCCCTAGGTTTGTTGGGCCCGGTGGTAGAACTCGAAGATGTCGCCCTCCTTGACGTCGTTAAAGCCTTCGAGCTGGATACCACATTCGTAGCCGGACTGGACCTCGCGCACGTCCTCCGTGAAGCGCTTGAGGCTGGCGCAGCGCGTATCGGCGATCTTCTCGCCGTTGCGCATCACCCGGACAAGATCGGAACGGTGCAGGGTGCCGTCCAGCACCTGGCAGCCGGCGATGTTGCCCAGGCGGCTGATCTTGAAGATCTGGCGCACCTCGGCATGGCCGTTGATCACGTCGATGAACACGGGCTCCAGCATGCCCTTGATCGCCTTCTCCACGTCCTCGATCAGGTTGTAGATGATGCTGTACTGGCGGATCTCCACCTTCTCGGACTCCGCGATCTTCTTGGCGCCGGCGTCCGGCTTGGCGTTGAAGCCGATGATGATCCCCTTGGACGCCACCGCCAGCATCGCGTCCGATTCGGTTATCGTGCCGGAGCCGGAGTGGATGATCTTGACCTGCACCTCTTCGTTGCTCAGGCGCTCCAATGAGTGGCGGATCGGCTCAATCGATCCCTGGACGTCGGTCTTGAGGATGATGTTCAGGTCCTTGAGGATGCCGCTGTGGATCTCGCCGAACAGGCTATCGAGATTGACGGGGTGGGCCTCGCGCAGCAGCGCCGCGTCTCGCGCGCGCTTCAGAGTCTCCACGTCCGCCCTCGCGACCTTCTCGTCCTTCACTACCTCGAAGGTGTCGCCGGCCAGCGCGACTTCGTGCAGGCCCAGGACCTTGACAGGCATCGAAGGGCCGGCCGAGGTTATAGTACGGCCGCGCTCATCGAACATAGCCTTGATCTTGCCGGTCGCATTGCCGGCGACGAGTGCGTCGCCGGTGCGCAGAGTGCCCTTCTGCACCAGCAGAGTCGCGACCGGGCCCTGCTGGGTGGTCAGCTGAGCTTCGATCACGGCCCCGGCTGCCGGGCGGTCCGGGTTGGCCTTCAGGTCCTGGATCTCGGCTATCAGCAGGATGTTCTCCAGCAGGTCCGGGATGCCCTCTCGCGTCCGCGCCGAGACATTCACGGCGGGCACGTCACCACCGTACTGCTCCACCAGCACCTCATACTGCGTGAGCTGCTGCAGTACCCGGCTCGGGTCGGCGCCCTCCAGGTCGATCTTGTTAACGGCGATGATGATCGGCACGCCGGCGGCGCGCGCGTGGTTCAACGCCTCGATTGTAGTCGGCATGACGCCGTCGTCCGCCGCCACCACCAGCACGGCGATGTCCGTGACCTGGGAGCCGCGGGCGCGCATGGCCGTGAACGCCTCGTGGCCGGGCGTGTCGAGGAAGGTGATCTTCTCGCCGTTGACCTCGACCTGATAGGCGCCGATATGCTGGGTGATGCCGCCGGCCTCGGAAGCGGTGACGTTGGCCTCGCGGATCACGTCCAGGAGGCTTGTCTTGCCGTGGTCGACGTGGCCCAGGATGGTCACGACCGGCGGGCGCTTCTGAAGCGTCGCCGGGTCCTCTTCCTCGTCTACAGTCTCGCGGGTGACGCGCTCGACCAGCACTTCAGCCTTCTCGGCGGTGTCGCTCTCGCGCGGGTCGAAGCCGAAGTCCGTGGCTACGATCGCCGCGGTGTCAAAGTCGATGACCTGGTTGATGCTCGCCATCACGCCGTTCTTCATCAGCTCTTTGATGATCTCCACGGCGGACACGCTAAGCAGGTCACCCAACTCCTTGACCGTTAGCGCTCGCGGCAGCTCTACAGCTTTGCTTTCCGTTACCAATGTTCCCTCGTCTCTCTTCGTTCCCTGATTCTCACTCAGATTGCTACAGCCTGCTCAAGCGTCGTCGCGAACTCGGCCAGCCTCAGCTTGTCGTCCGCGCTCAAGCTTGTGCGCAAGGCCGAGTCCAGCCGGCCCTTCTTCAGCACCAACTGCCAGCAGGAGGCCTGGGGACAGATGTAAGCCCCGCGGCCCGGCTTCTTCCCCGTCAGGTCTACTTCGACACTGCCGGCCGGCGTCCTTACGACGCGGACCAACTCCCGCTTGCCGCTGGTGGAGCGGCAAGCGACGCAGGTGCGCTGGGGTGGCTGACGCGTTTGCACTCGGTCATCTCCCGGTGTCGTCTGGGGTAGAGAAGAAGTCGAAGTCCTCGTCTTCCAACGCGGCCTCCAACTCCTGCTCGATCTCCTCGTCGATAGAGCGACGGCCACCGCCACGGCGAGCGGCCGCGGCGCGACGGGCTCGCGCCTGCTCCTCGGTCTCGCGTTCCTGGCCACGCCGCACAGGGCGGGCAGCCCGGCGGCCGCCTCCGGCCGTTGGCGCCGGGGCGGCGGGGCGCAGTACCTCTTCGGCGAAGCG